>JBKJMI010000118.1:0-128783 GCA_046596515.1 Chitinophagaceae bacterium | reverse complement strand
CCCCTCTTCTGCCAGTCGATCCAGTTAACATATTCATCCGCTTTCCGGTGAACTTCCATAGTAATGCAATCATCAACCGGGCAGATCAACTCGCAAAGATTGCATCCCACACATTCTTCCTCCTTAATTTTATAAGTGTTATAAGGATCGCCTTTCTCAATAGAAATGGATTGATGGGAGGTATCCTCACAGGCGATATAGCATAGTCCGCAATGAATGCATTTTTTCTGATCAATATTCGCGATATGATGATAGTTGATATCAAGATCTTCCCAATGAGTGATCGTATTCACAGATTTTCCGATAAAATCTTCCAGTTTTTTAAAGCCTTTCTCATCCATCCAGTTATTCATCCCTTCGCAAAGGTCTTCAATAATGCGGAAGCCATGTTTCATAGCTGCCGTGCAGACCTGAACATTTGAAGCACCCAATAGCAAAAATTCCACCGCATCCTGCCATGTACTTACGCCGCCAATTCCTGAAATGGGAACTGTTCTCGTAAGATCATCCTGTGCGATTGTAGTCAGCATTTTCAGGGCAATGGGTTTTACCGCAGGACCACAATAACCTCCGAATACAGATTTACCCGCTACATAAGGATTAGGCACCAGTGTATCCAGATCAATTCCGGTAATGGATTGAATGGTATTGATCAATGAGAGTCCGTTCGATCCGGCTTTCACTACAGACCTTCCTGTAGGCACCACACTATGTACATTGGGAGTAAGTTTGGTGATAACGGGAATAGTCGCTTTTTCCATCACCCATTCAACTACCATGCAGGCAATTTCAGGATCTTGTCCCACTGCCGCCCCCATGCCTCGTTCTGTCATTCCATGCGGGCAACCGAAATTCAATTCAAATCCATGTGCCCCGGTATCTTCCACTTTTTTTATTAATTCATGCCAGCTGTTTTTATCGTTATCTGCCATTAATGAAACTACCATTGCACGATCAGGAAAAAGACGAATACATTCTTTGATCTCTTTTAGATTGATGTCCAGTGGACGATCAGAGATAAGTTCAATATTATTAAATCCCATTACCCTGTGCCCGCCAAAATCAACAGCAGAATATCGGGAAGAAACATTTTTTACTTGTGAACCCAGGGTCTTCCATACCACACCTCCCCAACCAGCTTCAAATGCGCGAAGCACATTATATTTTTTATCAGTAGGTGGGGCAGAGGCCAGCCAAAAAGGATTGGGTGATCTTATCCCTAAAAAATTTGATTGCAGGTCGGCCATAACAGATAAGTTTCTTTTAAAATAAATATTTTATAATAGCCCTGGCAGAAAGTTTACCGGCTTGTACAGCATCGACCACTTCCTTACCTCCATTTACTGCATCACCACCGGCGAAAACGCCTTTTATATTTGTGGAATGGTCCTCATTTAATTCCAGTTTACCATTTCTATTATTCAAACCATTTGAATTAACCAGTGATTCAAAGGGAACCTGTCCAGCCGCTTTTATGATCATATCTGTTTCCAGTTCAAAGGTCTCGCCGGTTTCAATTGGAAATCGTCTTCCGGAACTATCCGGTTCACCGGGCTTCATGATATCACATACAAGCTTTTCCACTTTTTCTCTTCCTTTGATCTCTTTTGGTGCAGCCAGCCATATGATCTCACATCCATCTTTTTTTGCCAGGTCTAATTCTACTTCTGTACAGGGCATTTCTTCTTCGGTGCGGCGGTAAACAATGGTCACTTGTTTTGCTCCCAATCTTTTCGCCTGAGTTGCTGCGTCAATGGCAGTCATTCCTAATCCGATCACCACCACTTTATCACCAACAGGCACGGCAGGGTATCCATCACTTCTCAATTTGTAAATAAAACGGATCGCATCTTCCACGCCATTCATTTCTTCTCCTGGAATATTCAATCTGCGGGCCAGACCAACTCCAAAGGCCAGGAATATAGCGTCATAATTTTTTTGCAGATCAGCAATCGAAAGATTTTTTCCCAGTTCTTGTTCATATTCAATACGGATACCACCGAGAGACATTATATAATCTACTTCCTCTTCACAAAATGCAGGTGTTACTTTATAGGCAGCGATACCATAGGTCATTAAGCCTCCGCCTTTTTTTTCTTTTTCATATATAGTCACATCTATTCCTTCTCGACTTAACGAATGAGCGCAACTAAGTCCGGCTGGCCCGGCGCCAACAATCGCCACTTTTTTACCTGTACTCTGTTTACGCTGAAACAGGGGCCATTTTTTTTGCATGGCCTGTTCTGTGGAATAACGTTGTAATCTTGCGATAGGTATGGGATCTTCCTCAAGCAAATTATATACACATGCACCTTCACATAATTTTTCTACCGGACATACACGACTGCAACCTGCACCAAGAATGTTTGAACTAAAAATGGTATGAGCCGATCCTTTGATATTATTGGTTGCGATCTGTTTGATGAATTTTGGCACATCAATATGTGTCGGGCAACGTTTCATGCAAGGTGCGTCATAACAGAAAAGGCAACGATTTGCATCTACCTGCGCCGCTGTTATGGAGTCATAGGGTGGGTGCAGGTCAGAAAAATTCTCCGAATATTCGGCTTCAGTCAGTCGTTTATTTTGAATGGCCATTATATAATTTTAAAGTTCAACCAACTTGCCATAGGTCTCTGGTCTTCTGTCACGAAAAAACTGCCAGGTAGATCTTACCTCTTCGATCATATCCAGATCAAAATCAGCTACCAGTAATTCATCTTTATCTTCACTGGCTTGAGCGAATATCTGTCCGCGTGGGTCAACGAAATAAGAACTTCCATAAAATTTACCAAGGTTCCAGGGTTTTTCGGTGCCCACTCTGTTAATGCATCCCATAAAATAACCGTTGGCTGCCGAATGAGCTGGTTGTTCAAGTTTCCATAAATATTGCGATAGTCCTGCTACAGTGGCCGAAGGATTATAAACGATCTCGGCGCCATTCAAACCAAGTATGCGTGCTCCATCTGGAAAATGCCGGTCGTAACAAATATATACTCCCACCTTGGCATACTTTGTTTGAAATACGGGATAGCCCAGATTACCTGGCTTAAAAAAAAATTTTTCCCAGAAACCAGAAGTATGAGGGATATGATTTTTTCTGTATTTACCAAGATAGGTACCATCTGCATCGATCACTGCAGCTGTATTGTATAATACACCTGCCTGCTCTTTTTCAAAAATAGGGACGATGATCACCATACTATATTTCTTCGCGTATTCCTGCATTCTTTCAACTGTAGGGCCAGGTATAGCCTCTGCTGATTCATACCAGGCCTTGTCCTGACCCGGACAGAAATAAGGTGTATTAAAAATTTCCTGAAGGCAAAGTATCTGCACACCTTTTCTGCCCGCTTCCTCGATCAGGGGAATATGTTTTTGCACCATAGCTTCCTTTATCTCTGCAATACTTCCTTCGCCTTCAGTTAATGGAAGACTCATCTGAATTAAACCTGAGCGGATGATCCTTGACATAATTTTAATTTTTATCCGTTAATGACTTTAGTTCTTTTAATAAACTGACCATATCCTTTTTCAAGTTTGCACTGATCATTTTCAATGGCCACCTTTCCGCGAAGCAGTACCATCTTGATCTTCCCTTCCAATTCCCAACCTTCATAACCAGAATAATCTACGTTCATATGATGTGTACTGGCGGAAATGCGATGCTTTTCATTGGGATCGATGATGATAATATCCGCATCGCTATCTACTGCAATAGTTCCTTTACGAGGAAACATTCCGAATATTTTTGCAGCGTTGGTTGAACTGACCTCCACAAATTTATTAAGACTGATCCTTCCTTTTTTTACTCCTTCAGAAAATAGCAACTCCATTCGGTTCTCAATAGCGGGATGACCATTAGGAATTTTTGAAAAATCATCTTTGCCCATTAATTTTTGTTCCCATTTAAAAGGACAATGGTCGGTAGCTACCACGTTTACGATACCCTGGTTTATACCGGCCCATAATGTTTCCTGATCTTTTTTCTCACGAAGGGGAGGACTCATCACCCATTTAGCTCCTTCAAAATTCTTTTCATAAAGAGAAGCGTCGAGAAGAAGATATTGAATACAGGTTTCAACAAATATTTTTTGATTCCTGAAACTTGCCTGCCTGATCGCATTCAATGCGCCTTCACAGGTAAGATGAACAATATATCCCTGACATCCCGTATAATTGGCCATATCCGCAAAACGCTCAGTGGCTTCGGCCTCAGTAACCTCTGGTTGTGAGAGGTAATGATACAATGGTGTCAATTTCCCTTCGGCTCTGTGTTTTGCCACCAGGTAATCGATCATATCTCCGTTGGTGGCATGCACATTTATAAAGCCACCACATTTCTTTACCTCTTCCATTAGTCCAATCATTTGCCGGTCGTCAATCATTAATGCGCCTTTATAAGCCATGAAGGTTTTAAAAGAAGTAATGCCTTCATTTTCTATTATTCCCCTGATCTCTTTTTTTGTTTCTTCATTAAAATCAGTAACAGCCATATGAAAACTATAATCTCCCACACAATTATTATCAGATCGTCCCCTCCATTCCTGTAAGGCAACAGCAAGCGAATGTCCTTGTTTCTGCAAAATAAAATCGATGACCATGGTAGTGCCCCCATATAGAGCCGCCCTGGTACCGGTTTCATAATTATCACTGCTATAGGTTCCCATAAAGGGCATATCCAAATGCACATGAGGGTCAATTCCACCGGGCATTACCAATTTGCCCGTAGCGTCTATTTCTTTATCTGCATGAACAGGCAGCGATTTTCCTATAGCGATTATTTTCTCTCCATCAATATATATATCTGCTACATAATCATCTGTAGCAGTTATTATTCTTCCGTTTCTTATCAGTGTTGTCATGGCAAAGAGTTAATAGTTCTTTTTTCTGTCAATATCCAATATACAAAAGCACTAACGATAAAACCAACAAACCAGGCGTAATGATAGATACCATTGATCCAATCCGGAAACAAATCTCCATTGATCAAATGCACATTGAAGAGAAAGCCCGGGATATTGGGGATAATGCCGGCGGCTAAAGCGATCATAGCAATATGATTATATCCATGCCTGTATCCATATCTTCCCGTATGCCGGTAAAGTTCATTCACCACTAATTCTTTTTTCCGGATCAAAAAATAATCACATATCAGAATGCCACCAATGGGACCCAGTAAACTGGAATATGCGATCAGCCAGGTAAAAATATAGCCGTTGGGATCTGCCATAAGTTTCCAGGGAAAGATCAAAACACCTATGATACCTGTAATATATCCTCCCATTCGAAAATTGATACGACTGGGTGACAGATTGGAAAAATCATTGGCAGGACTAACTATATTGGCTGCAATATTTGTGGCCAGCGTTGAAATGATAATGCCGATCATGGCAAAGGTTACCATCCATTTACTTTCAAATTTTCCCGCCAGTTTTACCGGATCCCACTCAGGACTTCCATAAATAATTGCTGATGCGGAAGTGACTACAACGCCAATAAAAGCGAATAAGGTCATAGAAGGGGCCAGTCCGATCGCCTGTCCTCTCAGGTGCGCTTTCTGCGATTTTGAATATCGGGTGAAGTCAGGAATATTAAGTGATAGGGTAGCCCAGAATCCAACTACTGCAGTTAGTGCCGGAAAAAAGAAAGTAAAGAAATCTTTATTAGTTGAAAATTTTGATGGTTCCCGCAGAATTGGTCCCAGTCCTTTTGCAGCAATAATGGCCCAGCAAAAAAGTGCGATGGCCGCAAATGGAAGAAAGATCGCTTTGAATTGAAGTAATTTTCTGATACTGTCGACCCCTTTATAAATAATAAACATATTCAGCAACCAAAAAATACCAAAACAAATTAAGGGTGGGGCAGAAGGGATCAATGTACTTGTATCAATAGGAGGTAAATCCGGATTCCAGGCCCGAATTAAATGATAAAGAGATTCACCACCGATCCAGGTCTGTATACCAAACCAACCGCAGGCTACAATGGCTCTGAGCATAGCTGGAATATTTGCGCCTTTTGTTCCAAAACTTGCCCTGGCAAAAACAGGAAATGGAATACCATATTTGGCACCGGCATGACCATTTAATAACATAGGAATAAGCACAATGGCATTTCCAAGAAAAATAGTCAGTACAGCCTGCCACCAGTTCATTCCATTATTGATCATGGAACTCGCCATTGTATAAGTTGGAATGCAAAGGCTCATACTGATCCATAGAGCCGCATAGTTCCAGGTGCCCCATCTTCTTTTCTCGGGTGGAACAGGTGCAAGATCATCATTGACGAGAGATGGATCCATTTATTATTATTTCTATTTAACTGACTTCAGCATCTGCGATCTTCAGCGCTTCGCTGATGATGGCCAGTCCTTCATCAATTTGATTTTTGGTAATAATCAATGGGGGTGCAATAAAAACATAACCCCAGCGAACAAAAGTGTACATGCCTGCTTCACGGATCTTTGCTGCAACTTTATTCATCACTACCATTTCATCTGGCTTAGCATTGAATGGCGCCATTGGCTCTTTGGTCTTTCTGTTCTTTACCAATTCAAGACAGCCTAATAAACCCTGGTTTCTCCAATCACCAATGCTTGGATGTACTTTTTTCATTTTTTCGATCTGTTCATCCAGGTAATTTCCCATGATTACCGCATTTTCTATCAGGCCTTCATCTTCATATATCTGCAAAGTTTCAAGTGCAGCGGCACAACTTACCGGATGAGCAGAGTAGGTAAGACCCAATGGCAGCACTGCATCATCAAATTTGGAAGCGATGCGATCAGTAACCATCAAACATCCAAATGGAAGGTAACCACAGGTAAGGCCTTTGGCCGTGCAGATCATATCAGGAATAATATCATGATGCATAAATCCGAACCATTTTCCTGTTCTGCCAAAACCACTCATAACTTCATCAAAGATCAGCAGTATCCCATAATTATCGCAAAGAGCTCTTACCGCTTTCAGATAACCATCCGGGTATAGAAAACAACCGGAAGTACCTGATTGTCCTTCCAATAAAATAGCTGCGATGGTGCCTGGTCCTTCATATGTAATTTGTTTTTCTAAAGACTGAACCGAGAAATTCAAAAGGTTCTCCTCTCCATATTCAAACCGGTAGGCGTAGGGAAGATCGAAATGAATGAAGTTGGGTGCTTGCTGAGAATCAACCGGAATTCTTCTTGGATCTCCGCTTGCACTCATAGCGCCTATAGATGCTCCATGATAAGATTGATAACGCGCGAAAATTTTATGCCGGCCTGTATAGATTCTGGCCAACTTGATAGCATTATCAATAGAGGTGGCGCCACATAAAGTGAAAAACGCTTTATTCAGATCGCCGGGACAGATCTCAGCCAGTTTTTTGCCAAGATCTCCTCTTACTTTCGTCACACAATTCGGAGTAACATAGGCCACTTCTCTCATTTGTTTAATGACAGCATCTGTTACACGCTGATTGCCATGACCAATATTCACATTCATCAAACCCGATGAAAAATCAATATGCCGGTTCCCTTCATAATCGTAGAGATAAACCCCTTCCGCATGACTAACTGCAAGTGGAGCGATGCCTTTTTGTTTACTCCAGGAGAACAAAGTATAATCAAGATTATCCTTAATGATCTCTTGTGATTGCGTAATTGATTTTGTATCCATAATAATTATTTTATTCAATAAACTTGCCAGCTAGCAAGCCTCAACCTTCTCAACCCCTCAACCTGTATATGTCAGCTCATCCAATTCACTCCCGCCTCCGGATTCCATTTGGTAGTAGATTTTTTTATCTTGGTCCAGAACCCAATAGAACTCTTACCTGTGATATCACCCACACCAAATTTACTTTCGTTCCATCCACCAAATGAGAAAGGCTCCCGTGGAACAGGTACACCCACATTAACACCTATCATACCTGCGCTGGCATGGTCGATTATATATCGGGCTATACCACCGTTTTGTGTAAAAACTGATGCCGCATTTCCATAAGGACTTGCATTCTCTATTGCCAGGGCCTCATCCACTGTATTAGTTCGGAGAATGGAGATCACCGGACCAAAAATTTCTTCCTTAGCTACCGACATTCCTGGTTTTACATAATCGATCACGGTAGGACCTACGTAGGTTCCTTTTTCCTTTCCCTTTACCACTGTATTTCTTCCATCCACCAAAATTTTTGCGCCATCTTTTTCTGCTTCTGTGATATAGAATTCTATTCTTTGTTGTGATTCTTTATTGATCACAGCCCCGAGGTTTTCTCCGGGTATTATCTTTTTTACTTCTTCACAGATCTTTGCGATGATATGATCCACTTCACCTACGGCAAGCATAGCGCTTGCTGCCATACATCTTTGTCCTGCGCAGCCACTCATACTGGCAGCTACATTCTGAGCTGTCATATCCGCTTTTGCATCAGGTAAAACCATCAGATGATTTTTTGCACCACCCAATGCCAATGCTCTTTTTAGACTTTGAGTTGCCCGCTGATAAACCAGTTTGGCCACCTTGGTAGATCCAACAAAAGAGACAGCCTCTATACCAGGATGATCACAGATCGCATTTACGATCTCGCTGTCTCCATTTACGATATTGAAAACACCATCAGGTAGTCCGGCTTCTTTTAAAAGGAGTGCCAGTTTAATACAACTCAATGGAACTTTTTCTGAAGGCTTCATGATCATGCAATTGCCCAGTGCCAGAGCATTGGGTATGGTCCAGTTTGGTACCATCGTTGGAAAATTAAACGGAACAATGGAGGCCACAACACCCAATGGTAGTTGTTCTGTGCGGCATTCAACCCCTCTGCTTACCTCCAGAACTTCGCCTGTAATTAATTGAGGCAGTGATGTGGCAAATTCAGTAAGTTCTATGCATTTTTCAATTTCCGCAACTGATTCACCATATGTTTTTCCATTCTCTTCACTGCATAACAGTGCCAGCTCTTTCGTATCTCTTTCAAGTAGGGTCTTATAGCGAAAAAAAACCTGTACTCTTTCTTTAATAGGCATGCGGCTCCAGGAGGTAAATGCAGCTTTGGCAGCATTTACCGCTGTATCAAGATCTATCGCTGCTGAAAGAGGAACAGAAGAGAGTAAATTGCCATCTATAGGAGAAATCACATCAAGGCTTCGGGTTCCGGAGGAATTGACGAATTTCCCGTTGATATAATTCTGAACAGAGGAATATTTCATATGCGGGCATATTGTTATAGCCAGAATCAGCCATCTCTAAATATACTTAATTTACCGAAGTTTGCAAGCTAAACAGCGACTGATCATGACACCGGAAAGAAGGCATAGGCTTATAACCGTTTTAGAAAAAAGACAACCCGATCTTACCGTTGTTCTTGAAAATGTTTTTGATCCGCATAATATATCAGCCGTCATGAGAACCTGTGATGCAGTCGGTATTCAGGAAGTATATATTCTCAATAATAAAATCCCTCCACATAAGAAATGGGGGGTTCGCAGTTCTTCCAGCGCGGCCAAGTGGTTAACAGTTCATCAATTCTCCGATCCTGGGGAATGTTTTACTGCTCTTCGTAAAAAATATAAGAAGATCCTGACCACTCATCTTAGCAGTGATGCCATCACATTATATGAGATCAATATGGTGGAGCCCATAGCCCTGGTTTTTGGTAATGAACAAAAAGGCGTAAGTGAAGATATTCGCACACTGGCAGATGGGAATTTTATTATTCCCCAGAAGGGTATCATTCGTTCGCTAAACATATCTGTTGCCTGCGCCGTCACCTTATATGAAGCTTATCGGCAAAAAGAATCAGCAGGCCATTATTCCAGAGATAATATGGATCATGAAATGAAGCAACGATTACTTGAAGAATGGAGTCTGGATACAGAAGGAACCGAAGAGTGTCATTAATAAATTGAACATGAAAAAAATATTCCTGCTATTTGTTTTAATGATTGGTCTTTCAGGTTTTTGCCAGGAGATAAAGCCTGTGAAGATCACTGAACTTGAACGATTCATTAATGAGAGTAAAAAACCCTTACTCGTTAATTTTTGGGCGACCTGGTGCGGGCCCTGTGTTGCGGAGATCCCTTATTTTGAAAAAGAAATAGCCAAACATAAGGATAGTATTCAGCTCATTTTAGTCAGCCTTGATTATAAGGAAGCATATCCCAAAGGAATTGCAGCAGCGGTCGCTAAATGGAAATTCAAATCGCCAGTACGCTGGCTTAATGAGACCAATGCAGATTATTTCTGTCCGAGAATAGATAGTTCCTGGTCAGGCTCTCTACCTGCCAGCCTTTTTATAAATAACGCTACTGGTTTCCGATTCTTCCGGGAAGAACAATTAAAAGAAAAGGAATTGGATTCGCTTATCAGGCGAACATTGAATCAATAAGCCTTGTTTCTTTCGATCTCTTTTCTGATACTGCTCAGGGTAAAGAAAAAATAAATAACAGCACACAGGCTTACCAGAGCCAGCATGATCCCTAAAAAACTTCCATAGTAAAAAGCTTTTGCCAGGGCGTAGCCGATCAGTACAATGAAGACAATACTAAGGATACGCAGGAGATTGTGGTTATAGAACATAAACAGCGGTTTCGATTTAGATGCTCCGTCATAATATTTCCATAAAAAAGTCCTGAGAAAATTTCAGGGAATTTAAATCAGCTTTTTCTCTTTATCGAACAACCAACAGAATGGGTCTCCTTGGTGCTGATATCTTTACCGCCCAGTAATTCATCTATCGCGATCTGTGCGTGGCGTCTTTTTACACCTTCTTCACTATCTGAGTTATCATCAATAGCTCCATGATAAACCAACTTACCCTCACTGTTAAATAGAAATATTTCAGGTGTACGGTTGGCTCCAAAAGCATCAGCCATTTTGGAGTGGTCATCCATTACATAATGCCAGGTATATTTATTCTGCTGTCCATAAACCTTGCTATCCTCATAAGAATCACCGTTATCACGATATCCTTCATTGGAATTCAGGAGTATCACACCCAGCTGTTTATCAGAAGCGTATTTGCAAAGTTTATTGCTTCTGGCCTGGTATCTCTTAACCACAGGACAAGTATTACAACTGAACATGACCAGCAGGCCGTTTTTCTGCATGGCATCCTTAAAAGAAACTTCCTTGCCAGATATATCTTTCATTTTCACTTCCGGGTTGGGAATAGGAGAGCCTATAGGAAGAATATTGCTTTTTCCACTTAAAGCCAAAACAAGTAAGGCCAATGGTAGCAGGGAGAAATATTTTTTCATGTTTGTTTTTTAAATTGAAGTATGAATTTACAATAAAAAATCAATCACCCGCTCATGCTATAATTCCCTGCTCACCTGCCTCTTTCTGCTTTCGGTCATCGGCAATCTTTTTCAGTGTGGAAATGCTCACATTCAGTTCAAAACCGATTAAGAGAACCAGTGAGTTAGAGAATATAAGCATCAGAAGAATTAGCACGGTGCCTATTGACCCATAAAGCTCGTTGAATTGCCCAAAATGATTTACATACCAGGTGAAGCCTAACGTGCAAATGATCATCAGGAAAGTAGCAAGAATGGACCCGGGATTGACCAGCCGCCATTTTTTGTGAACGGCAGGTGCGTGACGGTAGATATAAGAAATGGAGGCAAAAAATAGCAACAGGATCACTACCCAGCGCACATTAGTAATGAAATTTCTGATGGCAGCGCTGCGAATACCAATCCATCTCAATACTTCTCCCTGGGCTACTAATAGTAAGATAGAAGTAAGAAAGAGTATAAATAATACCATCGTAATTTTTAACGCGGCTCCGCGCTTTTGATGTTCTTTTCTTTTTCTAAGTCCTATATAATTTTTATCAAAAGAACGCATTATCCCCATTACTGCGTTCGAAGAAAAGAACACGGAAAGTAAAAAACCTATAGAAAGTAATCCGGTTCTTGGTTTATTGATAAAATCTTTTAGAAATTGAATGAGAACGGAATTATTTTTTTCACCCGGAATAACATCTCTTATTAAACTATAAAGTTCCTGCTCAAACTGACGGGAGATAGGAAATAATGGTATCAGAGTGAATAAAAAGATCAAAGAAGGGGGGATGGCCATAAAAAAATTATAAGCAATAGCCGATGCTCTCTCAGTCATACCTACCGTTTTTACCTGACCGAAAAAAAACTTTGTTACATCATAAATAGGAATTCCTCTGAATCCGGGAAAAGAGGTGGATTTACTTTTATGAATAATGAATCGAATCGGCCAGAGTCGTAGAAAGATGATTTCTATTTTTTCAATGATATTCATTTAGGGGCTCTTACTTTACTGATCGAATCCAATCTACAAGTAAGTGCTTTTTGGTACAACCTGGCATATTTCTGATGATCGTCCAAATTACTGGTAAAAATACTGCTGCCATCAAACTGATCACTGGCAACAAAATAAATATAATCGGTAACCGGAGCATTCAATACAGCATCGATCGATTCAACCGATGGAGTACATATAGGTCCCGGAGGTATACCTGTATGTTGATAGGTATTGTAAGGTGAATTGACATCCAGATGTTTTTGCAGGATCCTTCTTAAGCTAAAATCTTTCAAGGCAAATTTCACTGTCGGATCCGCCTGAAGTTTCATACCGATCTTAAGTCGGTTGAGATAGGTGCTAGCGATCTTGTATTTATCTTCCTTCAGGTTCGTCTCTTCGTCTACTATAGAAGCGATCGTTGTTACCTGGATGGGATCATAACCTATTTCTTCGCATTTATTCATGCGATCTTTGTTCCAGAAATTTTTATAGGCAGTATGAAATTGTTTAAACAGGCGCGAAGGATTGTTGTTCCAGTTGGTTTCATATGTAAGTGGAATAATAGCCGCCATGACAGTATTAGTATCCAGGTCGTATTTTTTAAGCGAATCGGGGTTATTTAAAAACTGAATCATTTGAAGCGAGTCAAACTCAACATCATATTTTTTGCCTTTTCCGAACCGACCGGCAAAAATTTCCTTTGTTCTTTCTTTAATGATCACAATGCGTACGGGAGTCTGCCTTCCATTTTTCAACATTCTTACAAACTGGAATAAACTCATTCCATCCATAATTTTATATCGTCCTGGTCTTGGTTTCTTAAATCTGAGAATGCGTGAAACCAGTTCAAACCCACCTCCATTAATATAATGCTGATCAGAAAGATCCTGTTTTAAACCAGCCATATCTTCTCCGTTACGGATGTACAGATATTGACCATCGTTATCACCCTTATGAACTGCAGGTCGAAAAAAACTATAGGCAAAAAAGCCTGCCACAAGCAGGAGGATGAGGAAGGAAAAAAGAAAGAATTTTCTCATGGAAGGATCTGTTATCGCAATTTACGCAAAGAATTCAGGAGAATAGTACAAACAAAAAAGCCCCGGAGTGCGGGGCTTAAATTTTTATATAAGTTTTATTTACCCGCAGGGGCAGTAGTTGTTGTTGGAGTTACTGGCAAATTAGTAGGAGCAGGAATTGTATTATTTGGAACTGATGGAACGGTAGCATTCCGGGTTTCATTAGTACGGTCAGGGGCACCTGTACCTGCACTAGGACCAGCTTTTGAAATAAAGATCACAGAAAATAGGCTTAGAGCGGCAATAAGGCCGGCGAAGATCCATGTTCCTTTTTCCAGCACATCCGTTGTCTGTTTAACACCCATAAATTGATTGCTGAATCCGGCAATATTTCCAGCCAGTCCGCCACCTTTAGGGTTCTGAACCAATACAATAAGTCCCAGAGCAACAGAGCAAATAATGATCAGTATGATGAAAATGGTAGTCATGTTCTTATTTCTTTAATACGTCGATTTTGGCTGCAAAATAAGCGCTTTTAGCGGGTTCGAGCAAACTTAATTTCTGGTAAATGTCAATAGCTTTTGACCAGTTTCCCTGCTTTTCCCAGACCTCTGCCATAGCTTCTGTGAGTACCTGTTTCTCAGCAAGAGAACTTTCGGCCAGTTCAGTGACCTTTTTCTCGGCAATTGCTGGAATCTGGGCTCCGGCTTCAGCGGCTGGCGTTTTTCGAAGTGTTTTCAACCATTCAGTGAAACTTAGCAACTGCTGGCCGAATTTATCCTGAGGTTTTTCTTCTTCACTGAGTTTGATTCCCTGAGAGGCGAAATAATCAACCGTATGAAATGGTTCAAATAATAATTCTTCTTTTATTTCAGGAGCCGCCACCGTTTCAACTACAGCAGTTCCCTTATCTTCCAATATAGTTTCTACCCATAACGGGTTATGAAAAAAACTATAAGTTCTCTGCAGGTTTTCTTTGTATTCTTCCAAGTTATTTTCCTGTAATTTTTTAGTCAGAAGCAACTGTGCTGCCCCGAAATATGGAAATCGATTAGCATAATCCCTGAGTTCCGCAAGACTACATTGCTCAAGGGTGTCCTTTTGCAATAATGTTCTAACTAGTTGGTCGATCCTCGCATTCATAATTACAATATAATGGGATATTACCAGTTGGAGAATAGGCGGTTGAAAATTTCATCCGTAAGGGTACGAATCATTTCATCCCCCAATTGATTTTCCGCCTGCTGAAATGAAAGATCCCCTTTAAATTCAAAACTCCTTGTCACATCATATTCAGTGGTCTTATCAGCTTTATGATCACTAAGAATGATATGTACACTTACAGTAAGCCGGTTATTTACTACCTGCTGATTAGAAATTGCCGATGTGGAGAAACTATAATCCGTAATCGTGCCGGAAATTTCCCAATCTACATTATCATTATTGGTCAGTGTTAGACGGGTTTGCGAAATGATCTTTTGCCTTAGCTTGTCTGATAATTTGGGACTCAATTGTGGATTGATATATCGCGCCTTGTTTTCAATATAGAGGACCTTCACCGTTTTGATGCTATCCGGAACGGTGGCCTCATTGAATTTATACACCCTGCATCCTGTAGTGCTTGTCAGAAACAACATACCGATGACCATAGCAAAAAGTAATGTAAAAACAAGCTTTTTGCTCTGAACGATGGTTCTTAAACCAGGCTGTCTAACTAAAAATTTATTCCTCAATATCATATTCCTTCAACTTTCTATATAATGTTCTCTCGCTTATCCCCAGATCCATGGCCGCATCTTTCCTTTTGCTTTTATGTTTCTTAAGTGCTTTAATGATCAGTTCTTTTTCCTTGTCCATAATATTAAGGCTTTCCTCCACTTCAACATGGTCATGAATATCGTTATTCATGATCACGGGTTGGGAAGATGGCAATTGTGATTGCACTCTTACGGGACTAAGATTATTAATATCTGCATTATTCCCATTCTTATGCCTGAAATTATCTGTCTCCTGCAATTCATTCATAAAACCCGAATGCTGTGCCGCTAAACCTGGATTTTGAAGAACCTCCACAAACATTTTTTTGAGCTCAGTCACATCCTTCTTCATGTCGAAAAATAACTTGTACAAGATCTCTCTTTCATTAGCGAACTCAGGACCCTGTACCGATTTAGGGCCAGCTAGAACAGGCATCCTGTTACTGGAATAAGGTTGAAGATATTTATTCAATTCCTTCGCATTGATCAGTTTTTCGGGGGCCAGCACAGATATCTGCTCCGCAATATTCTTAAGTTCACGCACATTTCCGGGCCATGGATAGTTTATTAAGACATGTTTGGCTTCTTCATCTAATTGAACGGGTACCGTTTTGTATTTATCGGCAAAATCTGCTGCAAATTTTCTGAATAGAATATGAATGTCTTCCGGACGATCATGAAGTGCCGGAACCCGGATAGGTACTGTACTTAAACGGTAATAAAGATCTTCCCTGACCCGACCGGCCTCTACCAGTTGCAGCAGGTCCTTATTTGTTGCTGCTATGACGCGCACATCCGTTTTCTGCACTTTTGAAGAGCCCACTCTAATATATTCACCGGTTTCCAGTACACGAAGAAGACGAGCCTGTGTACCCAACGGTAACTCGCCGATCTCATCCAGGAAAATGGTACCGCTGTTTACTGATTCAAAATAACCTTTTCTTGCATCGGCTGCCCCTGTAAATGACCCTTTTTCGTGTCCGAAAAGTTCGGAATCAATTGTTCCTTCCGGAATGGCCCCGCAATTCACTGCAATGAATGGATTATGTTTTCTTGAAGACAAAGCATGAATAATGGATGAGAATACTTCTTTACCCACACCACTTTCTCCGTTTATTAATACTGTCAGATCCGTATTGGCTACCTGGATCGCCACCTGCAACGCATAATTGAGTGCTGGTGAATTACCAATAATTCCAAATCGGTTCTTTATACTTTGAATTTCCATTTTCTTCTTTTTACTTCACAATACTGCCTAACAAAGTTCCTTGTGTGCAATCGTTGATCTTTACGTTTACATAATCGCCTTTCTTAATATCGTATTCCTCTTTAGGGAAAACCACTACTTTATTTCTTGAATTTCTTCCCTTCCAATCTTTATCACTTTTTCGGCTATCACCTTCGATCAACACTTCGCTGATCGTACCAAGATCTCTTTTGTTACTTTCAAATGAAAGCCGGTTCTGAAGTTTTACGATCTCATCCAGCCTTCTTTTTTTAATTTCTTCAGGGATATCATCAATAAAACGGCGCTGCGCCAATGTGCCTGGTCTTTCACTATAAAAGAACATATAGCAATAGTCGTACTTGCTATACTCCATAATTTCCATTGTTTGCTGATGATCTTCTTCAGTCTCTGTACAGAATCCTGCAATGATGTCGGCACTGATACCGCAACCGGGAAGAATTTTCCAAATTGATTCCACTCTGCCTTTATACCATTCGCGTGTATAGGTTCTGTTCATTAACTGAAGTACCCTGTTAGATCCGCTTTGCACCGGAAGATGAATGTATTTGCAGATGTTTGGATGACGGGCGATTGTATAAAGCACTTCATCTGTAATATCCTTAGGATGGGAAGTTGAAAACCTGACTCTCAGAAGAGGGGAGATGGTGGCCACCTTATCCAGTAGATACGCGAAATTTATTATTTGACCCTGCTCATCTGTAAAATAATAGCTATCCACGTTCTGTCCCAATAATGTCACTTCGCGAAATCCTTTTTCAAAAAGATCCCTGCATTCATTTACAATTGAATTCAGGTCACGACTTCTTTCTCTTCCACGTGTAAAGGGTACAACGCAGAATGAACACATATTATTACATCCGCGCATAATAGAAACATAGGCACTAACACCATTGCTATCTAATCTTACTGGTGAGATATCCGCATACGTTTCTTCTCTGCTCAATAATACATTGACGGCTTTTTGCCCGGTTTCAGCTTCCATGATCAAAGCAGGAAGGGCACGGTAAGCATCCGGACCCACTACCATATCGACTAATTTCTCTTCTTCAAGCAATTGTGTTTTCAGACGTTCCGCCATACAACCCAGCACACCTACCAAAACTCCTTTTCGGGCCTTTTTTAATTTCTTGAATTCAGTCAGCCTTTTCCTTACAGTTAGTTCCGCTTTTTCACGGATGGAACAGGTATTGATCAGAATCAGATCAGCTTCTTCCAGATTTCTTGTAGCACCAAATCCATCCCCATTTAAAATGGATGCTACTATCTCACTATCAGCGAAATTCATCTGGCAACCATAACTTTCTATATAAAAGCGTTTCCGGTAGGCTGTCGGATCTACCTGAAATGGAGAATATGCTTCGCCTTGCCGCGACTCATCCTGTACCTTGTCTTTCACAAAATCAAGCATTTGAAAATCTTCCTCTTTGTTTTAAAAGTTTGGGAGAACAAATATAAAACAAACCCGGGGTATTTGCGACAGGTTGTCAGTTCTTTTATGTCATAATATTTTTCTAATTTCCATTCATCCAATTAGTTACGTTTTTAAGCAAGCAAAACTTAACTTTATCGTCCAATAAATGTCTTGAAAAAAACCTTACTTTTTTTATTATTTCTAAGCCTTCTGCAACCAGTCTTTTCCCAGACTAAAGATCCGGGCATTATCACCGGCACGATACTCGACGAATCTAAAAAAGCAATTACCGGGGCCACAGTAGAGTTAATGCTGATGAATGATAGTACAAAGAGGTTCCGCGGTAGCTCCGATCAGGATGGATCTTTTACTCTTACTGAGATCCCTTTTGGCCTTTACCGTCTTCGGCTTTCCTACGTTGGTCTTCAAACCATGAATTTGGATTCTATTTCATTCAGAACGGAGCGATATGATTTTAATCTGAATGAACTTGTGATGAAAACCCGTTTGAGCCAGCAGATGGATGAAGTGATCATTTATGCAGAGAAGCCGTTGATCCAATCCAAAGACGGTAATATAACTTTCAATGTGGGTGAATCCGCCCTGGCTTCAGGAAGTAATGCCAGCGATCTGCTAACCAATGTGCCATTGGTAGCAAAAAACTCTGAAGGAAAAATAACGGTCCGTGGTAAAGAGCCCAAGATTCTTATTGATGATAAACCAGTAGAACTTAACCTGCAGCAATTACAGGATCTGCTTGAATCAATGCCGGGTTCTTCTATTGAAAAGATAGAAGTAATGACCAACCCTCCGCCGCAATATGCGAATGAACAGGGAGGTGTGATCAATATTGTTACAAAAAAAGGAAAGGTGGGAAAGAGTGGACGAATAAATGTTTCGGGAGGAACCAGAGGAGAGGGTAGTGTGAACGCCAGTTTTAATTATCGTAAAAAAGGATTGGCCCTAACCGTTTCTGCCGGTGCCGGCATCAACCGCTTAAAAGGAAATGGCTATTCCACCCGACACAATATTTATACAGACTCCTCTAATTATTTCAATACAACCAGTGACTTCCTGAATCGAAACACCCGTCCCAATTTTCGATTCAACTTGGATATCGATCTGAATAAAAATAATATTCTCAATTTGGTCGCTTCCTATAATCAGAACGATTATAATAATTTCAGCAGCACAGGATATACTAATATTAATAAGAATGGCGACCTGTGGAAATATAGTAGACGTGATATTCATTCCACCGGCCAAACCTATAGCCCTTCATTTAGTCTTACGTATACATGGAAGGGCCGGCCGGGTGAAACCCTTCGGTTCATCAGCAGTTATAATTATTCAAGCAATGGATCAGATCGTGATTTTTTTCAACAGTATTATGATCCATTATTAAATCCAACAACTGATTCAATACAGGAACAATTAACGGATAATCGCACCAACGGTCAAAATATGGTGCTTAATTATGACAGGCTGCTGGCAAAATCTAAAACCAATCTTTCTTTTGGATCCGGATATATCCGATCAAATAACCATGTAAATGTTGAAGCCAGCTATAAAAAAAAGCCGGAAGGAGTGATGCTTCCTCTGGATTTGCTCAGCAATGATTTCTGGTTTCATCAGACTGTCAACAATTATCGCGCTTCGCTCAGGCAACTCCTGGGTGTCCAATTCAGTGTAACAGCAGGCTTGAATGCAGAACATACTGCCATCTGGTTCGAATTGCTGAAAGATAACCGGGATGTAAAAAATAATTACTGGACCCTGTTGCCCTTTATAAACATTAATAAAACCTGGAAGGAAAAATTAAGTATCACTTTTGCATACAAAAGAAGCATTCGCCGTCCGGGTATTAATGAACTGAACCCTACCATTGATTTCTCTGATCCTTATAATGTTCGTTTTGGAAATGAGAAACTTACAGCCTCTACTTCAAATAATTTCGATCTGGTCTTTGCCCGGAACAAACCCAAATATTTTTTAAACCTCGGTACAGGATATAATATAGTTGAAGATATATTCAGCCAGGTCCGAACCTTATTGCCTGATGGAAAAACACAGATCACATGGGAGAATATCAGTGGAAGGAAAGAATATGAAGTAAGCAGCTGGAATGGCCTCACAATATCAAAAAGGATCAAGTTGAATTTAAGTGCCAGTTATACTTATAGTGAATACAGTTCATTCGATCGCAGCGTGAGGAAATTCAGGAATGGTGGTTCGTTCACATCCAATGTTAATACCATTTACACACCGACAGATCTTTGGAACATTACAGGTAGTCTGAACTTTAACCGCTTTGCAAATCCGCAGGGCTATGCAAGATGGACTACCAGTATGAATCTGGGCATACAGAGAAGATTTTTCCATAAAAAATTAAGTGTAACGGTAAACAGTATCGATCCGTTTGTGCAGCAACAAACCCGAAATTTTACTTACGGAACAAATTTCACTGCGGAAAGTTTTAGTACTACGCGTACGCGTAATTACCGCTTAAGTATAGCTTATAATTTTAGTAAAACGCCAAAGAAGCCTGACCTGAAAAAGCTCATTAAACTGAAGTGATCTCAGAAAACCGGCTGGCCAGCCAGCTCTCAGAAACAGGGATCATCCATTTTTCTTCCAGCTCTTTCTTAGTAGCTGCGAGGTTATTGAAGTATAAAGTAGTTGCCTTCAAAAATCCTTTTTCCAACGCATAGGGTATCTGCGCCATTGGCAAAAGTTCGATCTTGTCATTGATAAGGAAGGCCAGGGTCTGCCGGTCGAATAAGTTGACAGCGAATTTTTTCTCAATTTCCTTTACCACTCTTACTGAACTGTCGGTGCTGCAACCACCCACGGTTGTAGAGGTTTCATCCGCAATAAACACAATGAATTGTCCGAATAGTAGATGCAGTTCATTCTTTACATTGGCTCCATGTGATTGCCATTGATTTTTAAAACCGCGGAGTATACCTTCAATTTCCAGTGCTTCGCTTATAGTAAACAGGCGACTGCTTTGGTATATCCATACACGGGAGGCAGGATGAAAATTCGGGTCGAGAAGATTTTTGTATTCCAGGTTCATTCTGCAAAGGTAAAGATCATTCCATTTCCTTCTCTATGATCTCGGCTATGTCCAGGACTTTAACAGAATCCTCTTTATCAGCCAGTTTAACCCCGTCAGTCATCATAGTATTACAAAAGGGGCAAGCCGCGGCAATGATACCGGCACCGGTTCCAATGGCTTCCTGCGTACGGTCGATATTGATTCTTAGTTTGCCAGGTTCTTCTTCTTTGAACATCTGAGCACCACCAGCCCCGCAACACAAGCCGTTACTCTTGCATCTTTTCATTTCTACCAATTCCGCATCAAGCGCTTCCAGCACTTTTCGCGGCGCTTCATAAATATTATTGGCGCGACCCAGGTAACAACTATCGTGATAGGTGATCTTTTTTCCTTTAAACTCGCCACCTTCTTTCAGCCGTATGCGACCTTCATCAATTAGTTGCTGTAACAATGTACTGTGATGAATAACCTCGTAATTTCCACCAAGAGCAGGGTACTCATTTTTCAAAATATTAAAACAATGCGGGCAGGCCGTTACAATTTTTTTGACCTGGTAATTATTTAGAATCTGGATATTCTGATAGGCCATCATCTGAAACATGAATTCATTTCCCGCCCTGCGTACCGGATCTCCGGTACACATTTCTTCCTTACCTAAAATGGCAAAACGAATCCCTGTTTTATTGAGAATAGCGGCAAAGGCCCTGGTGATTTGCTGCGCTCGCTGATCAAAACTTCCGGCGCAACCAACCCAAAAAAGTATTTCAGGTTGGTCACCTTCCGCCGTCATTGAAGCCATAGTTTTTACTTGCATGAAGGCATTGATTTGAATGGCAAATTACCAATAAATAAGATAACTTGCCGGCAATAAGGGGCTTAATTCTGATGAAGAAATTCTATTTACGACTTACCAACTGGGAACGCTGGAATTTTTATCTGCTCTATTTCCCTATTAGTTTTGTTTGGCTTTGGCATTGTTTGCGAAATGGTTCATTTTGGTTCTTCAGCAGCTCAAATCCTACTATTACATTCGGAGGTTTTGAAGGAGAGGGTAAAAAAGAAATGTATGATCAGCTCCCCACCGACCTGATTCCACGAACAATTTATATTCTTCATGATCTTCCCTTTGAAGTGGTAAAGAAAAATATTACAGATGCGGGATTTCAATTCCCATTTATTGTTAAGCCTGATATCGGGATGAAAGGGATTTTGTTTCGCCGGATCAGTGACTGGAATCAATTGGAGAAATATCATAATAAAATACCTGTAGAATATATTGTGCAGGACCTGGTGATTCTGCCGGTGGAGGTAAGCGTTTTTTATTACCGTTATCCCTGGGAAAAAAACGGAGTGGTCAGTGGCTTCATCGATAAAGAATTATTACAGGTAACGGGAAATGGAACTTCCGATCTCCGCCAACTGATCCTGGACCATCCAAGGGCTAAGTTCCGGATGGAAGAAATGGAGCATCGTCATGGTCATCGGTTCGACCGGATCTTACCAGAAGGAGAGATATTTTATTTATCCTATGCGGGAAATCATAACCGGGGAGCTCATTTCACCAACCTGCATAAAGAGATCGATGCCGATCTTCATAAGGTTTTTGATGAGTTGAGTCATTATAATAACCAATTTTTCTACGGCCGCTATGATATTAAGACCCATTCTATTGAAGATTTGAAAAGGGGCAGGAATTTTGTCATTCTTGAATTTAACGGCTGCGGAGCGGAGCCCAATCATATTTACGATTGTGGCATGAATTTATGGAAGGCTTACTCGGTTATAATTCAGCACTGGAGCGCACTATCAAAGATCAGCCGGTATAATAATAAGCAAGGCGTTCCCTATTGGTCGTTTATGAAAGGCTATCGGTTTTTGAAAGAGTCGAAAAAGCATTTTCAACTGCTGGAGAAATTTGATTGATTAAATATTTAGCAGATGAGATCCTTAATGAAAATATTTGCTGTGGGTATGCTGATCAGTTTCCTCGGATCATTACCCCTTGCTACACTTAATGTGGCGTCTATGCAGATATCCGTCTCTGATGGGGTAGAATCTGCTCTGTGGTTTTCTATAGGATCGTTGATCATTGAAATGATCTATGTGCGCATTTCTTTAGTTGCCTTGAACTGGATCAGAAGTCAGAAAAAAGTACTCCGGGTACTTGAATATGTAACGCTGGTCATTGTGCTGGCCCTGGCTATTTCAAGTTTCTATGGGGCACTTCACCCATCAATGCACAAGAATGCCATTCTCAGCAGCAGCCTGCCAAAATTCTGGCTGGGGGTTTTCATGTGTGCGATCAGTCCCGCTCAATTTCCTTTCTGGCTGGGATGGAGTACGATGTTGTTTACTAAAAAAGTTTTATTACCCAGGAACGACCATTACAACACTTATATTTTTGGTATTGGATTCGGAACCTTTCTTGGCAACCTGCTTTTCATATTCGGCGGACAATTAATCGCCAATAAGATCAATGATAATCAAGATGTTTTTCAATGGGTGATCGGAGGAATATTTACGGTTACGGCTATTATCCAGGTAATTCAAATAATAAGAAAAAGAGACGCTGTTGAAAAACTGGAGCATCCCGAGAAGATCGAATTGTCACTGGAAAAAGAAATAAAAGATATTATTCTTGATGAAAATGATTCATCAAAAAAACATTCCTGAACATTATTTAACCCATGCATCTCTTTCATCCGGACTGAATTTCCAGGGAGCAAAATTATTCTCCACATTCCCGAACATAGTGGCCCATTCCTGAGGAGAATTACTTTCCTCCATGATCAGATATCTTCTGAGTTGAATAATTATTGACAAAGGACTAATGGCGACGGGACATTCCTGAACACAGGCATTGCAGGTGGTGCAGGCCCTGAGTTCTTCCGTGCTGATTCGATCATGAAGCAGGCTTTTCCCATCATCCACAAAGGATTTATTCTTATTAATATTTTTCCCTACTTCCTCCAGCCGATCCCGCGTATCCATCATGATCTTACGTGGGGACAATAATTTCCCTGTTAGGTTTGCCGGGCAGGCGGCAGTACATCTGCCACATTCTGTACAACTATAAGCATCCATGAGGTTTTTCCAACTCAGATCCATCACATCCTTTGCCCCAAATCTTGAAGGCGGAGCTGCATTTGCAGGAGCCAGTTCAGGCTGCATGGCATACAGAACCTCCTGTTGTACAGAAGGCATGTTCTCCATTTTGCCCATGGGATAATTCCTGGCAAAATATGTATTTGGAAATGCCAGTACGATATGCAGATGTTTTGAATAGGGCAGGTAATTAAGAAAAGCAAAAATGCCAACGATATGTAACCACCAGGCAGTTCTTTCCAATCCGATCAGTGATTGTTCACCCAGACCGCTTAGAAGAGGCTGCAGATGTTGAGAAATAATAAAATTTCCGGTAAGATTTGCAGAATAATGTTGCGCGCCCTTTAATTGCAATAGTGTATCACTGGCATTCATCAGAAGAAAAAGAGACATAAGAACGATCTCAATGACCAGAATAAAATTTGCATCTGTTTTTGGCCATCCAGCTAATTCAGGATTGGTTCCTGATACTCTTCGCACTTTAGTTATGTTTCTTCGAATCAAAAATACAACACAGGCTAATAGTACTGAAAGAGCCAGCACTTCAAATGCGTTTATTAAAAAACTATAAAGCCCGTTCAATGGCTGGGCAAAAAGACGGTGTTTACCAGTTATTCCATCCAGGATGATCTCGAGTATTTCAATATTTATAATAATGAATCCTGCATAAACAAAAAAATGAAGTAGCGCTACTGTTGGATTTCGAAACATTTTCTTTTGACCAAGTGCAAGCAATAAAACATTTTTCCATCTTTCTGCAGTTGAACCGCTAATTTCTTCTTTTTGACCCAGATTAATATTACGGCTGATCTCTTTAACTTTTTTTGAGAATAACCAAACAGCAAAAACAGAAACTGCGACGAAAATAATTTGTTGGAGGATCAGCATAAATTTGAATTGCTCTGCTAAATTAAGGATTAAGCGGCCTAGAAGTAAATACCGTGTAACCTAAGTTTCCCTTTAGATAGTTCCATTGCAGGTAAAGGGCATTTAACAGCATTAAGTAGTGAAAAAAAGGTTTTTAATGCTTTGTTTTTAGTTTTTATCCGGGTAAAATCGACATCCGGCGCCAGGTACCACTGACGATACCTGCTGATATCGCGTCGGTCAAACTTTATAGCCCCATTCTGATCCAGCGCCAGGTTCTGCCTTCCACCAAAAAGTCCTTCTGCTCCATACCCAACAGAAATATTTAGCCATGCCGGTAATTTGGACATTGGAAAAAAAGATCGAAGATTTAATGAGGCCCAATAGGTCTGGGCATTATAATCTTTTAAAAATCGTTCTGCAGAAGATTTGCCAAACAGTTCATCACTTCGCTGATTTAATACAGGATCAGCATAGTTTTTTTTATGAGTAGAGAATTTGATCTGTATGCGTTGTTCATTCCATCCCAGTTCTTGCGCCACAAAAGATCCGCTGCCCAGTACATTTGCGCCAAAATCTCCCCAACTCCAGCCCCAGCCGGCTGAAAATCCATCCAATACTTCAATAGCTGTTTGATAGAATGCACCACTCATACCGCCGATCCAGATATATTTTTTACGGTCAATACCTGTCCAGCGCCAGCTGGCAGTAGAGGCCCTGCTCTCCTGATAAGCGCTGAACATGTGTCCAACTTTATCCACCTGTTTCCATTCGGGTATATCATTAAAAAAATGGAATGCGGTTTGTGCATAATTACGATACCATGCATTATAAAGACCGATCATGGTACCACCATATCCTACCACATTAACAGCTGAAACCAGGTATACTCTTTTTCTAGACTTATTATTCTTTGGAATGGAATCTGCAATAGAAAAATAATGGGAACCTGCGGATACAGCATGCTGACCGATCGCATTGGCGAATGGAAGAAAGAAGAAGTATATTATGAATAAAAGATTTCGCACCAAACAAAAAGCAAATTTACGCTTCCGGCTCTTCTAAAATTCAATAACTTTCAAGCTGAAATTAAGTTTAATACATATGGAACTGGCAACTCAACAAAGAATCGACAGCTGGCTTTCCGGAAACATGGATCCGGCAACTAAAGAAGAGATTAAAAGATTGCAAAATGAAGATCCTGCAGGTCTTGAAGATGCTTTTTATCAAAACCTGGAATTTGGAACAGGGGGACTCAGGGGGTTAATGGGGGTGGGTACCAACCGGATGAATAAATACACGGTGGGCATGGCAACCCAGGGTTACGCCAATTATCTTAAACAATTCTTTGGCGAAAATGTGAAAGTGGCCATTGCGCATGACAGTCGTAATAACAGTCGTTTTTTTGCGGAGACAGTCGCTCATGTTTTTGCTGCCAATGGCATTCATGTTTATCTTTTTGAGGACCTGAGGCCCACTCCTGAACTTTCTTTTGCCATAAGAACCTTGAATTGCCAGGGTGGAGTGGTCTGCACTGCCTCGCATAATCCTAAAGAATATAATGGGTATAAGGCCTATTGGAATGATGGTTCACAATTAGTGCCACCCCATGATAAAAATGTAATAGGTGAAGTTGATAAGATCAATTCAGTTGATGAAGTAAAATGGAGTGGGGGCGATAAAAATATCACAATCATCGGAGAAGAAATGGATAAACAGTATATAGAAATGGTAAAAGGCCTTTCTGTTTATCCAGAGATCATTGAAAAGCATAAAGACCTGAAAATCGTTTATACTCCCATACATGGAACGGGTATAAAAATGGTGCCTCCTGTATTAAAACGATTTGGATTTGAAAATGTACATATCGTAGAGGCGCAGGCAGTGCCTGATGGTAATTTTCCTACCGTAGCCTATCCTAATCCGGAAGAAAGCGAGGCGATGAGCCTGGGTCTTAAACTAGCCAAAGAACTGGATGCGGATATTCTTTGCGGAACAGATCCGGATGCGGACCGAATCGCGATCGGAGTAAAGGATAAAGAAGGGAATTGGATACTTATGAATGGAAATCAAACAGCGGTACTCGCTTTTAATTACCTGATAGAGGCTAGAAAAGCAAAAGGGATAGCCAGGCCAAACGATATGGTAATTACTACAATTGTTACTACTCCAATGGTTGATGCCATCGCTAAAAAAAATGAAGTGGCCTGTTACCGTGTACTCACAGGATTTAAATGGATCGCAGAAAAGATCCGTGAGAAAGAAGGAAAAGAAAATTATATAATAGGAGGAGAGGAGAGTTTTGGTTTGATGATCGGTGATAAAATCCGTGATAAGGATGGCATAAGCGCTGTTGCCTTACTTTGCGAAATGGCGGCCTATGAAAAAGAAAAAGGAAGGACCCTTTATGAAAAAATGATCGATCTGTATGCCGAATATGGATTGTACAAAGAACATCTGATCTCTATCACAAAAAAAGGAATGGATGGTCAGCAGCAGATCGCAAATATGATGGAGGCATACAGAAAGGATCCTCCATCCATGATAGGAAGTTCAAAACTGGTTACCATTAAAGATTATGAGCTGCAGGTAGAGAAAAACCTGGTGACCGGTGAGGAGAAAGCACTAGATCTTCCCCGCTCCAATGTGTTACAGTTTTTGCTCGATGATGGCACCAGCATTTCAGCCCGACCCAGTGGTACTGAGCCCAAGATCAAATTTTATTTCAGCGTGAACACAAAAATGAAGGACAAGGAAGAATTCGATCTTTTGAATGCGGAACTGGTAGAAAAGATCAGTACACTAATCGCAGATATGGGCTTATGAGACCAACAGAAGATACATACCAGCATAAGGGGATGAGAAAAAATCTGGTGAAGTCATTACAACTAAAAGGTATAACAGATGAAAGGGTACTTGATGCTATGCTTGAAGTGCCCCGCCATTTTTTTCTTGATTCTGTCTTTGATGATCACGCCTATGAGGACCGCGCTTTCCCAATAGAGGCAGGACAAACTATTAGTCAGCCATACACTGTCGCTTATCAATCTCAATTGCTGGAATTAAGGCCTTTCCTTAAAGTGTTGGAGATTGGAACAGGAAGTGCTTACCAGGCCGTGGTTCTGGCTGAAATGGGGGTTCAGGTATTTACTATTGAGAGGCAAAAAAAACTGTTTGATAATAATAAGCGTTTTGATCTCCTGAATAAATATCACAACATTAAATTTTTTTATGGTGATGGTTATGAAGGCTTGCCCAGTTATGCTCCTTTTGATCGGATACTGATCACGGCAGCGGCGCCGGAAATACCACCCAAACTTCTGCAGCAATTAAAACCCGGAGGGCTGATGGTTATTCCGGTTGGGGCAGGAAAAGTGCAGCAAATGATGAGAATTACAAAATTGAGTTGTACAGATTGGAAAGAGGAAATATTCGATCAATTTTCTTTTGTACCCATGCTGGGCGGAAGGAACAATTAGCCACTTGAATTTTATCACCTAACTTAGAATAATATATATATTTTATGCGCCTCCTTCCGTTTGCCATTTCCACCATAATGACCGCGGGACTCGTTTTTGTTTTCAACCGGCCCCTGGGCCCTTTGCCATCTCCCCCCGGTAAATTTTTTAGTCCGCAGCATGGTTTCTGGCAGAATGCAGAACCGGCAGATCAATCCTTTGACGCAGACCTTAGTTTTCCAGGATTAAAAGGTAAGGCTTCGGTCTATTTTGATGAGCGACTGGTTCCACATGTATTTGCAGAAAATGACGAGGACCTGTATTTCATACAAGGATACTTGCATGCTAAATTCAGATTATTTCAAATGGATCTGCAAACACTTGCGGCAGCCGGAAGAGCCAGCGAGATCGCAGGAAAAAAAGCCATTGATTTTGATAAAGAACAAAGAAGGCTGGGAATGGTATACGCGGCGGAGAATACGTTGAAACTGGTGGAAGCTGATCCTGAAAATAAATCCATGTTTGATGCTTATACAAGTGGAATAAACTCCTACATCAGTCAATTGAAAGAATCCCAATTGCCACTGGAATATAAATTACTCAATGTAAAACCGGGAGTCTGGTCAAATCTCCGCACCTGTCTTTTATTAAAGATGATGGCAAAAATGCTTTCTTCGGGAACAGAAAATGATCTGCTTAATACAAATGCCAAAGCGGTATTCATGCCGGATGAATTAAAAATGCTTTATCCGCAGGTACCTGATTCACTTTTGCCAATAGTACCGAAAGGAACCGCATTTGATAAGGCAGGGATCATACCGATCAAACCAGTAAATGCAGATTCATTATATTTTAAAAATACTTCTGTCGTTAAGGCTACTGAAATCAGCAAACCGAATCCTGATAATGGAAGTAATAATTGGGTGGTGGCCGGTTCAAAAACAGCCAGTGGGTCTCCAATATTATGTAATGATCCTCACCTGGAATTATCCCTTCCATCGATCTGGTATGAAATGCAATTATCATCTCCAACCTGTAATGTTTATGGGGTCAGCCTGCCAGGAAGTCCATGCGTGATAATTGGTTTTAATGACAGCATAGCCTGGGGAGTTACCAATGCCCAGCGTGATGTGAAAGATTATTATGAGATCAAATTCAGAGATCAGAGTAAAAAAGAATATTGGTTCGACAGTGCCTGGAAAACTTCCCAGCTAAGAATAGAAGAAATAAAAGTGAAAGGAGGGCCCTCAGTTTTTGATACAGTGGCTTATACAGTGTTCGGTCCGGTGATGTATGATCAGAGTTTTTCAAAACCTGTTTCCGCCAATCGCAACCTCGCCGTACGCTGGGTGGCGCATGATGGATCCAATGAAGCATTAGCAATCTATTATCTGAACAGAGCAAAGAATTATGACGATTATGAAAGTGCCATCAGGGCATTCAGTTGCCCGGGTCAGAATTTTGTATTCGCGTCCAAAAGTGGAGATATAGCCATCTGGCAGCAAGGTAAATTTCCGGCCCGCTGGGATGGGCAGGGACTCTATGTAATGCCCGGTGAAGACTCCAGTTATATGTGGCAGGGATTTATACCTCAGACCGAGAACCCGCACAGCAAAAATCCGGTAAGAGGATTTTTAGAAAGTGGCAACCAGCGACCAGCAGATTCTACCTATCCCTATTTTATTCCCGGAAGTTATATCACAGCAAGAGCAATTACCATTGAAAAATATTTGAATGTTATGTCTGGTATTCGTCCTGAGGATATGATGAAATTGCAAAACAATTATTTTAATTCTACAGCAGAAGATATTCGTCCCCTGCTTTTAAAATATTTGAAGGAAGATGGGTTAAGTGCAGATGAGAAAAAATATCTTGGCCTGGTACGTGATTGGGACCTGATGGCCTCACCAGATTCAAAAGGTCAAACAGTTTATCAATGCTGGTGGGATAGTTTGCAGATCTGTATTTGGGCAGATGAATTAGCAAAAGCAGATACAGTGCCCTTTCCCGGAGCACAGACTACAATGGAGTTATTATTGAAGGATTCAGCAATGAAATTCATTGATAATATTAATACGCCTCAGGTAGAAACCTTATTCGATCTGGTAACAGATGCTATGCATCGTGCAGCAGGAAGATTAGCCTCAGCTGAAAAAGAAGGAAGATTGGAATGGGCAAAATTTAAGCGCCCCGCAGTTTATCATTTATTGAAAGATGCTTTGCCTGCTTTTGCCCGCACTGATCTGAATATTGGCGGCAATAATGATATCATCAATGCCGTAACAAAAAGTCATGGACCCAGCTGGAGAATGATCGTTCATATGACTGCCGAAACAGAGGCCTATGCTGTTTATCCCGGAGGAGAAAGTGGTAATCCTGGCAGCCGTTATTATGATGATTATCTGGATAATTGGGTGAAGGGCCAGTATTATAAACTTTGGTTCATGCATGAAGCAGACAAAAAAGATAAAAAAATTAAGTGGGTCATGAACTTCAGCAATAGCTGATAAAAATATTCTAAAATGAAATTCTTTATTGCATTATTACTGACAGCTGCACTGTCATATATATCCGGAATTTATTTGCCATGGTATGGAATTGCCATTGCAGCATTTATAGTAGCCTTACTTATTCCCCAGCGTCCGGGCAAAGCATTTCTTGCCGGACTATTAGGTGTGCTTATTTTGTGGGTAGGCCTGGCCTGGTGGATCGATATGAAGAACAATGGCATTTTGGCAACAAGAATGTCCCATCTTCTTCCATTGGGAGGATCGAGAATATTACTTATCCTGGTTACCGGATTAGTAGGTAGTATGGTAGGTGGTTTTGCCGCGCTGAGCGGAAGTTTTTTGCGTCTTTCCGGCAAATAAGTTTCCATAATTTATTAAATGAAGTACCCTTTCTTCCTGTTCCTGTTTTTATGCAGCCTGGTTTCAGGAGCACAAACCCTTGTGGGGAAAGTAACGGATAGCAGTGGACAAACGCTTCCCTATGCTTTTGTATATGTGAAAGGAAGTAAATCCGGCGTTACTGCCAATCTGGAAGGTGTATATGAATTAAAACTTGAGTCGAAGGGCCGGTATACCATCGTTTGCCAGTATGTTGGCTATAAAAAAAAGGAAGAGGATATTGTTGTCAATGGGAATAGGAGGCTGGATATTATCCTGGTTCCACAGGATAAAGTAATGGCAGAGGTCATTGTAAAGAACGGGGAAGATCCTGCTTATGCCATTATAAGAAATACGATTAAGAAAAGAATTTTTTACGACCAGCAGATCGAACGATTTAGTTGCCGCGTATATACCAAGGGCCAGCTTCGCTTAAGGGATTTTCCTAAGAAATTCTTTGGACAAAAAATTGATTTTGAGGATGGCGATACCAGCAAGAAAAAGATCGTGTTCCTCTCTGAGACCTTTTCAAATTATAGTTATGAAAAAGGGAAGGAGAAAGTTGAAGTGATCTCATCTAAAGTAAGCGGACAATCGGATGGGTTTGGATTGGCCGCACCAAAGATCTTTTCGTTTTATAAAGAGAATATCAATTTCGGCTCCACTATTAATCCCCGGGGATTCATTTCTCCTATTAGTGATAAGGCGCTTAATTTTTACCGATATAAACTGGAAGGCACTTATTTCGAAGATGGAAAAATGATCGATCATATTCTAGTCATTCCAAAAAGGAAATTTGAACCCTTATTCAGTGGCTATATTGATATTGTTGATCTTGACTGGCGAATTCATTCACTTAAGTTAAGTCTGTTCAAAGCATCTTCTATGGAATTGCTGGACACCCTTCGCATAGAACAGTTATACCGTCCGGTAGACAATGACACCTGGTTTCTTTCCACTCAGGTTATTTATCCTGCGGCGAAATTCTTTGGTTTTGACGGGTATGGATCCTTCTTAAATGTTTACACCGATCTTGATCTGCCAGCCTCATTCACAAAAAAGACATTCACTAATATCTTACTCCGTTATATCGATAGCGCTAATAAGCGAAATGATCAATACTGGGAAGAAAATCGTCCCATGCCACTGATGGAGGAGGAAAGAAAAGATTACGCGAAAAAAGACAGCCTTGAACTGAGAAGAAAGGATCCACGATACCTGGATTCGCTTGATAAGAAACGAAACAAAACATCTGTTACAGGTTTAATGATCTCTGGTAAATCATTTTCAAATAGCAGATCCAGATCATCCATTTCTTTTCCACCAATTATTGATCAGGTAAATTTTAATCCTGCAGAAGGTTGGGTTCTTGGCCCTTCCCTTAGCTGGTCGAAGAGATTGGATTCTGTGGCCAGCTCCCGAAGGAATTTAAGCGTAACCTCAAATCTTCGTTATGGGTTTTCCAATGGGCATTTCAATAGCTGGCTTACCATAAATTATCATACAGGGAAAAAATTCGCTACTCATTTTTTGCTGTCCGGGGGAAGCAGGGTCTTTCAGTTTAATAATAATAGTCCGATTGGTGAAAGGGGAAATACGGTCTCTTGTTTGTTTGGAGAGAATAACCGCATTCGATCTTATGAGGCCAATTATTTCCGCGGAAGTTTCAGAAAAACATTTGATGAAGGCTTTCAGATAACAGCTGGATTTCAATACCAGGACCGGAGAGCTTTGGAAAATACTACCAATTTTACACTCCGCGACCGGGCTAGCAGAGAGTATAAACCAAATTATCCATCTGAGTTAGTGTCTGTAAATATTCCATCGCACCAGGTATTTTTTACACAATTGAGTCTAAGATGGCAGCCTGGCGTTCGTTATATTCAGCTACCGGAACGTCGTTCCAGCCTTGGATCCAAATATCCGGTGTTCAGTATTCAATACACGAAGGCTTTTGCAAACTTCTTAGGATCTGATCTGGATTATAGCAAATGGAAGTTCAATATGAGTGGGGGATTGAATTTTCATTTATTGGGACGCACTCGTTTCAGATTAGGCATGGGAGGGTTCATACATATCGACAGTATTCAGTTGCCTGATTATAATCACTTCAATGGAAATGTTTCCACCCTTGCCACCGAATACCTGAATAGTTTTCAACTTTTGCCCATTTACCAATTCAGCAATACCTCTTCCTTCTATACCCTGGCTCATATTGAACATAATTTCAACGGTTTTCTTACGAACAAACTTCCGGGTATTCGTAAACTCAAGATCTATCTGGTAACAGGGATCAACGGTTTTTATATTAACAAGAGCCGTTATTATTATGAGATATTCGGTGGACTTGATAATATTTTCAAGCAGTTCCGCATAGACCTTGTTCAATCTTACCTGAATGGGAGGCCCTGGTTATTAAATATTCGTTTAGGGATCAGTAGGTCTGGTAGAGTAAGGGGGGATGATTGGCCGTAAACTGAGTTAGGAGTTAGGAGTTAGGAGTAAGTAGTTAGGAGTATTAAATCTCTTCAGGATTATAAATTGAATATCCCGCCGGTAGTCATTAACCAATAACCCAATTGCCTATTTTCCCCATTCAAAATCCAGGTTTTAAATTAACAAAAGTTCTTCTCCTAACTCCTAACTGATAACTCCCTACTTTTCTTAACTTTGCCTTGTTAAATTTTGCCCAACCTGCAATTGGGTTCCCATCCCGGGAATTAAAATTATTAATATGGCTACACTACACAACCGTGTCTCCCGAAGGGAGCTTAAGGAAAAGATATTGATTGATCCTACAAAGAGGATCACCCTTTCATTTTATTGTTATTTTAAAATAGAAGATCCCAAATCGTTAAGGGATAAATGGTTTATTGAACTTGGACAATTGGGCGTAATGGGCCGGATCTATCTGGCGGAAGAAGGAGTGAATGCCCAGATCAGTATACCTACGACCGATTTGGATATGCTGCGTGCTTATCTGTATTCATACGCCGAATTGAAAGACTTGCGTTTGAATGTAGCGGTAGATGATGATGGAAAATCCTTCTATGTACTGGATATTAAAGTAAGAAAGAATATAGTCGCCGACGGAATTGTTGATCCGGGATTTGATATGTCCCGAAAAGGTAGATATGTGAATGCAGAAGAATTTAATACACTTACCGAAGATCCGGATACGATAGTAATTGATATGCGAAATCATTACGAGTTTGAAGTGGGCCATTTCGAAAAAGCTATTGAAATTCCGAGTGACACATTCAGGGAACAATTACCTATGGCGGCGAACATGATGGAACATCATGCTAAGAAAAATATAATCATGTATTGTACCGGTGGCATTCGATGTGAAAAAGCTTCGGCTTATATGCTGCACAGGGGGTTTGAAAATGTCTTTCACCTGGAAGGTGGTATAATACATTATGTGAACCAGGTTCGGGAGAAAAGCCTTCCTAACCGCTTTCATGGTAAGAATTTCGTTTTTGATCAAAGGTTAGGGGAGAGAGTGACTGAAGAGATCATATCACATTGCCATCAATGTGGTAAGCCGGCAGATACCCATGTCAATTGCATTAACGATGCCTGTCACCTGCTGTTTATCCAATGTGAGGAGTGTAATAAAAAAATGGAAGGCTGCTGCAGCCAGGAATGCCTTGATTTTATTCATCTTCCGGAAGAAGAACAAAAACTCAAACGAAGCGGCATTGATAAAGGCCGTAACGTTTTCAATAAATCAAAACAAAGACTCCTGGATCTGATAAAAAAGTCTTAGGGGATCCATTGTATACATACGGGTTTTCCCAGTTTGATGCGTCGACCTGAATCTTTCAGCAGACCATTTTTAAGGATTTTAAAGATCACGATCTCATCACTGTTCTGATTTTCACAGAATAAATATTTTCCGGATGGATCTATGCTGAAGTTTCTGGGTGCTTTACCCATTGCAGACTGATGCCCTACCAGATTCAGTCTATCTGAAAGTGGATCTATTTTATAAATAGCGATATTATTCAGATCACCACGGTTGGAAGCATAAAGATTGAATCCATTTATTTTAATATCGGCACTGCCAGGGCGGAGGGTATCGCCTTCAATTCGGGTGCTTATTCTTTGGAAACTTTTTACTTTACCATCCATCATTCGCAAACCAGTTACAGTTCCACTCAATTCTTCGATCATGTAGGCTGTTTTGGAACTAATTCCAAAGGCAATAGAGCGCGGACCAGAACCGGGCAGGGAGGAAACAGAATCGGGGCTGCCCAATTTTCCTGTCTTCGCATCAAATGGATAAATATATAAGCGATCCAGTCCGAGATCAGTTACAAATAGTCGTTTATTATCAGCCGACATAAAAGCGCCGTGTACATGTGGCGATCGCTGTCTTATAGTATCGGGCCCTTTACCATAATGCTGAATCAATACAGGAGCGCCCAGCTTCCCATTGGCACTTATTGAAAAAACAGATAGGGAACCACTGCTGTAATTAGAAACGAAAAGCCATTTGCCAGTTTTATCACACTCTACATGACAGGGATGATCTCCGCCTGTTGGTTTTCTATCGATAAAAGTTAGTTCACCTCTTTCTCTGTTAAATGAAAAAGAACAAATATTTCCTGTTTTTCCTTTAGAAGAGGCATCTTCCTCCACGGCATACACAAATTTTTTATCGGGGGAAACGGTAAGAAAAGAAGGATTGCTGATCTTATAATGTGATCTCTCTTTCGTATTACCAGTTTTTGCATCATAGCTGTACACATGGATTCCCTGGTTTAATGGAGAATCATAAGTGCCAACTAACATATAGCTGGTTTGTGCGGTAGTGTTAAGAAAAATAAAAGAACCCAGGGCAAACAGTATGTACTTCATACATCGAAGAAATGGTTTTAATTCATTTTAACAAAATCAAGGCCTAACCATTGCACATTTGGCACAGTCTTCTAATATGTAAGATCAAACAATCTTTCCTTAACCACTGGCTACCCGCCGGGAAAAAATTAAATTTATGAAAAGAATATTTACACTCTCAGTTATCGCCTTCGCCGCTGTACTTATCAGCGGCTGCGTAAAAACGTATTCCGGAGGAAACGATAACAGCTACTGGCTCTCTAAAGAAAAAGGAGAGGTGGTATACAGCGATTCTTATTGCAATTATTATGTAGTGGAAACAAATTATGGTTATAACGTCCTACAATCTTACAATGGGTACAAGCCTTTTGAAGGAACACTGGTCTACGGAAATTTCAGCTCCAGGGGTACCAGGGATTTCTACAACTATTCAACTGACCGGGTCTTCACTGGTAGTGTAACTGATTACTGGCTTACTTATACCGAAGCCCAGGATGCACTTGATTATTATTGCCCAGTTGGAAAGAATGCGAAAAGGGAATTTAAAACAGCTACGCAAATAAAAGTAGATACAAAATAAATCATCCAAATTATAAAGCCGGCAAGAGCCGGCTTTTTTTTATTTAAAATTTTTCAAGTGATGAAATGATCCTTTGCCTGGTTTCTTCTTCGCTTAGATCTTCTTTTTTAAATGACTGACCTGTCACTACTTCAAAAAGTTCAATATATCTCTTACTGATCGTACCGATCCATTCATCAGTCATTTCTGGAACGGTTTGTCCTGGGTTACCCATAAAATCATTTTCAATCAACCACTCCCTGACAAATTCTTTAGAAAGTTGCTTTTGTCTTTCGCTGTTGATCTGTCTTTCTTCAAAACCTTCCGCATAAAAATATCGGGAACTGTCGGGAGTATGGATCTCATCCATCAGTACAATTTCACCATTTAGTTTTCCGAATTCGTATTTCGTATCTGCGAGGATCAGTCCGCTTTTTGCAGCTATTTCTTTACCTCGTTGAAAAAGGGCCAATGAATAAGAAGCTAATTTTCCCCATTCTTCTGCGTTGCAAACTCCTGTTCGGATGATCTCTTCCGGGCTAATATCCTCATCATGACCGGCTTCCGCCTTGGTAGACGGGGTAATAATGGGCTTGGGAAAAAAATCATTTTCCCTTAATCCTTCGGCCATCAGAGCTCCGCAAAGCTGCTTATTTCCAGCTTTATAGGTTCGCCAGGCATGGCCCACCAGGTTGCCTCTCACCACCATTTCTATGCGAAAAGGGACACATTTATGTCCGACTGAGACATTTGGCGCCGGGCTATCCAGTAGCCAGTTTGGGCAGATATCCCGGGTTTGGGATAGCATAAAAGCCGCAATTTGGTTTAAAACCTGTCCTTTTCCGGGAATCGGGCGAGGGAGGATCACATCAAAAGCCGAGATACGGTCGCTTGCGACCATTACCAAAAGCCGGTAGGCGATGGTGTAAACATCCCGGACTTTACCCCGATAAAATGCGTTTTGATGGGGTAGTGTCAGTTGGGTCATAATCGAATGTAGTGAGGGTCCAAAAATCGGCCAATAAACGGCCGCCCAAGATTTCAACATTTTATCCCTTTCGCCTTAAAAATTAAATTTTTAGATAAACTTTACAATTCATACTTTTCCGCTCGATTAACCCCCTTTTCGAACGGGGGCAACAAAACTAAAAACTCACTATTTATGAGAAAAAGCTACCGCTTTTTAGCTGCATGGTTAATGGCTTGCCTTTTCACGGTCACCGCGAACAGCCAGACATCTGTGACAATCTCCGGCACCATTAAAGATGAAACCTCAAAAGAAAGTGTCGCTTCAGCAACCGTCACGGTAAAAGGTTCAGACCAAAACACCTATACCAATTCGGATGGAGCTTTCACCATTAAGGTGAAAAAACTTCCTGTGGTACTGATAATCAGTTCTGCAGAGTTCGAAAGCAAGGAGATCACTGTTACAGATGCCTCTAAGACAGTAGACATCACTATTAAAGCATCTAATAAGATCACAGAGAACGTCGTAGTTTATTCTACCAACCGTTTACCTCAGAAATATCTGGAGGCTGGTGTTACTGTCGAACGTTTTGGCTCAAAGCAACTTCGTAATATGGCAGCGCCAAATTACTATGAAGCACTTGGTAACCTTAAAGGGGTTGATGTTCATACAGCTAGTCTAACCTTCCGTACTATCACTACCCGTGGTTTTGTAAGCAGTGGTAACCTTCGTCTAAACCAATTGGTAGATGGAATGGATAACCAGGCTCCCGGACTTAATTTCTCTGTAGGTAACATAGTTGGCCCCTCTGATCTGGATGTAGAATCAGTAGAGGTTCTTTCTGGTGCTTCTTCCGCACTCTATGGTTCTGGTGGTATGAACGGTACTGTTCTTATTCAAACAAAAGATCCTTTCAAGTATAAAGATCTTAGCTATAATATTAAGCAGGGTATTATGCATGTGGATGGTAAGCAACGCAATGCTTCTCCATATTATGACTGGGCTTTCCGTTTTGCAAAATCTTTCAAAGATAAATTCGCTTTCAAAGTAGCATTCCAGTTGGTTAAAGGAAATGACTGGGAAGCAGAAGATTATCGTAATAAACAACAGATCGGTGTGTTGAGCAAAGTGGTTGGTGGTAATCGCCAGAACGATCCGGGTTATAATGGTATTAATGTTTATGGTGATGAGACCAGTGCAGACATGGCAGGTTTCTCTTATTTTGTTCAGGACCAAACACGCAGAGGTATATTAGCTGCAACTGGTGGATTGCTTGATGTGGTAAATGCAGCAAACGCTTATTTTGGTGTTCCTGGTAACCCTTCCTTCCCTGGCGCGATAGGATTGAATCCATATCCAACAAATGCGCAAATCGGTGCATTCATTGGTGCACTTCCTGGTCCATTACAGGGTGCTGCTCAACAAATGATGCCTTTTTATATTGGATTGAACCGTGGTTATTTCAATAAAGCTACTGTATCTCGTACCGGTTATAATGAAGAAAACCTGGTTGATTATAATACACTCAATGTAAAAGGAACTGCAGCGGTTCATTATAAAGTGAGCGATCGCCTGGAGCTTTCCGTGGCTACATATGTTGGTTCTGGTACTACTGTTTATACAGGTGCTGACCGTTATTCTCTTCGTAATCTGAAGATCGGCCAGCATAAATTCGAAGCAAAAGCAAAGAATTGGATGTTCAGAGCGTATACTACGCAGGAAAATGCAGGTGAGGCTTATAATGCAAGTGCACTAGGCGCTTTCATTAATGAAGCTTACAAACCAAGCGGCGTTTGGTTCCCTACTTATATTGGTACTTTCTCCGAAGGTCGCCGTTTGAACGGATCCGTTGTAAGTGATATGACTCTTCATTCTGCTGCAAGAGCATCTGCTGATATTGGACGTTATATTCCAGGTACAAGGTCATTTGACTCTGTAGCTTCTATCATCAAAAAAACTCCGATCCGTAAGGGTGGTGCACTATTCCTTGACAAATCAGATTTGTATAATGTAGAGATTCAGGGTAATCTTTCTGAGCTGCTTCATTTCAACAAGTTTGTTGAAATATTAGGTGGTGCCAGCTGGAAACAGTGGGTAATGAATTCTCAGGGTACCATTTTCTCGGATACATTACAAAGGATCCGTGTAAATGAATATGGCATGTACCTGCAGGCTAAAAAATCTTTCGGTAAAGATGACAGATTTACTATTACCGCTTCCGGTCGTTTTGATAAGCAAACCAATTTCAATGGTCGTTTCACTCCAAGAGTAACCGGTGTTTTAAGAACTGCAAAGAATCAATTCCTCCGTTTGTCTTACCAATCTGCTTATCGTTTCCCATCCAACCAAAATCAGTATATCAGTTTAGTAACTGGTTCTGGTGTGTTAATGGGTTGTCTTCCCGAATTCCAGTCATACTATAAATTGAATTCTACTTTGCCAGGTTATACGGCCGCTTCCGTACTTGCTTATCGCAGTGGTACACTGGGAGATTCAAGCCGCCTAGTAAAAGCGGTTTACAAAAATGTAACTCCTGAAAAAGTATATAGCTATGAAGTAGGTTACAAAGCTGTTATCGCCGATCGTTTACTGATCGACGCTTATTATTATTACAGCAAATACCAGGACTTCCTGATAAACGCTGCGGTTGCTCAATCTAAAACTGGCAATAACTACGAACTGTATTCTGCTTTCAGCAGCACCAATATTTCTTATGTACAGAATAGCGCAGCAGAAGTAAGAGCAGATGGTTGGGGAGTTAGCCTTGATTATCGTTTCCTGAAAAATTATTATTTCTATGGAAACTTATTCTCTGACAAGCTGACCAATGTTCCAACAGGAGAAGTGACTTTCTTCAACGCACCAAAATATCGTTACAACATCGGTTTGCGTAATGATAATATCAAAAGCACAGGTATTGGTTTTAACGTTGTTTTCAAATGGCAGGATAATAACTATTACGAAGGAACTTTCGTAAGTGGAACACTTCCTTACTTTGGATGGTGGGATGGTCAGGTTACTTATCGTCCTAAAGGAACAAAAAGCGTATTCCGTGTAGGTGGAACTAACCTGGGTAACAATTACTATCGTACTGGTTACGGTAGCCCATCTGTTGGTGGACTTTACTACGTGAGCTACGGTTTCAATCTTCAATAAGCTTATCGCCTTAAAAAATATAAGCCTCCTTCGGGAGGCTTTTTTTATGTCATATCAAAATAAAACAGAGGGATCATCCAAGCGTTTTGCGAGCCTGGCCAATAAGAAATCCATTATGATAAAGCTGCAGAAGATAAGTTCCCTTATCATAAGAATCGGCGTTCAGTGAGAAGCTGATCTCTTTGGTTTCGCCTTTCTCATAATCAAATTTGATCTTACGAGTATAACGGATCTTACCTGATTTCCTGGTGTCAAGCATAGCGGAAGACTCCCAGACATCATCGGTTAGAAGCCGGCCATCGGGACGGGTGATCACCACATAGACCTCGGCGTTACCGGAATCGAAAATATTATTAGTAACATCAAAACTGATGACCAGTTTGGAAGCTTTATTTGCCTGGTTAGTTTCAATTTCCTTATCAGATTTCACTGTTACAGGAGATAAATGAATATCGGTGGCAATAAAAGTATTTGCTTGTGATATTTTTTCTGTCATCACTTTGTTCTCCTGAAATAAAGCCTGATTACTGGTTTCAAGATCCTTTACCTGTAGATTCACTTTGTCTAAAAATCCGGCAATCTGAACCTTTTCTTCCTCAACGGAATTATTCCGGTTTTGAAGATCCGACACCAGCATTTGTAATTCGATTGTCTTCTGGCGGGCCAGATCAATATCTTCTTTTTTTATATTTTCCTTTTTCAGAATAAGATTGATCTCCAGTCTTAGCTTGTAGATCTCAGCCATCCTTGCCTGCAGTTGAGAACTTAATAATCCCTTTTCATTATTTGTGGAATCTAATTCAGTTCCGAGAGATCTAAGAGCATCCTGATAGATCTTGTTGAGTGAATCTGCAACACCTCTTGAAATAGCCAATGAATCAACCTTGCCGGAAGGAGGAGGTAATACTGCGTTTACTAATGGCATATGGGCCTTATCATAAATATAATAGCCCCAGGTGCCTACCAACCCGCAGGACAACATAACTAACAAGACAGATTTAGTATCTTTTACAGGCATGCGGGATAGGAACTATTTATTATCTATTTGGATACAGATTGATCTACATATGCAGATATCCAACCTACCTGGCCATTTTTTATCAGGTAAAAATTCTTGCTTGAATAAAGTGTAACGAATTGCCGCATGATATGTAGCAGAAGTGAAGTGCCGGCGATAAGGGAACGCTGATCAAAGACTTTTTGAACCCTTGTGACTTCCGTTAAAACATCTTTTTTATCTGAACCATCCGGTACCAGTGAAGAAAGATAAGCTGGTGAAAGCTTTTTGAAATTATCAGAAAGCGTTTCAGAAAACTTAACAACATCATCATAGGTAACTGTGACCACTGGATTGTCCAGCATTTCCGGGCGAATCATTGTGGCGACCGCCCAGGCTATTCCCCCGCTAAAGGCAATATTATCGCTAAGAGGATAGGCACCGCTGCTATTTATGGCATAGTTCAATTCAGAATTCTCCAGATTGGACATTATCCTGTTCAATTGTCGCTGAAAATTTTCCAGACTATTATCACCATCTAATTTTTTTTCAGTGGCATTGGCGGTGCTCTTGGTTCCCCAGTTCAATTGGAAAAGCCTGAAATCATCTGTATTGTCATAGGGGAAATAACCTCCTTTTGTATTTCCACTGCCAATATCAAGTAAAAAAGTATTGAATCTTCTTGAAGCGGGCACAATACCCAGGTGGGAGAGACGGGCCTCTTTCACTACATCCACCACCTCAACTTTTCTGTTGGGCTCATTAGAAAGTATGCGAAATGAATCAATAAGATTATCTATCCATTGCTGTTTATTCTCTTTTTCGGCTTGTTTTTTTACACCGCTGCTGATCACTGTGAAAATTCTTTTAGAAGGCACTTTAATATCATTGAGCGCCATTTGATACAGATCCATCAAGCCTTTTAATGTAGCAGAAAATGTAGGAGCGGTAAAGGAGATAAAATCAGTATTTACAGAAGTGTCTTTCAAAATGGTAAAGGCTCCTGTACTTTGGGCATCTTTTCCAATTTCGATCACACTCATCTTCACTCCTTTTGAGCCCACCTCAATACCAGTATAAATTGTTCCGTTCAGCACAGGGTGAAGACGATTCTGCCCCAGACCTCCATTCGAAAAAACGAACAGGATAACGAAAAGCAGATTCAGTCTGATAAGATTTTTCATTTTTCTTCTGATTTGCTCTCAAATTTAAACTATAAAAAGGGGCTGTCCTTGGGTGGGATAGCAGCTATTCACCTTTGTGCAAAACTTGTGGCTAACTGGCAATAAAAAAGCCGCTTCAAATTTGAAGCGGCTTAGCAGGAGTTAACTGCTCTTAACCGAATAAACCACCTTTTTTCAGATTTCTCACAGCTTCTCCGATCTTGAAGCCATTGTGATATATCTCAATTTTATAATCACCGGTGCTGAAATCAGCATTACGGATAGGGAATGAAAGTGTTTTGCGTTGTCCCTGTACATAATCAACCGCTACTTTGCTGGTGAAGGGTTTGTCACCATCATTACGAGTGTTCAGGGTACCAGAACCAAGACTTGCATCTGTGATCACTTTACCAGTAGGATCTGTAACAATAATGTACATATCTGCCGCTCCTGATTTTGCGATCCTGTTCTCTACATCAAAAGAAACAACCAGTTTGTCAACACGTTTTGCGGTAGTTGTTGTTTTTTCCTTGCCGCTTTTCTTTTCATTTACAGGTGTAACCTGAATGTTTGATGCGGTGAATGTAGAAGCTACGTCAACTGTTTTTGAAAGTTCTTCTTTTTCAGAATTGGTAGTGGCCAGATTTTGCTGAAGTACTGATTTTTCTTGTGTTAAAGAGGTATTGGTAACTGTCAGTTGCTGATTTTCACCAGTCAGCCTTGCTACATCCGCTTCCAGGCTAGTTATCTTTGAATTAAGATCCGTGATCATGCCACGTGCCTTTGTAAGTTGTGCAGTCGTTGCATTCTTATCGTTCAGAATACGGCGAATCTCTGCTTTACGAGTATCGATGTCCTTCTGACGATCAGTTAACTGGCCCTGGAGATTGTTGTTTGCTCCGGTTACAGAGTCAAGTCTTGCCAGTGCGTTGTCAAATTCGCGCTGAATCTCAGTCTTGGAAGAATCGAGACTGGAGATTTGAACAGTTTGACTAGCGATCTTTTCACCAGACTTGTTCTTATCATAGAGAAGATAGCCCCAGGTACCCAGCAGGCCAGCTGCAAGAATTCCAATAATGATGTTTTTGCTTGTCCTGTTGCTTTTTTCTGTGCGAACTTCCGTTGTTGAAGTTGCTGAGGGATAATTAGTGTTAGCCATAAAATAGTGATTTTATTTGTTCACATTTATTTATTCGGTAAACGATGTAAGGTAACCTTCCAAAATTTAGAGAAACTTATAAATGCTGTTAAATATCGTTTCCGTCAGCACAATTTCGAAAACCGTGCCAATATTCCCATAGTAGTTTTACAATGCATTCATAACCTGAATTATTTAATTACCAAAGCTTGTAACTTAGCATATTATGTCGGTGGATAAGATAATTAATGATTGGAAAAAGGGTTCTTTCAAACCAGTCTATTGGTTGGAAGGCGAAGAGGACTACTTTATAGATAAGGTTGTCTCTTATGCTGAACAAAAAATATTGCCAGCATCCGAAGCATCTTTCAATCTTACTATATTTTATGGAAAAGATGCGAACTGGGCGGATATACTGAATGCCTGTCGTCGGTATCCCATGTTCGCAGAGAAACAAGTAGTGATATTAAAAGAAGCCCAGCAAATGCGTGATATTGATAAGCTGGAGCCTTATTTTGAAAATCCACTTGGCTCTACCGTATTCGTCGTCTCCTACAAAGAAAAAAAACTGGATGCCCGTAAGAAGATGGCAAAGTATATTAAGGAGAAAGGCGAACTTATTACCATAAAAAAGATCAGTGAGCGTGAACTTCCTGAATGGACATCTATATTGATCAAAGGGAAAGGTCTTACCATAAACCCGCGGGGACTTGCTTTATTGGTGGATCATATTGGCAATGATCTTTCCAGGATCGAAAATGAGATAGAAAAATTGAGAGTGAACCTGGGTAAGCGAACTGTTATTAACGAAGATGATATTGAACAATATATTGGAGTAAGCAAAGAATTCAATGCTTTTGAACTTCAACTGGCCATTGCTAATAAGGATCTGGCGAAAAGCCTGCGAATCGTTCAGTATTTTGAAAGTAATCCTAAAGCAGGTCCTATTCAAATGGTACTACCTGCTCTTTACAGTTATTTCAGTAAAGTATATATGGTCTTTGGTTCCCCCTCAAGAGATGAAAAAACATTATCCGAAATAATGGGAGTTCCATTTTTTTTCGTAAAAGATTATGTACGAACGGCCAATCTTTTCAATTATGATGGAGTAGAAAAAGTGTTGCTGCTATTGCATCAATACAACCTGAAAAGTATTGGAATTGGGTCAACTGGCGCCACTTCCAGTGGTTCATTAATGAAAGAGTTGCTGGTCAAAATTCTTAGTTAATCTGTTCTATAAAATGGCTTTCTTTGCGGGGTTCCTGCAACGATTTTGAAGGGATCATCATCAAAAACAAACAATAAACCTGAATTATGAAAAAATTATTCTTTCTGCTGGGGTTTGCGGCGCTCCTATTAACAGGCTGCCTTGAAACCACAGAGGAGGTTACAGTAAATGCTGACGGATCCGGTTCCATTACCAACACAAATGATATGAGCGCGCTTATGGGGCTTCTTAAAAATATGGGTGGTGATAATGAAGCCATGGATAAACTCAAGGGTCAAAAAATGGATTCCAGTTTTTCGATGGCAACGATCGTTGACAGTATCGCTGGCTTATCAGAAGCAGATAAAAATTTATTGCGTACCGGATCTATGCATATAAAACTGGATGCGGAAGCAGAAAAATTCATGACCAAAATGAGTTTTTCATTTACCAATCTTGGCCAGATCTCCCAGCTAAATACCCTGACTGATAAAGTACTTGGAAAAAGGGTGAAGGACCTTGTAACGCAAGGTGCTGGAGATATTGGAGGAGGGGAAAAGATACCTGAATCCAGCACGATCGCTTCTTACCTGGATGTTAGTTTTAATGACGGAGACATTAAAGGAAAGGTCAATAAGGATAAGATCAGCACCCTGAGTTCAGATGAGTTTCTGACAGGTTTAAAAGAACTGGCAGGAATGGGAATGACTATTGCGCATACTTATGTGATCAATTTGCCCAGAGCTGCTACTTCAGTGGAAGGAAAGAGTGTGGTGCTCTCAGAAGATAAGAAGAAGGCAACTATAAAGATTGAGCTTAACACTTTGTATGACAAGCCCGACGATATCGCATTTAAAATAAAATATTAAAGTAACAATAGGCTGGCGATCCGGTCTTTTCCCATCTGCGCGACGAGCTCGTCCAGTCCATTGAACTTGATCTCTTCTCGCAGATATTTTTTTACGATCACCTTTAGTTCCTGGTCATAGATCTCTTCATCGAATTCAAAAAGATTTACTTCAACTACTCTTTTCTTACCATCTACTGTAGGCCGGAATCCAATGCTCATCATACCCTTTCTTGGAAGACCGTCTGCGGTTCTCGCATAAACAGCGTAAATGCCATTACCGGGTATTATCTTTTCTTCATCCCTTGTTTTTAGGTTTGCTGTTGGATAGCCAAGTTTTCTTCCCAGTTTATCACCGTGTACAACTACACCTGTAAAAAAGAATTCGTAACCCAGTAATTTATTTGCAGTTTCAAAATCACTATGAAGAATTGCCTCCCTGATTTTAGTAGAACTGATTGATATATTTTCCTGCAGGTGTTTAGGAATTTCCTTCAATGCATAATTGTAGGTGCCGGAATATTTTTCAAGCAACCGGAAGTCTCCCAGGCGATCGCGGCCAAAACGATGATCATATCCAATGATGATAGTATGAGGATGAAATTTGTCGATCAGAAAGAATTTTATATAATCTTCTGCCGGCTGGTTGGCAAATGCTTCAGTGAAAGGCACGATCACCAGATGGTCGACACCTATTTCGGTGAGGAGCTCGATCCGTTCATCCATGGTATTGATAAGCCTTATACCAAGTATAGCCGATGAGACTACTTTGCGGGGGTGAGGGTGAAAAGTAATTAATACGGTTTCCCCACCAATACGGATAGCCTCTTCTTTAAGTTTGGCTAGCACTTCCCGATGGCCACGGTGTACACCGTCAAAAGTACCTATAGTGATTACCGCCTTACGGAAGGCGGGCAACTGATCTATATTATTGTGAACCTTCATAAAGTTGGCAAAACTAAATCATTATTGATAAACAGTTCATATCTGTAAAGGTCTTATTTGGTAGATTTGTCTTCCTATTATGAGTCTTTATCAGCAAAGAGGCGTCTCCGCCCAAAAGGAAGAGGTACATGCCGCTACGGAAAAACTTGATAAGGGTCTTTTCCCTAAGGCTTTTTGTAAGATATATCCAGATGTTTTGGGAAAAGATTCCGCCTGGGTCAATGTGATGCATGCCGATGGGGCAGGTTCAAAAAGTATACTGGCTTATTTATACTGGAAGGAAACAGGAAATATTTCAGTATGGGAAGGTATTGCCCAGGATGCCATCGTTATGAATCTGGATGATCTGCTTTGCGCTGGCATTTATGATAATCTGGCCTTTTCTTCTACTATCGATCGAAATAAAAAAAATATACCTGGCGAGGTGCTCGAAGTACTGATCAATGCACACCAGACATTCTTCGATCAGATGAAAACATTTGGGGTGAACATCACCTTTATGGGTGGAGAAACTGCCGATGTAGGCGATGTAGTACGCACCATTGCGGTGAATGGCACAATGACTGCTCGCTGGCCGAAAAATAAACTGGTCACCAATGAAAAAATTGTGGCAGGTGATGTGATAGTTGGATTAGCCTCATTCGGGCAATCGAAGTACGAAAAATCCTATAATAGTGGTATTGCCTCCAACGGACTTACTTCCGCCAGGCATGACATGTTGCACAAAACGTATGGGGCTCGCTTCCATGAAAGTTATGATACCAGTTTGGATGAAAATGTGGTTTATATCGGCCCACATCAAATGACAGATACAATAAAACTGGATGGAAATGATATGGAGATCGGGAAATTACTCCTTAGTCCAACCCGCACATTCGCACCTGTGGTACAGAATATTTTAAAGGAACATTTTGATTCCGTGCATGGCCTTATCCATTGCAGCGGGGGAGGGCAGACCAAGTGCCTGAAATACATTCCGGATAATATGAGAGTGATAAAAGATAATTTATTTGCTCCGCCGGTGATCTTTGAGATGATTCAGAAAGCAAGTGGTTCAGACGATCGCGAAATGTACCAGGTATTTAATATGGGAACAAGATTAGAGATATATACGGACCCAAAAAATGCTGATACGTTGATTGGCATTGCAAAAAGTTATGGCGTTCAGGCGCAGGTGATAGGTCGTGTAGAAGCGGCTGAAAAAACAGAGTTGATCATCAAAAGAGCTGATTTGTCCCTTGTTTATTGATATGCAGTTTCAATAAAATATTTTAATTCTTCCAGGATTATTCTAGTTATTCATTAAGATTTCCTCTTAAATAAAAAATAGCTCAAAAAGCCATGGTTTGCTTTATTTTGCATCAAAGAAAAAGGTCATGAACGAACCCATTATTGAACTTAGGAACGTCAATATATATCAGGGCAACAGCCTTATCCTGCAGGACGTGAACCTGAACGTTAACAAAGGGGAATTCGTATACCTGGTTGGAAAGACCGGGACAGGCAAATCCAGTCTGCTTAAAACACTTTATGGTGAGCTGGATATGCGTGAAGGGGAAGGTACCGTGGCTGGCTTTAATCTGAAAGAACTGGGCTGGAAAAAAGTACCATTTCTGCGCAGAACCCTTGGTGTAGTGTTCCAGGAGTTTCAATTACTTACTGACCGAAATGTAAATGAGAACCTCAAATTCGTTTTGAAGGCCACTGGTTGGACAGACACGAAATTAATGGATGAGAAAATAGCGGATGTGCTGGATAAAGTAGGACTGCGTTCCAAGGGCTTTAAAATGCCATTTGAGTTAAGTGGAGGTGAGCAGCAAAGAGTGGATATTGCAAGGGCCCTTTTGAATTCACCAAAATTGATTCTGGCAGATGAGCCAACAGGAAATCTTGATCCTGAAACTTCCGACGAGATAATGAATCTGTTATTTCATATCGCTAAAGACTTCAATACAGCCGTAGTAATGGCCACCCATGATTATATTGTTGTGCAGAAATTCCCGGCAAGGATGATCCGTACCGAACATGGCAAAGTGATCGATAATGCTACCATAAGCATTGAATAAAGGCCTGGTTGTTTTTCTTATTATCAAATTGAATTAGCAGTAATTCCCTTCTTAAACGTAATTCTTCCTCTGTAAAAGGATGGTGATGTAATTGCATCAGAATAGAAGCTATGGCATCGCCGGTTGATCCTATATGGCAGGCATCTTCCAGGCCGGTTCCTTTTACCATTTCAGGATTTACCACGCAATGTCTCCCATCGTATAAGGCATGCAAAAGCTTAAGCCGAATACCGGTGGTCTCTTTATTAAAGCAAGGTAAAATATTTATATGCGCTTTTCTGATCAGGTCATCCAATTCTTTATCCGATGGATCTGCTACAATACAGGAATGCTGATAGATATGTGCTAATCTTATTAATTTCTCAGAAGGCTTTTTCCCAGCGATTACAAAAGGCAGCTTGATCTTATTAAACACATTTCTTAAAAGCCATATAGCGGCCTCCTCATTTTCAGCAACGGATAAATTTCCATGATAAAGACAAAGGTTTCCCAGACCTTCTACTCCTTCAACGTGCTGCCAGCCCGGAAAAGTAGGTATATGTTTTACCTGGGGCAGCTTGTATTCAGAATGAAAACGCTCCCTGTCAGTCTCAGAAACACAAGCGTACACACAATCTTTTGGTAGTTCTGCTGTATAACGCTGTAATAATTTGCTCTCTCTTCGAAAATATAATTTTTTTATCCAGGAAGAAGTTGCCCTCGCTAATTCCTTATAATAAATTCCCTCATCATTATGTATCCTGACAATGATCTTTCTATTCGCCCTTTCAAGCGAGGATAATAAACCAGTACAATGTATTCCTTCCAGCAAAATAGGGTGCTGATCCTGATTTAATCTTTCCAGTAATTCCTGGTTCATTCTTGATGCGACAATATATGGCAGGGAAGGAGACAAGCCCTTTCTTCCTGTCTTTCTTTCATAAACATGAACAGATTCACAAAAAGCATCCAGCTCTTTTGGAGTTCCTCTTTCGTTATAACTGAAATAATGAAGGTGAATCAGAATGCCGGCAGCTTTCATTTCCCGAATCCGGTTCATCATATCAATGGCGCCACCATAATCGGCGGGCCAGGGAACATCCAGGCAAACTATATGTAAGTGTCTTTTCAATTTAAAATTTTGCTGTAAAATGCCAATAGCTTGATTTCTTCCTTCTCCCAGTTAAGCTCCAGCCTGGCTTTTAGGCAGTTTTGATGCAGCCTTTCGTATAGAACAGGTTCATCTAGTAATTTGTTCACAGCAGTAGCTATCAATTCCGGGCTGGATTCGGGGATTAACAACGCAATATCATACTGAGTATTCAGATTTTTATATTCAGGAAAGTCCATGGTAACCTGTGGCAGACCCGCCTGTATATAATCAAAAAATTTATTCGGAAGCGCCAGATACTGATTTAGTCCAATATTCTCTGCAACGGAAATACCTATATAGCCTCGGCAGGAAACCTCCCATAATTTTTCTGGGCTAAGCTGCCCTTTTAAGTAGACTTTATCTTCAACATTATGCTGACTGATCAATTTTTTCAATTGTTCCATGAAATTTCCTGAGCCGCAGATTACCAGTTCGGTTTTTATATTTTTCATTGCGGGTATCAGCCACTCAAAGGCCCTTGCCTCATTTACAGCACCCTGATATAGCAGAAAAGTTTCTCTCACGAATAGATCAGGAAAATTTTTAAGAATGGGCATATTGCGAATACAAGCATACTCTACTCCGTATCTTTTATTAAATTCTTCTGCGATTCCCTGACCTACAGTATATCCATATTTGAATTGAGGAACTGCTTTCCTTTCAATTCTCAGCCAGATTTTGTGGATAGCAGGTCGACTAACAACTTCTTTCAATTCTGTGAAAAGTTCATGCGCATCATAGATCCTTATTATTCCTTTGATCTTTGAAATATAAAGGCAGGGAAGGATCGTATCCAGATCGATCGCGCAGATCGCATCCATCCTGCAAAACAGGAGATAAAAAAACAAACGGATATTATATTCCGCATAGAACCATTTCCCTTTTATAAACCAGCAGCCCAGGCGAATTTGCCTGTATAGTTTTTTTTCTGATGGAATTGATCCCGGGAGTTTGCGGCCCACTAAAAAAACATCATAACCTTCATTTGCCAGGCTTCCACAAATGCGATGCATTCGCTGATCGTAGCTTAGATCGTTGGTAACCGTAAAATAGATACGTTTACCCATGATCTATCTTATTCAATGGCAATGAACCATAGATCATTTCTATAGCCTCCACCGTTCGCAGGCCTTCCTGTGCATCAGTAAATGGATGTGAAGAATTATCTAAAGCTTTTACAAGGTTCTCATATACTTTATCATGATTACTCATGCTTCCTTTATAAAAACCGTAATCATTTGCTGCATTTAATAGTTCCTCTGTTTTTATCTCTGAATCAGTCAGCTGATAATCGATCTTATCCATATACTCCCCGCCGATTCGAATGCTTGCTTTCTCTGCAAGAATAGTAAAAGAAACCTCCATATTTTTTTTGTAACTATTCACCGACCAGTTAAGCCCACCAATAATTCCGTTCTTCATTTCAAGAGCCACAATTCCCGAATCTTCAGATAATATAGAATCTGAATGTGCAAAATTTCTGCGGTAGCCACTGCATTGTGAAAGATCGCCCAGTAGCCAAAGAAGGGCATCAATATAATGACTGAATTGTGTAAAAAGGGTACCGCCATCCAGCGAGGTGCCGCGCCAGCTATTTTCATAGTAAGCAGCGGGTCGGTTCCAGAAACAATTTAATTGAAAGGAATAGATCTTTCCCCAGCCATCTTGTTCCAGCTCCTTTTTAAGAGCCCGTAAGATTGGATTGTAACGGGTTGATTTTACAACGAAGGCTTTTTTTTGTTTTTTTTCTGCCAGTGCGATCATGTCAAGACCTTCTGCCTTATTTATGCAAAGAGGTTTTTCACACAGTATATGAAGTCCCTTTTCTAGTCCGGCCATTCCCTGATTGGCATGTAAGCCATTGGGTGTACAGATAACCAGCACATCAATCCCTGTTTCAGCAGAAAGCATTGTATCCAGATCATAATAGGCTGTGGCGCCATACTGAGCAGCCAGTTCGTCAGCCCTGGATGGAATGATATCGCATACCGCTTTTAGACTGCCATAATTTACAACTTCCTTGGCATGCCGGGATGAGATTTTACCACATCCTACCAATGCAAAATTCAGGGACTTGATCATTGCTCCAAATATAAGCAATGTCTTATTGGCCCATACCTCCCATCATATCTCCGCCATTATCCTGGCTCTTTTGATTCTTCCTTTTGAACAAAGAAGTATCAAATTTACCAAAGCGCCAGCTAAAATTCAGACGTAGTACCTGTGGATCACGACGACGGAATACATCCTGCTGGAAGTAGGCGGACTCACTATAGGTGAATTGACGACGGGTCCGGAAAATATCATTCACGTTAAGAGATATGGATGCCACTTTATTCTTCATGAATTCATATTTAAGACCTCCATCCACTCCATAGTTTGCTCTTGTGTAGCCCTGTGAGGAGGTAGCATTACCAAACCACATTCCACCGCCACCACCCATTCCGCGGCCACCACCACCACCGCCACCGCTTCCACCGGGGGCAAGCACAGTTCTTGATGTGTAATCACCTGATAATTGTAAAGTGAAGTTTTTTGGTAATTTAAACGTGTTGTTCAATTTGAAGAACCAACTTCCAAACTGATCTTGTTTTGGTTGGGTAGAATCACTGATACTGATCTTAGAAGTAAAAAGATTTAAATTTGAGGTCATATCCCACCATTTCGCCATTTTATTTTTAGAAATCAGTTCAAGTCCTGATACATAACCAGAGTTAGCGTTGATATAAGAATTTACTAACTGCTCTTTTCCGGAGGCTGCGTTATTTTCTTTCAACTGGTAACGGGCAATAAGATCCGTTGTATTCTTATAATACATGGATGCGATAAAATTATCCCTGTTCTTAAATGTTTTTTGATAGGTAAGCTCAAGTGAATTAGTAAACTCAGGATTCAGATTTGGGTTACCACGAGTAATATTGAGCGAATCAGAATAATCTGTATAAGGATATAGCTGGAAAAAATTAGGACGATTGATCTTTCTTGAATAATTCAGCTGAAGTTCCTGGTCATTCTTTAATTTTTGATTAAGGAACAAACTTGGGAAAAAGCTCACTGAATAATCCACCTTGAACACCTGGCTTTTATCTGGCAATCTACCTTCATATGAAGAGCTTTCCACACGCAGACCTGCCTGATAACCGAACTTACCTAATTGATTAGAGAAGGTGGTATAGGCTGCATACACTTTATCTGTGCTGTTATAATTTACGGACAAAGGTGCGATGTAAGTTTCAGAACCATCCGCATTTACTAAGTAAAAATTATTCTTGTTATCTACATTGCGAACATAAACTCTTGCACCTGCTTCCAGTTTCATTTTATCGGTCAAAGGATTGGAATAATCTGTTTGAAATACCATGCTATTGCTTCCCCCTTTTCCAATTTGTCTCTGAGAATTGGACTTGGATGTTGAAAAATTGCTTTTGAGTGAATCTGTGGTTATAAAATTATTACTGGCATTTTTATTCGAATTATAATTCAGGTCAGCTGTCCATTCATGACCGGTCTTAGGAAAATTATGTTTGTAGCTTATGCTTGTACCCTTATTTCTCATTTCACTACGGTTAAATGAGTTTCTGTCTGAAAGGGCAACTGTTGCGGGTGTGTAAAGAATAGAAGAGTTCATATCACTTCCCGACCAGGAACGAAATACACCTCTCATAAGGTTACCAGTAACTGAGATCGTATTACGATTATCAAGCAGGAAATCAAATCCACCGCGCAAAAATCCAAATCCGCCTTTTGAAAGACCGCTGTCCAGCTGGTATAGTGTTGAATTAGGTGTGCCGAAAGTAGTACGATCCGTATAGCCAGAGGAAATGGATTTACGTTGATTATAATTTCCGCTTAGAAAAAAGTTTATTTTTTGTTGACGGATATTTATGTCGGTGCCAGTACCGATCCGGCCACGGGAATCCAAATTAGCACGAACACTGCCGCTATAGCCAACTTTTTTATTTTTTTTCAGTACCACATTTAGAATACCGGCAGTACCTCCTGAAGCGTCAAACTTAGATGAAGGGTTTGTGATCAGCTCAACACTTTCAATCGCATCTGCAGGAATCTGGTCAAGACTCATAGTAGTAGGACGGCCATCCACAAATATCTGAGGAGTGTTATTTCGCATGGTCACGTTACCATCAATGTCCACATTCAGTGAAGGTACATTGCGCATTACATCAATGGCGGTACCACCTGCAGAAACCAGGTTCTTATCAACATTGAAGATCTTGCGGTCAATTCCCAATTGCAATCCGGGCTTGGTTGCTGTTACCGTTACATTCTCCAATACTTTTTCAGCGAATTCAATTTTAATATTTCCAAGATCTTTATCCAGGGCAGTCATCATGGTTGCCATATCACCGCCGGGTTTAAGATCAAAAGAAACAGTTTTTTCGTAAGGTTTAAACCCTACAACCGTCACTTTTAATTTATACTGTCCCATTACCGGAACATTCTCCAGCAAAAATTGTCCATTTGCTTTTGTGATCATTCCATTAACGACCACATCTTTTCTCTTTTTAGTAGCAGTGTCCATTTTATTCTGCACCAGCTGTACAGAAGCATATTCAATAGGTTTATCCGTATTTGAATCAACCAGCTTGCCATAAAAACTACCGGTTGGCATCTGCCTTCCTCCACCGGTTTTGCTTGCCGGTGCCTGGGCACTGATGGCTGTACTTATGACCAGAATAAAAGACAGAATAACTAAATTTTTCATTATCATGGTTTAATTGCGTTAACTACACATTAGACGTCCAAAGGTTCTATTTCCTGTGACCATAATGTGACAACTTGATGAAAGGCAAAACCAAAGGATAGGGTGGACCTATGATTTATTGTTTCTACATTAAAGCACCCCGTTTCTAAGAAACGGGGTGCTTTCGGGGTGGATGACGGGGCTCGAACCCGCGACCCTCAGAATCACAATCTGATGCTCTAACCAACTGAGCTACAACCACCATTTTATGGGCCTAAAATGCCCTCTATTTTCCGGGTAGCAAAAATAGCATTTTTTTTCAAAAACCGCCCATCAAAAACCATTGTTAAATAGATGTAAAGCTAAGAAAGGCAGGCATTTTGCATTAATTTTGGTTATGCGTCCATTTTCAAAATATATCCTCAATATGAAAAGATTTCCGTTTTTAGTCCTCATCCTTGTCGCCGGTTCTTTCCTTGCTTTTAAGTCATTGGGAAAACCTGCCAATTCTACCCCTCCCGGCAAATATGAACAAATCCTGAAACTGGTTGGACGTATGCTGAATGAAGCACATTACAGCCCTCAGGAATTTAATGATGCCTTTTCTAAAAAAGTATATGCCAAATACCTGAAAGAGCTTGACGGAGACAAGAATATGTTTCTTCAATCCGATCTCAACGCAATGAAAGTGTATGAAACGGCGATCGACGATGAGATCAAAGGAGCACCTGTTGCTTCTTTCCTTGAAGTAGGCAAAGTATTTAATAAGAGGATGGAAGAAGCCTCTGTGATTTGCAACGATATTCTTTCCAAACCTTTTGACTTTACTTTAGATGAGGATGTACAGCTCGATGGAGATAAATTAAAATATCCTGCCAGTGAAAATGAAAGAAAGGACCGTTGGAGAAAAAAATTAAAATATCTCACGCTGGAACGATATACTGATCTGCTGGACCTTCGTGAAAAAAATAAAGGCAAAGAAAATTTTGTTGCAAAGACAGATGAAGAACTGGAGAAGGACGCAAGAGATAAAGTGAAGCGTTTAATGGATCGCAGTTTCGACCGTTATCGTCATAAGTTTACAGACGATGATAAATTCAATGTATTTGTAAATGCCATCACTACCACGATGGATCCTCACAGCGAATTCTTTCCTCCAGTAGATAAAAGATATTTTGATGAAGAGATGAGTGGCCGCTTCTTTGGTATTGGCGCTTCTCTTCAATATGATGATGGTAACATAAAAGTAAGTAGTGTGATCACGGGTAGCCCGGCCTGGAAATCAGGCGAGATTCAGCCAGGTGATTTCATCATTAAAGTAGCTCAGGGTGCTGAAGAGCCAGTGGACCTAACCGGTTATATCGTCACAGATGCGGTGAAGATCATTCGTGGTAAAAAAGGTACTGAGGTTAGACTTACTGTTAAAAAGCAGGACGGCAGTGTAAAAGTGGTAACACTTATCCGTGATGAGATCGTTCAGGATGAGACCTTTGCTCGCAGCGCCATTGTAAAAAATAATGGATCCAAACTGGGATATATTTATTTACCTGAATTCTATGCCGATTTTGATCATCCAGAAACAGGTGCACGCTGTTATATTGATGTAGCCAAAGAAATAGAGAAACTGAAATTGGAAAAAGTCGACGGTATCATCATGGACCTTCGTGACAATGGAGGTGGTTCACTTTATGATGTGGTACAGATGGCCGGACTATTTATTGAAGAGGGCCCGATTGTACAGGTGAAAGACAGGGATAACCGCCCAACTATGCTGAAGGATAAGGATAAAGCTGTTCTTTATGATGGCCCTTTAGCTGTTATGGTAAATGAATTCAGTGCCTCTGCATCAGAGATATTCGCTGCAGCCATACAAGATTATAACAGGGGTGTGATCATCGGATCAACATCCACTTATGGAAAAGGAACCGTACAGCGCAATATAGGATTAGCACCTGATGGTTTTTCTATGACCAATGCTGAACTGGGATCAGTAAAACTGACCCTGCAAAAGTTCTATCGAATCAACGGAGGTTCTACTCAGCTTAAAGGAGTATTTTCTGATATAGTATTACCCGATAACCTGGAATACCTGAAAGTGCGTGAAAAAGATGATGCTGACGCGTTGCCATGGGATGAAGTGGCTAAGGCTCCGTATACTCCATGGAAACCAGGATATAATCTGGGCACTATTCAACAATTGAATAAACTGCGTATGGAAACGGACAATACATTTAAATTGATCCGTGAAAGCAGTGAATGGCTGGCTAAAGAAAATGATAAATATTATTCTTTAAAGCTGGACAAATACAAAAAAGAACAGGCGGCCATACGTACCACAGTGAAACAACTTGAAACACTCCTGAAATTAAAAACAGAACTAGATGTAACTGCATTGCCAAACGAAACAAACCGGTGGGCAAATGATAAAGCAAAGCAGGAACGTTATGATCTATGGATCAAGAGTCGTCAAAAAGATATTTATCTGGACCAGGCGGTGAAAGTGATGAATGATATGATCAATCAGCAGAACCTGGCGAAAAAAGGATTTTGAGGGAAGTGAGTAGTCAGTAGGGAGTAGTCAATAGTGAGTAGTCAATAAACTTCTGGAAACGGAATGTTCATTTTTCAACTACTCTACTCACTACTCACTACTCACCACTCATTACTTACCACTCCCTACTTACTTCAAATACCTCTCTTTGATGATGTTCTCATGATGAATCAAATGCCCTGCAATGATAAACCCAAAGGCACGCACATAATTCGAATTACCACTGGCGGTCCCGGTTGCATCCAATTGTTCCTCATCAAAACTATTAAACAGTAATTCAGTACTTCTTCTTACTATACTGAATTCTTCTTTCAGGTCTTCCCATATCCGATTTTCAGTCTTTGCATTCTTTGCATATTCTTCTTCCTCAAATCCGGGAAAATGTGTTTGGTCTTTTCTTGCTATGCATAGAGAACGGTAACCAAAAATTCTTTCAGCATCAATACAATGTTGCAGCAATTCTTTAACGCTCCATTTGCCTTCAGCATACCGGTGATCAATTTTATTTACTGGAATATTGTCGAGGAATTTCCTGAAACTTATAGACTGGTCTTTCAAAACAGATAACAGATCATCTGATTTTACCAGGTTAATATAGTTGTGATAAAAAGAAGGAACTCTGGTAAGGTCAGGCCTGGGCATGTAGTTTGATTTTTGTTTCTCAAACTTATAAAAAAAGCCCCGGAAGATCCGGGGCTTTAAATTAAATAGGTTGAATGGTCAGCTTTTTGGCTTTGGCTTGACCGTGGTAGATGGTTTTACAACTGGTGCTTTCTTGTCACCTTTCATTGTAGAAGCCAGTTTCACAGCTTCATAAGCATTGATTATACCACCTGTTTTAGAAATGGTACTCAAATCTGTATTGATATCTGTTCCCGGCTCATTTACTTTCATTCCAGGGTTACGGGAAGATTTCTCAATGACCTGCTTTACCTGCGCGGCGCTCAAAGTCGGGAAATATTCCATGATCAGAGCTGCAAGGCCTGCCACCACAGGTGAAGCCATACTAGTTCCCTGAAGATTGCCATAGGTATTTCCGCCAGGAAGGGACGAATATATTTTTACTCCGGGCGCAAATACATCCACTTCCTTCTTTCCATAATTGGAGAAGCTTGCAGTAAGGCCACCCAGTTTAGGATCTCCACTTGCACCAACTGTGATCCAGTTTTTTGGTCTTTTACCATCAAGCATTAATGGAGTAGGGAAGTTATAAGCACTATCCAGGTTCTTTGCGTCATTACCTGCGGCATGAACGATCAATACGCCTTTTAATTCCGCATATTTTACGGCATCATCCACCCATTTCTTTTCGGGGGAAAAACTTTTTCCAAAACTCATGTTGATAACCTGGGCGCCATTATCTACAGCATAACGAATGGCCAGCGCGATATCCTTATCATGCTCATCGCCATCAGGCACCGCACGTACAGCCATTATCCTAACATTATCAGCCACACCATCCATTCCAATATTATTTCCACGTACAGCCCCGATAATACCGCTTACGTGCGTACCATGAAGGGCACTCTTGTTATTAACAAAAACATCATTATTACCATAAAAACGATCATTGAAATCGCTGTAATTGTCTTTTACTATCTCATCGCGGAACGCTTCTGGTGCTTTATCAGCCGCTTCCATTTTACCCAGATCTCCTTCCAGTTGATCCATGATCTGAACGCTGGTGATCTCGTCATTGTCATTGGCCTTACAAATACTCATAAGAATATCTCTGGTTCTTTGCGCATTCTTATTGGTACTGGTATAGGCAGCCAGGTCCTTACAACTATATTCATCTTTTTTAAGTTCTGCACGGATCACTGTGTCGCCAGATTTCATGGTGGCATACATTTTACGGAGATTTAAAGCTTCCAATGGATTCACTTCACCTACTATCTCCGATTTGGCCCTTAACCACATTTTGTATTCATAAGCATCGTTTGCCGATAGTGCCTCCACTTTTACGTCTGGTTTATCCCATTTACTTTTAAACTGGTGATAGACCCTTGCTGCTTCATAAGAATCTTTATCTACACTTCTTCCATCATGACCTCCCAGGAAGTTCCATCCATAAATATCATCTACATAGCCATTTTTGTCATCATCAATACCATTGCCAGGAATTTCCTTTGGATTCCGCCAGAGTATGGCACGAAGATCTTCATGTGTGGTATCCACACCGGAATCAATCACAGCAACGATCACAGTTTTGCTTTTCAGTTTTTTTGCCCTAAGAAAATCATAGGCCTTATCAGCACTGATACCATAATATCCGGTACTGGCTTTATCCATCATATGCCATCCTTTAGGTACCGATCTTTCTTCCTCCGGCGAACCTTGCGCCATCAAATTGGAGACCGCTAAAACAGCGATCGCAAGAAAAGGAACGGATCTTTTAAACAAATTCATACGTTTTTTGATTTATTTATTTATGAATGATTTCCAATTTAAGCATGTCGTGAAAATAACTATTACCATTTATATATTTTTACAATATGCATCAGGAAAAAATAGACGCTTTTAGGCTATATTGGTTGTGTTCTTTTAGAAAATTAGGTTCTTTTAAACATTAAATTCAATTCCCTGTGCCAATGGAAGAGTATTACCATAGTTGATCGTGTTGGTCTGCCTTCTCATATACACTTTCCAGGCGTCACTGCCACTTTCTCTGCCTCCACCGGTTTCCTTTTCTCCTCCAAAAGCGCCACCTATCTCTGCACCTGAAGTTCCAATGTTCACATTCGCTATTCCACAGTCACTTCCCGCATGAGATAGAAATCTTTCAGCCTCACGAAGATCCATTGTCATAATGGCCGAGGAAAGTCCCTGGGGAACACCATTCTGAATTTCAATTGCCTCTTTCAAGTCATGGTATTTCATCAGGTAAAGAATTGGAGCGAAGGTCTCAACCTGAGTAATAGCTGAATGCGAATCAACTTCTGCAATACATGGCTTCACATAACAACCGCTTTCATATCCTTTGCCTTCCAGACTTCCTCCTTCAACAATGAAATTGTTTCCTTCTGCTTTCGATTTTTCAATGGCAGACAGGTAGATCTTCACAGCGTCTTTATCGATCAGCGGGCCCATATGATTATTTGCATCCAATGGATCACCGATCTTTATTTGTTTATATGCCGCTCTCAATTTTTCTTTTACTACTTCGTAAATATTTTCATGAATGATCAGGCGCCGGGTGGATGTACATCTTTGACCGGCCGTACCAACTGCCCCAAATAATGCTCCCAGAATCGACATATCAAGATCAGCCTTATCCGAAATGATTATGGCATTATTGCCTCCCAATTCTAAAAGTGATCTTCCTAATCTCGCACCCACCGCAGCACCAATAGCCTTTCCCATTCTTGTGGATCCAGTGGCGGAAACTAATGAGATACGATGATCATTTGATATCCATTCACCAACCCCCTTACCTCCGATCACTAACCCCGAAATACCTTCAGGTACTTCATTCTTTATAAATACATCCGCCACAATATGCTGACAGGCGATGGCGCACAATGGTGTTTTCTCTGAAGGTTTCCAAATACATACATCTCCGCAAACCCAGGCAAGCATGCTGTTCCAACTCCAAACTGCCACCGGAAAATTAAAGGCTGAAATAATTCCTACCATACCCAATGGATGGTATTGTTCATACATTCTATGCGAAGGTCTTTCACTATGCATAGTGAAACCATGAAGCTGACGTGATAACCCTACTGCGAAATCACAGATGTCGATCATTTCCTGTACTTCACCCAAACCTTCCTGCAGACTTTTGCCCATTTCATAGGAAACCAACCTTCCGAGGGCAATTTTTTTCTCCCTCAATGCTTCGCCGATCTGTCTTACGATTTCACCACGTTTGGGCGCGGGAACCAGTCTCCATTCTTTAAAAGCTTTTTCTGCTTTCTGAATGACCAACTCATAGGCCTGTTTGTCCGTGCATATAACAGAAGCGATTTTTTTACCATCAACAGGAGACCAGGAGTCAAGAGTTTCACCTTTTGAACTGAGCCATTCTGTTCCTGTACCTGTTCCGGCGTTCAGGTTTTCAATAAGTAATTCTTTAAGCAGATCCATGAGAAAATTTTGCCAAAGTTAAGATTATGGAGCTGCATGGATAGATGCTAAAATGCCCTTGGGGCAGGGGCTATATGAAAGGTATATTTAGACCAGATATTTTGCTCTTCCTTCATTTTTTCAAAAGATGCCTGGCGATCCTGATCTCCCGCTCCACCAGAGCCCGGAGCAGGTCTTGCACCACCACCAGTGCCACTACCTGGTCTTCCACCGCCTCCACCACGACCTCCCTGAAAACCACCTCCGCCAGTACCACCAGCTCCTGAAGGAATTTCCAATCCATGCACCTTCCAGCCAATGGTGATTTCTTTATTGTCCAGGGTTTTCGGCTCTGCGATCATTGACAAGGGGATCTTGTATTCTATATGAAAAATATTTGCAGTATCCCAATTGTATACCAGATTGGTACTGTTAGCCATGAAAAGGCCTACTTCTTTTGGCTCCTCCATTCCTTCAAAACCAAAGATCTTCATTGAAATCAAATTTATTGCCAGCCTCTGGTGCAGGGCCTGAATATCAAAAGCTTTACGTTCTCCCTGATCTTCTGTTCTTTCTCCTCCATTTCTTGTTCCTCCACCCCCGAAATTTTGCTGGGTTGGATCCCTTTTTACTGGAAATTCAACACCCATATTCTCCTTTTTTTTCGCTTTCAGGTCAATGAACATTTTCATGCTCATACGTATCATTTTCATCTGCTCAGCCATTTCTTTTACTGAAATGATCACATAAAGATTGGAAGCGTCATTATCAAAAGCAAATTGAATTCCGCTTTTTTCATCCGTTTGAATACGGTCGGCCGGCCATTCCGTTGCCAGGCCATCCATTTTATGCTGGATAAGGACTGAATCGGTAATAATATTGGATTGATTACTTTTTAAAGCAGAATGGGAGAGCTGCCATCCAAAAAGAAATAAAGGAAGGCAAAACAAGGAAAGCTTGAGCATGGAATTACGTTTAGATAATACTAAGACGGACCATTTTTCTAAAACTTTTAATATTGTTCGGAATTATTGGGAAAATCACCTGATTTCACATCCGCGATATATTTCTGCACAGCACCTTTGGCCTGTTTTTCAATATCCAGGTATTGTCTCAGAAAACGGGGTTTGAATTCAGTATTTATGCCAAGCATATCATGCATTACCAGCACCTGACCATCACAGGAAGGACCGGCACCGATACCAATAGTAGGAATTAAAAGACTTTCAGAAACCTGTTTAGCCAGAAGAGCTGGAATCTTTTCCAGAACGATTGCAAAACATCCGGCGTCCTGTAGCATCAGTGCATCCTCTTTTAGCTTTTTTGCTTCTACTTCCTCTTTCGCCCTAACCGTATAGGTTCCGAATTTATAAATTGATTGAGGGGTTAATCCAAGGTGTCCCATAACCGGAATACCTGCCTTAACGATTTTTTTTACCGCTTCGATCTCTTCTTCACCGCCTTCCAATTTAATGGAATGGCCCCCTGTTTCTTTCATGATCCTGATCGCAGATGCCAATGCTATTTCTGAATTGGATTGATAGGAACCGAAGGGCATGTCTACTACCACCAAACAACGTTCAACCGCTCTTACCACCGATGCACCATGATAGATCATCTGATCTAAGGTGATCGGAAGGGTTGTTTCATGTCCGGCCATCACATTTGAAGCGGAGTCACCTACAAGGATCACATCCACACCTGCCTGGTCAAAAATCCGGGCGAAAGAAAAATCATAAGCAGTGATCATTGAGATCTTTTCTCCTGCTGATTTCATTTTCTGCAGCGTGTTGGTCGTTATTTTTTTTATCTCTTTATTTATTGCCATAATGAGAGATTAGAGGTTAGAGGTTAGGGTTTGTATCCGGTCATATAGAGAATGCACCAAACCATCGGCCAAACCTATCTTAGGAACAAAGATCTCCTGCGCATCCGCCCATCTCATCACATTTATATAGATGAGCAGGGCGGGAACGATCACATCGGCACGATCCTCACGAAGTTTATATAAACTGATACGCTGTGCCAGAGACAGATTATTGAATTCTTTATAATAATCTCTCAATACATCCAGGGATAGAGATTTACCTTCTTTACGTTTGGAAAGAGAGAATATTTTATTGATGTTACCTCCCGATCCAATGGCAGAAACATGATGATATCCATTGGTTTTTATCCGAATGAATTCCTTCATATTTTCCCAGTATGATTCGGTTACCTGATTTTTAAGTAAACGGATTGTTCCAATATTAAAAGATTCTTTGAAAATCAATTTGCCGTCACTGAAAAAAGTTAGTTCGGTACTACCACCACCCACATCAACATAAAGCCAGGACTCGTCTGCTTTCAATTCTTCTGCCACATGGTTCTCATAGATCAATGAAGCTTCTTCCTGGCCGGTAATGATCTCTATGCCGATATTAGTGTCATCTTTCACCTTTTTCATAAGCTCATTGCCATTGATGGCATCTCTCATCGCTGAGGTAGCACAGGCACGATAATGCTTCACTTCATACACATCCAGTAAAAGTTTATAGGCTTTGATCGTCTTGATCAATTTCGTGGCTTTTTCAGGAGGAATCTCTCCACGTTCGAAAACATCAAATCCGAGGCGTAGTGGAACGCGCACAAGGGCTACTTTAATGAATTCCGGTGTCTGGCCGGGGTTTTCGATTACATCTGTGATCAGCAAACGCGCTGCATTACTACCAATATCAATTGCTGCCAGTCTCACGATCTTTCTGTGTTTTTTTATACAGATAGTTATAGGTCTCTACCTGGGAACGGATTTTTTTTCGGGTGGTTCGTACATATTCATTGTTCAGATCATTGTCCAGCCAACGGGCCTTTACATTATCCTGAAGTTGTATGTCCAGCATATCTTTTAGTTCCTGCTTAAGCTCATCATTAAATACTGGCACAGTTGCTTCAACACGATGCTCCAGATTTCTCAACATCCAGTCCGCCGAAGATAAATAAACTTTCTCTTTGCCTTTGTTATGAAATACCCACACCCGCGCATGTTCAAGGTATTCATCAACTATGGAAATAGCCCTGATCGGTTTCTCATATTTTTTATTCTCCGAATACATGCAGAATATACCACGTATGATCAGTTTTAGCTGAACGCCGGCCCTTGCAGCAGAATATAATTTATCGATCAGCTCTTCATCTGATAGTGAATTCATCTTCAATGTTATTGCCGCGGGCTTTTTCTTCCTGGCCTGTTTGATCTCTTCATCGATCAATTTCAACATTTCTCTTTTTACCAGGTAAGGACTGGGTATAATTGTTTTACAATCCCGGAGCGCATTAATATTGGAGCGGGGTTGTTCGAACAAACTGAACATTCTATTCACATCACTCATCACCTTCTGATTGGAGGTGAGCAGGCAATGATCTGCATATACACGAGCAGTTCTTTCATTCAGATTTCCTGTGCTCACAAATCCATACATAACAATGTTATTGTCGCGCGTACGTTTTCTTATCATGCAGATCTTTGCATGCACTTTCACATTGGGTATTCCTATCAGCACTTTGGCGCCTTCCTCTTCCAGTCTGGTTTTCCATTCCAGGTTGGCCTCTTCTTCAAACCGGGCTCTAAGTTCTATCATGACCACTACTTCCTTTCCATTTCTTACAGCATTAATCAAGGCGTTTACGATCTTGGATTGTTGTGCCAGCCGGTAGCAGGTGATCTTAATAGTAGTTACATCCGGATCAAATGCTGCTTCCCTTATCAGGTCGATCAATGGCAAAAAGGAGTGATATGGAAAATGCAGGAGAATATCTTTTTCCATGATCACATCTGTTACTCTTCTTTCTGTAAGTAATGGATGGTCGAAAGGTTTTTTTCTTTGTCTTTTTTCTTTGAATACCTGGTCAGGAAAATCCATGAAATGCCGGAAATTATGGATCCTTCCTCCGGGGATCAGGTTATCGCGTTTTGAAAGATTTAGTCTTCTTACAAGGTATTCAAGCAATCCCGGATCCATTTCACGATCATAAACGAACCGTACTGGTTGACCCTTACGCCGGTTCTTCAATCCTTTTTCAATTTTTTGAATAATGGAAGTGGAAATATCTTCATCAATATCTATCTCCGCGTCTCTTGTTACTTTGAAAATATGCGATTGGTATTGATCATATCCGAAATAAGAAAATATCTCCGGGAGGTTAAATCGTATCACATCTTCAAGAAGGATCAGATGATGTTCATCTGCTTTTGGAGAGGGTAATATTTTAAATCGTCCCAATGCTTTTGAAGGGATCTCAATTAAGGCATATTTTCTTTTTAATGCGCTTTCTTTTTTCCACATAACCACTGCCAGATAAATGGATTTATCACGCAGTGCAGGAAATTGTGGAATATTTTCGATCATCAGCGGGATCACATCCGAACTGACCTCTTCTTCAAAATAATTTCGAACAAATTCCTTTTGTTCCGGATTCAATTCATTTTCTGTACGGAGAAATATTTTTTGCGCCGTTAACTCACTTCTTACTTCTTCCCAGATACGATTGAATTCACCCTGCTGATTCAATACGGTCATCTGGATCTCATCAATGATCTGCTGCGGATCATTTTCCAGATGCATATTGGCTTTATGGCCAAACTGGATCATTCTTCGAAGCGTTGCCACACGAACCCTAAAAAATTCATCCATATTATTAGAGAATATTCCGAGAAAGCGTATCCTTTCACGCAATGGCACTCCTGAATCGGCAGCTTCCTGTAATACGCGGGCATTAAACGCAAGCCAACTGATATCCCTTGCGATCATTTTTCTATCCGAATGATGAGGCATAGAATTAAGGTTATAATTATTTAATCAGAAATATCTACTTGTTGAAACGCCCAATAATGCCGGTTGTACTAAACCCTTCAAGTATAGGATTGATCACTACTCGTCCTCCCGCAGCCAGCACTTCTTTTGCACCAGCCACTTGCTCTACGGTGTAATCTCCTCCTTTAATGATCACATCCGGCATTAAATCTTTGATCAATTCAAGAGGAGTATCTTCTTCAAAAATGCAAACCCCATCTACCATCACCATTGCTGAAAGAACTAACGCTCTTGAATCCTGGTCATTCACAGGTCGTTGGTCTCCTTTTAGTCTTTTAACAGAAGCATCTGAATTAAGTCCCACTACCAAATGATCTGCCTCTGCAGCCGCTTTGGTCAGAGAGAAAACATGTCCGGGGTGGATAATATCAAATACGCCATTGGTAAAGGCCACATTTCTTCCAAGTGCCCTCCATTGTGCTACCTGGCGGATCATAGCGTTGCGGTCGTATATTTTATGGCTGATAAGGTCTGCTCTTCTCAATGTTGTATTTTTTATTGTAATAAGGTAATGCTGCAAAACTGAATAATCCCCCCAGTATAATAACTCCTGTTGTGGCCAGCCAAAGTATCCATCCGAAAGCTAGTGCGATGATCTCATTCATTCCATAAACAGGCATGGTCTTTTGTATCAGGTAGGCATAAGCGCCAATTCCACCAGGGGATGCGATCATACCAATGCTTCCCGCGGATAAAATAGTGAATGCTTCCCTGATCCCATAACCCGAGGTCTCACTAAAAGCATAAAGGCCTACATAACCTGCAAACAAATAAAGAGACCAGAGAGCCACCGAATAAAAAATAAACAGGCCTCGTTTTTTCAAATGTTGTATAGAACTTATTCCCTGCCAGAGTCTGCTTCCAGCTTTTTGAAATACTTCAAGCAGGTCATTCATGTTTTTCTTTTTCCAGATCATCCACACAATAATTATTATCAAAAGCAAGGCAAGTGCCGCTAAAATAAACAGGTATCCCGGAATGGATTTGCCCTGTGATGATGGTCCACCATGATGGAAAAAAGAATTCATCAACTCAGAATATTTTTCTGGTTGGATCAATAGGGTAATGGCAATTACTGCCAGAAAGGTAATAGCGTCGACGATCCTTTCCAGAATTACCGTTCCTATCAGTTTTTCTACCGGAACTTTTTCATAGCGTCCAAGCATAGTGCATTTCACCACTTCGCCCAATCGGGGTACACCCTGATTTACCAGGTAACCTATCATCACTGCAAAAAAACTGTTCATCACAGATACCTTATGACCCGCAGATTCAATGAGCAATTTCCAACGAAGAGCCCTTACCAGGTGACTTAAAACAAGCATGATAAAGACCGGTATGATCAACCAGTACCTTGCATTCTCTAAGGCCTTTTTGATCTGCTTGATGTTGTCACTGTCAAGTTTCTTCAATGACAACCAGGCGAAAAGAATTCCCAATCCAAGGAAAAACAAATATTGCAAAATGGTCTTTATTGACTTGTTCATAGTTTCGTCTACAGTATCATATTATCGATCAATCGTACATCATTCACATAAGCAGCCACAAGGGCCACCAGCTTTTGTTTCCCATTCCAACTATCTACCTTGCTAAGATCTTCTTTGTCTGCCACATTTACATAGTCCACCCGAAATCCTTCATCGGCTAAGATAAACTCTGCTGATGAAATCAACCCACTGATATCACCAGGTTTAATTTGTTCTTTTATCATTGTTAATACTCTGGATATCCGGACAGCCTTATCTCTTTCTGCTTCATTTAATCGCAAATTTCTGCTACTCATAGCCAGCCCGTCTGATTCCCTCAAAGTAGGGCAGACCCTAAGTTCAATAAGAGCTGATTGATCCATGATCTCAATTAGTTTTGCAATAACCATGCATTGCTGATAATCTTTTTGTCCAAGGAAAAGTTTGCCCGGTTGAACAATATTCAGCAGTTTTTCCACTACCATGCAAACTCCCTGAAAATGGCCGGGACGAAAAGCGCCTTCTAGGATCAATTCTAATAAACCAAGATTATAGTGTTTAACCTTACTTGAAGCATCAGGATAGATCTCCGCCACAGAAGGAAGAAAAAGGAGATCACAGCCATTTGCTTCCAAATGGTCTATATCGGAATCAAGTGTTGAGGGATATTTTTCAAAATCCGCCGGATCGTTGAACTGAGTTGGGTTCACAAATATGCTGCAAACAGTCAGCTTAGATTCATTTCGGCAGGTATTGATCAGTGAAATATGCCCGGCATGCAGAGCCCCCATGGTTGGCACAAAACCTATCATTTCCCTTGTGCTTGATTGAGCATCAATCCATTTGCGGAGAGCTGCGGCTGTCTTAATAATGACCATTATTGCCTTATAATTTGTGTTTATTGCTGGTTGTCAGTCATGTTAGCGTTAAAATCGTTACCTTTGCTGCCCTTTACAGCGAACTAAATTAAACGGGACAGCTCATGTCAGCAAAGAAAAGAATTTTATTCATCGCCAACGAAATGTCACCTTACATTGAACTTACTGAGTTCTCGGAGATCGTTAACAAGCTGGCCATTAAAGCAAATGAAAATAATTTCGAGGTTCGGTGCATAATGCCCAGATTCGGAATTATTAATGAACGCCGCCACCGTTTGCACGAAGTAGTACGACTTTCCGGTATCAATGTTTCGGTGGATAATGATGACCTTCCCCTTCAGATCAAGGTAGCTTCACTCCCAAGTGCCCGTTTACAGGTTTATTTCCTGGACAATGAGGACTTATTCAAAAGAAAGTACATATTTCATGATGAGCAGGAAAAATGGTATGATGACAACGACTTGCGCACCATCTTCTTTTGTAAGGGGGCCCTTGAAACTGTAAAGAAATTTGGTTGGCCTCCGGACATCATTCATTGTAGTGGTTGGATGACCAGCCTGATCCCGGCATATATAAAGACAGTTTATCGCAAGGAACCTGTTTTTGCTCATAGCAAGATCGTATATACAATAGGTCAGAATACGTTTAAAGAAAAACTGGGTGCCGGTTTTATTAAGAAGGCCCTTATTCATCCATCCATAAAGGAGAAAGATCTTGAGGTATATAAAGAAGGTACCAATACAGCTATGTTACGTGGTGGTGCAACTTATGCAGATGCTATTACCCTTGGAGCGGAGAAGATCGACAAGAAATTGGCTGATGAATTTTCTAAAGTACGGGGAAAGAAGACCTTGCCTTTCGATCCAGAAGGAGATTTAACAGACTATTTACAACTCTATAGCGACCTTGCAGGCAAATAATTTAATCGTTAACTCAACCAGCAATAAAGTTCATTTCGTGAAGAAAGATACTCTTATTTTATCCCTGATAGCAATCGTTGTGACGGTTGCTATTCTGTTTTCCGCCTGCCGAAAGATCAATGATTACACCGAAGTAGGTGGGGGGCTGATACCTCCGATAGATAATATCAACACATTTGATACTTCACTTACTGTTGAAACCTATAATGATAGCTTTAGGCTCTCAGGCGATTCCCTCTATGCCCTGAGTTCTGATGAGCAGTTTGTAGGTCTGATTAACAATGACCCTTTTTTTGGGAAGACCGATGCCAGGATGTTCTTCGAACTGAAGAATCCTTATTACGGTTCTTATCCGCTGTCTCGTAGAGATAGTGTTAAGCTCGATTCAATAGTAATGGTGCTGACTTATGTACAGCGTTATGGAGATTCCACTATTCCTCAGCAGTTTAAAGTATATGAGATAACTAATCCGGAGATGAAGGCTGATTCTTATTATATCATTCGACATGAACATTTCCTTTATAATCCGGCTAACGTACTCAATGAACAACCTGTTCAACCATTGGATTTGCGCAAATTCGATGATTCTGTAAAAGTATTCCGGGATTCCTCTGCCAACCAGATCCGTATTCGGCTCGATACCAATTTTGCCCGCCGATTGGTTAATTATGATACTACTAATGCCTATAAGAATGATACGGTATTTAAAACCTTCTTCAAAGGGTTTGCTGTAAGATCGGAAGGGGCTGGAAATGCGGTGGTGGGTGTGAATGTAAGTTCTACTAAAACCCGTCTGGCAATTTATTATCGCGCTCCAAAGAAAGGAGGCGGGGGCATTGATACAGCTGTTAGTTATTTTTATTTTACAGGAAAAAGCGCTGCAGCTAATTACATAAAAAGAGTTTATAGTGGTTCAGCATTTGAAACAGTAGCCGGATCCACATTACCAACGCCGGTAGTGTATATTCAAAAATCACCCGGCACCTATGTTTCGGTTAAGGTACCAGGTTTAGCTACTCTGAGCAACCGGGTGGTTCATAGGGCTGAGCTGATCGTAGAGCAATTATATGATGTGAGTGATGAAAAATTCCCTCCGCCTGACCGTCTTTACCTGGATGCGCCGGATCCTACATTGACATCGTCTTATAAGTTCCGTACCATTCCGTATTCAATGGATATATCTGCACTTTCAGGTTTTGATTTCACCAACTTTGGTGTAAACCCAATTCCCGCAAAGGATGTGAATGGTAAGGATATTAAGATCTGGAAATTTAATATGTCGCGGTATATTCAGCATGTGGTTAATGGCACGGAGCCAGCCTATAATTTCAGGTTATACGCGCCTATGACCATCCGAGGAACGGCCCGGTACGCAGGATCTACTCTGGAGACCAGCAGTTTTCCTCCTACCTATCTTAATGGTAATACAACGGTAGGAAGGGTGCGGGTTGGAGGTGGAAACCATCCAACGCAAAGAATGAGACTTAGGGTTATCTATTCTAAAATTTAATTATTTATCAAGATATGTTCAAAAGTCCTCCTTTTTACGAGGAGGACTTTGTTCATTAAAACAGCTGCACTTATCTTTGCCGCCTAAAATCATATTCATGCCATATTTATTTACTTCTGAATCTGTGAGTGAAGGACATCCGGATAAATTAGCTGATCAGATATCTGACGCGCTGATTGATAATTTTTTGGCCTACGATGCAAACAGTAAAGTGGCTTGCGAAACGTTGGTTACAACCGGACAGGTTGTACTTGCAGGTGAGGTTAAATCCAAAACTTACCTGGATGTTCAGGAGATCGCTCGTGAAGTGATCCGTGGGATCGGGTATACTAAAGCAGAATATATGTTCGAAGCAAATAGCTGTGGTATTCTTTCAGCTATTCATGAACAAAGTGCGGACATCAACCGCGGTGTTGATCGTTCGGTGAAACATTTAAGTTTTGAAGCAAAGGCCAATGCCCAGGGTGCCGGTGATCAGGGAATGATGTTTGGTTATGCCACTAAGGAAACGGATAATTATATGCCACTTCCTCTTGACCTTGCGCATAAAATTCTTCAGGAATTATCAAAGACCCGCCGCGCTGGAAAAGAATTAAAATACCTGCGCCCGGATGCAAAGAGCCAGGTAACTATTGAATATGATGATGATAATAATCCGATACGAATCGATACAATCGTAGTGTCAACCCAGCATGACGCTTTTGATAAAAGCGATAAAAAAATGCTGGCTCAGATCCGTCAGGATGTGATCAATATTGTTATTCCAAGAGTTAAAAAACAACTGAAGCCTTCTATTCAGAAGTTGTTCAACGATAAGATCACCTATCATGTGAATCCAACCGGAAAGTTTGTGATCGGTGGTCCGCATGGTGATACCGGCCTTACCGGTAGAAAAATCATTGTAGATACCTATGGTGGAAAAGGTGCGCATGGAGGTGGCGCTTTTAGTGGTAAGGATCCCTCCAAAGTGGATCGTTCTGCAGCTTATGCTACCAGGCATATTGCCAAGAACCTTGTTGCTGCCGGCGTTTGCGATGAAGTACTGGTACAGGTTTCTTATGCCATCGGAGTAGCAAAACCATGCGGACTATACATTGATACCTATGGTAGTTCTAAAGTGGATATGACTGATGGTGAGATCGCACGTAAAGTGGAGAAGATCTTCGATATGCGCCCTTATGCTATAGAGCAGCGTTTAAAACTTCGTAATCCTATTTATTCTGAAACTGCCGCTTATGGCCATATGGGTCGAAAAAACGAAATGAAGACAAAGATCTTCAATAAAGGCAAGGAGAATGAGAAAAAAATGGAAGTGGAACTGTTTACATGGGAGAAACTGGATTATGTAAATGCAGTGAAAAAAGCCTTTGGTATTAAGTAAAATCGAAACTTATTTATACGAGACCCGTTTGCAATTAGCAGACGGGTCTTTTTTTTCATTTCTTTGCAGAGTGAAACAATTCAGACAACAATCAAGACCTAAAAAATCTTCCATGTATATCGGTATCGACCGGGTACTGGAAGCGCTCAGAAATGGAGAAGGAATAGACCGCATCTATTTTGAAAATAGTTCGCGTGGAGACGCCATAGAAGAGATAAGGCAACTTGCTACGAAAGAACGTGTTCCTATTAACTATGTTCCTGTCGCTAAGTTGGATGGTTTCAATGTAACGGATCACCAGGGAGTGATCGCAATGCGTTCAAAGATCAGTTATGTGGAATTGCAGGCACTTATCAGTATGGTATTCGATTCAGGTAAAGCACCTTTATTTCTTATTCTTGATGGCATAACCGATATACGTAATATCGGAGGAATAGCCCGTTCTGCATTTTGTCTTGGAGTAGATGGGATCATTATTCCGGATAAAGGAGTTGGAGCCCTGAATGAAGACGCTATTCTGACTTCCGCAGGAGCATTGGAGCGCGTCCCTGTTTGCCGGGTGAATAGTCTTTTAAAAGCGATAGATGAATTACATCTGAATGGTTTTAAAGTTTATGGTACGGTAATGACTGCTGAGTTAAGTATTGATAAAATGGACTGGAAAGAGCCATCAGCCATAATTATGGGAAGTGAGGATAATGGTATTCATCCTGCATTACTCAAAACATGCGATGAAAAGATCCGAATTCCGATGGCAGGAGATTTCGAAAGTTTAAATGTTTCTGTTGCTACAGGAATTGTATTGTATGAAGTGATGAGAAGCCGCTCTGCTACTGAAGGCTGATACGCAGTAGCTCATGCTGAATACCATATCCATAACGATTATTCCCATCTGTTTTTCCTGTCTGCCTCATCCGGGACAAAGAGGAGGGTTGTAATAAGGTCTGATTCCATAATAAGGCATTCCCAAATTTGTACATATCGAAAAGATTGCTGTAAACACCACTATAACCATTACCACTTCCTGTTACCAGATTTGAGACATTCACAATAGTATTATTATTGTACAGATCGAAATATCCCTGAGCAACATTTCCCGGAAGAACATCATGCTACTGATAATATGTATCATTCATCCCCAGAGGTTGAAAAACATATTTTTTCAATAATTGCTCATGGGGCTGATGGGTAAGTTGTTCAATTACCATTGTAACCAATATCGTGTTTGTATTGGAATAGATCGCTGTATAAAATCTCACTTAGTTTTTTATCCAGCATAGTAAATCCAACACCCGAACTGGCAGAGTCTTCCATTAAACGAAATACCATTGTGCCTACCAATAGTTTAGTAATGCTGGCCACCTTTGAAATGGTACCAGGTTCAAAGTTTTGATTTTTGCCGATATCGGACTTTCCTGTGGAACCCACCCAGAATCCATATCTGTCTCTCACCAATAGTGAAATACCTGGGAGGCCCTTTTTCTGATATTTTTTATCAGGGCAAGAAATGCATTATTTTTTGGGTGCCTTATACTACTGTCTGCCCATGGTATCCCTTTATCCATCTGTACCTGCCATCAGTATTAATATAAATAGCATGCTGAACAAAACGATGGTAGAAATATCCAACCCTGTTTGACCAGATCCATTCATGCCTTTTTCCTTTCTTAAAAATATTTCCTTTTCCCCATTCAATACCAGGATGCAGATCTTTGATTAATAGAGATCCAAATTTTCCAAATGGCTGGGCTGGTTGGATATTATAAAATGAAATGAATTGAAACTTTTCTGACTGGGCATTTATCTGAAATTGTCCGATCAGGAAAATGAAAATAGAGCTTGTAAATAACATCATTCTACTAAACCTGGGCAGTAAACGATTATCTCTTATCATTTATAGTGTACTCAGTTATCTGATGACTTCCGATGAGCGTTTCGCAAATCTTTCCTTTAATAGTTATAATACGCTTCTAGGCCGTTCCGCGCTGATAAGCGTTTCTGGTGAAAAAGAAAGACATCGGTTTTTCAATAATGTACAGGCCAAAATAAAACAACTCCGTGATCATTGAGCCTGTCTTAACTTTGTAAGATGCCGGAAACCTCCGTAAAACTGATTGAATGTCCCCGCGATGCCATGCAGGGTTGGAGGACCTTTATTCCAACTGACGTCAAACTTGAATACCTTGATAGTTTACTTAAGGTTGGATTTGACAGTCTTGACTTCGGAAGTTTCGTTTCTGCAAAAGCTATTCCCCAAATGGCCGATACGATCGAACTTACACCACAAATTATAAATGAAGGCCCCACTAAGCTATTGGCCATTATTGCAAATGAAAGAGGGGCAGAAGAGGCTGTTCGTTTTTCCAATATTCATTATCTCGGGTTTCCATTCTCAGTATCAGAAACATTTCAAATGAGGAATACGAATTCAAGCATGGAGCAATCTCTTCAACGGGTGGCTGGAATACAGGAGCTTTGTATTAAAAATCAGAAAGAACTTGTTGTTTATATTTCCATGGGTTTTGGAAACCCTTATGGCGATCCTTATGATGAGGATATTGTTTTTGAATTGGTAAATAAACTTGTAGCACTGGATATTGGTATCATTTCATTGGCAGATACTGTTGGGCTGGCTGATCCTGAACAGGTTTTTTCTATGACCAGGTACCTGGTGGAATCACTTCCAGGAACCGAGATCGGTGTACATCTTCATTCTACAGCAGAAAACTGGAAAGAAAAACTGGATGCTGCTTTCATAGCAGGTTGCCGCCGGTTTGATGGCGCTTTGAAAGGAATTGGTGGTTGCCCAATGGCTAAAGACGACCTTGTTGGTAATATGAATACAGAATGGATGATCGATTATTTTCGTGAGAGAAATGCGTTAGCACCGCTTAATGAAGAAGCGTTGAAAAAAAGTCTTGAAATGGCCGATGCCATTTTTAAATAAGAAATGGAACTACTGATCCCTATAGAACTTAAGAGTCTGCCCCAACCTATACGTTATGGAGATCGAATCTTACTAATTGGTTCTTGTTTTACAGAACATATAGGTCATGCGCTTTCCGAATTGAAGTTTCGTGTGCTTGCTAATCCTCATGGAATTTTATTCGGGCCCCATAGTGTATGCAGCTCATTAAATGCGTACAAGAATGATCACCTGTATAAGGAAACAGATCTTTTTTACCTTAATGAATGCTGGAATAGCTGGAACCATCATTCCCGGTTTTCCTCAACCGACAAAGACACAGCACTGAAAGTAATAAATGAAAAAATAAATGAGGCTCATTCCTTTCTTGAAAAAGCAGACTGGCTTATCATTACACTGGGTTCCTCTTTTACATATAACTTAACTGAGGAGGCTGATCTTTCCTCAATGAACCTGGGTGATTCGGTGGCCAATTGTCATCGTGCTCCGCAGAGATGGTTCTCTAAAGAAATGATGGAGACTCCCTCTATTATTTCCCAACTAAATAATAGCCTGGAAGAATTAAAACAGTTTAACCCCAACCTCAAATTCATTTTTACAATTAGTCCGGTCCGGCATATCCGGGATGGAGTTGTAGAAAACAACCGTAGCAAGGCGAGACTTATCAGCGCAGTACAGGATATTGTTGAAAAAAGATCGGATAGTTATTATTTTCCCGCCTATGAATTACTGATCGACGTATTGAGGGATTATCGTTTTTATGATATTGACCTGGTGCATCCTAATTATGCGGCCACCGAATTCGTTTTAGAAAAATTTATTCAGTTTGGAGTAGAGCCATCGGCTGCTTCCCTGATGAAAGAAGTAAAAAAACTGGTGACCGCGCGTAAGCATAGAGCCTTTCAGCCAGAAACAGAATCGCATAAAAAATTCCTGTATTCTAATCTTCAGAAAGCAAGGCAATTACAGGAAGAGCATCCATTCCTTGATCTAAGTAAAGAGATCGATCATTTTTCCAAGAGCATTTTATAAATAGTATGCTGATGGTATGTTTCTCCTGGTCTTATAATGGTATCAGGAAAGGAAGGAATATTCACTGCGTTTGGATGGATCTGTGTTTCAAGACAAAGTCCGCTGAAAGGCAAATAAGGTTTTTGATTTTTTCCCATTACAGCTGGTATCCATTTCCCGGTGTAGAAATGGCAAACCGGCTCAGTTGTCCATAGTTCCATTTTCCATGGAGAAGCATCCGTACTGAGGATGGCTGAAAGTTCAGGAGAAGAACTGATCCCTTTATCCAGAACAAAACTCTGATCATATTCCGGCAATTGATCTAATCCAACCTGTAGCAAGGTCAGATTTCTGAGGTCATGAGGCCCGCCCTTCACAGCTAACAGATTACCCGTTACTACCAGGTTTTTATTCTGCTCTAAAATATGTGAAGCTATAATTTTCAAGTGATGATCATGTATAGTGCCTTCTCCGTTATGCAGATTAAAATAATGATGAGTTGTAAGATTGACAGGTGTAGCTAAATTGGTGGTGGCCCTCAGTTGTATATCCATTTCCCTGCAATTATTCAGTTCATACCGAATATGACAGGTAAGATCTCCCGGAAAACCCTGATCACCATCAGGGCTTATATAGCCGAATTCAACAAATGGAAAAGGATCTTTTCCGTATGAAGACACCTGCCATACTTTTTTGTCGAATGCATCAGGACCACCATGAAGTGTATCCTGATTCATATTGGCAATGAGGAAATATTCCTTTCCGTCAAGGGAGAACCTTGCATTTCCAATTCGATTTCCATAACGACCAACTACGGCTCCGAAAAATGGATTCTGTTTCAGATAGATTTCGGACCAATAATCTTCGATCCGGTCGAAGCCAAGTACTACATCATTCCATGAACCATCCTCTTGCTTCAATCGGAAATGAGTAACAATTGCACCGAAATTTGTAATGCGAAGCTCCGCACCTTCACATTGAAGTGTAAACAAATAAATACCTTCACCGTACCGGGAAACCGGGTAAGATTGACGGATGATTTGATTCATATTTAAATGTAGCTAATTAGTATGAGCATAGATGCACTGAAGAATGAGTACCAGATGCGTTATAAAAATACGCCTTCCCATATTTTCTATTGCCCAGGCAGGATAAATCTGATCGGTGAGCATATTGATTATAATGGAGGAAAAGTTATGCCTTGTGCCATAAGCAGAGGTACCTGGTTGGCTATACGACTTAATGAGAATCAGCTGTTCCGGTTTCAATGTTTGAATTTTCCGGAGACAATTGAACTGGAGATAAAAGCTGAATATGTTGCAATAGGAAAAGCCTGGTTCAATTATCCGCTTGCTGTGATCAATGAATTTCTTAAAAAAGGGGCAGCTTTTCAGGGACTGGATATGTTGTTTTATGGTGATATCCCAATTGGCGCCGGACTTTCTTCTTCAGCCTCCATTGAGGTGTTGATGGCAGAGGCCCTGAATCAATTATTTGATCTTAAAAAATCAGGACCTGAGATCGCAATGATCGGTAAGACGGCAGAGAATTTATTTGTTGGCGTGAATTGCGGCATCATGGATCAGTTTGCGGTAGCCAATGGAAAGAAAGGTCATGTTATATTGCTGGATTGCGAAAACCTCAATTACGAGTACTTCCCGTTTAATTTAAAAAAAGAAGGATTGGTTGTTATCAATACTAACAAACCAAGAAGGTTGGCGGAATCAAAATACAATGAACGTTTTTCTGAATGCAGGAAGGCATTGGCTATTCTTCAAAAAGAATTGCCGGTGGAAAATCTCTGCGATATTCATCCCGGTCAGTTTGAACTATATAGAGATCTGATAGAGGATCCTGTTTTAGTTAAGAGAGCAAAACATGTGATCAGCGAATACGCACGTGTAAAAGACGCTACTATTGCCCTGCAAACGGATGACCTTGTCATACTTGGAAAACTGATGTATGCTTCGCATCATTCATTAAAAGAAGATTATGAAGTATCCTGTATAGAACTGGATACCATTGTTGAATTCTGTAAAAATTTTAGTGGCTGCTATGGAGCCCGAATGACTGGTGCTGGTTTCGGAGGATGTGCCATTGCTATAATAGATAGAAATCGCTTTGATCAATTTTCAACAAAACTGATCGCTGATTATACCAGGAAGATAGGTTATGCGCCAGAAATTTTTCTTACTGCTGCCGAAGAAGGAGTGCATTTGCTGGAAGGTCAGATTGAAAATTGATATTTTTTATCAAGATACTCCTCCAGGCATTGAAGTAACCCGAATTGATTTTTACTGCGGTCAAGATTTTGACCAGCATAATTCAAGTGGTAATATATATCTCCATTAAGATAATCGGATAAAAAACGAAGACCTTGCATATATACCAGTAGCAGACCGCAAGCATGTTTGTATTTTTTTTCTTCACTGGTCCAATCATTTTCCATTATTTCAGAATAGCTATTTACTAATTGATCATACACATCTGCTTTGATCTTCATGTCTGAAAGATCGTATGAGTTTTCATCTATAGTGCCGGCAAGTGACCGGACCATATCACCCAGATCAGAAAAAAAATAACCAGGCATCACTGTATCCAGATCGATGGGTCCCCATATCTTTCCCGTTTTTTCTTCAAATAAAATATTAGAGATCTTCGCGTCATGATGCATTACTCTCTGAGGGAAATCATTTGGATTATTTTGAAAATGTTCAAATAAACGGCAATAAGAAAACCTTTTTTTCATTTCCTGTGTTAGAGTTGCCGCCGCGTTAATTCTTTCCATTGGGGCCTGAGACAATGCCTCTTCAAATTGCAAATACCGATACATTAGATCATGAAAAAAGGGTAGGGTAGATTTCAATTTAGAAGCTGTAAAGCCTTTGCTTAATGCGCATGTAAAGGAGGCAAAAGTTTCAGCTACCTCGCGGGCCTGATCCATATTTTCCACTTTTTCAATAGTACAGCTTCCTTCTATCCATTCCATGGCTCTCCAAACTTCACTATTTTGATCAATGAATAAGTATTTACCATCTGAAAATAATAGAGGAGAGGGAATGCGGATCTTTCCCGGATGAGCAATTGAAAAATTATAAAGAGCTTTATAATTAGCCTCTAAATTTTCTGGTTCTTTAAAAATAGAAAGATTGATGTTTTGAAGTAACCATGACCGTCCATTTTTCTCAGAGGTCATTTTGTAGGATCTGTTGATCAGTCCTCCATGAACAAGTGCTTTTATCAGCAACTCATATTTTGGAGATGCAGTTGCAATGGATAAAGCATTTAATAATTCGGCAGGGAGCATGATTAAAATATTAGTGAATTCTATCGCCTCGCAATTCCATTGTTTTCATAAGGCCTGCTTCAAACACAAGCCAATCTTTCCAACGGGCCCTGACCTTTTTTTTGTCAAGATAGGTTTCAGCCAATTTGAGGAAAAGAGTATAGTGCCCTGCTTCACTTTCCATGAACTTTCGATAAAAGCGTTGCAGATATTTATCTTCCAGTCCTTCACTAAGTCGTTTAAATCGTTCACAGGATCTTGCTTCAATCAGTGCCATGGTCAGTAACTGATCCAGCATCCTGTCTTCAATATGTCCTCCTTTTTTTTGAAAATCAAAAAGAGCATTTACATAAAGGTCCTTTCTTTGTTTGCCCAGTTTAAGTCCTCTTTTTTCCAGTTCAGCAAGGACGGCGCGAAAATGACCCCATTCCTCGCTAACCAGAGGACTTAGAGCAGAAACTAATTCGGTTCTGTCACTATATCGTTGAATAAGGGTTATGCAGGTAGTGGCTGCTTTTTGTTCGCAGTAGGCATGGTCAGTTAGGATCTCTTCCAGAGACAATTCGGCCAGGTTGACCCACCTCGGATCAGTAGGTAAACGGAGTCCCAGTATTGTTCTGGTATCGTTAGATAGCTCCATAAGGCGAAAATAAGGGGTAATAGGTGGTTTAAAGCCTGAATTTCAGAGTATAAGAGTATTAAAAATACAGGAAACGGGGCTTTGTTATTAGGGGAAACAACCCTACCTTCGCAGCCGAAATTATCGGATGCAAAATCGGATGAAATTTTAAAAAAAACAGAGATGCCATTAACAAAAGAAAAAAAAGCCACCGTTGTAGCCACATTTGGTGGTTCTGAAAAGAACACTGGTTCCATTGAAGGTCAAATCGCCCTGCTTACAGAACGTATCAGCCAGATAAGCGGTCACCTGCAACAAAATAAGAAAGACTTTTCTACCCACCGCGGTCTCATGCAGTTGGTAGGTAAAAGAAAGCGTTTGCTTAATTACCTGCAGAAGCATAACCTTATCGGTTATCGCCAACTGATCGAGAAATTAGGTATCAGGAAATAAATTCATGCTTCCCTCCGGAAGCAACATCACCATAGTTAGCATTATCCTTTTGGGGTAGTGCCTTTCTCATGTAAATACAACATTATGCTTTCCCAACCATTCCAATCTAAATTTACTATACGAGATGGCCAGGAGGTCATTATCGAATCAGGTCGTCTTGCCCGTCAGGCTGATGGTTCTGTTACAGTACGTCAGGGCAATTGCGTGATTCTTGCTACCGTAGTAGCAAACAAAGAAGCAAAAGAAGGACAAGAGTTCTTCCCGCTTTCTGTGGATTACCAGGAAAAATTTGCATCTGCCGGACGTATTCCTGGTTCATTTTTTAAAAGAGAAGCTCGTCTCAATGATTATGAGATCCTCACTTCCCGTTTGGTGGACAGAGCGCTTCGTCCTTTGTTTCCTGATGATTATTTCTGTGAAGTACAGGTGTTGATCTCTCTTATTTCCAGTGATTTGGAAGTAATGCCAGATTCACTTGCCTGCCTGGCTGCATCTGCTGCCCTCGCTGTATCAGATATTCCAATTAAAGAGATCATTTCAGAAGTACGGGTTGGCCGTGTAAATGGTGAGTTTATCATCAATCCTACACGCAGTGAACTTGCAGAAGCTGACCTTGAATTTTTGATCGCCGCTACTGATAAGAATATTATGATGGTAGAGGGTGAAGCTCATGAATGCCAGGAAGAAGATCTGATCAAAGCGATCGAACTTGCTCATGATGCGATCCGTATTCAGGTAAAAGCACAGGAAGAATTAAGAAAACTAAAAGGCGTTACAGGGAAAAGAGAATACGCTAAACCTTTACAGAATGAAGAACTGCAGGCAAAGATCCATACGTTTGCCAGTTCAAAAGTATATGATATTGCAAAAGCTGCTTTAAGCAAGAACGAGCGCAGCACCCGTTTTAAAGCAGTGGCGGAAGAGCTGATCAATCATCTTAAATCAGAATACAAAATAGAAGAAGGTGCTGAGCTGGATTCTTCTATTAAAAAGCTTACAAAACAATATTATGGCGACCTTCAATATGATGTAGTTCGGGATATGATGCTGAACGATCGTGTTCGTTTGGACGGTCGTAAACTGGATCAGGTTCGCCCCTTGAATATGGAAGTGGATGTACTTCCTTCACCGCATGGTGCCGCCTTGTTCACAAGAGGTGAAACACAATCGCTTACAACGGTTACCTTAGGAACTCCTTTAGATTCATTGTTGGTTGAAAGTGCTGCCGTTTCTGATTATTCTAAGTTTATTCTCCATTATAATTTTCCGCCATTTTCTACTGGTGAAGTAAAAATGATGCGTGGTCCTGGTCGCCGCGAGGTAGGTCATGGAATGCTGGCTTTGCGTTCATTGAAACAAATGATGCCGGGCGGAGATTTTCCTTATACCGTTCGGGTAGTAAGTGATATTCTGGAATCAAATGGTTCTTCTTCTATGGCTACTGTTTGTGCCGGTTCGCTGGCCTTGATGGATGCCGGAGTATCCATACCTAAGCACGTCTCTGGCGTAGCAATGGGATTAATCTCGAAGGAAGATAAATATGCAATTCTTACCGATATCCTTGGTGATGAAGATCATCTGGGCGATATGGATTTTAAAGTAACCGGTACCAGAGATGGAATCTGTGGTGTGCAGATGGATATTAAAGTGGATGGCCTAAGAATGGAGGTTCTTCGTGAAGCGCTTGAGCAGGCACGTAAAGGTCGTTTGCATATTCTGGATGCAATGTATGAGTGTATGCCTGCTTACCGTGATGATGTAAAAGCACATGCGCCAAGAATGGTGAAACTGTTTATTGAGAAAGAATTCATTGGTGCGGTGATAGGCCCCGGTGGTAAAGTGATACAGGAAATTCAACGTGAGACAGGTACAACGATCAACCTGGAAGAAGTGAATAACCGTGGTGAAGTAAGCATCTTCAGTACCAATAAAGAAGGGGTGGAGAAAGCGGTAGCCTGGGTTAAAGGAATTGTTGCTGTTCCGCAAGTTGGTGATGTATACGAGTCTACTGTAAAATCCATTATGCCTTTCGGTGCATTTGTTGAGTTCCTTCCCGGTAAACAGGGATTGGTTCACATCAGTGAAGTAAGCTGGAAGCGTTTGGAAACTTTGGATGGTATATTGAAAGAGGGAGATGTGATCAAGGTGAAATTGATTGGTACCGATCCTAAATCTGGTAAATTCAAATTATCCAGAAAGATCCTGATGCCTAAACCGGAGCAGGGACCTAGAGAAGATCGTCCTCAGCGTGAACCACGTGATGAAGGCGGACATTATTCTAATTAATATATTCTCTTTTTAAAGCTCTTCTTCGGAAGAGCTTTTTTTTGTGTTTTAAAAACTAAATTAATTTTAATTGTAGGGAGTTCCTTGTCTCTTTTAAAAAAATAAAAATTGACAAATATCATTGAACTAAAAATATTTTGCACAGATCCATTAAAAAGGAAATGCTGATTGCTACTTTAAATGCAATGGGAGAAGAAGGATTTGAAGAAGAGTTGCTGGTATATTATCCTGAAAATAATCCGGAAGAGACAGGGATTGAATTAATGCTAAAAAAAGAAGGATTTCTTTTCAGCAGACAGGTAATTCCTTCCTGAAATTGGAATCATTCCTGATTCCTGGGAATCAAATTTTCAACCGGTGGTCATCGGGGATCTGGGAGATATTCAGCATGCATTTATATTAAATCATATTGTATTCTTAACCAATTGGGAGAGAGGGGATTGGACATGTATAAAGGCAGAATATTAACCCAGGATGAAGGGATTATTAAATTAGTGTTAGGTTCTCATTTTTGACTAATTTTGATTTCCCGCTAAAGGGTTCTATGAACGAGCTATTACTGATTATTCTAGCATATCTGATTGGCAGCATTCCTACTTCTGTTTGGGTGAGTCAGTATTTTTTTGATATAGATATACGAGACTATGGAAGTGGAAATGCCGGGGCCACTAACACATACAGGGTTTTGGGCCCTAAATGGGGTTCCCTGGTCATGGTCACTGATATGGTCAAAGGCATAATTGCCGTTAAACTTGCACTCCTTTTACCGGAATATGCTGATAGTGAGGTCAACCTTCAGAATCTTCAAACAGGTTTGGGCTTAGCTGCTGTGATAGGTCATATATTTCCCATCTGGGCAGATTTCAGAGGAGGAAAAGGTGTTGCTACTCTATTTGGATTGGTTCTCGGTATTTCACCGTGGACTGCATTAGGATGCGTTGGAATTTTTCTCGTTGTGCTTTATACAACCCGATTTGTTTCTCTTAGTTCAATTCTTGCCAGTATTGCTTTTCCAATATTTATCCTGGTTATCTTTAATGTAGATAATCCTATTTACCGGATTTTCGCAATTGCAGTAGCCCTGATGGTATTGTTATCTCATCAAAAAAATATTTCCCGTCTGCTCAAAGGGAGTGAAAGCAAGGTGCCAATACTCAGGCACCGTGATCGCAGACGTCAACGCAAGCGGGATGCAGCCCAACACAGAGGCTGATTTTTTACTAATTTATAAGCTGAATACCTTTGGCACGTTATTTCTTAATATAAATGCAAAAACAAGTATATGCTCAAAAATATTCTTTTAGGGTTTCTTTTATCTACAGTCCTAACTAGTTGTCCGAAGAATGCAGTTACGGGTCGTAGTCAGTTCAAACTATTACCTGAATCTGAACTGCAATCCATGGCAACCACCGAGTACAGACAATTTCTTTCAACCAATCGGGTAGTGGCAAGTTCGAATAATCGGGATGCAGAAATGGTGAACCGTGTGGGAAGAAGAATTACCCAGGCAGTAACTGAGTATTATGCATCAAAAGGAATCTCAAACCAATTGGATGGATATAATTGGGAATATAATCTGATAGATGATAAAACGGTAAATGCCTGGTGCATGCCGGGGGGAAAAATTGTTGTCTATACAGGGTTACTACCTGTAACACAAAATGAGGCAGCGTTAGCTATTGTAATGGGTCATGAAGTATCTCATGCTATTTTTCAGCATGGGAATGAAAGGATGAGTGCTCAATTGGGAGCACAGGTGGTAGGCGCCGGACTTTCAGTCGCCCTGGCTAACAAACCTTCGGAAACACAGAATGTTTTTAATGCCGCATATGGAGTAGGTGCCACAGTGGGGCTTTTATTGCCATTTTCCCGTAAGCATGAGTTAGAAGCCGACCATTATGGTCTTATCTGGGCTGCTATGGCAGGATATAACCCAAGGGAGGCAATTCCTCTATGGCAGCGCATGGAATCTCTTGCTGCAGGAAACAAACCCCCGGAATTTCTTAGTACCCATCCATCTGAAGGTAGACGAATAGATCAGCTCGAAAAATTTATGCCTGAAGCGCTTCAATATTACCGTCCAGTGGGTAAATAGAATTAATTCTTCATTGATCCGAGACAAGGAAAGGCCTGAAATCAAGGCTGGGCGTGAATTTTATGGGGAAAAGCTTTTTAAACCCCATAATTTATTTATCTTTGTCGTCCCTGCTATGAGAACCTTGTTCATCGGTCCGCATAACCGGACGATAGGCAGTAACCTCCAAAAATTTTCAAGTCATGGCTCAAACTCTGCTCGAAAAGTTACAACTGGCGGACGAAAAAAATCTTCTAATTCAGGGTTTACCATCATCTATCGAAAAACAGTTCAGCAAACTATCGTTTTGCAAGAACATGACTCCTCTGCTGAAAAGCAGGAAGATAGATTTTGCCCTTGTTTTTGCCGTCAACGAGAACCAGCTTAATGGTATTTTAAAGGATGTAATGCCTTCTTTAAAAGGTCAATCCAAATTCTGGGTAGCCTATCCAAAAAGCACATCCAAGATCGTTACTGATCTCAATCGAGAATGTAGTTGGAACCGCCTTACCTGTGAAGGGTATGAGAGCATTGAAAGGGTGGAACTTGATCATGTATGGTCGGCTCTGCGATTTACTAAAGAAGGAGAGACCCTTCGAGGTGAAGACGCTCCCCCGGCTATGAGGAAAAGGCAATCCACGGCTGTAGCCGAATAATCATTCCGGTAAATTTTTAACTACTCGTTCATGCCAGGCATGAATAAAATTTCTATTCTCCATGTTTATCAATATAGAGATCAAGGCTTATTGTCATAACCCCAAAAAAATACGTGATTATCTTCAATCCAAAAATGCTGAATTCAAAGGCGCAGATGAACAGACAGACACTTATTTTCATACCAAAACAGGCAGGTTGAAATTAAGAGAAGGGTTAATTGAAAACAACCTTATTTATTATCAGCGTTCGGATCAGGCGGGGCCTAAATCCTCCTATTTTGAATTGATAAAACTGGAAGATCCATCAAAGCTTAAAACTGTGCTGGAAGAAACCAATGGAATACTGATGGTCGTTAAAAAAAAGCGTGAGATCTATTTTATAGAAAATGTAAAATTTCACATTGACACCGTACCAGGACTTGGTCATTTTATGGAGATCGAAGCAGGAAACAAAACCAATATTTTATTAGGGGAAGAAGAATTGCGCAAACAATGTGATCAATATATAATTGACCTGGGCATTCAAAAGGAAGACCTGCTGGACAGATCTTACAGTGATATGTTATCGGATAATAACGGAACCAAAGTTCTTTGATAATTCCATTTCCATTTTTTTCAAATGAATATGAGTTTCTTGTAGTATTCTATATTCTTCCGGACTATGCGTTTTTTCCAGATCCTGCTGATTTTCAAAAAGCATCCTTTTCACTTTTCTGAGCTTAAAATAACTAAGAGCCGAAGTAACGGCCTCCAGTGTATTATCTTCTCCGATCTTTAGAAACCCCATCAGGTCCTCGGATCTTTCTTTATTCAGTAAATGAATGAATCCTTCATAAGATTGTTCAAAAAGCGAACGTTGGTATCCGGTATTGTTACTGAATTCTCTTTTCCAGTGTTCGCTTTGTTCATAAGGTGTATTAAGTAGGGACACCACCAGTGTACTGATACGATTGTCTTCACTGTAAACAAACTGACTGGCCTGCAACTGGGAAGGATCCTTTTCTATGATCTGGCGGCAAAGCTGAAAAAGATGAAGTATATCCTGGTTATCGATAAGAGAGTCATCATCCATTTCTTCCAGAATATGCTGGGCTACAGTTTGCTGCTGATTCCATTTTCTTGTGCCCAGTTCGATCAGGATCCGCGCAACCTCTTTTTCCTGCAGTTCATCTTTGAAAAGAAGGTTGAAAGTAGCATCATCGAAACTGGTAGTTTCCCGGGATCCTTCTTCCGAAGATCTTGCATCTTCAAAAGGTTGTTTTCTTTCCTGGGTGCTGATACGATCGCGAATGAATTTATTTACCAGCGCATGAAGTCCACCTTCATCGATCTTAAGCATCTCTGAACACTGCTTAATATAATCCTGCTGACGGGTAAAGTCTTCTGCTTTATTTACTCTCGAAATAGTTTCAGCTATCTGATTCACCACATCCGACTTACGCTGGGAATCGCCAGCTGCATCTTTCAATGCTACTTCAAGCTGAAAGAAAATAAAATCCTTTTTATTCTTTTGAACGAATTCAGCGAAGGCAGTCGGCCCTACCTTATTTACATAACTGTCGGGATCCTCCTTATCAGGTATGAGTACCAGCCTTACATTCAATCCTTCTTCAAGTGCCAGGTCCAAACCGCGAAGAGCAGCTTTAATACCTGCGTTATCGCCGTCATAGATAATAGTAAGGTTATCTGTATATTTTCTTACCAGCCGAAGTTGATCGATGGTTAGTGAAGTTCCTCCGGAGGCCACTACATTTTCAATTCCAGCCTGGTGAAGAGAAACCACATCTGTATAACCTTCCACCAGGAGACATTCATTGGCTTTATCAATAGCCTGCCTGGCAAAATAAGAACCATAGAGGATCTTACTTTTTACATAGATCTCATTTTCAGGAGTGTTTATGTATTTGGGAGCCTTATCACTTGTTTTTAGTATCCTGGCGCCGAAACCTAAAATTTTTCCGCTATGGTTATGAATAGGAAAGATCACACGACCCCGGTAATTATCCATCAATTGCTCGTTCCGGTTTACCACTAGCCCTGTTTTTAATAAGAGTTCAGTATTATACTGTTTGGCGATAGCTTCTCTTGCAAGCATATCCCTGGCTTCCGGATTATAACCCAATTGAAATTTCCGAATTATATCTTCCCTGAAACCTCTTTCTTTAAAATAGGAGAGTCCGATATCGCGGCCTTCTTCTGTTTCAAACAGACTATGAGAAAAGAATTTTTGAGCGAATTCATTGATGATAAACAGGCTGTCCGCAGCAAGCATTTGTAGCTTCTGCTCATCTGTTTTAAAGGTTTCTTCAACTTCGATCCCATATTTAGTGGCCAGCCATTTCAGAGCTTCCGGATAGGAGTACTTTTCATGCTCCATAATAAAGCTGACCGTGTTGCCACTACGACCACAACCAAAGCACTTATAGATCTCTTTTGCAGGTGAAACTGTGAAGGAAGGGGTCTTTTCATTATGAAAAGGGCATAGACCCAGGTAATTGGTTCCCCTTTTCTTCAACTTTACAAAATCGCCGATCACGTCCAGGATATCAAGACGTCCGAGTATTTGTTGTATGGTAGCCGGAGAGATCATCGGGGGCGGAAAGTTAGCAACAAATCATGAATTGTAGGAGACTTGCCTGGCTTTACCAATGAGGCAGGTCCCGATATATAATGACTTATATCATAGTAGGGTAGAATATTTAATATTTTTATAAAATGGGAGCAACTAATGCTTGCTTATTATCTGAAATGGACTTACTTTGTTAACATCTATTACCCGATAGTTTACCTTCCGAATCCTTCGAAAAGAGTTCTTGATTTTTTCACAATTAAATTAAAACGCCATGGTTCAGGTAGACATCTCTCAGCTCACAACTGAGTGTAATGGCTGGAGAGAAAAACTCCGTCAGTATCGCGAAGAATTTACCCGCGATGAAGTAAAACTTCAACAGGTAGCACGCCATGCTCTTGACAAGGACCAACTTCAGGATGTAGAGCATCTTCACAATCAGTTTCACATTCAACTCATCAACATTCACGACCTAAAGCAATCGATCAAAGCTCATGACCGTAAAATGAACTTCGAACGCGTCGCTTTTAATGGTTTCGTTAATGAGGACAGTCTTTCCCGCCACGAATCTATGAATGAAGAAGTGCAATTACTGGAACAAAAATTATTAGAACTTCGCGAAGAATTCAAGACTTTTCTCCACCGAACGCCCTAGGTTTTTTACTCCTTACCGTTGACCGGTATCCTGCCGGGCACTAATGAACTTGTCTCAAACTCCCGTTTGCTGATAAGTGTTTCTATTCATCTATAAATTTTAAGTCATGCCAGAATTTGATACCTCACACGTTAAAAATATCGTCTTGCTTGGTCATGCGGGCTGTGGCAAGACCACCTTAACGGAAAGCATGCTGTTCGAGGCGGGCATCATTACACGCCGCGGAACTATTGCAGAAAAAAATACTACAGGAGATTACCACGAACTTGAACAGGAACGTGGTAATTCAATTTTCAGCAAGCTCCTTCATTCCCGGTGGAGAGGGTATAAAATAAATATCCTTGATACTCCAGGATATGATGATTTCAATGGAGAAGTGATCTCCGCACTTCGGGTAGCTGATACTGGAGTGATGCTGCTTAATGCAGTGATGGGAGTGGAAGTTGGAACCGATATTCTTTGGGAATACACTGAAAAGTTTAAGACCCCAATGATATTCGCAGTGAATAAACTGGATGATGATAATGCAGATTATGATAAAACAGTCAGGGATGCAAAATCACATTTCGGATCCAGGTTAGTTGTAGTACAGTATCCTATACAAACGGGTGCTGGTTTTCATGAGATCGTTGATGTACTCAGAATGACATTGTATAAATTTCGTGGGGAAGGAGGCAAGCCCGAAAAACTTCCAATTCCTGATGCAGAAAAATTAAGAGCCGAGACACTTCATAAAGAACTGATTGAAGCGGTGGCCAGTAATGATGAATCGCTTATGGAAAAATATTTTGAAAAGGGCGAACTGGATGAAGACGAGATTAAGAACGGTATGAAAAAAGCAATGATCAATCATGATCTGTTTCCGCTTTTCTGCCTTTCTGCCGAAAGAAATATGGGCAGCGGTCGATTGATGGGCTTCATTGATAATGTTTGTCCGAGTGCCAATGAAATGCCTGCGCAAAAGACCAAAAAAGGAGATTCACTGACCTGCGATGCGAATGGTCCCGCTTGCATTTTTATATATAAGACCATTTCCGAACCTCATGTGGGTGAACTATCATTTTTTAAAGTGTATTCCGGCACTGTAAAGGGGGGAATGGAACTGGAAAATGAGTCTACTGGTGTTACAGAAAAGCTCAGCCAGTTATTCCTGGTTGAAGGAAATAAAAGAACGCCGGTAAATGAGCTTGTAGCAGGTGATATTGGTGCTACGCTTAAACTTCGAAACACGCATACTAATAATACACTACATACCAAAGGAAGGAATTATGAATTGCCGCCAATTGAATTTCCACCTTCAAATATGACCGTAGCTATTGAATCACTAAAGAAAGGAGAGGAAGAAAAACTTTCCTTTGCGCTACACCAATTGAAGGAGGAAGATCCCACTTTTATTGTAGAGGTTTCTTCAGAGTTAAAACAAACATTGATCCATTGCCAGGGCGATATGCATCTGGCTGTGGCTAAATGGAAGATCGAGCATAATCATAAACTGGAAGTAAGATTTATTCGTTCCAGGATCGCTTATCGCGAAACCATTCGTAAAATGGCAGACGCCAGTTACCGGCATAAAAAACAAAGTGGAGGCGCAGGACAGTTCGCAGAAGTATATCTGCGTATTGAACCCTGGCACGAAGGTATGCCTGATCCAACTGAGTTTTCTGTAAGGGGACGCGAAGTTCATGATCTGGAATGGGGTGGTAAACTGGTTTTTTTCAATTGTATAGTAGGAGGTGCGATCGATGCCCGTTTCCTTCCTTCAGTACTGAAAGGGGTGATGGAAAAAATGCATAATGGTCCGCTTACCGGATCTTATGCCAGGGATATCAGGGTCTGTGTTTATGATGGGAAAATGCATCCGGTGGACAGCAATGATATTTCCTTTAAGATTGCAGGACTGCAGGCTTTCCGTACCGCTTTTCAGCAGGCCGATCCACAAATACTTGAACCGATCTACCAGGTTGAAGTGCTTTGTCCGGATGACCTTACCGGTGCTGTAATGGGAGATCTTCAAAGCCGTCGTGCTATTGTAGAAGGCATAGACAATGAGGGGCATTTTCAAAAGATAATTGCCCGTGTTCCATATGCCGAAATGTATGGTTATTCTTCCTCACTACGTTCCATAACACAGGGCCGTGCGAAATTTAAAATGACTTACAAAGATTATGAACCGCTGCCATTTGATCTGCAGCGAAAACTGATCGATGAATATAGTAAGGAATCTAAAGAGGAGTATGCGTAGAGGGACGGATAAACTATTAAAATAAATGCGGCGCATCAGCACCGCATTTATTTTAACTTTGGATCTTGAAAAATATTCCTGATCTCTCAAATCCTTTTTGGTTTCTATTGACGGCTACCATTGTATATGCTGTAGTAGTGGGTCGATATTTTCTTGTGTCTGGTATATTTCACCTGGTATTTTATGTCTGGTATCCTGAAAAATTTTATTCCCGGAAGATCAATAAAAGAGCATACAAAAATGGTCAGATCCGCCAGGAGATCAACCGAAGTAATTTGTCTGCGATCTTATTCGGATTAGCTGGAGCATTGATGTTACTGCTTTGGCAAAAAGGGTATACCAAACTGTATGAAAATATAAATGACTATCCTTTGTATTGGCTTCCACTAAGTTTGATTATCGCTCTATTAGCACAAGAGACCTATTATTACTGGCTGCACAGATGGATGCATATTCCTTCTGTTTACCGTATTGTTCATAAATGGCATCATGATAGCCAGATCGCATCTCCCTGGACGGCTTTTTCTTTTCATCCTATCGAGGGTTTGATACAAGCCATCTTTCTTCCTGTTTTGCTGCTTATACTTCCAATGAATATTTATGTGCTGGTATCATTACTGGTCATAATGTCCATCAGCAGTGTGATCAATCATCTTGATATTGAAATATATCCCAGGTGGTTCACCCGATCTTCTATTACAAAGTGGATGATCGGTGCCACACATCACTCCCTGCACCACAAGCAATACAAATATAATTACGGGTTATATTTTACCTGGTGGGATAAATTGCAAAAAACGGAAAGTCCGCATTATGAGAAGGCGCTAACAGAATCAACAGATCCGGAAGAATAATTTTATTTATTGTTTGGTAATAGAAGGAGTGATCGGGGTTCTGCCATATGGTAAAACATTTCATTTGCGATAATGTAGAATAAATATTACCTGTCGCGATAAACTGAAATGGAAGAAGCTTTATCATTCCAGTTAGACATATAAAAAGCGGATTTATCAGCAGTAATTGTATAGCTCTTCCCTCCGAAATTTTCCCTTTCATATAATATTACCCTATAACCGTCTGGTACGCGTAAAGAACTTAATGATTTGTCCGGAAAACCGATCTGTGACATGGTAGCGTAAGTGCCCGGTAAGAGAGAAACGGACTGACCGCGATAATCCCCATCAGTATATAGAATTACACGCTGAGCGTTATTATTATTATTATTATTTCCATAACCGCCATTCCCACCATTCTCACCTTTTCGCTGTATACTTATAGAGGCCACCTGGTCATTAAGTGTACTGTTAAGGCAATTGTTGCTGCTGGTGACTGCATAATAATTTCCGGAGAGATATTCATTTGTATATAATCTTGCTTCCAGATCGGATGGAATTTCAATTGAAGAAATATCGTATTTAAGTAAGCCCAGTTTATCAGCAGAGTAATTTCCCGGAGCCAATTTCAAACTATTGCCCCGATAATTACAGGATGTGTAAATGGTTACATAACTATTCTCATTGTTATCTCCATTACCATATCCACCATTACCTCCTGATTTATATTCAATGATAAATGACCTTATTTTATCATTATAATTTTTGGCAAGGCAAGGCTGGTTTTGTTCAAAGGCCTGATTATAACCACTGGCATTATCGCTTGTGGTATATGCTCTTAAACGCAGGTTACCATATATATTAAAAGAGGAAATATTCAGATTCAATTGACCCAGATCCGCTGCAGAGTAGGTTCCAATCCCAAAACTTTTTGAAAAGCCTTTAGAATTGCAGTCGCTGTAAAATGTTATAAAATCGTTTTGATTACGTCCGGGACGAGAATTGGATTCCACTACAATTGAAGAAGCCATGTCGTTCCATTCAGCCGGAAGGCAACTAATAGTGGACATGAAAGTTTGGGATCTGCCACCAAATCCATCGTGTTCATAAATGGTCACTTTAAAACCATTGGGAATATTAATGCTGGACAAGCGGTCATTACCAAGTTTCATAACCTCCGAACGAAAATTTCCAGCATAAAGATCGGCGGAGCGACCACGGAAATTGCATTCTTCATATATGGTCACAAAATTCTGACTATGGGCTGATTGTATGAATAAATTCATACAAAATAAAATGATGACAGATCTCATAGTTGAAAATTTAAGGTTGTGTAGTACAAATATAAAAAGGATAACTTCGTAATCATGAAGCATCTGCTTATGTCACTACTTATTGCTAGTATTTTCTCTAGCTCCTCAGCCCAGTCCATTGCATATAATGACTATCCGGTTTACAATGGCAATGATCTGGGGCTCAGTTATTCCTCCATATCCTCTTCGTTTAAAATATGGGCTCCTTTTGCAGGTAATGTAAGAATGTTTATTTATCAGGGAGGGGAGGGAGGAAAAGCATTGAAGGAGCAAAAAATGAAAAATGGAAAGGACGGTACCTGGGCCACCACAATGAAAGGAGATTGGGCCGGAAAATTTTATGCATTTACAGTTTTCAGAAACGGAAAATGGTCGGATGAAGTACCAGATCCATATGCAAAAGCCGTAGGCATAAACGGTCTCCGTGCCATGGTTATTGATCTGCATAAGACCGATCCCATAGGATGGGAAAGGGATGGACTGGCGGCTTTACCCTATGCAACTGATGCGATCCTTTATGAAGTTCATGTTAGAGATGCGACGATCGCTGCGAATTCAGGTATTTATCATAAAGGGAAATACCTGGGACTTGCTGAGAATGGTACAAGAGTAACGGCATTGGATCATATTCGTTATCTGGGTGTAACTCATATTCACCTGTTGCCTGTTTTCGATTACAATTCAGTAGATGAGAAAGCACCGAATAAAAAATATAACTGGGGTTATGATCCACTGAATTATAATGTGCCGGAAGGATCTTATTCTGATGATCCCTATGATGGCACAAGAAGAATCTGGGAATTCAAACAATTGATTCAAACTTTTCATACTGTCGGTTTGCGTGTAGTAATGGATGTGGTATATAATCATACAGCTAAAACAGAAGGATCTAATTTCAATCAACTGGTTCCGGGTTATTATTACAGGCAGGATGCCAATGGAAAATTTTCAAATGCAACGGGCTGTAATAATGAGACAGCCAGTGAAAGGGCCATGTTTAGAAAATTTATGGTCGAGTCAATGAGTTACTGGGTAAAAGAATATCATGTGGATGGATTTCGCATTGACCTGATGGGCGTTCATGATATTGAAACTATGAACCTGATCTCAAAAGAATTAAATAAGATCAAACCTGGTATCCTTTTATATGGTGAAGGATGGACAGCTGGTGCTTCTCCATTACCCGAAGATAAAAGAGCCCTTAAGAAAAATGTATCCCAGCTTGATCATATTGCAGTATTTAGTGATGATATACGTGACGGCATCAAAGGTTCAGTATTCGTACATGATGAAAAAGGTTTTGCCAGTGGAAACCTGAATAATATAGAAAGCGTAAAGTTTGGAATCGTGGCTTCCTGTCAGCATCCACAGATAAATTATTCTAAAGTAAATTATTCAAAGGCTCCTTACGCAATAGAGCCCTGGCAGGTAATAACCTATTGTGAATGTCACGATAATCATAGCTTATGGGATAAGCTGGCCATTTCTGCCAAAGAAAATACAGAAGAGGAAAGAAAGTCCATGCAGAAACTTGCACTTGCCATCGTACTAACTTCTCAGGGCATTCCATTTTTGCATGCGGGTACAGAATTTCTGAGAACTAAGAATGGCGTGGAGAACTCGTTTGAATCTCCTGATACAATAAATCAAATGAACTGGGACCTTAGAAGAAAAAATGGGGATGTGGTGGAATATGTAAGAGCGCTTATAAGAATGCGTAAGGAACATGTGGCCTTCAGGCAGATGAACTCGGATCTGATACGGGCCTCCTTAAGGTTCCGGGAAGATGTACCAAAAGGAATACTCGCTTATACAATTGATGGAAGAAAAGTATATGATCCCTGGGGAGATATAATGGTCATTTTCAATGCCAATAATACCGTGACCAGGGTATCAATAGGTGAGGAAAATTGGTTTTATTTTATATCAGGAATTCAATATCCGACAGAACAGGTAAAAGGAGAAATAGAGATCGCTCCTTTCAGTTGCACTATATTACATAAGGACAAATGAAAACTTTTTATTTATTAATCGCATTATATTTTTCAGCACCCTGTTATGGCCAGGAATCGCTCATCGTTTACGCTTTAAAAGGAAATGCAACTTCCATAATTAATAAAAAAGAATCTGTAGTTAAGATCGGCAATATTCTTCCTCTTTCCTCTTCTGTCAGGCTGGAGATTGGAACTTCAATTACTTTTTTATGTAAGCAGGGAATTCAATTTGTTATTAATAAGCCAGGCTCTTATTTCTTACAACGATTTAAGGATTCATGTAAGGTCAAAAACAATTCCGTTTCTTCAAATTATCTTTCTTATATCTGGGGACAGATGTACGCAAATAGTTCTGATCACAATAAAGAAAGGCATGAATCAATGCTTGCGGTAAGCAGGGGAGAAGGGAAAGAAGGTATTGGAAGTAAGAATCCGAATAAACATATTATTGAATTCAGCAAAGGAATGGACACTGTAAAGATTGCTGAGAGGGAGTTTCAATTATGCTGGAATTGTTTTGACATGGAAGGATTTTATATTTTCCGTCTCTACGACGAAAAAAATAACATGCTCTGGAAAGATAGTACTGAAGAGAATTATATAAGCACTTCCATATTACCTCAATTACAAACCGGGATTCTTTATAAATGGAATATTTCAGTTCCAGGTGCCGGCCTTATAAAAAAGAGAGTAGTAAAAAAGGTCGGACAACAAGAAATTCAAGATCTGGTAAATCGTTTGAATTCCGAAGAAATCGCTGGTGAAGACAGTGCCTCCCGTTTTTTCCGGATCGCTTATACACTAGAACAGAAACATTATTTGGGAGAAGCATTTTATTACTATCAGCAGGCCTACAATGCTGATCATCGTAATATTATGATCCGTGATCGTTTTACCCGCTTCCGGAACGAATATTATTTGCCGCTGTAGGAGTCATTTACAAGGTTGATATGTATCAGTTTGGTAATTCCCAAAACTTCTTATCTTTTAGAAAATTTTAAGGGTATGGCACGTTCACATCACCGGAAAAAACACAAATCTCATTTGCAACAATTCAAACATTCCCAGGATGTGACTGGAACTACAGGACACACAAAAGTCTCTTCCATGTTTGGCATTATCGGCGCGCTGACGGGGGGAGCAGTCGGGTTTTTTGCATCGCAGGGTGCATGGCTCTGGATTGGCCTGGGAATTGTTGCAGGAGCCCTGATTGGTTATTTCCTGGGAAAGAAACTTGATTGATCTTTAACAGGCTATTAGTCCCTTTTTATCAGCCAGATAGAAATGGCAGAAAATCTTTATTAACATTTGGAGTAGCGGTTGGCATCATTCCTGTTTTAGTAGGTGAAATCGTATTCATTTATTAAAAACAACAGGTATGAAAAAATTATTATCCATTATCGCGTTCAGTGCTTTTGTCTCCGTTGTTTTATTTGGATGTAAGAACAGAGAGGCAAATATTTCGACTCAGGCTTCGGTACTCAATTATGATGATACTGTAGGATTGGCCCAATTCCAGGCCTGGAAAGCGATGAACGAAAGGGCAGAGTTTCAAAATTATATGAATAGTCAACCTGCAACTGCAGTAGTGGCAACTAAACCAGTAAGGCGCAACACGGGTACTTCAGGCACTATGACCAGTAGTTCTACAAACTATGCTAAAGCAAAAAAAGGATGGAGCAAATCTGCTAAATATGCGGCCATTGGTGGAGGATCAGGTATCATTTTAGGTGCCGTAATCAACAAAAGAAATCGGGTAGCCGGGGGTGCCTTGGGTGGAGTAGTTTTAGGTGGCATAGGTTATGTTTTAGGAAGAGAAAAAGATAAAAAGGAGGGTAGATATTAATAGAATAGGATGAAATCTTGAAAAGGTTGAGGTGTTTCCTCAACCTTTTTTTTGCAGCCTGCTGTCCTTACCTTTGCTTAAATAGCCACTAATATGAAAAAAGTCTTTATTATTTCTGCTGTACGTACGCCCATTGGATCGTTCGGAGGGGCCTTAAAAGCACTTACAGCCACTCAGCTTGGCGCTATTGCTATAAAGGGGGCATTGGAAAAAGCAGGCCTGGCTCCTCAAAAAGTGGACGATGTTTTAATGGGTTGTGTTATTCAGGCGGGTTTGGGACAGGCACCTGCGAGGCAGGCAGCTAAATTCGGTGGTTTACCAAATGAAGTTAATTGTACCACCATAAATAAAGTTTGTGCCAGTGGAATGAAAGCCATTTCCCAGGCAGCCCAAAGTATCTTACTCGGAGATGCAGATATTATAGTAGCTGGTGGAATGGAAAGTATGAGTAATGTTCCTTTTTATTCTACTGCACTTCGTTGGGGAAATAAATATGGGGATGTGACCTTGCTGGATGGTTTGTCTAAGGATGGTCTTACCGATGTATATGATGGAAAAGCGATGGGTCATGCGGCAGAACTTTGCGCCAAGGAGTGCGGCATTAGCCGGGAAGATCAGGATGCTTTCGCTATTGAAAGTTATAAACGATCACAGGCAGCATGGACAGAAGGTAAGTTTGATAATGAAGTGGTACCTGTAAGTATTGCCCAAAAAAAAGGAGATCCGATCATTGTAAATAAAGATGAAGAGCCGTTCAATGTAAAATTTGATAAGATCCCCGGGTTGAATCCTGCCTTTTTAAAAGAAGGAACAGTAACGGCTGCCAATGCAAGTACAATGAATGATGGTGCAGCGGCACTGGTATTGATGAGCGAGGAAAAAATGAATGAGCTTGGATTAAAAGCAATAGGTCGCATCGTTTCTTACGCGGATGCGGAACAGGCGCCTGAATGGTTCACCACTACTCCTTCAATAGCCTTACCTAAAGCAGTAGCAAAAGCAGGATTAAAAATGGAGGATATCGATTTCTGGGAATTGAATGAGGCCTTTGCCGTGGTAGGAATTGAAAACACAAAAAGAATGAAACTGGATCCTGCCAAAGTAAATGTACATGGTGGCGCAGTATCACTTGGTCATCCGTTGGGTGCCAGCGGCGCAAGGATCATTGTCAGTTTATTAAATGTACTCAAATCGAATAATGGGAGGTATGGGGCAGCCGGCATTTGCAATGGCGGCGGTGGAGCCTCTGCTATGGTGATCGAATCTGTATAAACCACGTTGCTAAGAATTGTCTTACCTTAGTTAAATGAATCGCATATCCTGTTTATTGTTTCTCCTGCTGTTTGGTATCTCCGTATCAGCGCAGGAAAAAGAAGCGCTTATTCGCATTGTACAGGATGAGCCTGTATTTCTTACCTCTTTTCAAACCACTGTTAAACTTAAAAAGAAGCAATTCCGTTTCCAGGTAGCACTGCGGGGCTGTGAAGGCGTTTATGTTTTTGCGAGTATACGCGATTCTGTTTACCGATTCGGCGAATTCAATGCCATTCGCGATTTTGAATACCTGAAATTGCTTGAGGTTCGCGAAGAAGATATATTTAATAGTAACAGGGAACTTAATATCAGTGAAACGGGATGGTCCTATTGGTTCTATAAAAAAAATGCAGACTGGTGGTCCTTTAATAAAAAAGTCACCTATATCGATACGGATATGGCGCTTTGCACAAAATGGATTCGTCAGCTATATGATCCGGGCGATAGAAAAGTGGTGAAACTTCGGGATGTAACTACTCCTCTTTATATATTTTTTGTAGCAGTAGCTGAATATGATGAAAATGGAAGACCTGTAAGAGAGCTAATGAGAAGAAAGATCAAGATCGAATGGAAAGGGGATGATGATGAATGATCTTCTTAAATAATAATTTCAAATTTGAGCCGTTCTGATGAACGGCTTTTATTTTGAATCAAAAATAAACTGCAAGCATTAAACCCACCCGCTCTTCAAGGGTCTATGATGCGTAGAGAAATTATTAAACATTAAACCCCGTATATGAAAGCTCGTATTCAACCCTTTATTATCACAGTATTAGCATTAGGTTTTGCTTTTACTTCCTGTCAGAAAGATAAAACCACTACAGTGGATTATACCACTGAAAGCACCACCCATTCAGTAGATCAATCCCAATTCTCTTCTGAAAATGATGCGGCCGTAAATGATGTGGATATTACTATGGAAACTACTTCTGGTTTTTCCAGAGGTGATAATCTGCAAACATTGATTTGTGATGCAACGATTGTTGTAGACACAATAAGTAACCCCCGCACAATTACTATTGCGTATAATGGAACAAACTGTCTTGGTAACCGCACACGTACTGGTGTGATAGTGATCTCCATGGCACAGAATGTAAGATGGAGAAACGCAGGAGCTGCCATTAATGTAACCTTCCAGAACTTTAAAGTTACTCGCTTAAGTGATAATAAAAGTATCACATTGAATGGCACGCAGACTTATACCAACGTTAGCGGTGGCCTGTTAATAAATCTTCCGGTTCTTGGTACTATTACCCGTACTATCACAAGCAGCAATATGAGCCTGACCTTTGATAATGCTTCACAGCGCAACTGGCAGGTAGCCCGGAGGCGTGTATTTACATACAACAATGGTATTGTAATAACCGAGACCGGAACCCAATCAGTGGGTGGATTAACTAATGTAGCGGAATGGGGTACCAATCGTTTTGGTAACGCATTCACTACTTCCATTACTCAGCCTATCGTATTAAAGCAAGATTGTTTATTCAGGGTAGGAGCGGGCCAGGTAGTGCATACTACCTCTAATTTTACTTCAAGCGTAACCTTTGGGCTGGATGCCAGCGGTAATCCAACTGGTTGTCCGGGCGCAAATTCCTATTATATGCGTGTAACATGGACCGGAGCTGCCGGAAACACGCATAGTGTTCTTCTTCCGTATTGAGCAGAGTGTGTGATTTTATATTCGGAGGGCCGTCCATTGGGCGGCCTTTTCTTTGTTAGTATATTGCAGAAATGTCTTCACTGCTTATAACCCAAATCAGATCACTGGTCAATATCCGATCCAGCCAGGAACTCCTGCGTGGTTCAGCGCTATCCATCTTACCAACTATTGAAAATGCCTACCTGTTTATTAAGGATGGTTTGATAGAAAGTTTCGGTCCAATGGAAGAATGGAAGGAGCAGTCTGCAGATCAGGTATACGATGCTATGGGCCAATTAGTTCTCCCAGCCTGGTGTGATAGTCATACTCACCTGGTCTTTGCCGCCACCCGGGAGGATGAATTTATTGATAAGATAAATGGATTAAGCTATGCAGAGATCGCACAAAAAGGCGGTGGTATTCTTAATTCTGCCTCGACGCTTAATGAAATGTCTGAAGAAGATCTGGAAGATCAAGCGTGGAAAAGATTAGTGGACCTTATCAAATTGGGTACTGGTGCCATCGAAATAAAAAGTGGTTATGGATTAAGTGTGGAAGGTGAATTAAAAATGCTTCGCGTTATCCGTAAACTAAAACAAAGATCTCCTATTCCAATAAGATCAAGCTTTCTTGGTGCTCATGCCTATCCGATGAAATATATCAATGATCATGAGGGTTATATAAGATCGATTATAGACGAAATGCTTCCTGCGATAGCAAAAGAAAACCTGGCTGATTATATTGATGTTTTTTGTGAAGAAGGTTTTTTCTCCAATAAGGATACTGAAAGAATCATGCTGGAAGGAAAAAAATATGGATTGCTATCAAAGATTCATGCAAACCAATTAAGCGCTACCGGTGCAGTTGAGATCGCGATAAAAGCAGGAGCGATCTCAGTTGATCATTTGGAAACGATGAATGAAGATGCAATAAATGCATTAGGGAGTTCTACAACCATTGGAACCTTGTTGCCAGGCGCAGCATTTTTTCTTCGGATGAATTATCCTCCTGCCCGGAAAATGATAAATGCAAATGCTGCGCTGGCACTTGCATCTGATATGAACCCAGGTTCCTGTCCTTCAGGAAATATGAATCTGGTAATAGCATTGGCCTGCATACAATGCCGAATGCTACCCGAAGAGGCGATAAATGCGGCAACACTAAATGGTGCCTGGGCAATGGGATTAGAAAAAGAATTAGGCTCGATTACTCGGGGGAAAAAAGCAAATCTGATCATTACAAAACAAATGAACTCCATTCGATCTATTCCTTATTTATTTGGTACTGATCCTATCAACAGAGTAATTATCAATGGTGAATTTTTCTCTTAATTATAATATTATCCATGAAACAATTGATCGAATGTGTTCCAAATTTCAGTGAGGGCAATAATCTTTCTGTGATCAATCAGATCATAGCGGAGATCCGGTCAGTGGAAGGAGTTCGCTTATTAAATTCAGATCCTGGCAAAGCCACCAATCGCACAGTAGTAACTTTTATAGGAGAACCGAAGGCCGTTATTGAAGCCGCTTTTTTAGCCATAAAAAAAGCCGGGGAACTGATAGATATGCGTATTCATAAAGGGGAACATCCACGAATGGGAGCAACCGATGTTTGTCCGCTTATTCCCATTGCGAATATCAGCATGGAAGATACAGTGGCATATGCGAGGCAATTAGCGAAAAGAGTAGGAGAGGAACTTTCGATACCGGTATATCTTTATGAAGAAGCGCAACCTGATAAAGAAAGAAGCAATCTTTCCATAATACGCGCTGGAGAATATGAAGGGTTCTTTAAAAAAATAAAAGAGCCAAAATGGAAACCTGATCATGGGCCGGTAGAATTTGATGCCGCGAAAGGCGCCACCGTGATCGGGGCCAGGGATTTCCTGGTAGCCTATAACGTAAATTTAAATACCACTTCCATACGCAGAGCCAATGCTATTGCATTTGATATAAGGGAAGCTGGAAGAGTAAAACGAGTAGATGGAAAGATCGTAAAAGATGCGAATGGAAATAATCTGACAATACCTGGTTCATTAAAAGAAGTTAAAGCCATTGGCTGGTATATACCCGAATATGGCGTGGCGCAAATCTCGATCAACCTCACTAATATCAAGATTACGCCCATGCATATTGCTTTTAATGAAGCCTGTAAAAAAGCAGATGCAAGAGGATTGCGTGTAACCGGAAGTGAACTCGTTGGATTGATCCCATTAAAAGCCATGCTGGATGCTGGAAAATATTTTCTTAGAAAGCAACAACGTTCAACCGGCGTTTCAGAAAAAGAATTGATCAGGATCGCTGTTCGTTCTCTGGGATTAGATGAACTTTCTCCTTTCAAACCAGAAGAAAAGATCATAGAATATATGTTAAACGAAACAAATCGGTCCTCACTTATAAAAATGGATCTTTCTGCATTCGCAGATGAAACAGCCAGTGAAAGTCCTGCACCAGGTGGCGGCTCCATTTCTGCCTATATTGGTGCTTTAGGTGCTGCACTGGGTACCATGGTAGCCAATCTTTCTTCGCATAAAAAAGGTTGGGATGACAGATGGGAAGAGTTCAGTGATTGGGCAGAGAAAGGGCAGCATATGAAAGACACCCTATTGTCCCTCGTAGATGAGGATACGCGGGCATTTAATCAGATCATGGATGCTTTTAGTTTGCCTAAAACAACGGAAGAAGAAAAATCCATGAGAAAAGTAGCTATTGAAAACGCCACCCGGCATGCAATTGAAATTCCTTATCGAGTAATGGAGGTTTCATTAGAAAGCATGGAATTAATAAAGGCGATGGCTGAAACCGGAAATCCAAATTCCGTCTCGGATGCGGGAGTTGGCGCTCTGTGTACCAGGGCCGCTGTTTCGGGTGCTTACCTGAATGTGAAGATCAATGCGGCCGGCCTGGAAGACAAAGCTTATGCTGATCAGATAATAAAGAAAGGGAGACAGCTGGAGACAAAAGCAATGGAAATTGAAAAGAAAATACTGGAGATCGTAAATCAAAAGATACTATCTTAACGTTTATTAATTGTCCATATGAATACTGATACAAAACAGGTAGCTGAAACAACCTTGCAGGTTATACCTCATTTTAAGATTTATAACAAACAGGATATTTTATCCCTGGTGCGAATACGTCGTTTCGAGACCAAACTTGGAGAAAGATTAAAAGTAGCTGACATCAGCGAAGGCCTGGATAAAGGCATTGCAAATTCAGCGGCTAGGTATGTTTTGTTTGGAATCCCGGAGGATCTGGGTGCCAGAGGAAATTATGGTATTGGAGGTGCTGATACTTTATGGATTCCTTTTCTTCAAAGTTTTCTGAATATTCAAAGCAATGATTTTTTTGACGGCGGAGAAATATTACTGCTGGGTCATTTTGATTTTGGTGATCTGCAATACCTGATCGACCGATCTGCAAAAGGAGAGGAGGAGAAAATTGAAGCTTATCGTCATGCATTACATACTGTTGATGACGAGGTAGAATACTTATCAAAACTTATCACGCAGGCAGGAAAAATTCCCCTGGTGATCGGAGGCGGACATAATAATTCCTATCCTCTTATTAAAGGCGCAGCCAAAGGATGGCATAAATCAGGTGCGATTCCATTAGCACAGATCAATTGCATAAATCTTGACGCTCACGCGGATTATCGTCCTTTGGAAGGTCGTCACAGTGGAAATGCATTTCGTTATGCTGAAGAGGATGGATATCTGCAGAAATATTGCGTGATCGGATTACATGAAAATTATCTGCCTCAGAATATATGGATAGACATAGTAAATAATCCTTTTATTGATTGCATCACATTTGAAGATATTTTCGTTCATGAAAAAAGAACCTTCCTGCAGTCTGTAGCGCATGCTACCGGATTCACAGAAGACACACTTACGGGTATCGATATAGATATTGATAGTATTCAAAATACGCTGAGCAGCGCAATGACACCAATAGGATTTCAACCAATTCATGCCCGGCAATATCTTGCTTTTGCAGCAGCAGATACCAAGGCCGCCTATTTGCATATTTGCGAAGGAGCTACAAGATTAAGTGACGGCAGGACAGATGGAAACAGTGGAAAACTGGTTTCTTACCTTGTCAGTGATTTCGTAAAAGGACATTCAATATGATTGAAAATAGAATGAGGGTTGTTTCCTATTTGATCGCTGTGCTAAGTTGAATATCTGCCTGGGAAAATGCTTTTTTGTATCGGCTCCACAACCTCAGCATCTCCGAATTTTTCTTCTCTGCTTTCAATACCTGGTATACACCAAAAAGTGACCAGCCATTTTCTTTATTATTAGAGAGATCTTTTTCAAATGCAGCTTTCGCTTCGGTGAATTTTCCCATTTGAAATAGAGCATTACCATAAAAGGGTCCCGGGTTAAGCATCCAGTCACGCGGTTCATCATATACCATATGTTCCTCAGTATAAACGGCCAGTTCAAATTTTTCCTCCGCCTGATCCATTTTATTTAATTTCTGGGCTATGCTGCCTGCAAGTAAATTTTCAGCTACTGCCGCTCCATCAATTGCGGGGGAGAAAGGAGTGAAAGGCAGATAGAGACTGGAATCCCGCATCAGGATCTGCATCATTCCTAATTCTTCCCGGGCTTCATCAATATGGGAACTACCTGTAAATGCCATGCCTCTGCCGAAATGAAAGAGGATTCTGGCATAGATCCTTTTAGCACCAGGTTCTTTCGCTGCCAATAAATTATCCCATTTTGAAAATCGAATATTAATAAGCGTGGGAGTCATATAAATATATTGCACGAGATTTCCCAGGGGACCAGGAATATCAAGATACTCCGGACGAATGCTTCGAAGCAAGGCATCTGCTGTCTTCATAGAATAGGCATAGCGTCCGGCCAGCATCGCATTATTTACCTGCATATGAAGGTTATGAATGAGGTAGAGAAAATCACTATTCTTTACTGCCTCAAATAATGGAATACTGATCGTATATTTTTTTACCGCTTCCTCATTCACTTTTATTCCGGCCAGGTAATTACCAGTTCGCAGATAAATATGAGACGGCATATGTACGGTATGAGAAAGTCCCGGAGTAAGTTTTCCTAAACGGTTAGCTGATGGAAGTGCTTTTTCTGGAAAAGGTGATGGCTCCATAACATGGATATAATAATGATTCGCGCCTGGATTATTAGGTGCAAAGCTTAACACGTTTTCCAATACTTCCCTTATCTCGTTTGTCCATGGTTTAGGTCTTCCATCATTAAACCAAAGGTCCCAGGGATGTTCCAGCATCATGGCGTCGGCATAAAGTGTTGCCAGGTCTGCTTGTTTTGGAAATTGGTTATATATTTTTTTCATTTCCGCAGTATATCGTTGATTCAATATCGTCCGGTTAAGATCAGCTGAATCGGCCGTATACCTTACACTCATGGCTCCAATCAATGCCTTCTCAATAGATGAACAATTAACAGATAGTTCTTTCGCCTTATTTATAGCATTCAAGGCCTCAGGGGAGGCTGCATATCCATAATCATTTATATTAGGTCCATAGGCCAATGCCTGTCCCCAAAAGATCATTGCGGAATTAGGATCAAATCTTACTGCCTTTTTAAAAGACGCCATTGATTCTATGATATGAAAACTATAGTAGGTATTTATTCCCTGGTTAAAATAAAATTGTGCGCTATCAAAGCGGGTATTGATCTTCCAATGATAATTTCCTGCACCGGGAATAGGAGGTATTTCAGTTTCATCCAGCCATTCTTTTAACTGTTCCCAATCGGGGCCGCAACGGATGACTTGTCTGGCCTGTTTGCTTTTAATGAAGGAACTCTCAGGAAATGATTTTGCTTTGTTAAATGCCAGCAAAAGGGCTACCATAAAGGCAGCACAAATGAATAACAGTCGGTTAGTCATATCAAAGGTTTAGAAAGAAAAGATAGGAAAAATTTAGTTCCCTTCCAGTTCCATCATTTTCTCAAAAACCTTCTCGTAATCGACATGGAGTAATTTAAGTTCTGCCTGAGTGGTTTTATATTTTTCTTCCGTTTGAAGAAATTTCTGTTTGTCTGAATAATTTGAAGGATCTGCAAGCGCTTCTTCGCAAGATTGTTTATCGCGGTTCAACTCAGCAATGCGTTGCTCCAGTTGCTGGAATTGCTTCTGCACTTTCTGCAATTCTTTTTTATGATCCTTATTAATTGAAATATTTTGTTTTTGCGGCTCGGTTTTTTTTTCAGGCTCTGCTGGTTTTACAGCCTTCGCTGGTATATTTTCTTCTTTCAATCTTTTGTTATCCTTTCCAGTATCACGAGTCTTCATTCTTTCCTTCCATTCCACCCATTCTTCATAGCCACCTTTAAATTCTTTGATCTGATGATCTACGATCTCCCAGATCTTATTAGCCGTTTTAGAAACAAAATAACGGTCGTGACTTACCAGGATAAAACTTCCCTGGTATTTATTAAGTGCCTCAATCATCAAATCACAACTATGCATATCCAGGTGATTGGTAGGCTCATCCAGCATCAGAAAATTGGCTTTGCTTACGATCACTTTTGCCAGGGCCACCCGCGCTTTCTCTCCACCACTGAGTATCTTGATTTTTTTATCTGCATCATCTCCGCTGAAAAGAAAACAACCAAGCAGGGCCCTTAATTCCAGGTCCGTCATCTGGCTGCCACATTCCTTCATTTCATCGAGTATACTATTATTCAGATCCAAGGCTTCAAGCTGGTGCTGCGCATAAAAACTTTCATCTACATTATGTCCCCATTTCCTTTCACCCTCTAAAGTTTCTACACCTGCGATCATACGCAGCAGGGTGGATTTTCCTTTTCCATTGGCTCCGATCAATGCAATCTTATCACCTCTTTCAATTTCAATATTTGCGTTTTCAACGATGGTATTATCACCAAATCTTTTGGTAGCACCATGAAGTTCAGCCAGCACCTTGCCTGGCGTTTTGTCTACACGAAAATTGATTCGGATATTGGGTCTTTCCAATTCGGAATCTTCAATACGTTCCAGCCTGTCAAGTTTTTTCATCAGGCTCTGTGCCATTGCCGCCTTACTCGCTTTGGCGCGGAAACGGTCGATCAGTCTTTCCTGCTGGCGAATAAAATCCTGCTGATTTTCAAAAGCCTTTTGTTGTTGTTCTATGCGAATGGCCTTTTCCTTTTCGTAGTAATCAAAATTTCCTGAATAAATATGTAACTGCTGCTGGTACACTTCCACGATCTTGGTCACCATCCGGTTCAGAAAATATTTATCATGACTCACGATCACTACTGAACCCTGGTAATGCGTTAGATATTTTTCCAGCCATTCGATAGAAGGAAGGTCAAGGTGGTTGGTAGGCTCATCGAGTAATAAAAGGTCAGGTTGCTGAAGGATCATCTTGGCCAGCAGTACCCTCATTCTCCATCCTCCACTGAATTCGCGGTAGGGCCGTTGCAGATCAGAATTGGAAAAGCCAAGTCCCTGTAATACTTCTTCAGTACGATGATGAATATTATATCCTCCCAGCGTCTCCAGTTCATGAAGTTTATCACTGTATTCGTGTAGGGTTTTTTCATCCCCGGTCTTTTCCAGTTCATGTCCCAGTGCTTCGATCTCTTTTTCCAGTTGAAGTATTTTTTCAAAGGCACCCAATGCGACCTGCAAAATGGAATCTTCTGAATCAAAGCTCAGCAGGTCCTGGTGCAGGTACCCGATAGAAACAGAACGGCTTCTTTCAATTGTTCCAACAGATGGCATGTATTCACCCACCAGCAGCTTAAGCAGCGTTGACTTACCGGTTCCATTATAGCCGATCAGGCCGATCCTTTCTCCAGGCTGAATATGCCAGGTGGCCTCCTCTATAATGGTTCGGGCGCCGAATTCAAACGTTACGTTCTGGAGACCTGCTAACATGAAATGATCTGTATTTAAAGAAATGATTTAAGCCGGCAAAATTACGATAAAGCAGCGAAGCCCGGGTTATCTTTGCCTTTGAATTACGAACAATCAACGGCTTTTTACGTTTTAGTTAGGATATATGCGTCAATTATTCGCTGCGGGCCTGTTTTTTCTAATATTTTTAAGCGCCCGGGCGCAAAATGCAGGTAGCAACAGATTTATTTTAAATGGATATGTGAAGGATAGTCTTTCCGGTGAATCAATCATTGGAGCCACTATTACGGTAAATGGCCAGTCACGCGGCGTCGCTTCCAATCAGTATGGTTTTTATTCTCTGACACTTGAAAAAGGCAGATACCTTATAAGTATTTCACATGTTTCTTATCTGCCCAAACTTTTTGATGTAGAACTGGATAGTAATCGTTCGGCAACATTTGACCTGGTATCACGTTCAGCAACTATTGGAGAAGTGGTCGTTTATAGTCGCCGGAGAGATGCCAATGTTAAGAATGCGCAGATGGGAAAGATCGATCTGTCGATGGATCAGATCAAAAATATTCCCGCCTTCATGGGAGAGATCGATCTGCTGAAAGCTTTGCAGTTATTGCCAGGGGTGCGTAACGCAGGCGAAGGAAATGCCGGATTTTATGTAAGAGGCGGAGGACCTGATCAAAATCTTATCATACTTGATGATGCAGTAGTTTATAATCCGGGCCATCTGTTTGGATTCTTTTCCGTTTTTAATTCTGACGCTATAAAAAATGTTACCCTGATCAAAGGAGGGATGCCTGCACAATATGGTGGCAGGCTATCTTCTGTAGTGGATATCTCCATGAAAGATGGAAATATTAATAAATACCAGGTAGATGGTGGTATTGGCCTGGTGGCATCGAGATTTTCTATCCAGGGTCCGTTAATTAAAAATAAAGCCTCATTTATTTTATCTGCCCGCCGCACTTATATTGATGCATTGGTGAAACCATTTATCAGCAAAACAAGCAGCTTTAATGGTTCCGGCTATTATTTCTATGATGTGAATGCTAAGGTGAATTACCGTTTTTCTGATAAGGACAGACTTTATATAAGCGGTTATTTTGGCCGCGACGTTTTTGATTTTGTGAATGGGAAAAGATCTTTCCAAACCAATATTCCCTGGGGAAATTCTACAGCCACCCTGAGATGGAACCACGTATTCAACAGGAGACTTTTTGCTAATACAACTGCGGTGTACAATGATTATAATTTTAAATTTTCCGCCAGACAGGAAAATTTTAAAATAGGATTGGCATCAGGCATACGGGATATTACACTGAAGACGGACCTTGATTATTATCCTTTTCCCAATCATAAATTGAAATTCGGAGGACTTGTTACGGCTCATAAATTTATTCCTAATGTTGTGAGTGGTCAGCAGGATTCTATTGTGTTTAAGCCAAATAATGAGTCTGTTAAATATGCCATGGAGGCAGCAATCTATATCCAGGATGACTGGGAGATCGGTGAAAAATGGAAAATAAACTACGGACTTCGGTTCAGCAGCTTTACGCAGGTTGGACCTTATGAAAAATACACCAGGGACGCCAACGGCAATAAAGTAGATAGTGTTAGTTATAGTAGTTTAGAGCCGGTAAAAACCTATGGTGGATTAGAGCCAAGGATCACTCTTCGCTATGCACTGAATGATGAAAGTTCAGTAAAAATGGCCGTGTCGAGAAACTATCAGTATATACATCTTGTAAGTAATTCCGGAAATACATTGCCTACAGATCTTTGGGTTCCCAGCACTTATTTAGTAAAACCACAAATTAGCTGGCAGTATGCAGCAGGCTATTTCAGGAATTTCGATAATAATAAATGGGAGACATCAGTCGAGGTATATTATAAGGATATGCAGAACCAGGTAGATTATAAGGAGGGTTATACCCCTTCTTTAAAAGATCCGGAAGATGAATTTGTTTTTGGAAAAGGCTGGAGTTATGGAGGAGAGTTCCTGGTCAATAAGACCAAAGGAAAATTCACTGGCTGGATAGGTTATACCTTATCATGGACCTGGAGAAAATTCAAGGACCTCAATGAAGGAATGAAGTTTCCCACACGATATGACCGTCGTCACGATCTTTCAGTTGTTATGAATTACGAAGCAGGCAAGCATTGGAAATTCGGATCGATATTCGTGTATGGAACCGGCAATGCAGTTACATTGCCGGAGAGGGTTTATTTTATTGGAGGAGTGCTTACTCAGGAATATAGCCGCATCAACCATTACAGAATGCCGCCTTATCATCGCTTGGATCTGTCAGCCACTTATACGCCAACACCCAAAAAAGAAAAAAAATTAAAAAGTTCATGGGTATTCACCATATATAATGTCTATAGCCGACTCAATCCTTATTTTATTTATTTTGATCAGGAAGGAAGTTTGTTCGCCCAGCTTACAGCAAAACAAGTTTCTCTTTTCCCTATCATACCAGCCGTTACATGGAATTTTAAATTCTAAATAGAAAAGGCCCGTATACCGGGCCTTTTATTTAATAATCATTTTCTTATTTCTTCATCGTAGTGTCCATTCCTTTATTTCCAGTACCCATGCCATCCATACCTTTCATCATCTTCATCATTTCTCTCATCTCTCCAAATGTCCAGTGTTCGATTGCTTTTCCATCTGCATTAAACTTCACCATTTCCAGTGCCTGCATATCATAAGGACCAACTGGCATTCCCATACTGCCATTGCCGGTACCGGTCCAGCGATACCATCCGGCTACATAGTCATCATTTGCAAACTCCTGGATGATCTCCATTTTCATGCTGGGATCTGCTGCTTTCATTTTAGGAATATCAGATTTCAGAGAATCCCTGTTCTTATCACCCTCCGGTGCATGATCCACAAAGGAAGCATCTACCGCTGAATCAATGCCACTTGCATCGCCGGTAGAGAAGGCATTATTAACGATATGGATCGCGTCGAGATTTTTTTTAGCTCTGTCAGAAAATCCGCCATTATCGGCTTTCTTATCATTGTTACAGGAAAGCAGGGTGAATATGGACATCCCTGCGAAAAGAAGAATCTTTTTCATTTTTTAAATTTTTATTTAATAAAAAACCCATCATTTAGTGATGGGTACCCTATCAAGTTAGGAACAATTATCTATTTCTCAAATGAAATTATTTGGGCGGGGAATATTTAAACCGTACCATGGCGTTCTTTTTTTCGTCGGAAGCAAGGTAAAGCTGGTATCGCTTATCTCCCGCATTCACTATCATCAATGCGGTATTAGGAGGTATATCCCCCATGTTTTCACCCACCATGATCACTTCCTGTTCAGGTCTTTTAAGGTCAATATGAATCGTCATGGATACGGGTTTTGTGCTCAATCTTCTATTACTGACAACAGTCAAACCGTTAACATAAACGGAAATAGTATCATTATCAATCTGGCCATTATCATAAAAATCCATTGTGATCGTTCCTGTATCTACCAGAATCTCCTTCACCAGTTCAGCTTTTCTATTTGTTAATGTGGGGGGTAATTTAAAATCTGGCTTAAAGGATGATTTATCGAAACGTGTAAGTACCAGTGTGCCGGGATCACAGGCTGTTTTTCCATCGGTAGCTTTTCCTGTCCAACCGCCTCTGAGCTGTTCTTCTGTTACCACATTTCCGCCTCCCTTATGATAACTTAAATTATATTTCTTCACACAGGGTACACAATCTTCGCGAATGCGAAAAGTAATGATGCCATTTTCCTGAATGCTTATCTGATTGCTATCGCGATTATAGGTGCCTTCGAAATTTTCTCTGACATAGTTCAATGAATCAGAAAAATGGTAGGCGGTACCTGTAATACGGGAACCCGCCACCTGTATTTGTAATTCAATATTATAAACAGGGAAACATCCGCCCGGAGCCATAACCAGTTTACCCTTCCAGATACCATTGATATCCTGGGCCGATAATGAAATAGTGGCAACCAAAAACAGGTATAAAAAGAAGGAACGCATCAAATTGAAAAGTAGGATAAAAAATTTAGGCAGTTCAAAAAATTACAGCAATGGTACTATTTCTGGAATTTGAAACGAACCACTGCATTCTTTTGTTCTGTAGACGTTATTCGTACCTCAAAACGTTGCTCACCTGATTCAACAATCATCAGGGAAGTATTAGGGGGTATAGTACCTAGATTTTCCGCCACAAGTGTCAGTTCATGAACATCATTGTCATCATCCATGGTAAAGTTGATCGAAAGGGGAGAAGCGGTGAGTCTTTTTTGTGAGAGCACCAGTTTTTTATCAAGGTAAACAGAAATTGTATCTCCATCGATCTCCCCATTATCGTAGATCTTTACGGATACTTTCGGATCCTTTACTGTAAGTATTTTAATTAGTTCATTCGATCGGTTAAGTATCACTTCAGGTGTAGGGATGATGACCAAAGGTTTTTTAACAATAGGGGTAATTTTAACCTGAGAAGAATCCCTGGCAGGAACTATAACTGTTTTTGTTACCGGATTCTTCTTTACCGGTATAGTAGTTTTTGTTAGCGGAGGCTTGATACCTGGTTTAGTAACGGGTTTCGATACTGGTTTGTTTATTGTTTTGAATACTGGTTTGGTTTTTACAGTGTCTGTGATCACAGCTCTTTTCTCTATTATAGAATCTTTTTTTCTGGGCGGCTGATTCTCAAACACCGGTCTTTCATGGATCTTATTCTTAAGAAAAGGTTCCACATAAAAATCTGAGTTTGTCACTCTGCGCAAATGCACTTTGCCCGAACCACAATTACCCCATTCACTACCCAGCATACCTGTTTTATCTTCATATTTGCCCAGGTAGGTTCCATCAAGAAATTCTTCTTTTCCTGATCTTGACCAGTTCAAATCGTAATTCATTATGCAGGTTGAACCTCCAAGTATGCTTTTAATTTCCACAGTCTTTATTTCCCTGATGCGGAAAGAATTGGATGACTTTACAAAAGTACCCGTCATAGTAGCCTTACCGTAAAAACGAATATCGAGATAGGAGTAGGAAACGCCGGTTACACCAAAATTACTGTTGCGAGCCACCTGGAACTCGAGTTTGTAGTACTCGCCAGTCTCTGTCAAAAAATAGCCTTTCCAGATGCCGGTCACATCCTGCGACTTAGCTGAAAAGGTGGAGCAGCAAAAAATAAAAAGGATCAAGGCGGATACGATCTTCCCCATAGCTCAAAACTATAAAAAATGAACAAATACCGGAGATAGATGACCGGCAATAGTTTGTTAATAATCTGGGCTAATTAAGTTAAATTTGCCACTCCTAAAATAGAAGAATAAATCTCATGATCGACATTACTTTACCAGATGGATCCGTTCGACAATTTCCCGAAGGAACCAGTTCAATGGATATTGCCCGTTCCATATCCGAAGGCCTGGCAAGAAAAGTGCTTGCCGCCAAAGTAAACGGACAGGTACTGGATTCTTCTCGTGCAATTAATCAATCGGCTTCCCTTCAATTGCTAACATGGAATGATACGGAAGGAAAAAACACATTCTGGCATTCATCTGCCCACCTGATGGCTGAAGCCGTGGAGTCACTTTTCCCAGGTGTAAAATTCTGGGTCGGACCTCCTGTGGATAATGGATTTTATTATGACATGGACCTGGGTGACCATAAGATGAATGAAGAGGATTTGCTGGCCCTTGAAAAGAAAATGAACGAGCTGGCCAAACAAAACAATCAATATGTCAGAAAGGAGATATCCAAGAATGATGCGACAAAATATTTTACAGAAAAAGGAGATGAATACAAACTCGATCTGTTAAGCGGACTTACCGATGGAGAGATCAGTTTTTATACTCAGGGAAATTTTACTGATCTGTGTCGTGGTCCGCATATTCCTGCAACCGGACTTATCAAGGCCATTAAGCTAACCAGCCTTGCAGGTGCTTATTGGAAAGGAGATGAAAAAAATAAAATGCTTACAAGGGTCTATGGTGTAACATTTCCATCTCAAAAAGAACTGGATGAACATCTGGCCATGCTGGAGGAAGCTAAAAAAAGAGATCATAGAAAACTCGGTAAGGAACTAGGCATTTTCACAATGGATGATGATGTAGGTCCGGGGCTTCCTCTCTGGTTACCTAATGGAACTATCATAATTGAAGAGCTGGAAAAGCTTGCAAAGGATACTGAAAAAGATGGCGGCTATAAGAGAGTAGTAACTCCGCATATCGCCAAAGAAAATCTTTATCTGACCAGCGGACACCTGCCTTATTACCAGGACAGCATGTTTCCTCCTATGGAACTGGATGGACAGAAATATTTTCTTCGGGCCATGAATTGCCCGCACCATCATAAAATATTTGCAGCCGAACCAAGAAGTTATAAAGACCTTCCACTCAGACTGGCAGAATATGGCACTTGTTATCGTTATGAACAGAGTGGCGAATTATTTGGATTAATGAGAGTGCGTTGCCTGCATATGAACGATGCGCATATTTACTGTACGAAGGATCAGTTCTATGAAGAATTCAAGGCGGTAAATGAAATGTACCTGAAATATTTCCGCATATTCGGGGTAGACAAATATGTGATGCGCCTTTCATTGCATTCTCCCGATAAACTGGGACAGAAATATGTGGATGAACCAGAACTCTGGAAGGAAACAGAAGCATTAGTGAGAGATGTGTTAATTCGTACCAATACGCCATTTATTGAAGTACAGGATGAAGCCGCATTCTACGGACCGAAGATCGATGTGCAGATATGGAGCACCATTGGCCGTGAATTTACACTTGCAACCAACCAGGTTGATTTCGCTCAGGGCAGAAGCTTCAAATTGGAGTATACCACGGCAGATAATAAGGGAGAAACTCCACTTATCATACATCGGGCGCCTCTGGGTACCCATGAACGATTCATTGGATTTTTGCTTGAGCATTATGCCGGTAAGTTCCCATTATGGCTGGCACCGATGCAGGTCAAAATATTGCCTATCAGCGATAAGTTCTTACCTTATGCACGTTCTGTTGCTGATAAACTGAAAAAAGCGGATATTCGCTTTGAAATTGATGACCGAAACGAAAAAATAGGTAAGAAGATCCGTGATACAGAACTGATGAAAGTACCTTTGATGCTTGTGGTAGGTGAAAAAGAAGTGAATGAAGGAAAAGTAGCTGTTCGCCACCAGGGTAAAGGAGATCAGGGTACAAAGCTTGTAGATGAATTGATCGCAGAACTGGTTGAAGAGATCAGAGAAAGAAAAGGACCCGAAGCATAAAAATAGCCTCTTCCCCAAAGAGGTATTAAATACAATAACAATCAAAGGCTCCCCAGGGGACGGGAGCATTTTATTATGGCAGTTCCATTCAGACCCGCAGGCGGGTTCAAAAAACCAGGCGGTGGTCCTGGCGGATTCAATAAAGGTGGTTTCAACAGGGGACGATTCATGCCCCGTAAAGAAGCGGAACACCGAATCAATCACTTTATCAGAGTACCACAGGTTAGATTAGTTGGAGAAAATGTGGAAGTGGGTATTTATGATACGCAGGCAGCTATGAAGATGGCTCAGGAACAGGGATTGGACCTGGTAGAAATTTCTCCTACGGTAGATCCACCTGTTTGTAAGATCATTGATTATAATAAGTTCCTCTACGATAAGAAGAAGAAGGAAAAAGAGATGAAGGCCAAGAGCAAGGCTTCTGAAGTGAAAGAGATCCGGTTCACCCCAAATACGGATGATCATGATTTCGATTTCAAAGCCAAGCACGCTGAAGGCTTTTTGAAGGACGGCAATAAGGTGAAAGCCTATGTACAGTTCAAAGGAAGAGCGATCCAATTCCAGGATCGTGGCCAGTTGCTGCTTTTAAAATTTGCTGAAAGATTGGGAGAAGTGGGTGTATTGGAAAATATGCCTAAAATGGAAGGTAAAAGAATGCTTGCCATGTTTGCTCCCAAAGGCAAAAAGAAATAATTCAATAAGCTTACCTGAAAAAGCCACCAAATGGTGGCTTTTTTGTTGAATGGTTAAGAGGTATGTCAATTATTAGATAAATTGCTTTCCTTAAATCAAAAAAGATCCCTGATGAACAAGCTCCGTTTATTAATAATTCCCATTCTATTTGCTTCCTTACTGGTACAGGGTCAGAGACCAGATTCAACGCGCACATTTCCTACCCGAAATGCGAACGGTCCCCGCGCTTTTAAGGATGTGATCACTGATAAGGCGAAAACAGATGAAGGACTTTTCCGTGTCCACCGCATAGAGGATAAATGGTATTTTGAAATACCAGATTCTCTTCTTGGAAGGGATATAATGGTAGTAAACCGGATGTCCCGCTCTTCTGTGAATGCCCCAAAGGCTTTCGGAGGTTATGCAGGAGATGAGCTCAATGAATCAATGATCCGTTTTGAAAAAGGACCTAATAACCGGATATTTCTGAAGGGAGTTTCCTATTTGAATTTTTCAAAAGATTCAACACAGGAAATGTTCCGCTCTGTTTCAAATTCAAATATTCAGCCCATATCGGCGGCATTTGATATCAAAGCGTTTTCAAAAGATTCAACAGGATCGGTGATCGATATGACCGATTATCTTTTAAGTGATAATGATGTGGTTTCTTTTTCATCCCAATCAAACTCCATGACCTCAGTATTGGTTAGTAAAGCAAGTTTGCAGGCTGGCTCATTGCAAACAGACAAATCATATATCAGTGGCATTCGGGCTTATCCAGGCAATATTGAAGTAAAGACAGTTAAAACATATTTCAAATCTCCTGCACCAGGAGGGGGTGCTGGATTTACAGTAACACAACCCGGAAGCCTTGGAAATATTACAATTGAAATAAATAATTCATTTATTCTGCTTCCTTCACAACCGATGAAGCCCCGTCTTGCTGATTCAAGGGTTGGTTTCTTCTTTAGAAATTATACCGATTATGATGCGAATCCGCAACGTGTGGAAACAACAACCATGATAGCAAGATGGAAACTGGAGCCGAAGGAAGAGGATATTGAAAAATATCTCAGAGGAGAATTGGTGGAGCCAAAGAAACCCATTGTACTTTATATTGATCCGGCAACTCCGAAAAAATGGATCCCTTATCTGATACAGGGAGTGAATGACTGGCAGGCTGCATTTGAAAAAGCGGGATTTAAGAATGCTATCATTGGTAAAGAAGCTCCAGAAAATGATTCTGATTGGAGCATAGAAGATTCAAGATATTCAGCCATCGTTTATAAGCCATCTTCAGTAGAGAATGCTTATGGGCCCAGTGTAACTGATCCGCGAAGTGGTGAAATTCTGGAAACGCATATAGGCTGGTTTCATAACGTAATGAAGCTTCTGCAGAATTGGTATTTTATTCAGGCAGCTGTTATTGACCCAAGGGCAAGGACCATGAATTTTAAAGACTCGCTAATGGGACAGCTTATTCGCTTTGTATCATCACATGAAGTTGGACATACGCTTGGACTCATGCATAATTTTGGATCATCCTCTACTGTACCGGTGGAAAATCTTCGCAATAAAGCCTGGGTTGAGGAACATGGACATACTCCTTCGATTATGGATTACGCCCGTTTTAATTATGTGGCACAACCCGAAGATAAGATCACAGAAAAGGGAATTTTCCCCCGAATTGGCGATTATGATTATTGGGCCATTGAATGGGGCTATCGCTATTTCCCCCAATATCGTACACCAATGGAAGAGAAAACAGCACTGGCCAAATGGACCTCAGAAAAACTTGTGAACCATCGTTTATGGTATGGATCAGGAAATGATGATCCACGTACACAAACAGAGGACCTTGGTGATGACGCCGTAAAAGCAAGTAATTATGGAATTAAGAATTTGCAGCGAATTCTTCCCAATCTGTTAGAATGGACACATGAGCCAGGTGAAGATTACAGCAATCTTCGTGAAATTTTCAATAATCTGATCGGACAATTCTCATTGTATATGGGTCATGTAGGAAAATATGTTGGTGGTATAATGGAAACAGGTAAGACGGTTGATGATAAAGGTGTGGTTTATGAAGTTGTACCGAAAGCAAAGCAAAAAGACGCAGTAGATTTTTTCAATAAGCAATTATTTACTACGCCCACCTGGATGATAGATCAGAATATTTTCAGTCGTTTGGGAGCTTCCCCTGTAATGGTGATCGGTATTCAGCAGGATAATGTTTTAGGACGCTTGCTAAGTACCCGTACCTTATCCAAATTACTGGAAGGGGAAGCTACCAATGGTTCAAATACATATTCAGTAGTTGAGTTGCTCGAAGATCTTAAGAAAGGGATATGGTCGGAGCTGGCAAGCCATAAAGCCATTGATATTTATCGTCGAAACCTCCAAAAATCATATGTAAATACGCTGAACAGTATCGCTAACCCGCCACCACCTCAATCAGCTAATATCGGGGGGATTGTATTTACAGTCAATAATGGGTCTGAAAAATCAGATGTAAAAAGTGTGGTTAGGGCTCATTTGGCTGGTTTAAGGGCGGAGATCAGCCGTGCTATTCCATTAGTAACTGATGCGATGACACGTTATCATTTATTGGATGTTCAAAACAGAATAGATAAAGCACTGAATTCTAAAGACTAAATAGAGCTATATCGAATTTAATTTACAGAGATTGATTTAACTATAAAACGTGGATCGTTGCTGGTTTATAGTTTGTGGTATAGGCATTTAGCCTTATCTTTGCAGCCCGTTTGAAAAAGCGGAGTTCTTTTAGAACATATTCCTGAAGTGGCTCGCAAAAGGTCCCCCTGTGGGGAATGCCTCAAGGGTTAATTTAAAACAAGGTTAAAATGCCTAAAGTAAAAACAAATTCCAGTGCCAAGAAGCGCTTCAAAGTAACCGCTACTGGAAAGATCACTCACGCAAAAAGCTTCAAGCGTCATATTCTGACCAAGAAGTCTAAGAAAAGAAAAAGAGGAATGAACAAAGATGGCGTAGTCGCCAAAGCGAACATGGATTTCGTGAAAAGACTGCTTCGCCTGAAGTAATTCTCCATTGGAGAATCAAACTTCTTGTTGTTCTAAACTCTAAACTCTAAACTCTAAACTTTTTTAAAGATGCCTCGTTCAAAAAATGCTGCCGCAAGTAAGGCACGCAGAAAAAAAATATTAAAGCAAGCCAAAGGATTTTATGGCAAGCGTAAGAATGTGTATACCGTTGCCAAGAATGTTGTGGAAAAAGGTATGGCTTACATGTTCGTGGGTCGTAAACTCAAGAAAAGAGAATACCGTACACTCTGGATCGCACGTATCAATGCAGCGGTAAGAGAAGAAGGTATGAACTACTCTGAATTCATCAACAGGCTGCAGAAAAAGGGTATTACCCTTGACCGTAAGGTGCTTGCTGATCTGGCAATGAACCATCCTGAGACCTTCAAAGGTCTGGTGGCTTCTGTAAAATAAGATAGTATCCCACTATAGAAGAAGCCGGCTCAATGCCGGTTTTTTTATTGGAATAAGTTTGCCAGTTAAAATCCGGGTTTGCCATATAAGAAAATAAAGCTGGTCATGGCCAGCATCAATCCAAAAGATTTGATCACGGGTGCGTATTCACCACCTTCAAGGGGAGAAAGCAGAAACCAGAATATGGCACCCAAACCGATTTCTGTCAGCATCAGCGTCCATCTTGCCTTTTCATCCTTAACCTGGAAAAACTCAATTCCTCTTATAAATCCAAATGCGGAGGCAATCACACCTGCTACTCCGAAAATCACGATAAACGTAATATTCGTATAGAACCGACCCTTCCAAACAGCCATAAATATGTCCGCAAAACTGGCAATTACAAAGAAAAGCAGGGAAATACCGATTATATATGCAATGGCTTTAATTGAGGTCATATCTCTAAAATAGTGAATTATGGACAAAAAAATACCCCGGGTTACCAGGGTCTTTTTAAAAAAATATGTTTGATCACATGATATCCAGCGCTTTTACAAAACTGGTGGTCATGAGGGGTAGGATCAGGGTAAGCCATTCCCAATGACTATAAATAGCAAAGATCAAAGCAGCAGTGGAAGCCAGACAAACAAAGGCCCAGATCCCGCGATATTTTTTGGTTTGCTCCATTTCTAAATATTTTTGCAAAAATAAGGGAGGGAGGGTTAATGGAAAAATGGATTATCTGAAACCCATGATGTTCAAAATTTTAGATATAAAAACAAAATAAAGTTAACAACGAACGCCGTTCTTTTTTACTTTCGTAAATAATGTGTATCCAGCACACGACTGGCCGAGAATATAAGAATTAACGATTGTGATGAATTTACAGTTTTATTTACGCTATCATACCCGATATGGCCAAACCTTATGGGTCTCAGGAAACCTTGAAGAATTAGGTAATGGCGACCTTGCCAGGGCACTACCCATGGAATACCTTAATGATGAATTTTGGTCTGCCAGTCTCGACATCCGAAAAAAGGACCTTCCCGAAAATACATGGTATAAATATTATTTGAAAAATGAGGATGGTGAACTGCTCTCCGAGTGGGGACAGGACAGAGATCTGGATCTGGTTGGAAAAAATACAACGGAATTGCAATTGATCGATACATGGAACTATGCAGGTGAATTTGAAAATGTATTTTTCACGGCACCTTTTAATCGTGTGTTATTAAAGCAGCCTCGCCCAAAATCAAAATCGGGTTCGGATAAAAACTCAACACATATTTTTCGGGTCAAAGCACCTCTGCTCAAAAAAAATGAGGTACTCTGTTTTATTGGTTCGGGCGAAAAACCGGGTGACTGGGAAACTGAAGCGCCATTGCTGATGAAAAAAGAAGATGGAGATTCTAATTGGTGGAGCATCAAACTGGATCTTTCCGATCAGGTATTGCCACTCGCTTATAAATATGGCATCTTCCAGGTACATGATAAAAATTTCGTTCAATTTGAGAATGGAAATAACCGTCTGCTGCAGAATGAAGGAAGCCGGAAAAAACTGGTATTGATACATGATGGTTTTGCCAGATTTCCCAATGATATCTGGAAAGGGGCCGGCCTGGCCATTCCTGTTTTCAGTTTGCGAAGCAAAGAAAGTTTTGGGGTAGGAGAATTCAGTGATCTGAAAATGCTGGTGGATTGGGCAAAGAGTACATCATTAAAGCTGATACAGATTCTTCCTGTGAATGATACGATGTCAAATTTTAGCTGGAAGGATTCTTATCCTTATTCTGCTATTTCCGCTTTCGCGCTACACCCGCTCTACATCAATTTATGGAAAGTGGCCGGAAAGAATTATAAATCTCAATTGAGTTCGCTCTATGATAAGCAGGAAGAATTAAATGCGCTTGCTGAGGTAGACTATGAGGAAGTGATGAAAATTAAGTGGGTGGTGCTGGAACAACTCTATGAAATAATGGGCGATGAATGCCTGGCTTCTGAAGATTATCTTCAGTTCTTCAGTGAAAACAAACTTTGGCTTGAACCTTATGCTGCATTTTGTCATTTGCGTGATAAATACGGAAGCGCAGAATTCAGCCAATGGGCAACCAATAGTAAGTACGACAGGCTGACAATTGAAAAATTATGCTCTGCCCGTTCTTCCATCAGAAAAAAAATAGCTTTCTATTATTTCGTACAATATCACTTGCACCTGCAATTGCAGGAAGCGGTGGATTACGCTCATAAAAGATGCGTGGTGATCAAGGGCGATATTCCCATTGGTATTTCACGCAATAGCTGTGATGCCTGGGTGAACCCGGGACTTTACAATATGGAATGGCAGGCAGGTGCACCACCTGATGATTTTGCGGCTGTGGGACAGAACTGGGGTTTCCCAACTTACAATTGGAAGAAAATGCAGGAAGATGGTTTCTCCTGGTGGAAGCAAAGATTTGAACAGATGAGTCGTTATTTCGACGCCTTTCGCATTGATCATATTCTTGGATTCTTCCGAATATGGAGTATTCCTGCAAACGCCATTCAGGGTATCATGGGAAGATTTGTTCCCTGCCTTCCAGTTCACATTAATGAGTTTGGTGAAAAAGGAATCTGGTTCGATTACCAGCGATATTGCAGGCCCTTCATCAATGACCAGGTCATTGGTGAACTATTTCCCGGTGAGGATATGGAATTAAAGGAAAGATTCTTTATCTCCAATAAATTCGGAGGATATGATCTGCTTCCGAAATTTGATACCCAGGTTGCTATAGAATTATATTTTTCAAAGGAAGAGCAAAACGAGAGCAACGAAAGATTAAAGCAGGGATTATTCAATCTGGTGGCCAATGTTATTTTATTTGAAGAAGAAGGATCACAGGGTGAAAAATATCATTTCCGGATCGCAATGGATAACACCATTTCATTCCGCTACCTGGATGAAACAAATAAGCAGAAGTTAAAAGATCTCTATGTTGATTATTTCTTCCGTCGCCAGGATGATTTCTGGTATCGTGAAGCCATGCACCGTCTTCCACAATTAAAAGGAGCAACGAATATGCTGGTCTGCGGAGAAGACCTGGGTATGGTGCCGCATTGCGTTCCTGATGTAATGAATCAATTGGGTATTCTTAGTTTGGAGATTCAGCGAATGCCTAAAGATCCCAAAAATGAATTTTTCCATCCTGACAATGCACCTTATTTGTCGGTGATCACACCGGCCACTCATGATATGAGTACTATTCGCGGATGGTGGGAAGAAAATCGTGAGAAGACCCGTCGTTTTTATAATGATATTCTCAGTCAGTGGGGTGAAGCACCTGTTTATTGTGAAGCCTGGGTGAACCGTGCAATCGTTTTGCAGCATCTTTATTCACCTGCCATGTGGAGCATATTCCAGTTGCAGGATATATTTGGTATGAGCGAAAAACTACGCCGCCCGGATCCTCATCAGGAGAGAATTAATAATCCAGCCAACCCTAAACACTATTGGCAGTACCGAATGCATATGACGCTGGAGGATCTGTTGAAAGAAGATGAGTTCAATAAAGAACTCAAAGGCTATGTTGAGAATAGTGGTCGCTAGTTATCTTTGATCCATGAAAGTCAATTACTGGTCACATAACCTGAAATTCCGGTACCCTTTTACTATTTCAAAAGGTACCAAGACTCATCAGCCTACACTTATCGTTGAACTGGATCATATGGGAGTTAAAGGTTACGGCGAAGCCTGCGCCATTGCCTATTATAATATTCCGGTTGAAGAAATGATAAGCGATCTGGAAGAGAAAAGATCTATGATCGAGCGATTCGCCTTCACTGATCCTGAACGTTACTGGCATTACCTGCATCATCTTATTCCTAATAATAATTTTCTTGTTTGCGCATTGGATATAGCGGCATGGGATCTTTATGGAAAACTCAGAAAAAAAAAGTTATACGAATTATGGGGTGGAGATATTTCAAAAAATCCAATCTGCGATTATACTATAGGGATCGACAGCATGGAAATAATGCTGGCCAAAATGAAAGAGAAACCCTGGCCCATTTATAAGATCAAGGTTGGTACAGCCAATGATATTGCTATTATTAAAACTCTGAGAGAAAATACAGATTCGGTATTTCGTGTTGATGCCAATGCCGCCTGGGATCTTGAGACTGCGCTTCAACTTATTCCTCAACTTAAAGAACTGGGTGTTGAGTTTGTTGAACAACCGCTGGCCAGGGATAATTGGGAGGAAATGAAGACCCTTTATAAAGCATCTCCCTTACCACTTTATGCTGATGAAGCCTGCGTGTTGGAATCTGATGTTGAAAAATGCAAGGATCATTTTCATGGCATCAATATTAAACTCACAAAATGCAGCGGCCTTACGCCGGCACGCAGGATGATAAAAAAAGCGCGCGAACTGGATCTTAAAGTCATGGTAGGTTGCATGAATGAATCCACCGTTGGCTCTGCCGCAATTGCGCACCTTTTACCCTTTATCGATCATGTCGATATGGATGGTCCACTCTTATTGGAAGAAAATGTAGGCACCGGCCTTAGTTATGACCAGGGAAAGATCGGTTATGGTGAAGGCTATGGATTAGGTATTACCATATCCTGACCCGCAAACTATCCGCTCTGAACATTTTATCACCAACCTTTACATTGAAGGTGGAATAGAATTCATCCACATCCACGAATGGTCCATTGACCCTGTATTTGGCAGGGGAGTGTACATCCGTGAGTAATTGACTACGGAGAGATTCTTCCCTGGTATGACCAAGCCATCCTAAAGCGTATCCAAGAAAATATCTTTTCATCGGACTTAGACCGGCAACCATTTTATTTGCTTTGTATTCGTCTGTTTTTTTATACGCATCAATTCCCAGAAGGATACCACCAAGATCAGCGATATTTTCACCAGTAGTTGCTTTACCATTGATATGATAACCCGCTACCGGCTCGTATTCATTGAACTGACGTATGATGTACTCTGCTCTTTTATTAAATTCTACTTCGTCTTTGGCTGTCCACCAGCTTACAAGATTTCCTTTCTCATCAAACTGTCTTCCTTCATCATCAAAACCATGGGTGATCTCATGACCGATAGTAGAGGCGCCTGCATATCCATATACAGTGGCATCATCCAGTTCTTCGTCGCGATATCCCGGTACTGTGAAAATCCCTGCAGGTAAAACGATCTCATTATTGGAAGGGTTATAATAAGCATTATAGGTTTGAGGGGTCATATCCCATTCATCGCGATCTACAGGTTTTCCAAGTTTGTTCACGTTATAGTTATGCCAGAACATATTTGCGTTCATCATATTCTCCACCCATGATACTCTACCAATCTCCAGGGCGCTGAAATCTTTCCATTTTTCCGGATAACCAACTTTCTTTTTCATTGAAGCCAGTTTAGCATAGGCTTTCTGTTTCGTTGTATCACTCATCCATGTAAGATTTGCAATACGATCTTTTAAGGCTGAGCGGATGGCTTCCACCATATTCTCGTACCTTTTTTTAGCGGTCTCATTGAAGAATTCCTTTACATAAAGTTTTCCAAGCAATTCGCCCATGGCACCTTCTTCGCCAGATATGGCTCTTTTCCAACGCGCCCTTCTGACCTTTGCCCCACTAAAGAGTTTTGAAAAATTGAAGGAAGCCTGACCAAATCTATCAGGAAGTGCTCCCGCCATATCGGCAACAAGGTTGAAACGGAGATAGCTTTTCCAATCTGAAATAGGAACTGATTTCAATACACCATCAAGTGCCTTAAAAAATTCAGGCTGGCCAACGATCACTGAATCGATTCCTTTGATCCCGGTTATTGAAAGATAATTTGTCCAGTCAATAGCACTGTTCATTTTAGAAAGATCCAACACAGCCATTTTATTATAATTACGATATGGATCACGCAGGTCCTCCAGTTTGCGACTGGCAGCTGCCAGTTTAGTTTCCAGGGCCATAATGTTTTTGGCTGCATTCACAGAATTCATTGAATCTTCTCCGCTCATTATAAGAATGGTACTTATATATTTTACGTATTGGTCCCTGATATTTCTTGTAGCAGAATCATCCCGGAAATAATATTCACGCTGCGGAAGTCCAAGCCCTCCTTGCGTCAATTTATAAGCCATCACCTCACTATTCTTATCATCTTGTGTAACATAGTCACTGAACAGGGTAGAGGATCCAATTTTTTTTAATTCAGCTGTAGTACTAAGCAGGGAAGGCAGATCAGTGATCGCATTGATTCGCTCGAGCCAGGGCTGCAATGGTTTTAAACCATCCGCTTCGATCTTTGTGCTGTCCATCGCGGTAGCCCAGTAATCCCCGATCTTTTGTTCAGGGCTGCCTTTTGTGTTGGAGGTTTTTGCCGCATTTTCGCTGATCTCGCGAAGCCTTTTCAGATTCTCTTCTATCACCAGGTTCCCAATTCCCCAGCTGGATTGCTCCTCAGGTATTGCATTATTTTTGATCCATCCTCCATTTGCATATTGAAAAAAGTCTTCTGCAGGATTCACAGTTGAATCAATATTCACAGCAAGGGCATTTGGCTTGTCTGTTTCATTACTTGTCTTGGTTTTGCAGGAAAATAATAGAATGGAGGCTGATAGAGCGATCAGTAATAAATGTCTGGACATAAAAAATTGATTAGGTTGGATACTAAAAATAAATAAACTAAACTAAGGCCTGAAAATAAAATGATGAGCGGGTCGGCATAAAATTTGTAAGAGATGCTTGTAACCCTCAACTATGAGAAACTCAATCCTCTTCTTTTTCCTTCTGGCCTGTTCATATTTTGCACAGGCACAGCGAATTCATGTGGGTCTGTATGCAGGCATCGCCAATTATTCGGGTGAATTAAATGAAAAAATTTTCTCCCGCGATCTTTCGCATCCGGTCTTTGGAATTACCGGTAATTACGAACTTTCAGAACATTTTATGATCCGGGCAGGATTCAGCAAAGGCAGCCTGGAAGGAGCTGACAAATACAGCAAGGATAGTTTCTCCATTTCCCGGAATCTTTCATTTAAGACCCAATTGTCTGAGTTCAGCCTGGTGGGAGAGGCCAATCTGCTTTCTCTTTACCAGCATCGGTTTACGCCTTATGTATTCGCTGGTTTGGCCTTGTTTCATTTTGATCCTTATACCTTCGACCGCAATGATCAAAAAGTATATCTGCGCCCACTAAGTACTGAAGGTCAGGGTATGCAAGGGTATAATCGGAAGACCTATTCAAAAACACAATTTGCCATTCCTTTTGGTGGGGGAATAAAGTTTGCAATAACCGATAATTTAAGACTGGGAGTTGAACTGGGGTTGCGAAAATTATTTACCGATTACCTGGATGATGTGAGCACTATTTATATCAATCAGGCGGATCTTTTAAGGGATAGGGGTCCTCAGGCCGTTGATCTTGCCTTTCGCGGGGATGAAATCGACCCTGCGGCTGTTTTCCCTTCAAAGGGCCAGCAAAGAGGCGGTGCGATAAATAAAGACTGGTATTATTTCGGAGGATTGCATCTTACTTACCGAATTGGAGGTGAATCTGAGCATAGTGCAGGCAGGGGCGGAAAAAAATCCAAATTTGGCTGCCCTTCCAATGTGCAGCGTTTCTATTGATTTGGTTCATAAACAATGAACCTTTCCATTTTATCCATTCGGGCCACGTAATTTTGCATTACAATTTTAAGAATGGCCTGGAAGAATCAGCAAGAATTTATTGACGCTTTAGAAAAGGAGGGAGAACTAATTCGTATAAAAGCCTATGTGGATCCTAAATTGGAGATCGCAGAGATCACCGATCGGATCAGCAAATCGGGTAAAGGAGGAAAAGCCCTTTTGTTTGAAAATACCGGCTATGAATTTCCGGTATTAATGAATGCCTATGGTTCTGAAAAAAGAATGTGCATGGCGCTTGGGGTAAAGACTCTGGATGATGTGGCCCATCAGATCGAAGAACTTTTTCATTTACTTTCTTCACCAAAAGAAGGTATCCTGGATAAATTGAAGATGCTTCCCATGCTTAGTCAATTTGCTAGCTGGATGCCCAAAGTAAAAAATGGAAGGGGTGCCTGCCAGGAAGTAGTGATGAAGGAACCGGATATAAATAAATTACCGGTGATCACCTGCTGGCCCAAAGATGGTGGTCCATTTGTAACGCTTCCTATAATTCATACTAAGGACCCGGGTACAGGAAATCGTAATGTGGGAATGTATCGTATGCAGGTATTCGGTCCAACACTGACAGGTATGCACTGGCATAAGCATAAAGTATCTGCCAAACATTTCGCTGAATATAAAAAGTTGAATAAAAAAATGCCGGTGGCCGTTGCACTGGGTGGAGATCCTGTGTATGCTTATTCTGCTACTGCGCCATTGCCAGAAAATGTGGATGAATATATGCTGGCCGGTTTTCTTCGTAAGAAAAAAGTAGAGCTGGTAAAATGTATTAGTCAGCCTGAAGTGGAAGTGCCTTCAGATGCTGATTTTATTATTGAAGGATATGTTGATCCTTCAGAGGAATTGATCTGGGAAGGACCATTTGGCGATCATACAGGTTATTATTCTTTACCCGACTGGTATCCGCGTTTTCATATCACTGCGATCACACATAAAAAACAAGCGGTATATCCTGCAACGATCGTGGGTATACCTCCTCAGGAAGATGCCTGGCTTGGAAAAGCCACAGAGCGGATCTTTCTGGCACCGATAAAAATGACAATGATCCCGGAAATAGTGGATATGGATATGCCGGTAGAAGGAGTCTTTCATAACCTGGTGATCACTAAGATCAAAAAAGAATATGCAGGGCAGGGGCAAAAAGTAATGAACGCCATGTGGGGAGCCGGACAGATGATGTTCAATAAAATTCTTGTCCTTTCAGATGGAGAACAAAGAATTCAAGAATATGAAGAACTCGCGAGAAACCTATTCAGGAATTTAAATCCCGCAACAGATATATATTTTTCTACAGGGCCAATGGATGTATTGGACCATAGTTGCAGCAAATTAGGATTCGGAGGTAAGATGTGTATTGACGGTACAAGAAAATCCTATGAAGAATCAGATGATCATTACGCTGAAGTAAATATTCCAGTTCGATGGAGCGGTGATTTTCTTATGCAGAAATTTCCAGAGATACATAATATAAATGACAAGCTTCTTAAAATTGGAATTGCCTGCCTGTTGATATCAGTAGAAAAAAACCGGCAGGGTCATATCGCTGCATTGCATGAAGCAATTTGCTCATTACCGGAGATGGCACCGGTAAAAATGATCCTTTATGTAGAACATACAGTGGATGCAACAGACCTGACAGTAGCTCTATGGAGATTCTGCAATAACCTGGATCCCACAAGAGATAAATATTTATATAAAAAA
>JBKJMI010000105.1:0-6624 GCA_046596515.1 Chitinophagaceae bacterium | reverse complement strand
GGCGCCGGCCTTCGAGAACCTCAGGCGCCGGCCTTCGAGAACCTCAGGCGCCGGCCTTCGAGAACCTCAGGCGCCGGCCTTCGAGAGCCTCGGTCACCGGCTCTAACCCTATACCTTGACCCTAAAGTGGTACTTGACCACCCACTACTCACTACTCACCACTCACCACTCACTACTCACCACTCACCACTCACCACTCACTATTCACTTCTTCTTCCTAAACGCTTCGAGTCCGCAATTCAGCCACTTAATAAATTCGTAAGCATCCGGTGTATAATATTTAGTGCGGGTAAGGGCCACCTGGTCTTGACTGATAATAGCATACTGAGGCTGTGAGGTAGCACCAAAATTTTCGGTTTGAAAAGTGGCCCATTTGTCTCCTACTGTCACAATGGATTTATTACTGCCATTAGCCAGTTTTTCAACTGTCTGCTCAGATAAAGGAAGATTTTTTCTTTCGTCCACATAAAGAGAAACCACAATGAAATCATTTCGGAACATGCTATCTACGATTGAATTGGTCCAGACCTTATCCTCCATACGGCGGCAATTCACACAAGCCCAGCCTGTGAAATCGATAAGCACAGGTTTGTGCTGCTCTCTGGCAAGTTTTAGTGCGAGTTCATAATCGTTATGTATAGGTTCGAATAGTTTTGAGTTATGCTTTTTGTCATTGTAAAGGCTATAAGATCTTGGAGGCGGAAATCCACTGATCAGGGAAAGCTCAGCATATTTGCTATTAGTAAGTCCAGGAATAAGATAAATCGTGAACGATCCGAAGACCAGAATAAATATCATGCGGATCAGGGAGAATTTTTTAACCGGTGAGCTATGACCTATTCGAAGTTTCCCTAACAAATACAATACGATTAGGAATCCAATGATCACCCAGATGCCTATGAAGATCTCACGCTTAAGTAATCCCCATTGCATTACCAGGTCGGCATTGGAAAAAAACTTAACCGCCAGGGCCAGTTCCACAAAACCTAAAACCACTTTCACATCAGTCATCCAACCACCCGATTTAGGTAAGGATTGCAGCCAGTGCGGAAACATGGCGAAGAGTGCGAAGGGCAATCCAAGGGCAATACCAAATCCTGCAGCGCCCGCTGTTAATGGCCATGCTCCCTGGTTAGCCACACCAACCAATAAAGTACCGAGAATGGGACCAGTACAGGAAAATGAAACAATGGCAAGTGTTCCTGCCATAAAGAATATGCCACCTATATTTCCTATGCCTGATTTTGAATCCATCTTATTGGCCAATCCTGAAGGAAGACCGATCTCGAACAAACCAAAAAATGAAAGAGCGAAGAATACAAAGACCGCAAAAAAGGCAAAGTTCAGCCAGACATTAGTGGAAATATTATTAAAGATCTCGGGACTGATGGCTTTACCGGCTACATGAAATGGAACCGTGATCAGGATATAGATCATGAAAATAAAAAAACCATAGAGCACCGCATTTGTAATGCCCTGCTTTTTTGAAACAGATCTTTTGGTGAAGAAAGTAACCGTAACAGGAACCATTGGAAAAACACAAGGCGTGAGCAAGGCGATCAGACCTCCGAAAAACCCAAGGAGAAAAATAGTAAGCAAACTTTTATTCTGCGTACCGGCATCGCCACAATCATTTACCGGATGATCAATATCAATGGAGGCGATCTTTACACCGGATGCTTTAACACCTCCTTCTAATGGAATTGTAAAAGTATAACTGGTAGAAGGATTGAATTCGTCATCTTTTCCATAGGTATAAAGTAATACACCCTGCAATTGTGCAGGCACCTTCCCTTTGATCTCAATATTCACATTCCATGTAAAACTGTCTTTAAAAACAAAAACACTTTTTTCGAAAATACCACTATGAACCATGCTGGCCGGAAGGCTTGTTGTGAAGCCTGAAGTTATTTTTATCGCGGAATCGGGGAATTGCAATGTGGTTGTGGGCACTTCAGTCAGTTCTTGGTTCGGAGCATAGACCATCCAACCATGTGTACCCGGAAGAAAAAATTGAAGCTGATATTTTCCTTCGCCAATCTTATTGCTTGAGCTTTGCCAACCCTGCAAACCAGTGCTATCCTGACCATTTACTAAAACAAAAGATCCAAGAAAGAAAAATACCAAAAAGATGATCCTGGTGGATTGGCGCATAGCTGCAAAAATAAACGAGTCCCGGAGAACTCGTTTATAAATATATATAACAATAGTATAAATCTTATTTCACGTCGATGCTGAAGCGAACAGTTTTAGGAGGGAGGCATTTTTTATCATCGCAGGTTTGGTATTCCACGCTTCCTGTGATCTTTGTTTTGGCCTTAACTTTCAGTTTGATCTTTTGGGTGAAAACAAGGTTGCCTGTATACTGATTAGCGGAAATGCCCAGGGTTTTGTCAGTATATTTTTCCAATTTGCCTTCTTCTTTGATCTTTCCATCAGTAGAAAAAAGTGGATTGGGGTTAAATTTTATTTCGGTAGGGATAACAATCGCGTCGGCAGGCTGTGACTGTGAATACATATGCCATCTGTCCTGGATATTCGCTTTGAGCTGGATCTCATATTCTTTATCTCCTTTTTTAACAGCAGAAAAAGTCCAGCTAACCGGATCGAGTTGGGCAAGAACAGGCAGAGAAAACAGGGCTACCAGGAAAAATAGTATTATTCTTTTCATAATTAACTTGATACAAAATTGAGTAAACTAAATTAAACAGCTTGTTAAATCGATTGCATCACACCGATCAGCAACTCATTCATGATCTGCCTTCCATCAGTATTACCCAGGGCCGGTGAACATGCTCTTTCAGGATGAGGCATCATACCAAAAACGTTGCGTTGAGGGTTGCAAATTCCTGCAATATTCCTGGAAGCGCCATTTGGATTGGATTCGGCCGTTTTCTCTCCCTGCTCATTACAATAGTAATAGATCACCTGACCATTTGCTTCCAGATCATCCAGTAGTTTATCCTCCGCGTAAAATCTTCCTTCACCATGGGCCACCGGGATCTTATAAATATTTTCCTCTGAATTTTTGATATATACATTTTTGCAAACGAATTGCTGATTCTCGTTTCTTAACAGCGCTCCTGGCAAAAGATGTGATTCGCAGAGGATCTGAAAACCATTACAAACACCCAGAACTTTTCCTCCCGACTGAGCAAATTCGATCACGCTTTGCATCATCGGACTGAATCGGGCAATGGCCCCGCAGCGCAGATAATCTCCATATGAAAAACCGCCGGGAAGAATGATGCAGTCGTCTGTATTAAAAGCACTCAGATCACGATCCTTATGCCAAAGCATAGTTACCTCCTGCTTCAGATCAAACTTTAAAGCATCATACATGTCTCTGTCGCAATTGGACCCGGGAAATACAACAACGCCGAATTTCATGATCAGAAGATTGAGTGGCAAAATTACGAAAAACAAGGGAGTCCGGAAACCGGCTTTTAGCTATCAGTTCCAGCCATGACCATCGTATTGATGGCCCAGAACAAAAGCAAGGGTCATCCAAAAAAGTAATAAAGGGAATATTCGATAGGAAGAATAAAGATAGGTGCAGGCATGAAATGCCGCCAAAGGAATGGCAGTCATCACCCAATTCTCCATATTGCTTCCATCGTTGATAAAAGGAATGAAAAGTGAACACAAAAGATATAAAAGGATAAGGCTCCAGCCTTTTCTTACCTGTATCAACATACGGCGAAGGCTTTCCTGAACATAATATCCACCACTAAGAAAAGGGATAACCAGTAAAAATGCGGCTCCCGCCAGCCAGGCGGTTTGCTTTACCATGGGAACACCCAGGTCAAAATAGGGCATTAAATGGGACCAGCTCCATTGATTATGCCATAAAAGATAAACGGCGTAAAAATAAAAAGGTGTACTAACTCCCAGAAGGCCCAGCAGCCATTCTCTTAAATGAAATGGCCGCATGATGGCCAGGGATACAAGTATCCAGACCACGAAACTGAGGGAAGGAAAATAAAGAAAAGAACAGATTCCCAACCCCAGGCCAATATTGAAAATAATTCCCTGAGCCCTTGGTTGATTGTAAGTTCGAAACAATGAGAGAAGGATCAGTAATAAAATTGTATTTACCAGTAAGGGTGCAGAAAAATAATTCCATTCAGGAACTAAGGAGGTTATGAGTATATAACTCATAGCAGGGAACCAGGTGGCATGCGTCATCATGCGATACCTGTTCAAAAAAAGATTCAAAATAAGTGCTTGAATAAAAAGAAGTGAGAAAGCCAGTAAAGGATAAATTAAAGGTTTGGTGGGCAGTAATTCAATAATAGTCCGAAACAAAATGCCATCACCTTGTTTTACAACCGGAATATGCGGATACCTGAAAATAGGCCATTTAATAAGTAAGCCCATAGCCAGCAGTAAGATAATATTGGCTGGGCTCTTTTGTTTGAATATTCCTGTCACGTAGGTAGCGGCTGTTTAATTTCCCAGGTTGTAATCTATTTTTGCGAAGCAAATATAATTACGATAAATACAGGGTATGATCATTACACGTGAACTCACCTGTTTTCCATATTTTGGTAAAAAATCATATCCCCGGTCCAGGTTCTTTAATGTTGGATTCCTGTTCAGTGTACCATCTGCAACAATACTATAATCGGTTAGCAGGTTATTTCTTCTTTCCTGCATATTGGTGAGGAAGTGAAGTGCATCTCCGGTATTTACTACATTATAAGAGATCATATCGTCGGATTCATCATTGAATTGGGATTTACCAATCACATTCTGCCACTGAATCTCACCATTGCCATTAAAAGAAAATACGACCAGGTTATCTGCGTGATACCTTACGGATTGAGCAGATCCGCTTCTGGTATTATAATAAGAATTGTTGTAATAAGGATTATAATAACTGTTGTTATTGTAGAAGGAATTATAATATGGAGAGCCGTATAAATAATCCCAGCGGTTCCAGTTATTGAAACGGGAAGTGGTGTAATAAGATTCACTTCCAAGAATAAAACCTCCGTCTTTACGGAAAATGATCTGGCGAATGAAATAATCATCGAAAGCCGTTTTTATACTGGCATCGCCTTTCGCTTCCTTTCTTATCTCTTCAGAAATAGGAATGGTTTTTTCATAAAGCAATTTATTGGTTGTTTTATCCCAGCATAAAAAATAAAAACCTTCGATACTTGCCTTTCGCTCCAGGCTATAAAATGAGGTCAGAAAAAACCGTTTGTTGACATTGTCCACTTTCACATGCAATTCATCAAGCGCGATCTTTGACATATCCAGTGGGTGCTCCATGATCTTATCCGCTTCGGCATATTTAACCATCAGAGAAGCTCTCATGATATTATCATTATTGCCCCTGTAGAAGCGGGTAAAGACCAGGTCGCCTTCGTTATTCAGTGTAAAATCACCCAGGTTCTCATTACGTTCTTCCATTATAATTTCCAGGCGGGTAGATTTTTTTAGTTGCAGTTTATCATCGAATAACATGGTGGTCATCAGAAATAAGCGGCGATTACGGCTATTGATCTTATACACAGATATCTTGCTTTTGTCCTCGCTGCCAACCACATTATATATCTTATTAGTAGAATTAAATCCGATATGGGTGGTGTCAAGCTCAACCGGTTCACCAATTTTTTTTCCATTACCATCGATGCGGGCCGACATGCAATAGACCACATTTTTTTTCTCATACTGATAGATCATATAAGCGAAATCGCTATAGGGAAAAAAGTCAACATTGATGAGTCTTTCGGTGGAGGGCAGAAAATCCTGTTCCACTTTATCCATCTGCCGCAGTTCATTATCATAGACGGTGATCCAGACTTTGCTGCGGGTATTTTTATAGACAAGAAAGTTTCCACCGATCTTACCCACGATATCAAAATCCATTTTTCTGTTGTCGTCGCGGTCATATTCAGAATAAACGATCCTCTGGGCCTCTGCGGTAAGGCCAGAAGCAAGGAGTATGAGGAAAAAAAACGCTTTCCGGGGTATGCTCAGCATAAGTAATTTTTCACAATAATATTAAGTTCGGCACGAACGTAAGTTCGTTCAAAAAACACAACTATTTTCAACTCTTTTGCAAAGATTTCTGGAAAATATGATGCAAAATCTTTGCCGGGGTTGATGCAATTCATTTTTGGCTATACCTTTACTTAAAGTTACCACTGCCTCCCCGTAGACCTTACGGCACCGCCATGGAAACAAACCACAAGAACTAACAGTGAAAATACCGTTGAATAAAGTCACCGCAGCAGGTCTATTAGTAGCATTAGGGATCATTTTCGGAGATATTGGCACCTCTCCACTATATGTACTCAATGCAATCACTAAGGATAAAATCATTACAGAAGAATTGATAATAGGAGCCTTATCCTGTATCATCTGGACTCTTACACTTCAAACTACCGTTAAATATGTGATCCTCACACTTCAGGCCGATAACCGGGGTGAAGGAGGTATTTTCTCCTTATTTGCTCTGGTAAGGCGGAGAAAGAAATGGCTGGTTATTCCTGCGATGATCGGGGGTGCGGCTCTTATTGCAGACGGCATGATCACTCCTCCCATTTCGGTTACTTCCGCTGTAGAAGGATTAAGGCAGATCCCGTTTTTTGCATCTATTGACAACTGGAG
>JBKJMI010000148.1:0-23436 GCA_046596515.1 Chitinophagaceae bacterium | reverse complement strand
GGATGGAAAAGAGCGCAGTTGAATGTAAAGCAGGTGGAATTACGCAAAGAGCAGAACAGTTTTACATTGAAACAGGATATTTATAAGGCCTATAATGACGCGGTCGCGGCCATGCAGAAATACAATGCAAATAAGAAAGCGGCAGAGGCTTCTCAGAAAGCCTACGATTTCGCAGTGAAAAGATATGATGTGGGTTTATTATCAAGCTATGACCTGGTTACTACACAGAATACTCTTCAATCTGCAAAAAGCCAAATGCTTTATTCTCAATACGACTATGTATTCAAGATGAAGTTGCTGGAGTTCTATAAAGGACAGGGATTAAAATTATAAAGGGCAATACATGAATAAGAAATTAAAATGGACACTTATCGCCGTTGGCGCATTGGCTTTGGTATGGGTCATTGTAATAAAAGTTGCCGGTAATAAAGTAGATGAAAAAGTGGCCACTGAAAAAGCAAGTACAAGAACCATTGTTGAATCCGTAAATGCCAGCGGTAAGATCTATCCTGAAGTGGAAGTGAAGATCAGTCCGGATATTTCCGGGGAGATCACTGAACTCACCGTAGCTGAAGGCGACAGTGTACACAGGGGACAAGTACTGGCAAGGATCTATGCTGATATTTATGCCTTGCAAAGAGATGCCGCCGCATCAAGACTTAATCAATCTTCTGCTACAGTTGATAATGGGAAAGCCTCTCTGGATGCATTGAAAGCAAACCTCGATCTGGCACAGCAGAATTATGATCGCAACAAAAAATTATTTGATGATAAAGTGATCTCGCGCGCCGAATTTGAGCAGTTTGAAACCACCCTTCGTTCTTCGAAAGCAAATTATAATGCCGCGCAGCAAAATATTAAAGGATTACAGGCAGTAGTAAGCAGTTCCATGACCGATCTGAATAAGGCCAATAAAGATCTTGGTCGTACAGTACTGGTAGCTCCGATGGATGGGGTGATCTCTTCATTGAAAGTTAAAAAAGGCGAAAGAGTAGCAGGTAACAGTTTTAATATCGGTACGGAAATGATGACCGTAGCTGATATGAGTACCCTGGAGGTTAGAGTAGATGTGGGAGAGAATGATATTGTAAAGATCAATATTGGAGACTCCGCTGATGTGGAAGTGGATGCATATAATAACAGAAAATTCAAGGGAGTAGTAACTAAGATCGCCAGCAGTACTAAAACAGCCGGCGCACTGTCCTCCTCCAATGATGTAACGAATTATGAGGTCAGGATTCGTTTATTCAAAGATTCTTATGCTGACCTTGCCGGTAACCGTTTTCCATTTCGTCCCGGCATGAATGCCAGTGCAGATATTAAAACCCGAAGAATTGACAATGTATTGTCTGTTGCAATTACCGCGGTAAACGCCAGGGTAAAAGGAAGCGATAAGAATATGGAGGATAAAAAGAAAGAAGATAACGATAAGAACGCAGCCAATGATGGAGTAACTGTGGATACGGGAACAAGTGATGAACTGGAAGAGGTTGTGTTTGTTCTTCAGCCTGACGGCACGGTTAAAAAGTTTGTGGTTACTACAGGTATTCAGGATATAAATTATATTGAAGTGAGAAGCGGATTGAAAGCGGGTGATGAAGTGATAGTTGCACCTTATAATGCTATCAGTAAAAAACTGAAGAATGGCATGAAGGTGAAAGTTGTGACCAAGGATAAACTCTTCGAGAAAAAATAAAGCCTTTACAGAAACCTAACAAATGAGATTTGGCGTCATTGGTAGCGGTTCATGGGCCACGGCCCTGGCCAAGATACTAACAGATAAGGGGCATCCTATTCAATGGTGGATCAGGGATGAGAACAGCATTCGTCATTTGCAAACCCGACATCATAATCCAAAATATCTAAGTTCCGCCAAATTCGATCCGGCCTTGCTGCATTTATCATCTGATGTAAAACAAGTAGTACGGGAATCGGATGTACTGATCATTGCTGTGCCTTCGGCCTATGCGGAAGCTTCTCTGCAGGATACCAACGCAGATGACTGGAAAGGGAAAAAAATTATATCTGCCATCAAAGGCTTGCTGCCTCAAAAAAATATCCTGCTCAATTATTATATGCAGGAGAACTTCAACGTAGCGCTTGAAAATTATTTTGCAGTTCTCGGACCCTGTCATGCTGAAGAAGTGGCAGCGGAAAAACTTTCCTATCTCACATTTTCCGGAATTGATATTGAAACCGCTTCAGTGATCGCCTCCCACTTCGGAAATTTCTATATCAATACGGTAGTGAACCATGATATACTTGGCGTGCAATACGCGGCGGTACTGAAAAATATTTACGCGCTGGGGGCAGGTATCGCACATGGATTAGATTATGGCGATAATTTTCTGAGTGTATATATTGCCAATGCCGCTGATGAAATGGCGGTTTTTCTTCGTGAATTCGGAGCAAGAGATATAACTGTAGGTGAGCATGAAAGAGCGGAAGACCCTTATACCCATCGCAAAACGCCTAATTATGCGGCCTCTGTTTATCTCGGTGATCTGCTGGTAACCTGTTATTCGCTCTATAGCCGGAACAGAAGTTTTGGTAATATGATCGGCAAAGGATATTCTGTGAAAGCGGCACAACTTGAAATGAATATGGTGGCGGAAGGATTGAATGCTGCCCGCTGTATTGAGTATATCAATAAAAAAGTAATGGCCTCCATTCCAATTGCTGAAACTATTTACCGCATACTCTGGGAAAATGTGGATCCGGCTGAAGGATTCAAACAGATCGAGAAGGTATTGATCTGATCAAAAAAATACATGATCAAATTCTTTCAGATATTATTTTTTGCCGCTGCAGTTTATTCCATTGTGTTACAGGTAATGGAATTCAATAAATGGCGTGAAGCTGGTAAAGAGGGAAGCGTAAAACCTTATCCAATAAAGTGGTCTCAATTCATTCTTCATTCAGCAGTAGCTTTGGGATGTGCTTTAAATATTCTGATCTCCTGGATAGGTTGATCAGAGAAAAAGATCCGCCGCAATTCCATCTGCCAGTAATCTTCCTTCCTTTGTAAGATGTAAATGATCACCTGTTTTTTCCATTAAACCATTGACTATATATTTTTTTGCCGTACGCAAAACCCTTTCAATCTGTTCAACCGGCAGCAGAGAAACGTTTATTCCCTCCATTGTACGCAGGGAGGTCATGATATATTCATTTAATTCCTGCGTGGCATTCAGGGTTTCGATCTCTTTTATTGTTCTTCCTTCCAGGGTTGAACGGATATACTGCGCATTGTTTGAAATGTTCCAGGCTCGTTCTGTTCCGTTATAGGAATGTGCGGCAGGACCAATTCCAATGTATTTTTTTGCTTTTCCGGGAGCAGAACCCCAGTAAGAAGAATTATGCCGGCTGCGAAATCCTGGTTTTGCAAAATTGGATATCTCATAATGTTCATAGCCCGCCATCTCCATCCATTTCATCAGCAACAGAAACTGCTGCGACTGAATTTCAGGATCCACATTTTCCGATCTGGATTCCCGGATCATTTTTGCAAGAGGCGTTTTCTCTTCTACGGTAAGCGCATAGCATGAAATATGCGGAATGCCCAGTTCAAGAACGGTCCGAACATTCTCTTCCCATTTTTCATGCGTTAGTCCCGGACTACCATAGATCAGGTCAATGGTGATATTATCAAAATGCCAGGCAGCCGATTTCAATCCCTCTATTGCCTGCTTTGCCTTATGCGCACGGTTCATCCAATCCAGGTCCTCCTGAAAAAAACTTTGAACTCCAATGCTTAATCGGTTGATGCCTTCCAATTTCCAACCCTTGAGTTTTTCCTCATCAATATCATCCGGATTTACTTCCAATGTGATTTCCGCATTTTCCGCCACTTCATAATTCAGGCGAATTGAACTCAGCAAACGATGCAATTCTTCTAAACTTAAGAGGGAAGGGGTGCCACCACCAAAATATATAGTCTCAATGGTTTCTCCGGTAAGCTCTTCCTTCCTGAAATCAATTTCCAGGCACATGGCTTCTACCATATCTGATTTCTGAAGAAGGGAAGTGGCAAAATGAAAATTACAATAATGACAGGCCTGCCTGCAAAATGGAATATGTAAATAAATGCCTGCCAAAAGAACTGATTTAATGAATAATTTAGCGAATTGAGAAAAATCCTTTTGCAAATATCGGTGCTATTCTGCCTGGAACTGTCATTATCCGCACAGTCCTATCATCTTTCCTATCATTCAGTGGACAAGAGCGCGGAATTTATTCAGCAATTATCTCTTTTAACAGAATTTCCCAATCAATTTCTCTGCCGTGATTTTCTGAATAAATTACCGGGTCTGCTCCAATCAAAAGGATATATCACTGCTTCGCTTGATTCGGTGCATTTAGATTCAGCACAGGGGAGAGTATCGCTTTTTGCAGGACAATTATATACCTGGGCGAATCTGAACTTGTCATCAGTAGATCCTTCAATGCTAAGCAGCATTGGTTGGAGAGCTACCAATTTTGGCGGAAAGCCAATTGATATGAGTTTGCTGAAAAAATGGGAGGACCGGATCATGGATCAGTTGGAGAATGCCGGTTATCCATTTGGAAAAATTTATCTCGATAGTATTGTAGTCGATCAGGATAAAATATCTGCCAGATTAAAGGTTGAAAAAGGAATTCTATACCTGGTCGACAGTATTCGTATTTATGGCAACGCGAAGATCTCTCATGATTTTCTGGAGCGATATCTCGAAATGCCCAGGGGCACGATCTATAGTAAGGATAAGCTGATAAAGGTGAACAGAAAACTGAAAGAACTAACTTATATAGAGGAAGAAAAGCCATTCGATCTAAGCATGCTTGCATCCGGTTCTGTGCTTAATCTTTATCTGAAACAAAAGAAAAGCAGCCAGGTTAATTTTCTGATCGGGTTTCTTCCCAATAACGATCAGCTCTCAAATAAAAAATTATTACTCACAGGAGAAGCCAATATACTTTTAAGAAATGCTTTTAATGGAGGCGAGACGCTTGGATTGAACTGGCAGCAATTACAAGTGAAATCGCCCAGGCTGAATATATTTTTTAATTATCCCTATTTATTTCATTCGTCACTGGGAGCTGATTTTCGTTTCGATATTCTTCGCAAAGACAGCAGTTATGTAAACATTGATCTGCAGGCGGGTGCTCAGTACTCACTTAATACAAACCAATCTGCGAAATTATTTATACAGCAATTTTCTACCATTCTTAATGCAGCGGGTATAAATTCTGCTCAGGTGATCGCTGATAGAAAGCTTCCACCTATTGGAGATGTTAGTTTATTCAATATAGGGGTGGACTATCAGTATAACAATACCGATTACCGATTAAACCCAAGAAAAGGAAATGATCTGCAACTCATCAGTAGTATCGGAAGCAAAAAGATCAGAAAGAATAGTGAGATCACCGATTTAAAAGATCCCAATGATCCCGGTTTTGATTTCGATCATTTATATGATACGATCAAATTAAAATCCTATCAGTTAAGGACGAGATTGATTGCCGCGCATTATTTTCCATTGCCCAATAAAAGAGCCACAGTTAAAACTGCCCTGAATGCTGGTTTATTACAAAGTGCTTCAGTATTCCGCAACGAATTATTTCAATTGGGTGGATATAAACTTTTACGCGGCTTTGATGAAGAAAGCCAGTATCTAACGCATTATGCTATTGGTACAGTTGAATTTCGTTACCTGGTAGGACTGAATTCATTCTTTTATGCGCTGCTGGATGGTGGCTGGGGTCGCAATAATACACCCGGAGTTAAATTAAATTATAGCTATATAGGAACTGGTTTGGGTATGGCCTTTGAGACCAAGGCAGGTATTTTCAATTTTGCCTGGGCCATTGGAAAAAGAAATGATGCAGAGCTGGATCTGCGGAGGTCTAAAATTCATTTTGGCTTCGTCAATTACTTTTAAATTCCCCGATGCGGTGAAGACCGATTATTTTTGTGCACCTTAATTTTCCCGATTGTTACGAAGAATCATTTTTTCATTTTTATTGGTCTGGCTGACGGGTTCCCTGTTTGCGCAGGTAAAGAATGACAGCCTTATTATTCGTAAAGATTCCAGTTTACAGAAGGATACAATTTCAAGGGATTTTCTCAATCTTATACCGGGACAGAAAGATTCGACGAGCTTCAGATTACCAGTGAATCCAGTGGTTTTCAAAAATGATCCTGCACTTCAATGGAAGATACTGAGCAAACACCCCTGGTTAGGTTTCAATGGTTCTTTGGCAAAAGGGGAGATCACCGGGATCCGGCAGAGCATCGGAAAAGAATGGTTGTTTTATTACCTGGTACTCTTATTCATCATTTTTGCCATTTTAAGAAGGGCCTATCCGAAATATTTTGGAGACCTGTTCAGATTATTTTTCCGTACTACACTTAAACAAAGGCAGATCAGGGAACAACTGATGCAAACCCCCTTGCCTTCGATCTTATTAAATGTTTTTTTTGTGCTCAGTGCCGGTTTATATATAAGTTTTCTTTTTCAATTTTTTCATTTGGATCCTACAGGTAATTTCTGGGTTTTGTATCTGTATTGCTGCGGTGCTTTATCGGGCATCTATTTCGTAAAGTTCATTGTATTAAAATTTTCTGGCTGGCTTTTCAATGTTTCAGAAGCTGCGAATGCTTATGTATTTGTTGTATTTATTATCAACAAGATGATCGGTATACTTTTGCTTCCCTTTCTTCTAATGCTGGCTTTTTCAGAAGGAGATCTTTACATGGCTTTTATGAGTTTATCCTGGTGCCTGGTAAGTGGGTTGCTGATATATCGGTTCATATTGGCTTATGGAGCATTGCGTAATCAGATAAAGGTCAATCTTTTTCACTTTCTAATTTACCTTGCAGCCTTTGAACTTGTACCCCTTTTACTGATATACAAGGCATTGCTATCATATTTCCTCTGATATCCGTAACTTTGCGCACAACTTTAGCCGATCCGAACATGACAAAAACTGTGGTTAAGAAGGCCAGTGCGAAGGCCAAAGCAATTCAAAAGGTTCTCATTACTCAACCCCGCCCTGAAAGTGAGAAGTCACCCTACTTCGAACTATCCCGGCGATATGAGTTAGAAATGGATTTTTATCCATTTATCCGGCTGGAAGGTATTCCTGCCCGCGATTTCCGTAAACAGAAGATCGAGATACAGCAGTATACCGGTGTGATCTTTACGAGTCGCAACGCAATTGACCATTTTTTCCGGATCTGCGAAGAAATGAAGGTTTCAGTATCTCAGGACACCAAGTATTTCTGTATTACCGAAGCCGTTGCTCTCTATTTGCAAAAATTCATTCTTTACCGTAAGAGAAAAGTATTTTTTGGCGCTGATGGCATGAATAAAAGCATGTTTGATGTGATCAATAAGCATAAAGGCAATGAGAAGTTTCTGTATGTCTGCTCCGAAAACCAGCAGGATAATGAGATCGTAGGCTGGCTCAAATCCAATAATTGTGAATTTGTGCTTGGCTTCATGTACCGTACACAAAGTGCAGATGTAAAAGAGATCCTGACTAAGAATGAATATGATGTTATTTGTTTTTTCACCCCCAGTGGAGTAAAAAGTCTTTTTGATAATCAGCCCAAGTTCAAACAAAATGGCACCGTGATCGGAGCTTTCGGCAGCAATACTTCCCGTGCAGTGGAAGAGGCTGGTCTTAAGCTGGTGATCAAGGCCCCTGCGCCTAGCACACCCAGCATGGTAGCAGCACTAGATCAGTTTTTGGCATCGGAGTTGAAGAAGAAGTGAGTGGGGAGTTGTGAGTAGAGAGTAGGGAGTGGTGAATGAGGGTGAATAGGTCAATAGGTGAATGGGGGTCAATGAGGTGAATAGTCAATAGTGAATGGTCGCTCAACAGCTCAACCTCTCAACTTTCTCAACCTCCTCAACTTCCTCAACTTCCTCAACCTTTCCATGAGCAATCATCTTTTAAACGAAACAAGCCCTTATCTCCTGCAGCATTCACATAACCCGGTGGATTGGTATCCATGGGGAGAAGAAGCATTGATGCGTGCGCGTAATGAAGACAAACCCATTCTTGTGAGCATAGGCTATGCTGCCTGCCATTGGTGCCATGTGATGGAAAGAGAGAGTTTTGAGAATGAGGAAGTGGCTGCTTACATGAACCAATATTTCATCAACATCAAAATTGACAGAGAAGAAAGGCCAGACCTGGACCATATCTACATGGATGCAGTACAGACCATGACAGGCAGTGGAGGATGGCCACTCAATGTTTTTCTTACCCCTGCCACAAGGCCATTTTTCGGGGGCACTTATTTTCCTCCCGGCAGAGCATTCAACAGGTCATCCTGGATGGAAACATTGGAAGCCGTAGTACAGGCATTTTCCCAGAGAAGAAATGAAATGGAGGCCCAGGCTGATAACCTTACTACTCATCTGGTAGAATCGGGATCTTTTGGATTAGAACCTGAAACAGAATTAGCAGAAGGGAATAAGAACCTGCATCATATTTACCAGGGTTTGATGAAAATGGCCGACCTGGAATGGGGAGGGTTTGGAAAGGCCCCCAAATTTCCACAAACATTTTCGCTGATCTTTTTGCTAAGACATGCCTGGCTGACTAAGGAAATGCCGGCATTCGATATGGCCACTTTATCGGTAGATAAAATGATCGAAGGGGGATTGTATGATCAATTAGGAGGAGGATTTTCCCGCTATTCTACAGACAGAGAATGGCTGGCGCCGCATTTTGAAAAAATGCTTTATGACAATGCACTGCTGATAATGTTGATCGCTGAAACGTATCAACTGACCAATGAAAGCAGATACCTCGAAGTGATTCATGAGACCATGGATTTTGTACAAAGAGAATTGATGCATGAGCGGAAAGGATTTTATTCAGCCCTGGATGCAGATAGTGAAGGAGTAGAAGGAAAGTTTTATACCTGGAGCAGGGAGGAGATCATGGAAATATTAGGAGAGAATGAAGAGAGGTTCTGCGAATATTATGGAGTGACTGAAAAAGGAAACTGGGAGCATACAAACATTCTTCATGTGCACGGCGATGAATACGAAGGATTGAAAGAAGATAAAGAAAAAATGATGAATGCCCGGTCAATCAGAGTAAGGCCATCACTGGATGATAAAGTGATACTGGGATGGAATGCTTTGATGAATGCTGCTGCCAGTAAGGCTTTCAGCGTATCAGGAGAAGAGAGTTACAGAAGATTGGCTATTGATAATATGAATTTTTTGTGGAAGGAATTTTATAACGAAGAGAGAAACGAATTTTATCATACCTGGAAAAACGGCCAGGCAAAATATCCTGCCTTCCTTGACGATCTTTCATTGCTGGCAGATGCGTTGATGCATTTGGAGGAGATCACCGGTGATGGAGAATGGCTGAAGAAAGCAAGGAAAGTTTTGGAAATTGTGGTGAATGATTTTAGTGAAGAGGCGGGTAATTTTTTTTATTTTACTTCAAAGAATCAGAAAGATCTGATCGTTCGAAAAAAAGAAATGTTTGATGGCGCACTTCCATCGGGCAATGCAGTGATGGCCCTGCTGCTTCACCGGTTAGGAATTTGTTTTGAAAGTACGGAGTGGAGAGAACGCGCGCAGCGTATGCTGGCTTCTTTACAGAAAGCTATTCAAAAATATCCGGGTTCATTTGGCCATTGGGCCTGTGTTTTGCAGGAAGTACAAACCGGGAGTGAAGAAATTGTGATCTCTGGTCCTGATCGGATGGTATTACATGAACAATTATTGGATCTTTACATCCCACACCGGATTTTGTTGGTTGCCGGTCCGGAAAATGATGATCTGCCTTTGTTGAAAGGCAGGATCGGGTCAGAGGAAACTTGCGTGTCCCTTTGTCGCAATAATACCTGCTATCCTTCCGTATTTTCTGCAGAAGCGCTTATATCCTTGAGGGACAGCCTTCAAAAGCAGTAAATTATTTAACTTTTAGACAATAAAACCCCTTCTGACCCGTTAGAAATTCTACCTCGTAAAACACAGTTCATTATTAAAAAATAATTAACCACCTTGTGGCAGAGAACAGTTCAAAATATTATATTTGCCCAATACCCCTTAAGTGTATGAATATGAGAAACCTTTATTACTCCTTGTGTGCAGTGCTGTGTATTGGCGTTCTCGCTGGATGCGGCAGTGCAAAGAAAGGTAAAGGGAAAGGTTCAAACCTTCCCAATGATGGACAGGTGCATGGAGTTGCTCCCGGAGGAAAGTATTCCCTCCCGAAGCCTCCCGGAATGGTGTTTGTGCCCCAGGGTACATTCCATATGGGTCCAAGTGATGAGGATCCTGCTTATGCATTCAGTGCACGTAACCGATCAGTATCTATATCCGGATTCTGGATGGATGCCACAGAAATTACCAACAATGAGTATCGTCAATTCGTGAACTGGGTTCGCGATTCTGTCGTTGCCCGTAAGATGGGGTATGTTAAGTCTGGCGCCGACGGAAACGAATATGTAGACTGGAAGAAGATGCAAACCATGAAATGGAGTGATCCAAAAGTAATGGAGCAGCTGGCTGGTACGGATGTGATCCTGCCTCCGGATGACCGCATTTTCGGAAAGAAAGAAGTAGATCCTTCCAAAATCGTATATCACTCTGAGACCTGGGACCTGAAAGAGGCCGCTAAGAGGGAGAATGCTGGTAAGCCACGTTCTAAATTCATCGTAAAAAAGGATATTCCAGTTTATCCGGATACACTTTGCTGGATCCGTGATTTCTCTTATTCCTATAATGAGCCGATGACCAAAAGATATTTCTCTCATCCTGCTTTCGGAAATTATCCGGTAGTAGGTGTAAGCTGGAAGCAGGCCTCTGCTTTCTGCGAGTGGAGAACACAGTTCATGAATGCATTTCTTGAATCAAAGAAAAGGTCTCAGGAGTCTGATTTCCGCCTCCCTACCGAGGCACAATGGGAATATGCCGCAAGAGGCGGTCGTTCTCAGTCTATGTTCCCATGGGGTAACTATTATCTCCGTAATAAAAAAGGATGTTTGATGGCCAACTTCAAACCTGGTCGTGGCAACTATCCTGAAGACGGTGGTTTCTACACAGTGCGTGCTGATGCTTACTGGCCAAATGATTTCGGTCTGTATTGCATGAGTGGTAACGTGGCTGAGTGGACCTCTTCTATTTATTATGAAGGGCGTAATAATTTTCAGCATGATATGAACCCTGATGTACGTTGGAACGCAAAAGATGATGATCCTCCGCTGATGAAGCGTAAGATCATCCGTGGTGGTAGCTGGAAAGATGTAGGTTATTACCTGCAAACCGGTACCAGCACCTATGAATATCAGGATTCTTCAAAATCTTATATCGGCTTCCGTTGTGTGATCGATCTACCTGCAGCTCCCCCGAAAAAAGGCCGTAAATAAGTAGTAAGTTTAACTCAAGTCATTTAATAATAAATTATTAGAGAGGGCAGTAAGATACCTGTCCTCTCTTCTTTCTCCGAACTATAATCTCCAAAAAAACTCAAAAAAGATCCAATTATGGCAGCAGCTATTCCTTCCAAAGTAAGTAAATGGGTAGACGTAGGCGTATCATTCGGTGCGGCATTAGTTATCTGGGGTGCTCTTAGAAAAATCACTCACGCCGCAGATGCAGATACCTGGTTATGGATCGGTTTGACCACCGAGGCTATCATTTTCTCTGTTTACGGTATTCTTTATGCTGTTTATCCTGCTATAAAAGAGGCAGGTCATGATGAAGAGCAATTTTCTATCTCCGGAGGAAAGACCCGAGCTGGTTTCGCTGCGATGGATAAAATGCTGGCTGAGGCGGACATCACTCCTGACACTATGAAGAGACTGGGTGATGGTTTCAAGCAATTGAGCGGCACCGTTACGGGCCTCAATGATATAAGCGGTGCGATCAATGCTACTAATGATTATGCTGCAAAAACAAAAGAAGTAACTCTTCAGTTAGATAAAGTGAAGGATGCCTATATAACTGCAGCCGGTTCAGTGAATGCTTTCAATTCAGCTACAGAAGGAGCAAAAGCTTTCCATGAGCAGATTCAGGTACTTACCAGGAACCTATCTTCCCTGAACACTATTTATGAACTGGAACTTCAGGAAAGTAATAATCATCTGAAAGCATTGAATTCATTCTATGGCAAATTATCTGAGACTTCCGCGCAGATGTTGAACAGCGCTGAAGATGCCAGAAAAGTTCAGGAACAGATCGGCAACCTGGCTACTAACCTGGGCCGCCTGAATAATATTTACGGCAATATGCTGACCGCTATGCAGGGTCGCAGCTAAACTAACAGATAACCCAAGATTCATTCTAACGCCAATTAAAGAGAAATGTCTTTACCAAAAGAACCGCGGCAAAAAATGATCAACATCATGTATCTGGTGCTAACAGCTCTGTTAGCCCTGAACGTGTCGTCTGAGATCCTAAATGCCTTTAAAACCGTAAATAAGAGCCTGGAGAACACCAACGTGGCCGTTAATAAATCCACAGAAACGATTATGAAATCGCTTCTGGATAAGACCAATCAGGAAGCCACGAAAGAGAGAGCCCTGATCTGGTATCCAAAAGCCCAGCAGGTGCAAAAACTTTCCGTTGACCTGTTCAATTATCTGGCTAATCTTAAGAATAAGATCATCACAGAAGCCGATGGTGATCCGAACGATCCAACCAAGGCCTTCAAAGAAGATAACCTCGATATCGTGACCCGCCTGATGGTGAAGAACGGAGAGGGTAATAAACTGAAGGCCATGCTGGAGGATTACAGTAAACAAATAAGAGGCATTGATCATGCCATCGACAGCACCTTCAGGGAGCCTTTCGTTGATGTTTCTGATCCTCCCGGAGCGGATAAAAAGAAAAAAGCATGGGATGTAGCTTATTTCCATATGGTCCCTACTGTAGCAGGACTAACCATTCTGAGTAAATTCCAGAATGATATCAAGACCGCTGAGAATAAAGTCATTGCACTTTGTCACCAGAAAGTAGGAGAGGTACAAGTGGTATTTGACGCTTATGCTGCGATTGTTGGACAAAATTCCAACTACCTGATGCCTGGTCAGAATATCGAGATCAAGGCGGGTGTAGGAGCCTTTTCTAAAGCAGCAAGACCTACGATCACCATTGGTGGAAACACTGTACCACTGAACGATTCTGGTTTTGCCAGATCTACTCAACCTGCAGGTGCAATGGGTCCTCATTCCGTGATGGTGAACATTAAATATTCCAACCAGGTAACTGGTAAAGAAGAAAGCATTGCCTACGAAGTGAAATACACTGTAGGTTCTGCCAATACATCAATTGCCCTTCCTGAAATGAACGTATTGTATATCGGATGGGATAACAAAGTACAGATTGCGGCTTCAGGTGCTGGTGATGATAAAGTAGTGGCAACAATCAGCGGCGGCGGAACATTGAGCAAAATGGGCGGCGGTAATTATATAGCTAAAGTGAATACCGTTACAGATGATGCGATTATCAACGTAACTGTTGAAGGCAAGCAGATGGGTTCACAATCTTTCCGGGTACGTACCATTCCTGATCCGGTAGCTACTGTGGGCGGTGTTATGAGTAATGAAAATATGCCTGCAGGGCAGTTCAAGGCTCAATCCGGAGTTGGTGCCTTTATTAAGGATTTCCCTCTGAAATTGCAATATACCGTAGTAAGTTTCACACTTTCAGCGGATGATGAGAACGGAGATATCCAGGAAGCCCCTTGTACGGGCAATACATGGAGCCCAAAAGCGTTAAGTATTATCAGGGGTCTTGCAAATGGAAGGACCGTGACCATTGACAATATTCGCGCCCTGGGACCTGATGGCAGGACGCGTAAGATTCCCGGACTTGTCTATTACATAAAATAATATCGAGGAAAATGAAAAATCTGGTCGTAAAATCTTGTTTGTGTTTGCTGATGCTTAGCCTCGCAGTTCAATCTGTTGATGCACAGCGTAGTGGCCGCAGAAGAACAGGAGGTAATCCCACTACCAATCCGGGAGATACCACCAAACCTGTGGGTACCAATAATCAGCAGATTAACAATAATGTGGCGCCGAATTACAATCCTTATGGAAATATTCCAATTGTGATTGATTCTACAGGCCTCTCAGATACTATTATTCGGAAATCACTGCGTAATGATAATGCGTTTGATAAAAGCAGTCTGACCCAGCGTACTCCTCTGCCTTATGAGAATCTCCGTTGGGATGATGCCTTGTTTGCAGAAAAAGTATGGAGAGAACTTGATCTTCGTGAGAAGATAAATAAGGTCTTTCAGTACGATGAGAAAGCTGATAATGGAAGCCAGATGTTCATTGATATTCTTCTGACCGCTATCAATAAGGGAGAGGTTACTGCCTTCTCTGATGAGCGTTTTACCACGCCAATGACTTTAACTGAGATCCAGCAATTGACTGTTGGTTCTGCCGATACCGTTGCCCAGACCGATATTAATGACCCTACCAAGATCATACGGTATGTGGTAACCAGGGCCAGCTTTGATGCTAAAAGCGTTGCGAAGATCCGTTTGAAAGAGGAGTGGGTATTCGATCGTGAATCAAGCCGCCTGTTCTGTCGTATTCTGGGTATTTCTCCGGTTAAGATATCTTATCTGCCAAATGGTAAGGAAAGAGGTTCTACGCCATTATTCTGGGTTTATTATCCTGATCTCAGGCCAATTCTTGCCCGTTATGAGGTATATAATTCAAAGAATATGGGTCAGAGTCGTATGACCTGGGAAGAATTATTCGAGAGCCGTATGTTCAGCAGTTATATTTTGAAGTCTACCATGGATAATCCGGGTAACAAGTCTATCAAAATATATCAGAAAGATCCGATCCTGGCTTTACTTGAAGGTGATAATATCAAAGAAAAGATCTTCAATTTCGAACAGGACCTCTGGTCTTATTAAGAGAAAAAAAATTATAGATATAGTAAAAAAGGCTCCATATATAAGGAGCCTTTTTTTTATGTAAGCCCATAGTTATCAATTGAAAAAAAATTTTCAAAATAGTAAAAACACTATAGGAAAATTGAACAGTTGTTGTATCTTCGTTTCGGTTTTTCATAGGATATTGGATTTTAAAAACGGGGCTGGATTTCTATCCGGGCCCCATTTTTTTTGCCTGAAAGGCAAAAAAAATCTGAAGTCGTTAGTCATTAGTCAGGAGTCGTTAGTCTGATTCGTATACGGTTCAGCTTTTGAAGCTAAATCAAAAAACTAAACCTCCTCAACCTCCTCAACCTTCTGAACTTTCTCAACCTTCTCAACCCCTCAACAGCTCAACCTTCCCTCAACCATTAAAATGCCCAAACACTAACTTCGCTTTTGCAGCACCAATTAGTTTGGTAAGCCGTTCCAAATCAGCTTCGCTTACATTTTTTACTGAACGGAATTCTTTTAATAAAATATCTGCTGTGTTTCGTCCGATCCCTTTAATTTCTTCCAGTTCATTTTTAAAAGTTCCCTTGCTTCTTTTCTGGCGATGAAAATTTATACCGAAACGATGGACCTCATCACGGATTCGTCTTATCAAACGAAGACTTTCGCTGTTGTACGGAAGTTTTAATGAGGATTTATCGCCGGCGAAGAACAATTCTTCTTCATTTTTAGCCAAACCTACCAGGGTCATTTGTCCACGTAGTTCCAGTTCGTCTATCGCCTCCATAGCGGCGCTTAGCTGACCTTTACCTCCGTCGATGATCACGAGCTGGGGAAATTTTTCTTCTTCCTCCTTAAGCCGCTTATAGCGTCTGTACACCGCTTCCTTCATGGTGGCGAAATCATTGATTCCTGTTACGGTCTTTACATTAAAATGCCGGTAGTTCTTTTTATCAGGGACCCCATTTTTAAAACAGACCATAGCGGAAACCGGGTAAGCTCCCTGGAAATTGGAGTTATCGAAACACTCTATGTGCAAAGGCAGTTCCTGTAACTGAAGGTCTTCTTTCAATTGATTTAAGGCTTTAAGATCATCCGCGCTTTTGAGGTTAAGATGTAATCTTTGTTTTTCCCTTAGCTCCTGAAGGTAATGCTCCACATTTTTTTCAGCCAGGTCCAGCAATTTCTTTCTGTCACCAGATTTTGGTACCGTGACGATGATATTTTTATCCGGATAGTCAATAGGAACTTGTAGGATCAGTTCGGTTGCTTCACTATTAAAGGTGCTTCTTAATTGCGCGATAGTAAATACCAGTATTTCCTCTGCTGTCTCATCCAGGTGAGTCTCTACCTTGCTGGTATGCGTTTGAATAATGGCTCCATTACTTACCATCAGGTACTGAACATAAGCCATGCCCTTCGACTGATCTTCTTCCGGCGGGGCATGATGCAAAAAGAAGACATCGATCTCTCCGGTTCGGCTATTTGCCACCAGAGAACGGGATTGATAATTTTCCAGGAACTCTATTTTTTTCCGGCTATCATCGGCTTTTTCAAATTGCATCTGCTCTGCGAATAGTTTCATTTCTTCTTTGAAATGGCGGATAACAGGAAATAAATTTCCTTTAAGCAGGTACTTTATTTGCTGAAGATTGCTTTCATAATCGGCCAAAGTTTGAAACCCTTCGCAAGGACCTTTGCAATTACCGAGATGATATTCGAGGCAGACCTTGAATTTTTTCTTTTCGATATTTTTCTCCGTCAAATTCAAAGAACAGGTTCGCAGCGGTATCGTTCTTTTAATGAATTCAAGCAGCTCTCTTACCTTTTTAACCGAAGTATAGGGCCCCAGATATTGTGAGCCATCTTCTATGCGCTGGCGGGTTAGAAATACGCGGGGAAAAGGCTCGTTCTTAATTATGATAAAAGGGTAGGTCTTATCATCTTTCAGGTTGATATTGTAGCGGGGCTGAAAACGTTTGATCAGCGTATTCTCCAGCAGAAAAGCATCCTGTTCTGAATTGACAATAGTGAATTCAATACGTTCGATCCGCTGTACCAGTTCATGTGTCTTGTAAGTAGTGAAAGTTTTATTGAAATAAGAATTTACTCTCTTTCGGATATTTTTAGCCTTGCCTACATAGATAAGCGTGCCGGCCGCATCAAAATATTTATAGATGCCAGGCTGGGAAGGGATCGTGCCGGCTATATGTTGAAATACTTCGCTGGTCATTTGCCATCATCCTCGTTCCAAATAAGTTTTACGATCCTGGTTTTTTCTGGTTGTCCCGGTGATTGAACAGTAGTGACCACCTGAAAACTTTTATCCATTCTCCAGAGCATTTCTTTCTGTACAGAACCATTTCGATCCTGATCAAAGGTTGATATCATGATGGAATTAAAATGATCTCCCTCCATCAAACTGGGAGTGATCAGCAATTCTTCCTTCCGAATGGAGGCATCTTTATTTACAGGTCGGTAGGTGATTATTACCCTGTTTAAAAACTCCTCATAAATGGCAGAATCCTGTTTGTAATCCTTAGCTACTTTTGGATCAGCAAGATCCGGGAGTTCTAAAAATTCTTTGGCTTCTGTTGCGAAATCTTCTCTCCGCACAAAGCTGGTGTCACTGGTGGAATCAACGGTCACAATTTTTCTGATCACAAAAAGGGAAGTATCCACCTGGTTCACCTGGGCCCTGACCAATGACGGAACAGAGATAAATGGTTTGCCAGCTGGTTTTTTATCCTGTTTGCAGGAATACAGCACCGCAATAATAATGATAAGGGAAACAAGGATTTTTTTCACCCTGCAAAAATAAGATTACTTCAGTTGTATGCCCAACTTCAAACCGAAATCAAACAGGTGTTCCTTGATAGGATAGTTCTTGATAAAACTGGACATCATTTGATAATGTACCTGTGGACCTACTCTCCATTGAACCTTACCAGTGGTATGGGCTGAGAATATTTCGAAGCTGGTATTCATGTTAAACTTACGGGTAAGGGAAGGAACCTCCGCGTAGTTTTTATAATCCGTGGTGATCAGATAAGCGCGGTTATCCAGTACAAAAGTGGGTTGTATTGTAGTTGCAATTCCGAAATAATTTTTAGAACCATCAGATAATTTCAATTCCATACCTATAGGAACCGAAGCGGAGAAATAATAATTGTGAAGCCAGTTTTCCTGGGCACCTTTTTCATTTCTGTAATTAGTAACGGTATTCAGCGTATTTCGGGTAGTAAGAGCAATAGTTGCTATCTCAGTATTGGTTTGAGAAGCACGGATATCATATTTGCTGATGCCCAGCTGAAACCCGCCGGTAATGCTAAACCACTGTGAAAGCGGAAGTCCTGCCCGAACACCTAACTGCATTCCCAAATCCGGTCTGTGTTCTACTACACTGTTCACATCAGTAGAATAATAAACAGGGTTATTAGCTCCTGCACCATTCACGATGCTGTTATAACGGGCTGCACTGATGAATTCAGTATTCTCGGACAGAGTACGATAGCTGACTGTAGGGGTGAAATAAACCAGCCAGTTCAATTTTTTGCCTCCCTTGGTATGCTTATAGGAATTGATCACACTTTCAATAGTATAAGGAGGAAGGAGCAGGTTGTTCTCCTTCTTTATTTCATTATTTTCTTTATGCTTTTTATCGGAAGCAGCAGCCAGGTAAAGATCAGTTGCATCGCTGCTCAGAGGAAGATCAGACTTCAGATAATCTTTAGGATCAACCATAGGAGGTTTTGAAAGAGATCCCAGGTTTGCAAAAATATGATCGGACTTAACAATAGAAGCCGGTTTAGAAATAGCTGAAGGTCTTTTTTCTTCTACAAGTGCGGTTACCGGTTCCAATTCATTGCGATAATGATTTACCATCTCATCTGTTTCGAAACCTGGCAATTCATTTTCCTTATTATCGGCAGGAACCAGACCATTGAAATAATTTTGTACCAGGCCAATTGGATATGATCTGGCAGGTGCAGCATCTTTAATAATCGGAGATTGAACCAGGTTAACAGGATTAGGAGTTATCTGGGCCAATGGAATACCCATAGTGTAGGAAGCATTTCTTCCCAGGCGAACAAATTCAGATTTGTCGGAAGGATTTAGCATGACCATGGTAACAGTAGCGGTGGTCACTAATAAAAGGGCCAGGCCTATACCGTACCAGCGACGGCGCCTGTGTAATGCGTTCTCCACGCCCTTCCATACTCTGTCGGAAGCGAACATGCGGAACTGGTCGGCGTGTTGCCGTACCGTTCTTTCAAAATCCCTGTTATCAAAATTATTCTCCATAAACCTGTCGGACTTTTAGCCTCCTTTTTCTTTCAAATCAGGAAGGCATTGAGTACAAATTTTATCGCCGTGCTACAGCCACCAGCCAGTCTGCTTCTGTTTTTGGTTTGACAAGTATTCTTTTCCTCACTAATATATCTTCCAGCATCACTTTTGCTCTTGTATACTGACTACGACTTGTGCTTTCTTCAATGTCAAGCATATTAGCGATCTCCCGGTGACTATACCCTTCAACTGCGTAAAGGTTAAGTACCGTGCGATAGCCAATGGGCAGCATGCGAATACATTCTACCACTTGTTTGGCCTGTATCACCGCAGGCACACTATCCTCTCTTACCTGTAAACTGGTCGCGTGAATCAGATCCACGCTTTCATTAAATTTTTTATTCTTTTTCAGAATATTGATACAGGTATGTACAACGATTCTGCGAATCCAGCCTTCAAAAGAGCCCCGGTTCTCGAAGCTGTGGATCTGCGTGAAGACTTTAATAAAGCCCTCCTGCAGCATATCCTCCGCATCTTCCCGGTTATGCGCAAAACGATAACAGACTGCCAGCATCTTTGGACTGTACTGATTGTACAGTTCACGCTGTGCAGCCGCCTCGTTCCTTACGCATCCTTTTAAAATGGCGTCCTCAGTCATAATTTCCTTTGGTTGCCTGTAATTTAGACAATTTATTGTAACACTTGCTGCATGGGATTGTAAAATTATTAGTCCTGAATAGCCTCCAGTTTTGAGGTAAACCCATGATTATGAAATCCTAATGAGATTCAGAGTTGTTTTTCTCTTTCAAAAACAACCAGCGGTGATTGATCCACCGGATTAGGAACGATTCTTACTTTAACTCCGAAGACCTGGTGGATCAGAGCCTCATTTAAGACCTGTGAAGGCTTGCCCTGGGCGACTAATTCTCCATCTTTTAAAAAGAAAAGCCTATGAGCATATTGAATGGCGAGATTAATATCATGAATGATTGCGATGATCACAGTATCTCTTCCTAAAAGTTTTTCAGCGAGCTGAAGAAACTCATGCTGATAACTTATGTCCAGACTGCTCAGTGGTTCATCCAGCATCAGGTAACGGATTCCATCTGCTGGCTTCTCCCATATCTGAGATAAAACTCTTGCAAACTGAACTCTTTGTTTTTCTCCACCACTCAGGCTGAGATAATTTCTTTCTCGGAAGTTAAGCAGGTCCATTTTTTCCATCACTTCTTCCATGACCTGCCTGTCTTTTTTTGCAGGAGCGAAATTAAAATGAGGATACCTTCCCATCATGATCACTTCTTCCACTGTCAGGGGAAAACTTAATTCCGGATGCTGACTCATTACCGCCCTTGAACGAGCCTGCTCTTCGCGTGGGATGCTGTTTATTTTCTTTCCATCATAATGAACATTTCCTGAGCTGGCTTTTAATTCACCACTAAAAATTTTAAGAAATGTAGATTTTCCTGAACCATTTGGCCCAAGTATCATGTTGAATTCTCCTGCGTGAAATTCTGCGGAAACATTTTTCAGGATCTGTTTTTTCCCAACATGATAATGAATACAGGAGGTGCTAAGCATTGTAGCCTCCTTTTTGCCCAAGTATATTGAACTTCTTCAGGAGAATAATAAATATTGGCGCACCCACCAGGGAAGTAATAATACCAATGGGCATCTCAGCGGGAGCCAGCAATAATCGCGCGCCCATATCTGCAAGAACCATCAGCAAAGCGCCTACGATCATGGCAGCAGGTAATAATCTTTTATTATCGCTTCCCAATATCAATCGAAGAATATGCGGTACGATCAATCCCATAAATCCGATGACCCCTACAAAAGCAGTAGCCACAGATACCATGGCTGTATTAAGGATCATGATACGGTTCTTTAATTTTTTGGTATCTACTCCGAGATAACTTGCTTCTTCTTCTCCAAGTAATAACGCATTGAGTTGTTTGGAGTATCGAAAGGAGAGAGAGAAAATAATCGCCGCTACTGCAGAAGTTATCCAAACCTGGATCCAGGAAGCGCCGGCAAAAGTGCCTAGATTCCAGAATGTGATACTTCTTGCCTGAGGATCCCGGGCAATATAGGTCATGAAGCCAGTACCGCTTAAGGCTACTGCATTAATGGCTATTCCCACAAGCAGTAAGGACATAATTGAAATACGACTGGCATTTTTTGCCAATGAATAAACAAGATAAGTTGCGAGTAATCCACCTGCAAAAGCAAAGATGGGCACCAGGAAAGGGCCTGTCATTTCTTTGATGGCCGGAGAAATTTTAGGACCCATTACAAAAATAAACGAAGCTCCGAAAGCAGCGCCTGCACTGGTTCCTGCCAGACCAGGTTCTACGATGGGATTTCTGAATAATCCCTGCATCAATACACCCGATACGGCAAGAATAGCACCGGTGACGGAGCAAAGTATCACACGTGGCAATCTTAATTGCAGAAATACACCTTCATGTATGGATGCTGGTTCTTTTCCCTGGAAATAATGCATGATAGCCGAACCCATTTCAGAAACTGATATTGATACGGCACCAAATGCAATGGCCAGTATCAACATCGATCCAAGTAAGATCAGACTGACAGTAAAAAACAATTTATTATTTCGCAGCATTAGCCGGATGAATGATGTTGAGCATTTTTACAATATTTTCTCCGGTACGGGGACCGAAATATATCAGGTCATGTTCTTCAAAACGATAGATCCTTTTTGTTTTTGCCGCGTTGGTAAGTGAAACGCCTGGTACATCGGTAATGAATTTTTCCATGCCACCCATCTGATCATAACCATAATCAGTGGCAATAATTATATCCGGATTGGCTACTGCCACTGCTTCCGCACTGATCTGCCTTGCCCCTTTAGCATCATAATGAACCGATTTTCCTCCTGCCATAGTGATCATCTTATCTGCAGGACCTTTACGGCCACTCATAACGAAATAGACATTATTAGCTCTTCCGAAATGAATGATCATTACAGTGGGTGTATCTGTGATATTTCTTTCTTTTACTTTCATTTGAGCCCCGACAATGTTCGCATCCATTTGCGCGATCACCGAATCCGCTTTTTGCTCTTCAGAAAAATACTTACCTAATTCTTTCAGCAGCAATTTTGCACTGTCGATCGTATTGGCTCCACCGAATGTTTTTACTTTGAGTCCGGCTTTTATCAATTGACCATTTACAGGTTCTGGTCCGATATCATTGCTGTGGATCACCAGGTCGGGTTCCATGCTAATAATTCCTTCTGCACTTAATGCCCGGTGATAACCTACTGTTTTTATAAGCTTTGCTGAATCAGGATAAGTACTACTCAGGTCAACACCTACTAACAAATTTCCTTTACCCAATGCAAACATCATTTCAGTAAGATGTTTGGAAAGGCAAACGATACGTTGTTCACCTCCATCTTTTCCTTTATTTCCGAATCGACCGCATGCGGTAATCAGGATCAGAAAGGCAGTGGCGTAAATAATTTTTTTCATATTCATATTTTAAAAAGGGAGGTCGCTCATGCAACCTCCCGACCATTACTGCTACTTGTTGAGAACATATTTGAGATTGATACCTCCGAATATTACCGCTTTGGAAGGAGCGGGAATGAAGGCATCTGGTAATTGATTAATGAATACCATCAGCGGATATTTTTCGCCGGTGGCATTGTTCACTCCAAATGAAGCATCGATATTCCATCTTTTGCCAATATCTCTGCGATATCCAAGTTTGAAATTGACCAGATCGTAAGCATCCGTATTACGTACTGTAAACACCTTTGGTGAACTGCTCACCTTTTCCATGGCATAAGGGAAACCATCTTTATGTACAGTAGAAAGTGAAGCATATACACCCACCTTCATTGCAATATCGATACCAATGGCATTGGTGATCTTTGGTGCGCCAAATACATTTAGCCCGGCATAATTAAAAGTATCCAGTGTTGATACTGTGGATCCGGTTATGTACCTGAAGTTGTCACCATATTTAAAATCAGAATAGGCAATATTTATGAAAGGAGTGATGTTAGTGAATGCACCTGTTCCATCTTTCACGATAGAATATTTCAATGCCAGTTCAATTCCTTTATGATCCTGGTCACCACCATTGATAACATAACTGTAGGCAGTAGCAAGGCTATTCAGCGGAACGGAAATCGAGGTCATCTTATTCGTGAATTTGGTATGGAACAAAGCAAGTTGATAATTCAGTTTGCCTTTCAGCAAAGCACCTTTAGATCCTATTTCGAATTGTGCCCCTTGCTCTGCC
>JBKJMI010000134.1:0-21001 GCA_046596515.1 Chitinophagaceae bacterium | reverse complement strand
ACATTCACATCTTACGCCATTCGGGGCATATGAGTATGATGGAGGAAGAGGAAACGGTGAAAATCGCCCTGAAAAACTTTTTATTCCAAGTGCAGTCCCACCAATGAGAAAACACGTTCTCGCCATATTATTCCTGTTATTCGGAACCATAAATGCTTTAGCCAACCATATAACCGGTGGTGAAATCTATTATACACTAACTGGAGTTTCAGGGAGTAACTATACTTATCATGTGGTTTTAAAATTATTTCGGGACTGTAATTCTACAGGAGCACAATTAGATCCATCAGCAAGTATTGGGATATTTGAAAAAGGCACAAGTAATATGGTATGGAACCAGGCAGTGCCAAGAGATCGAATTGTAGTTTTAAATCTCACATCGCCTAGCCCTTGTATAACCAATCCCCCGGTAGTATGTTATCAGGTAGGTTATTATGAATTTGATGTTGTACTACCTTCAATTCCGGAAGGATATATAATTTCTTACCAGCGCTGTTGCCGTATCTCAGGCATAAACAACCTGGTTGGTTCTGTGACTGTAGGTGCAACCTATACTGCTGAAATTCCAGGAACCGCAGCCCTTGCAACTGCGCCACAAAACAGCAGTGCCAAGTTTGTAGGTACAGATACTGTGATCACCTGTGCAAATAACCCATTTACCTATAGTTTTTCTGCTGTAGATCCTGATGGAGACCAACTTTTTTATGCTTTTTGTAATGCCTATTCTGGTGGCGGACCAACAGGCGGTACTTGCAGTACATGTTCATCTCCTGATCCACCTACCACACCTCCCTATTCTTCAGTTCCATATAATTTTCCTTTTTCTGCATCATCCCCGCTGGGATTCCAGGTAACAATTAATCCAAATACAGGATTAATCTCTGGTATAGCTCCAACAGCCGGTATTTATGTGGTTACTGTATGCGTCACAGAAAGAAGAAATGGCGTTTTCATTGCCAGACAAAGAAAAGATCTGCAAATAAAAGTGGGTGATTGTAATATCGCACAAGCTCTTTTGAATCCCCGCCCTACGACTTGCGATGGTTTTACATTGAATTTTCAAAACGATGCGCCTCCTTCTCCTCTTATTAATTCTTATCATTGGGAATTTGGAACAGGAAATCTGGCAGATACTTCTAACCTCGCAACACCAACTTTTACTTTTCCTGATACCGGAGTATATATCGTGAAATTGGTTACAAATAGAAATCAGCAATGTTCCGACTCTACAACAATACCAGTAAGGATATATCCGGGCTTTTTTCCTGGCTTTATATTTAACGGTAATTGCTTTAGCAATCCTTATTCATTTACCGATACATCAAAAACCAATTATGGTTTTGTTGATAGCTGGTCATGGAATTTCGGAGATCTTAGCACTCTTGGTGACACTTCTCATATTCTGGCTCCAACCTGGCTTTATCCAACAGCTGGAACGGCAACCGTACAATTGATTGTTACAAATAGTAAAGGTTGTATTGATACAGTATATCATGATATCTCCATTCTTGACAAGCCTGCACTTTCCGTTGCATTCCAGGATACGCTTATTTGTAAAAATGATCCTTTGCAATTGCAGGGGAATGGTACAGGTATTTTCTCCTGGACACCTCTAACCAATATCGTCAACGCTAATACGGCCAATCCTACTGTTACACCTCCGATTGATACCTGGTATTATGTTGACCTGAATGATAATGGTTGTTTGAACCGTGATTCCGTGCATGTGCGCGTGGTACTTTCTGTCACCGCCAAGGCAATGAAGGATACTACAATTTGCCAGGGTGATCCGATACAACTGAGAGTGACAACAGATGGGTTGAGTTTTAACTGGGTTATTGGCGGACCAGGTGGTTCACTAAATGATCCTAATATTCAGAACCCGATCGCCACAACTACCAGTACTACCAAATATTATATTAATGCCGCAATTGGTTCATGCCGTGCTATTGATTCTGTGAAGGTGACTACAATACCCTATCCTGGCGCTAATCTCGGTGCGGACAAAGCAATATGTTATAATACTTCAGTGCAACTCAATGCCAGCATATCAGGCAACCGGTTTACCTGGACACCTTCAAAATATCTTTCAGATACTACCATTTTAAATCCTATCGCTTTTCCTCCAAGGACCACTACTTATATTCTTAGTGCATACGATAATCTTGGTTGTCCAAAACCTGGTCGCGATACCATGACAATAATTGTAAATCCGAAGATCAAAGCCTTTGCCGGAAATGATACTACGGTCGTGATCGGCCAGCCTTTACAGTTCCAGGGAACTGGTGGAGTTAATTATGTATGGAGTCCGACCACGGGTTTGAATGATCCGTTCATTTCCAATCCTATTGGTATTTACAATGCCAGCAATGATAGTGTACGATATAAAATGATCGCCAGTGATGCTATTGGTTGTCTTGATTCGGCGAATGTAACTGTCTACGTATATCAGACCCTGCCATATGTATTTGTACCCACTGCCTTTACACCTAATGGTGATGGATTAAATGATCTCATCCGACCTATTGCCGTAGGCATTCAAAAAATAAATTACTTCTCCATCTATAACCGCTGGGGACAAATGGTCTATTACACCACCCAAAATAAAACCGGATGGGACGGCGATCTTAAAGGAAGACCCCAGGCTTCCGCCGTTTATGTTTGGATGCTTAGTGCAATTGATTATTTGGGAAAGCCGTTGTTTTTGAAGGGAACGGTGACACTAATAAGGTGAGTGGGGAGTGGTGAGTAGGGAGTGGTGAGTAGGGAGTCATTTATTGGCGATGGAAATAGGTGGTGGATGCTTGCTGTAGACAAGTAATAGAAAGATCATTTATGCAAACATGTGGAGGCAGGCTGGCACAATAATATATTACCTCTGCGATATCTTCTGCGCTAAGCGCTTTAATACCATTATAAATTGAATTTGCAGTTGCTTCATCGCCCTTAAAGCGAACAAGCGAAAATTCTGTTTCCGCTGCGCCAGGATTGATGGCGGTAACTTTAATTCCATGACTTAACAGATCAATTCGCATAGATTTATTCAAGGCATCCACAGCAAATTTTGTTGCGCAATAAACATTACCTTTCTCATACACTTCCTTCCCTGCCACCGAACCCAGGTTTATGATATGACCCCTTTGTTTCTTGACCATCAATTGAGAAACAGCTTTAGCAACATACAAAAAACCTTTGATGTTGGTATCAATCATCACATTCCAGTCATCCACATTCGCTTCATCAAAATAATCGCGACCCAGAGCAAGACCAGCATTATTTACAAGAACATCGATAGAATTCCATTTACCATTTAATGATTCAATAGCACTAAAAACCGCGTTTTGGTCTCGAACATCAAAGGGAAGAGACAAAACATCCACCTTGTATTTGTTTTTTAAATCTTCTGCTATCTTTTCCAGCCGATCAATTCTCCGGCCGTTAATGATAATATCATACCCGTGAGAAGCGAATTTATTAGCAGTTGCAAGTCCAAAACCCGAGGTAGAACCAGTCACAAAAGCGATCATATACCTGATGTTTAATTAAAAAAATTACTAAAAAGTTGAATCCTCAAAATTAGGATGGAAAAATACCGGAAAATCTGAGGATTTTCTATGAATAATTAACAATGGAAAGGCTTTTTTTGTTCCATGTTTCTGGATCTTGCACATACCAGGCTAACTGCATTTACTGAATGCAAAGCTTTACTGATCAAAATATATAAGCTAAGTGAAAGTTTTCCTTCTTCTGAAAAATTTGGAATTACCAGCCAGCTGCGAAGGGCCATACTATCAGTTTATCTAAATATTGCTGAAGGAAGTTCAAGGATCACAAAAACAGAAAAAAGAAGGTTTCTTGAAATTGCCCGCAGTTCCCTTGTAGAAGTAGATGCAGCCTTAGATGTCGCAATAGCTTTGGAGTATATACATGGAGAACAAATTGACCTTGGGGAAAATCTAATTAAAGTTTTCAAACTATTATCAGGTCTGATCAAATCCACTCATTAACTACTCCCTACTGACTACTCCCCACTCTCTACTGACTACTCACCACTGCCCCCGCCTCTCTCACCTTCTTAAACATCATCACGTACCCGCACAAAGCTTTCTTCTTTGCTTTATTGACCTGCACAGGTTTCATCATGTGAAATTCGGAGAACTGAGGAGTAAATGTATAGGAGATGATATTGCCATCCACATCACCCCATTTATGCTGACGGAAGATGACCATCTTCTCCTGCCAATCGTACATTCTTACTTCATATAATCTGGAGCTGATATCGCCAATGAAAACAAATTGATACTTTGTACCCTCGGTCAATGGAACGATCACCGGCATTTCATATTCACTTTCCATGGCCATGGATGCTTCCCTTACCATTATATATCCTTCTTTAGAATAAGCTTCTTTCAGGCTATCTGCCTGGCGCGAGATCATATCATTGCTGCAAGACTCCTGCTTGATTATAGACTGGGAATTTACGGGTAGACCGCCGTATAGCAGGAAGGTGAGGAATAGGGTTAAAAACAGGATAGGATTTTTCATAACAATTCTTAATTGGACATGGACTTCATTATAAAGGTAGAACGTGAAATTCCCTAAGAAGAATATATCAGGCTAAAATTTAATAGTCTGGTATATTTCCATAGGGAAAATACGGGTTTTCCCCTAGATATAGTTCTTAGGAAATATTAAAACCCAAATTGTAACCATGAAATTGATATTGATCAGTTTTATTGCTGCGTCAGCGAGATCCTTACCCTTACACCGCCGCGGGTATTCGTGATAGGGAACGCATTACTGATCTTTGGAATAGTCTTATTCTGCTCGAAATATAACTGAATATTGATCTTATTATTCACTACATAATCAATACTCGGACTGATCCTTATTACTTTCTGTCCTGCTGTACCAAAGGAGGTCTTCTGATCTAGTTTGCTGTTGGCCGTGGCATCATCGCGTAAACTAAAATCCATTTTGATCGTAACATCATTATCCATCTTGCCTTTCATAAATGGAATCTTCTTGATCAATGGCAGACCTTTCTGTCTCCAGTTGAAACCAAAGGTTACTTCTGTAGAACGATTCTCCGCCAATTGATAATCTATCAAGCTCAGACTAAGTTGCCTTCTCTTCGCATATTCAAATTTTAATGACAAGCTATTCGTAAAGGTCATGTCCAATGCGATCAATGGATCAAATGCCTCCTGAATGGTAATATTAGGTACCAGGAAGTAAGGAATGAAATTACCTGTAAGTGTATCAACAAAATAAGGGAACCCTATTCTGTTTGGATCCATGAACAAGAGAGCCGTATTAAAACTATTCATGCTAAGTGTACTATGATAGCCATGACGCAAAGTGAAACTTTGGAATATTTTATCCATGCCCGGAATTCTTGAAAGTCCAGTATAGTTAATAGACCAGTTTGGTTTAGGAACGATACCCGAGAACGGATTAGACCTGAGATTAGGATTACTGTTCTTCACCATTTTAATACTGGTGGGATCTTTATTGGTATAGGCAGCCAGGAAGGCCGGTATCACCACATCCTGCGCATAGCGGCCATATCCTTTGAAATAGGCCGGATCAGTAGGACTCACTGCACCACCCTGATAAGGGTTTTCACCGGCCAGCTTACGTGAAAGAATGGCCCTGTTATTTTCAAAGGTCTTAAAGGTTTCTGAAACAATATTCGGATCGAATTTGGTAAACAGTGATTGGAAAGCAATATAGCTTACGCTGAAACTTCCTGCCGCATAAGGATTCAAGCGAGTCAATCCTACGTTATCAAATTTGCTGGTATCCTTATATAATTCAGAATATTGTTTGTCAAATGTTTTGTCAAGGTTCACATCAATATTGAAATCGCGGAACGGAGAAACAGTTGCAGTCAGGTTCATTCGCTGATTGAAACGTTGCTGGATCATTCTTGATACCAGTGTATCGGTAGAGAACAATCCTTTTGCACCGTAATTATTTATCCAGTTCGTATCGGGCTGATATCCAAAAATAAAATCAAAGCCCGGTTCCTTGCTTTTGAAATTATGTCCAAGCACCTGCGTACTATCCATATAACCAGGAAGCGTGGATCCAAAATCTTCCGTGTACTGCACTCCTACTCTTTTCACAGCTGTTACCAATCGCAGGAAGAATTTTGGAACACCTCCTACTTCAGGAAGATCCGTTCTCTTTTCTTTCTGTTTTTTATCCTTCTTTACCTTATGTTTTTTGATACGGATGATCTTTCCTTTCTTATTTCGAATCGTATCGGCTTTAGGGGCAAGATCATTATTCATTGCCGCTATAGTTCCTTTAGGATCATTCAGGTTCACCACTTTTTTATCCTTCTTTGCATCCTTTCCTTTACCGGCAGGAGCGCCACCATTACCCGGAGGAGGTGGAAGACTGCGAGGAGGGCCGTTAGTATTCACTGCGCGTAATAAGCGAACACGATTATACAGATCTTCAAATTTCAATTCGCCATTGATTGTTTTTGTCTGGGTATTTGAGATCGTATTACCCAGGTTTATATCACCTGTTCTTTCCAATAATGAAGAAGCCAGCCAATCGTACTTTGTATTATAACTGGCACGCAGACTGGTCCAGCTTAAGAAAGGAATCTTAGCCATTGGCACATTATAGGAAAGAGTAAGATCCTGGCGATAATTAGTATTTCGTCCGCCCTTATAAACATTATTTTTTATAAAATCTTTTTTCTCCTTTGTATCAATGCGCCCTATCGGCTCGTCAATACGGGCATAGTTCACCGCATTATAATCTATATTGATCGATTGAGTAATCGGCCATTGCAATATATAATAACGGTCGAAGGTGAAGTATTTGTTGTAGTTCTCTGGGATCTTATACGGACCGCCACCAATATTTCTAAGCCTTGTAGCTCCAAACTGCCGGAACAGGTCGGCCTTAAATGCGATCTGAGACGGGGCCGGCATAAAATTGAAATCTTTGATCAGTGCGAACCAGGGAGATTTCGATTTTATCAATTTTTTAAAAGGTTCCAGGGCCTTTACCTGTGGAGCATAGGTATACCCTATGGCACCACGTGTTCTTCTCAGCTCATCATTTTCAATGAGCGGATTATGGCTCACAGTCTGTATATAAGAATAATTAAAATCAAAATTAGATACGCTCCAGATCTTCGGTCGCTTACCATTTGTTTTGATCTTGCGCATATTAGTGATGTTCACCGTTTTTATTTCGGTGATATCCTGCGCATCATTTCGAATGGAATCCCGCTTACTTCCTGCATCACTCAATTTATCCTTCAGCTTAATATCAAGATCATAAGGATCATATTCTGGTGTGCTGGTCCGGTAACTATATCCCGCATACACAGGGATCTGTATTCCCAATTTTTTCGGAAGCAATTTTCCTGCTTCAATATTTCCTGAAACATCCAGTGTATATACATCCTCTCTGGCTCTTTCATTTACCCTTTGCTCCAGTGTTCCAAAACCTCTTGTTCTTGCTGTACCGGAAATAGTAAGGGCTCCAAGATCCGCCAGTTTAAAATCAATACGCGCATTGGCTGCCCATCCACCTTTTTCATCCAGATCCTGCAAACGAAGTTCATTGAACCATAATTCCGCAGCAAGGGCTTCCTGGTTTATATTCTCAGCTCCCAGCATTATTCCTCTTACCTCTCCCAAATTGGGGTTACCAAGAATGGCAATGGTTCGACCGTCCGGTAGTGTTTCGCGATAATATCTTGAAGTAGGTATACCAAGTTTATTTCTTCTTGATTTAAGATTTACCAGCATATCCAGATCTATATCCAGATTATTGACTGCCGGCCAGATCTTCAAACTATCTGATTCTCCCGGCAGAGTTATTTCTACCGGAATTTTCACCTCATAATAGTTTCCGGAGAAATCATTTCCAATTCTTACCACCGCATTCAAATCCCCTTTAGTTATCGGCTGATAGCCTGTCACTGATTCTGCGTGAATGAACATGGATAGTTTGCGGTGCTGACGAAAATCCATATTCATGGTCTTGAATATACCCCTGGCTTCTTTCTTCGGTAAAGAACGTATCTGCATACTCAGGGCCTGTTCATTAAGGAACAAGGCCTGGTTATTATTACTTAACTGCTGCTGCCTCTCAATTCCGGGAGGGATACGATAAACTACCGGCTGACGCTGATCGTTCTCCTCGATATTCACTGCGAGAATATTCACTGTGGTAGGATCTGGTTGCTGAAGATTGGTATAGTTACCAGTTGTATCAACCAGGTATTTATATTTCCTCCATTGGTTGCGTACTAATTCCAGTTTGCCGAAACGCATGACTATTGAATCCTGGAAACCGGTAACAAACATTCTAATAAATCGAATGGATTTGAAGTCAGGTATATTGCCGATCTTCTGCGTATACTGATCAATAGGAATACGGAACAGGTACCAGGTCTCCTGGCGACTAGTTCCATCTGCCAGTCTTACAACTGGTTTGCGGACATCCGTAATGAAATTACTACCTGCAGTCATATTAGGTTTAATATCCAGTTCATACTGAAAATATTCTTCTGCCTCATTCATTGTATTATCACGGTTCAATTCCTCCGCATCGGGGTATTGTGTAAATGCATTGAAAAATTTACTATTACCTGTGGAGATAGGTGAATTACCATTAGGGTTATTGATATTTTTATACCGTTGAAGTATTCCGGCTATTGGAGCTGCGTCAAATGAAGGATCACGATAGGCTTTAAAATTATCATTAGAAGGATCCGCCTGTGCAAATTGATAAAGTGTTGAGCCGGCTCCGAAATTCGTTCTTACCGTATTCAGATAGTTGTTGAATTTTGTTTTTTCTTCTGTATCAGAAAGGCCGTCATAACCAACATCCTGGTATTGACGGTCATCCGGATTAGTGCTGAATGCATTTGTTACCTGCAAAGGATTTGCGGGTACTTTACCCCAAACAGTGCTTGTATCAACCGGAGCATTGAATGTTGGAGTAGGCAGTCCATTTTCGTACTGGCGCTTACCATCTCGCAAAATGTCTTCTGAAATATTTCCCAGGTTGATATAAAACTTACCTCCCTGTGGGTTGGCCGTATTTTTAATAAAAGGATCCTGTAACCAGAATTCAATGAATTCCACATTCGCACTTTCCAGATCGGTCTGATCGATATTGCGCATCATACCGCCCCATGATTTTTTAGGATTAAGCAATTTTCCATTGGCATTGATCTTTGCAGGGTCTGTTTGAAAATTATATGGACCTCTGTCCTTCGGATAAAATGCGATATCAAATGTGGTCAGCAACCCTTCACCAAACTGTGTGCTTCTTTTAGGGAAGATCTCTGTTTGCAATACCTGGCGTGTCTCTGGTCTTGACAATTCCAGCACATCATTTCGTAATGGATTGTCTGAATTTCTTTTTTCCTGAAGTGTAGGTTCAATATTATACCAGGCGATCTTTCCACGACCATATCCGCTGCGCAGATCATTGATAAACCCTGACTCAGGGAATAAACCATTATTCTGCGGAACAGAAGCCAGGTTCCAACTTATCAGTGGGAACCGAAGGTCAATATTCGAACGCGTTCCTTCGAAATCATCCACGTATGATTGTCCCCCTTTATCTTTCTTACTGGTATTGATTTGTTTTGGGTGTCCCGGATCAAGTATGGCTGCTTCCGCTGTTGCAGTAATAGATGACATGGTATTGGTAGAATAAAACGGAAGTTTATCCAGCCATTTGGTCAGCCTTGGAACATCATTTCTATAATCCACATCCACACCATACATGGTATTCCTGATAGGATCTTCACCATAGGCCTGCTTGATAAAAAACGGTCTTTCACTTAAGCGAGCAATAGTACCACCGAAAGTTAGTTTCCTGCTAGCCAGGTAATCGAATCGAACTCCCATAAAATTCTTCTGCTGAAATCCGAATGCCTGGTTATTCTCATATTGAATATTCACCGGTATACCAGATTGAAGAATTGCCTGATTGGTTACTCTTAATGTACCCAGTTCATAGTTGATCTCATAATCTGAATTTTCCCTTAGCACTTGTCCATTCGCGGTAACAGTTACAGATCCTCTCGGAATATTAAACCCAAGCTGGTATTCGCCAGTGCTTGCATTATTTCCACCACCATTCACTCCTCCACCATTGGCAATGCCATTCAATCCACCGGGTGCAACGCCAGAAGATTTTGACCTTCCTACCAGTTTGAATCGGTTCAAATTTGCATAGGTCTGCGCAATGGCTTTGATAGTATCATAAAGCGGATAGAAAAGATATTTTGAACGAAGTGCAGGAGTTGCATAAACATAATCCAGGTCGTGACCGAATGGTTCCAGAACCGGGAATATGATCCTGCTCTGTGCAGAGATTACTGTAAATCCTTCCACATAGTCAAACACCCCGTCGGGTTGCGGGTCATTCTGATTATTCAGCCGGTCAAGATTTGTAAGAGAGATCAATAGTTGTCCCTGATAGGTATTGATCACATCTGCCGGTGGCAGATATTTTTTCTCTCCAAGACTTGGCTCTTCATAAGTGACATCCAATTTGAAATCCTGTCTTTCTAATTGACCGAAGCCAACAGAATATACATTCTTCATCATCAGGTCCCAGATCGGAAGATTGGTACGCTGCGAAGTAGCTTTTAATAATTTCAGGAACAGCACACGCTGAGAAGTTCCGCTTGTATCAGGAGGTACATCCTGAGAAAATTCACCTACCTGGTAAACTTTTCCATTATAGGTGTATTGATAGGCCACACCCAACACCTCATCGGGTTGGAGAGGCTGATTTAATGAAACAAAACCGATCTGCGGGTTGAAAAAATAATCCGAGCTCTGCAGTTTTCTTGCAAATGTTTTTTCGAAATCCTGAATAGGTAATAGTCCCAGCGTAGTAAGCTGATTTTGCACCAGCGAAGAATTTCTATAGTTCGGATTGGTAGTAATTGTAGAATAAAGGTTGTTGGCATCATTGCGGGGAAGTTCACCTCCCGCACCAGTAATAATTCCCGATCGATATGGGGTTCTTTCACCCAGATCCATAAAGCCTACGATATCTCTTGTATCTGTTGTTGCACCATTTCTGTTGGTCACCCAAACTTCTATTCTTAATACCTGTACTCTTGAATTCACAACTGGCAATTGCTTCATGGCCTTATTATAATTGCCGCGGAAATACTGACCCAATAGGAAGTGCCTGTTTTCATCATACTCATCAGCACGCACTGAAAATGCCTGAGCGGTAGCACCTGCCTGTATTCCTAAAGATTGCCTTTGTGATTGCTGATTGGCCAGCACACCAGTAACCCATAATTTTCCAAACTGTAGTCCGAGTTTTATTCCAAACAGCGATTGCGCTCCCGGAATCAGGGTTCCTTTAGTGGAGAAACTTGTATTACCTGCCTGGAAAACTTTGAGGATCTGATCTTCCTGACCTTTATAATCCAGCTTCAGTTGATTTTCAAAATTGAAATTTGACAGGGTGCTGTAATTGATAGGAAGTTTTAATTTCTCTCCTATCTGAGCATCTACCTGCAATTGAGAATTCATATTGAAATCAAAACCACCATTCTTTCTCGCTCTTTCAGGTAGTGTTGGGTTTTTTATTACCTGTCCGTTATACCCAGCAAGCATTTCAACATAACCTGTCGGTTTGATATCAACTTTTACTTTACCATCCGGACCTACGCCCATAATGCGGTTAAACCAATCGTTAGATACTTTTGGTTTGGGCTTAAATAAGCGGCGATTCAGATTGGACAGCAATGCGGCCCTTTTGCGGAAATATTCTTTTTCATCTTTTTCACCCTGCAGTTTCAGAAATTCATCCCTGGAATATGCAACGGGGGTACGGTAATACTGATTTCCTACTTTTTCAATGATGAAAAATTCATTCGTTTTTGGATCGTATTCGATGGATCTTTTGATAAATCCGGTATCACGAAGATCAAAACTATTACGATTGGGACTGGCATAGATGTCAGAACGACGGTCATTAAGCGGATAACGGCTCGTATCAGCCGCGGCAATTGGGAGTTTATGATTCAGTCCCGGATCCTTAGCCGATACTTTTAAACAAAAAGCAGGCAAAGCAACCAGTAAAATGAATGTCCTGAAGATATGAGCAGTCGTAAGGTTCAAGGTTTAAAGTCTTCAATTGGTTTCCTGAAAAATACGGGATTAGAGGGTACGAAGGACTAATTTGATCAGGTCTTCCACAGGCGAATCAGGATTAGCTGCCACCACTTTTTCAAGGGCTTGTCCGGCAGCCTGTCTGTTTATGCCCAGAGCAGTCAAGGCATTTAACGCATCCTGATGCAAACTATTGTTTTTCATTGGCAAATTATTTGAATCAAGGGGGTGTTTTGCCAGCTTATCGCGAAGTTCCAAAACCATTCTTTCGGCTGTCTTTTTTCCTATGCCTTTAATGCCTTCAAGAATTTTTGTTTCGCCCTGCACAATGGCTCTTGCCAATTCGTCAGGTTTCATATAAGAAAGTATGACCCTGGCCGTGGAAGCGCCAATACCAGAAACGCTGAAAAGGTGCAAAAACATCTCTTTTTCCGCCAGGTCATGAAAGCCGAAAAGCATATGTGCATCTTCACGGATCAGCAGGTAGGTAAGCAGGGTCCCTTTGTCCAGATGCTGGATCTTTGAATAGGTATGAAGGCTTATCTGCACTTCATATCCTACCCCATTAACTTCCACCTGCACCATTGCCGGACTCTTGTAAACAAAATCACCCTTCAGGTAAGCGATCATATTTGCGAAAATAGTGAAATTGAGGATAGCTATTGGCCTTCAGCCCATCTGATAACTGACAGGAATCGTGGAAAATGGAATTTGTATATTAGCGTTTCAATTATCCCATACATGACCAAAAAGATCACTGCTGCTATTACCGCAGTTGGCGGCTATACCCCGCCTGATATATTGACGAATTTTGATCTGGAGAAAATGGTGGATACCAATGATGAATGGATCAGAAGCCGCACGGGTATTTCTGAAAGAAGAATATTAAAAGGAGAAGGTAAAGCCACCTCCGACCTGGCCGTACCCGCTATTCAGGTATTGCTTGATAAAAGAGGCATCAGCGCTGAAGAGATCGATTGCGTGATCATCGCAACAGTTACCCCTGATATGGTTTTCCCCGCAACGGCAAATATTGTTTGCCATCGCCTGGGAGCAAAAAATGCCTGGGGTTTTGATCTGGAAGCTGCCTGTTCCGGATTTTTATTTGCCCTTACCACCGGCGCCGCATTGATCGAAAGCGGTCGCTATAAAAAAGTGATCGTTTGCGGAGCAGATAACATGACTTCCATTGTTGATTATTCCGATAGAAATTCCTGTATACTTTTTGGTGACGCGGCCGGTGCCGTATTGCTGGAACCGAACACGGAAGGTTATGGTGTTCTTGATAGCCTTCTTCGTACAGATGGTAGCGGAGCTGATTATTTATACATGAAAGCAGGCGGATCAAAAAGACCTGCCACTATAGAAACCGTGATGAACAAAGAGCATTACGCATACCAGGAAGGACCTGCCGTTTTCAAATTCGCAGTGAAAGGAATGGCTGATATAAGCGCTGAATTACTCGAAAAAAATAATATGACCGGAGATGATATCGCCTGGCTGGTTCCTCACCAGGCCAATATGCGCATCATTGATGCCACAGCAAATCGTATGGGACTTCCAAAAGAAAAAGTGATGATCAATATTCAAAAATATGGTAACACTACAGCGGCCACCATTCCACTTTGTCTTTATCAATGGAAAAATCAACTCAATAAAGGCGATAATATCGTGCTGGCCGCTTTTGGAGGTGGATTTACCTGGGGGGCTACGCTGGTAAAATGGGCGTATTGAGAGCCTACTATTTTTTCCTCGTATATACTATGAAATCAGTTGCAGGGATCTTTTCTACTCCTAATTGCCGGAGCATGGTCACTAACTGTCCGCGATGATAGGTGCCATGATTGAATACATGCATCATCACCTGCCATACCGGTTGTTTAAAATATTCTTTCTTGGTATTGTAATACTGAAAAACATGATCAACAGCCGCTTCACTGGCTGCCCCGGCCCAATCGGACCATAATTTACTTTGCTGTAAAAGCATCTGACCCAGTTCTGCGGTATCACCTTTAAATTGATCCATCGGCAGCACAATTCTCTCCTGCAATTTCACCCGTTGATACCAGATGGATTCCGCATTCCAGATATGCAAAAGCGTGGAATGAATACTATTGAAACTGGAAATAACACTCTCCTCCTGCTTATCCGAAGGAAGCTGGTTCACCGCTGAAATTATGAGTTGATTGGCCCATAGATTGAATGCAGCATAAGAAGTGATCTGTTCTTTCATTATTGATCTGCTGGCCGGGTTTGAAGTAGATTTCAATTACATTTGACGACGGAAAGCAGAACTAAATTTCGGTATTAACACTGGTAATATGGATAAAAATTTTATACCCACCGGCTGGAGTTCGATTGCGGTACATGGCGGAAAGGAATCCGATTCTAACCACGCTCATCAAACCCCAATTTATGCCAGCAGCACTTTTGTTTTTGATACGGCTGAACAAGGTATGCGACGTTTTTCCGGAGAGGAAAAAGGATTTATTTACAGCCGCTGGGGTAATCCCACCATTCAGGATGCGGAACAAAAAATTGAAGCACTGGAAAGTTTTGGTACCAGACTTGAGTTGAAAGGTTTGCTTCATTCTTCAGGGATGGCGGCTATCTCAACTTTGCTGCTATCAATATTAAAACCAGGAGAAAAATTATTGACTCATTTCGGACTCTACGGAGGCACAAATGAATTGATGAACCGTGTACTTTTTGATCTGCAGATCGGATCTCTGATCATGGACCTTCGTGATCTGCAAATAGCTGAAGATTGTCTGAAAAAGAATAAAGATATCAGATTGATCTACCTGGAGACCCCTGCTAATCCTACCATCCAATGCGTGGACATAGAAGCCCTCTGTGCTTTGGCCAAAAAATATGATTGTAAAGTCGCGGTCGATAACACATTCGCCACTCCTTATTTGCAACAACCATTTGCGCTGGGGGCCGACTTCGTGATGCATTCAACCACGAAATTTCTAAACGGACATGGCACCGCTATCGGGGGCATTCTTATTGGAAAAAATGATGATTACTTTAAAGAAAAAATAATAAAATTTCACCGGCTGCTGGGTGGTAATTCAAATGCCTTCGACGCATTTTTGCTTATACAGGGAATAAAAACCCTTGAGCTTAGAATGGAAAGACATTGTCAGAATGCTATGGCCGTAGCCAATTTCCTTGAAGGACATAAAGCCATTGGCAAAGTGAATTACGCCGGATTATCCTCACATCCTGATCATGCGATCGCGATGAAACAAATGCGACATCCCGGCCCTATGCTGAGTTTTGAATTAAAAGATGGATTAGGTGCAGGCATAAAGTTCATGAATAAACTTATGATGTGTGTACGCACTGTTTCTTTAGGAACGGTGGATACATTATTATCACATCCCGCCTCTATGACTCACTATGGCGTACCAAAAGAAGAAAGAGAAAAATATGGCATCACCGACGGACTGATCCGAATGAATGTGGGTATTGAGAATATTGCCGACATAATCAAAGACCTCGATCAGGCCCTTTCCTAAAAAATAAATTAATCAGCTCACAATGATCATTCGTCGCGCGATAAAACAAGATTGTCCCCGGCTTCTTGAATTGATAAATGAACTGGCTGTTTATGAAAAAGCACCAGAGGAAGTCACTGTAACGCTGGAACATTTTGAAGACTCAGGTTTTGGTGATAAGCCGGTCTGGTGGGCCTTTGCAGCCGAAGAAAATGGGGTGATTCTGGGATTCGCGCTTTATTATATTCGCTATTCTACCTGGAAAGGGCAAGCCATGTATCTCGAAGATATTTTAGTAACGGAAGCTACCCGCGGAAAAGGTATCGGCAAATTATTATTTGAGGAACTGATCAAAGAAGCGAAAGAAAAAAAATTAAACCGCATTATATGGCAGGTACTGGAATGGAATGAACCTGCCATTAATTTTTATAAAAAATTCAACTCGAATTTTGATCCGGAATGGGTGAACTGCACGTTTAATATTTCTAGCTAACGTTTTCTACTTCTGCAGTTTTAAAGACCTTACCTATCAGGCCTGATAATACTTTACCAGGACCTGCCTCAGTAAATTTATCAGCGCCATCTGTTATCATGGCAGTAATCGATTGTGTCCAGCGTACTGCTCCTGTAAGCTGATCGATCAGATTTTGTTTTATCTCATCCTTATCCATCACACCTTTTGCAACCATATTCTGATAGATCGCACAAGTGGGATTATGAAATTTGGTTGATTCAATAGCTGCTTCCAGTTCAGCCTTGGCAGGCTCCATAAATGGAGAATGAAACGCACCACCTACCGGAAGCAATATGGCTCTTTTCGCTCCCGCAGCTTTCATTTTTTCACAGGCTATTTCTATTCCTTTTATTGAACCGCTGATCACCAACTGACCAGGACAATTATAATTTGCAGGAACAACGATTTCACCCGTCTCTGTTTGTACCTGATGACAGATCTCCTCCACTTTACCATCAGCCAGTCCAAGAATGGCAGCCATTGTAGAGGGATACATTTCACAGGCTTTTTGCATGGCGCTTGCACGAATAGAAACCAGATTTAGCGCATCATCAAAACTTAAGGTACCATTTGCAACGAGTGCAGAAAATTCTCCCAGCGAATGACCCGCGACCATATCCGGTGAAGCACTCTCAATGGTTCTGTATGCAATAATGGAATGAAGAAAAACGGCAGGCTGTGTAACATTTGTTTGCTTCAGATCCTCATCGGTACCTGTAAACATGATATCCGATATTCGAAAGCCCAGCACTTCGTTTGCCTGCTCAAATAATTTTTTGGCAAACGCGCTGTTATCATAATGATCCTTTCCCATTCCGGTGAACTGTGATCCCTGGCCTGGAAAAACGAATGCATGCTTCATAATCTTCAGTTACATTTATGGCATGCAAAAATAGACGTTTGAGATGGATAACTTATAAAATCGTCCATAATTGTTAATGACTTGAAGAACAGCCTGAAAAATTAAGAATTAGCGATTAAGTCGTGCGGAAATGATCTTCATAAATTCACTTCTCGTTGTATTTTTCATGAATTCTCCATGAAATGCAGAGGTAGTAGTAACCGAATTTTGTTTTTGAACGCCACGCATCATCATACAAAGGTGCTGCGCTTCAATTACTACTGCTACTCCCACCGGATCTAATGTTTCCTGTATGGCATCACGGATCTGAATGGTTAGTCTCTCCTGCACCTGCAATCTTCGGGCATATACATCCACCACACGGGCAATCTTGCTCAAACCAGTGATCCAGCCTTTCGGAATATAGGCCACATGGGCTCTTCCAAAAAAAGGAAGCATATGGTGTTCGCACATACTGTAGACTTCTATATCCTTTACCACGATCATCTCACTGCCTGGCTCATGAAATTTGGCCGAGTTGATAATTTCTTTTGCATCCAGATGGTATCCCTGGGTAAGATATTGCATGGCTTTAGCCAGTCTCTCCGGTGTTTTCAAAAGCCCTTCACGATTTGGATCTTCGCCGATATGGGATAAGACGCTGCGATAATCCTTCATCAGACCCGAGGTGGTGTTCTCATCGTATTGTTCTATTTTTTTATACATGGCTGTTGTATTATGCGGGGTATTCTACAAAATTCCTTTCTGTCTCGTAAAGTCGAATTTTTAAATCATTATTCTTATTAATATGAGGCCTTAACAAATCATAGATCACTACAGCAATATTTTCCGCTGTAGGATTTAGATTTTTGAATTCAACTGTATCAAGATTAAGATTCTTATGATCAAAGCGGCTATGCACTTCCGATTTGATGATGTCGCTGAGAAGTTTCATATCCATCACATAACCGGTGTTCTCATCAGGCTCACCAGTCACCTTCACTTCCAGATCATAATTATGGCCATGATAATTTGGCAAAGCGCACTTACCAAACACTTCCGCATTCTTTGCATCATCCCAATCAGGGTTGAACAAGCGATGTGCGGCATTAAAATGCTCTCTTCTGAATACGGCCACTTTTTTGCTCATAGACAAATTTTAATAACGGCGAAAGAGAAAAATAGTTCAAATTTTATCCCGGCTAACCGAAATACTCCACATAGATTCTGGCAGTTTCATACAGTTTTATACAATGTAATTGTACTCCGGCAGGTAAATGTGGTGACAGTTCATTCCAGATCGCAACAGCCAGGTTCTCTGTACTGCACATCATACCCTTCATAAAGGGAACATCCAGATTCAGATTCCGATGATCCAGTTTGTCAACCACCTGCTCACGGATCAGGATACTTAATTTTTTTACATCGTAAACAAAACCGGTATCAGCATCTGGTTCGCCCTTAATGGTTACATAAAGATCATAATTATGGCCATGCCAGTTCTGATTTGCACAAACGCCAAAAACAGCTTCGTTTTTATCGGGGGTCCAGGCGGGATTATACAGTTTATGTGCCGCGTTAAAATGTTCTTGTCTGGTTAAGTAAACCATGCTTTACTTTTTTGAGCCTCGCCAGCAATTGGGCGGAGAGGCGTGAAATGCCTTCAAAAAGAGGTTCTGAAGGCGGCGGCAAAGGTAAGAAAATTAGCGTTTCGGAATGAATTAACTTGCATTGAAATGAGCCAACAACCCGGACTTATCGTGGCCGCCACTGCAATGGAGATCCAGCCTTTTCTGCAAATCTTCAGGACCGATCCTGATAATTTTAAAAATTGGGATATACTAATTACCGGTGCCGGACTTACAGCCACTACTTATCATCTCAGTAAATATATTTCTTTAAAAAAACCATCGCTGGTCATCATGGCGGGAATAGCAGGATGTTTTAATTCCTCTATAAAACCAGGTACAGTGGTAATGGTGAAAGAAGATCGGGTAGCAGATGAAGGTGTGCTTGAAAATAAGGCCTGGCATTCACTGATCGACCTGGGTCTGCAGAAAAAAAAACAGTTCCCATTTAAAAATGGCTGGTTAAAAAATGAACACCCTTTGCTAAAGCGATCTTTATTAAAAAAAATAAGAGCCATTACTGTCAATCAGATCAGTTCCGAAAGACCAGTCATCAACAGATTTATTGAAAATTTTGATCCTGCCCTTGAATCCATGGAAGGAGCGGCGCTTCATTATGTTTGTCTGATGGAGCATATTCCTTTCATTCAATTAAGGGCCGTAAGTAATCTGGTAGGAATAAGAGACAAACGAAAATGGAATTTCAGTGACTCTATAACCAACCTGAACAATGAACTTATTTCATTGTTAGCTATTATATGAAACTTAGCATCGGTTTTTCTCCCTGTCCCAATGATACCTTCATCTTCGATGCGCTGGTGAATGGAATGATCGATACGCAGGGCCTTGTATTTGATGCCGTGCTTGAAGATGTAGAAACTCTAAATCAATGGGCGCTGGAGGGAAAACTGGATATCACTAAACTTAGCTTTCCAGCATTTTTTCAATCACTTACCCATTACGCCTTGCTGGATTCGGGAAGCGCACTGGGTAATGGAGTGGGCCCTTTGCTTGTTGCGGCCAAACCAACAGCTGCAGAGCCCAATGAAATAAATAATAAAAAAATTGTTTTGCCCGGTATTCATACTACTGCTAACCTACTTTTCAATTTTGCTTTTCCGGAAGCAAAAAATAAGAGCTTCAGTATTTTTTCCGGTATTGAAGATGCCGTATTAAATGGGGAAGCGGATCTTGGCGTGATCATTCATGAGAATCGTTTCACCTATCAGGATAAAGGATTGTATAAAGTGCTTGACCTTGGAGAATACTGGGAAAATAAAATGAGTAGCCCGATCCCGCTGGGCGGAATTGTCATTAAAAGATCCATTGAAAGTAAACAAGCTAAATTGATCGAGTCCCTGATCCGTCAAAGTCTTGAACTGGCCTTTAAAAATTATCCCCTGATCACTGATTATGTAAAATCTCATTCTCAATCCATAAGTGAAGAGGTCATGCGCAGGCATATTAATCTTTATGTGAATCAGCATTCAATTTCGCTCGGTCAAAAAGGAAGAGAAGCTATTGAAACACTATTTGCTGTATATAAAAATGGGAAGGATTCAGCATCTGATCTCAACCGCCCATCGATTTTTCTATATTGATTGACGCTGTTGCTGAGGAAAATCGTTCCTTTGCAGGAACCATCCCGTATGAGAGTTCATATCTTTTTATTGTTTCTACTACTTGCGGTATCTGTTTCTTCAGATGCGCAAAATATCTCTACCACTCCCCGTTTAAAGGTTTTCCTCGATTGCAAATCGCATTGTGATGAGGATTTTATTCGCACAGAAATTAATATTGTTGATTTTATGAACCAGCGTCAGCTGGCAGATCTGCATGTACTGACTTTTTCAATAGAGACCGGTGGTGGCGGTTTGGCTTATGAATTAATTATCCTTGGACAGAATAAATTTTCAGGAAGAAAAGATACCCTTCATTTCAGCATCGGAGCTAATAGCACCCAATTTGAAAGAAGAGACCTGCTGGTAAAATACCTAAAGCTGGCGCTGATACCTTACCTCACGGCAAACAATGATTTGGATAATGTGCAGATCAGCATGGTAAGTAAAACCAACAAGGCAGATACGACGAAAAAACAAACTATTACAAAAGATCCATGGAAGTATTGGGTATTCAATACAGGTTTATCCGGGAATTATAGTTCAGATGCAGTGTACCAGAGTTCTAATGTAAACTTTGATTTTAACGCCAATAAAATCACTGAGGATATAAAATTTGGATTTGAAGCCTCAGGCGGCAGGGACCATGCTGTTTTTAGTTTTGAAGATAGTGCCGGCAATAAAGAAAAAATTAAAGTACAGAACTCCAATTACAATATCAACCAGTATTATTTGCTTTCGCTGAATAGTCATTGG
>JBKJMI010000103.1:0-3231 GCA_046596515.1 Chitinophagaceae bacterium | reverse complement strand
TATAACTCGCTGTCCTCTTATCTCCTTTAATCGTTAACATGCCAGATTCAACTGCTGCTTTAAGATCCCTACTGGCTGTGGCGCTTGAAATATTTTTATATTGTTCTAGATAATCTTTTCGGGTAAAACTATTTTTACCTACCCTATCCTGGAAAAGTTCCACCCTGGCTTTGGCAGATAACACCGGCTGCCTCTCTTCCAGTATTTTATCAAGTGCAATTGCTATAGCGGCCAGCATGAATTCAACAAACTGGCTGCATTCCCCTGCCTTATCAGAATGGCTAAGCGCTTTATAATAGGCAGCCTGCTTTTTCTTAATAATGGATTCTACCGATAAATAGGCAAAGACAGGATTATACTTCATCAGGATCAGGGTTTGCCATAATCGTCCGACTCTTCCATTGCCATCTACAAAAGGATGGATAAATTCTACTTCATAATGGAATACGCAGCTTTTTAACAGGAGCGGATGATCTCCATTTTTTAAATAGGAAAAAAGATTTCCAACTAGTGGCTTCAGCAATTTTGCAGGTGGAGCCAGATGAGCCAGACCACCTGCTTTTATTATCCCCGCACCACCAGTTCTCAATTTACCTGCAGACGGGATCAAGCCTTTCATTAGCTGAGCGTGGGCTTTCAGAAAAGATGGAAGACTGAAAACCTTCCAGTCATTTAGTTTTTCATACACTGCAATCGCATTTTTTACCTCCCTGATATCTTTTGCAGGGGCCAGTACTTTTTTATTCTCCAGCAGGGCAGTCACCTGCTCCTCACTAAGATTGTTTCCCTCAATTGCCAGACTGGCCTGGATGGTACGGATCCGGTTTGATTTTCTAAGCTCCGCCATGGGCACCTGCAGATGAGAAGTATTTATGGCGCCCAGCTGCTCACCAATGCTGCTGAGATAGTTTAAGATAGCGGGGGTAATTTTTAAGGGCGGATTCATGATAGTATCATATGATACTATTAAAGTTAGCTATTTTCTTGAAGTTTAAAAAAGTGTCCGGAGTTGCAAACTCCGGACAACAAGGCCTGGAATATGGATCCGCTAACCTTCCCTGAAATAACTTACAACCAGTTTGCAGAATGGTTCGATGTGTCTACACATACCATGATCTTTGATACTGTAACGAAGCCTTTAAAACGGACATAAAAGTAGCATTTTATCAACTTGAAACATGTACTTGGCCGAACGGATACGTTAGAAAGTAAAAAAATCTATCGATTAGTGGATGACTACTGAATTTTATTCAACATCCAATAAAGGGAAGTAACATTGAGTCACTTTATTTAGGGTCAATCAAGCAACTATCAATCGTATGCCGTAACCAAAAAATTGCCCTAGGACCTGATTCAGCAAAAGAATAAACAACCTTACCATATTTATCGATTACTACATGGGCAGGAAAGCTTGGCAAATTAAAGCTGCTAATAAAATTACCGGCATCAGGGATAATTCTATATTTAAATTTAAGATTAGTGGCTATTTTAATTGCGTTCCTGGTATCAGGAGTAATCCCTAGAAATACTATATTTTTTGAATTATAATCATCCACCAGACTATTTAATTCTTTCATTTCATTTCTACATGGAACACATGCCAAAAACCAAAAATTAATTACGATAATTTTACCCTTGAAATCATCGATAATAAGCGTATCACCAGCAAAATCAGTAAACGATAAACTTGGAAAAATCGATCCAGGGAATAAAAAATTTGCCTTTATGGGTGGAGTCCTGGAATTTCTTTCAATTTGATCTTTCGTTAAATGAACTAATTGCAGATCAATTCCATTTGGTATTTGCTCATACTCTCCAGTACTAATTAAGGAGTCAAATTTGAGTTCAGTTATATAATTTTTATTCGTATCAAAATAAAAAATTGGCCTTAAGCCCGATATTATGCTATCTAACGATTTTAACTCTAAAAATTTTGAAACCACTTCTGCACTGTCCATTTTCTCCTCCTTAAGAGAAGTGTTACCGTTATTACAGGAATACAGTACAAATAACCCAACAATTAAACTTCGAGTATACATTGTTTAATTATGACAGAAGTATAAATTTAAAACTACAATTTACCTAGAAACTAGTTTTATTTGTTGGAAAGGTTACTTGGGTAAATGCGGATATACAATTCGTATAATTGATTTGACAATCTCGCAAATTCATATTAAATGCAAAGTTCGTTCCAACATGACAACCCAACAGACAACCGATTTGTGTTGCGGTGCAAGTGCCTCCACATTCTAGCAAATCATGATTTAAGGCAACTATTGACAAATACCTGCAACGCCTAAGACTTGTAGCACAGGGGTTTTCTGGAAGATTTAATGGAAACAGATAATTGTAGGTGGCGGCCAAAGTGTCAGCAAATTGCTGAACGCTTCCTTCGTAATTCGATGTAATACCTAGCAAATTTATTCTGATGCTATCCAAAAGTGTATATATCGCTGCAGTATCAGTAAAAAATAGTGTAGTCGTAATTTCCATCCTCTCTGACACAGTCATACTATTACCCCGACTACATAAAACAGTAATATGATTATGCTAATGAATCATGGAATCATCCACTTGACTGTTTAAGGCAACTTTAATAGCAGAATCAACATGACTAATTAAAGTATTGTTATGGCCGAAATATCGAACCACAAATGAATCAGAGACCATAGCATTAACAGTAGGTGTTTAACAGTTCGATTTTATTGAAAAAAGTAGTATTAGAGCAAATGAGATATACTTCATAGTTATAGAAATTGATAAGGTTACTTTTAAAATATGAATTAAATCTTGTTTTACCAATCAATTTTCTTTCTATTTTGGGGATTCAATTGTCAACTAATAAAAGAATAATTTGCTAAAATAAAAACGGCTCTCAAATTTTATTGAATATCAGGCTGTTAATTGCAAAAGTCTGTTCTTAATAACCCCCTGTTGTCCGTAGTATCCAATAAAATTACATTAGTTCATTCATTGATTTTTTGTCAGAATTGTTCGGAGTTGCAAACTCCGGACAACAAGGGCTGCGCGAAAAGACCGGAAATCAATAAAGTAGTAACCCCAAAAAGTAAAAACATCTTTATCACTAACCATTTAGGAAAATGAATAATAAAAAATATTTTATAAACATGACCCTATACTATAACTACAAAAAACTATTTTCAACACTGACACCCTAAAACAACAAGGCGAAGAAGGGGTTTGATGCATTATTTTAAACATTGATTTCTC
>JBKJMI010000095.1:0-2810 GCA_046596515.1 Chitinophagaceae bacterium | reverse complement strand
AATCGAGTAGGAAGGTAGCCATTAGTTGGCTACCTGTCCTCTCACACCACCGTATGTACTTACGTGTACGGCGGTTTCCCATTGTGATGATTGTAGTTCATCGCTTACTGAAAGGCTTTATGTCCTCCGTCTTTGGATACTGTGCATACTTTCACTTCTCTCAAAAGATTTTCGGCAGTCTTGCGACACTTTTCAACGACATCCTTTTACAATTTCCAGAACTAACTTCACTTTGAGATTCAGCCCTTCCCTCCTGTATATTTCTATACTTTCTTTGGTACTATGGCCTCTGCTGACTTCTCGGTTTGTAGGAATACTTCCTGAGATCTCCCGTGGTAAGATCATATTTCTTTCCGTGAAAATTGCAGGATTTACCACCTTCGGTTATGGTTGGTTTTGTGGCTTCGCAGTCCATTGCCCGCTAACCCCTAAGTAGGCCTATATCCTGTTTCTGTTCGTCAATTCCCACTTTTGCCTCCGACTTCCTTCAGATTCCATTTCGCAATGGACACCCTTGTCTTTAGCTAACGATTCCTTCCAACTCGGCTCGTTCGGAACTTTCATCCTATAGAAATATCCCATGCACGGCGCACAAACAAAAAACCCGGTTTAAAACCGGGCTTTCTTAATTTGTTAACGTTATTTGGATTTCACTTTTACCTTACCATCTTTCGTCTTCGTTTTCGTATCGTCTGTTTTAGTCTTTTCTTTTACCACAGTACCCTCGTCATCAGTCTTTGTTTTTTGCTTAACACCGCTTGGGCTTAATGCTTCCTGTGTTTTTTTAGCAGTAGCATCCTCGGGATCAATTTCCAGTATTTTTGAGTTAAACGTTATGGCAGCTTCTTTATCTTTCTGTACATTGTAACTATATGCTAACATATATCTGTAGGCAGATATTAATTTATCCTTTATTGTAGCTTTATCTGAAGTAGTGTCAGCAATATCAATTATTTTTTGATAGTCAGGTTTTGCCAATCCTAATTCGCCTGAAGTATCAATACCTTCTTTAGCTCTTGCTCCCATATACCATCCAAATATATCCTCAGGGAATTTGGTTTGATATAATCCCCATATTGAATCAGCTTTCTGGTAGTCGTTGGCAAGATAATCCATATATCCTGCATAGTAAAGATCAACCTTACCATAGTCTGGTTTAAGGGTTAAAATTTTTGTATACCATTTACCGGCCTGAGAATATTTTTTAGCCGCAGAAAGGCTGGCCGCAGTTGACTTCACATAGTCTAATTTATTAGCGGGAACTGTGTCGAGGGCTATGGCTTTATCAACGTACACTGAGGCAAGTGAATCATTATGCGCAATTTCTAAAGAATCAGTACCACCGAGTTTTAAAAGTACTCTTCCATAAGTAGCGTAGTCATTCGGCCCAATTTTATCAGGATTAACTTTTGCAAAAAATTCTTCAAAATATTTTTTTGCATTTAATGAATCACCCAATTTATCGTATGAATAAGCCTTCAAACCATATAAGTTAGGAAAAGGTTTTTCTCCTGCTGATGAAAGGCATAGATCAGATTTAGTAATAGCTTCCTGGTACAATTGCGAAACATATAAAAGCGAAGCCTCCGCATAACAGTTCTTGGAGTCAGCATCTGCAACGGCTATGTATTTATTTAAAAAGTCCCTTGCTTTGTTTACATCACGCTGGTAATAATAATTATAAAGCCAATAATAAACAGGAGCGAAGTTAGGATCAGCCGCAATTGCATCATTATAATATTTCATATAGATAGCCTCCTGCCCGTAACCCTGTGTTTCATATATTCTACCAATCATAAAAGGAGCTCTTGCATTTTTTGATTCCATTGATATAGCATTTTGATACGCTATTGTTGCATTGGCTCCATCAATCATTTTCCTGTATGCATCCCCGATAAGTACCTGGATGTTTTCATTCTTTTTATCCCTGCGTAGCGCATCGTTTAGTTTGTCAATAGCGTAAACAGGATCGCCATTTCTTGTGTCAATATTTGCACGACCCACTGCCATCAGCACATCTGCATCCTTCCCTTTTGTTAAGCTTATAGCCGTTTCAAAGCGATTTCGGGCATCTTCCTTTTTACCTTCCATCAACTCTATTTCACCTATGCCTGCAAGCATGAGGGGAGCATTAGGATTTGCTTGTAGAGTTTTCTGATATAGCTCTTTTGCAGCAATAGAATCCAGATTGTCCTGGTTTTGGAGATAGGTTTGTCCAAGCCAGTACACAGCTTCAACATTATTTGGGTTTGCAGTGACAAGTTTGCTGAATACATCGTGTGCACTGATGTATCTTTCGTAGGTTAAAAACTTTTTCCCATCATCTATACTTTGGCCAAATAATACATTAACCCAAATAATTAAAGATGCTAAAAGACTAATTTTTTTCATTTTTTCCAATTTTCTAAAGTTGATAAAGTTAATAATTATTGTGAATTTAATGTTGCTTCCCGTACAGTAAAACTTATTTTTGTCGGAGCAAGATAAGCACGCCTGAATATCAATTGTCCTTTTTCATATTCCAAAAAATTTGCAAATCCCGATCCTAATCCATTATAATTTTCTTTTAATATGTAATACAATCCGCGTACCAAAGGATATCTTTTTCTCATAATATTGGCCTGGTAGGGTTTTACATAGCTTTTTTCTGGACAACTGCACTCCAGGGAAGCGATTTTAACATTTTTCAAAAAGCTTAACTGCGCAGTATCTTCCCTGTTTCCTATCCAGCTTACACCTACAAAACCTATTACATCCTTATGTTCTGAAACATAGTCTATTACTCCCTGGCTGGTTTTTTCGGCAAATAC
>JBKJMI010000050.1:0-15811 GCA_046596515.1 Chitinophagaceae bacterium | reverse complement strand
TTAAAGACCAGTTGATCGGCTAATTCAGTAGCCTGTTGTACTGTATGACCACGACTATATTTCTTAACGATCACATGATAATTACTGTCATCACTTATTTCTACTTCCTCGATGCGAATGTTTGCGGTTTTCAGTGTATCACGAGTAATATCCAGTCCCTCACCATCAATATTGATCCATGGAAATTCTCCGCTATACTCCAGTTCCGGCTCACTCACTTTTACAAGCATTTTTCCATTGGCAGGTTGGGTTAAATTGATCTCTGTTCCAGCAACCCGATTATTACTCATTCTAAAATCATTGAATACACTGCTTACAAAAAGTGTTACAGCGATCCAGCCCAGGAACCATAAACCACCAAAGGTCCAGCCCAGGTAATTACTATGCGATTTTACCCGCATAATGCGACGTAATAACCAAACAATGAAACCTACAACCGGTACTCCAAGGAAAAGGATCAGTGTGCCTATTGCATAAGTGTTCTGCCAAAATCCATTCAGGATAAAATCCTTGATAGGCCAAACCGCTACGCCACCAATAAGAATTCCAATAAGTGCTACAAATAAGGCGAATGCAATGGTACCAGCGATGAACAGGAAGAAGGCTTTGAATAATACGCCGATCACATGACCAAATCCACGGCCTCCGCGACGAACAGCGCCACCAGCTTCAGAAACAAATTCACGACCCCTGGTATTTGCGAAATCTCTTGCTTTACCTGATAAACCCTGTGCACTATCCCTTACTTCTTCACCCCATCCCTTCATACGATCCTTTACATTGCCCATTCCTTCCTGCACATTCTGGCGAATACGGTTCACATCTACTTTCTCTCCTCTCATTTCCATTTTTTGGTATTCACTGTTTGCCTCTGGCAATACGATCCATAGAACTATATAGGCAAATATGAATGTTCCGGTAAGAGAGCCAACTAATATATTAGGCAGAAAAGAATCATGATCGAATACCGGCCAGCTAAGAATGCTGAATAGTATATTCAATAATATAGGTGCCGCAAAGATCAAACGGATAGATGTAACTCCTTTATCAAAATAAGCGGCTAAACCACTGGCTACACCACCGATTACTCTTTCATCAGGATTACGATATAATCTTTTTCCACTGTATCCTTCCAGATCACGCGTAGGAAGAATGATCCAGAGTGCGATATAGGCAATGAAGCCGATACCACCGCCAAAACTGATGATGGCAAAAAGTATCCTTATAATAGCCGGATCAATGTCAAGGTAATTTGCAATACCACTGCACACACCTCCAAGGATCTTATCACTGCTATCGCGATAAAGACGACCTTTTGTGCGACGACTGCGATTTTCTGTGTTGGCAGAACGGTATTGTTCGCTTGCTGGCCTTTGTTTTTCTGCCTCTGGTTTCACCTGCTCTTCTTCTACGGCTTCAAAATCTTCTACCCTTCCCATAGAAGCGATGATCTCATTTACATCTGATTCTGTGATCGCTGTAGCCCCTTTGCGGGTCTTATCATTCATCAGTTCAGAAATACGACTTTCAATATCATTGATGATCTCATCACGTCCTTCTTCATTGGCGAAATATCTTCGCAAACTTTCAATATAAGCCTGCAGCTTTTCATAAGCCGAATCCTCAATGGGAATCACGCGCCCACTCAGGTTTATGTTAATGATCTTTTTCATGTTTGTTTAGTTATTAGGTTGATGTTGGTACTAAGAGTTGATAGTTTGTTCACCGGACTTTCTACTGGTCAGCGCATTTACGCCGTTTGATAATTCATTCCAGGTCTGCTCCAGTTCACCGTAAAAGGTTTCTCCTTTAGGTGTTAGAGAAAAATATTTACGGGGCGGTCCTGAATTGCTTTCTACCCATCGGTAGGTCAGCATATCAGCATTTTTCAATCGGGTCAAAAGCGGATAAAGGGTTCCTTCCAGAATTTGCAGGTTGGCAGCTCTCATCTCCTCCACAATATCACTTGGATAGGCCTCACCGCGACGGATCACGGAAAGAATGCAAAATTCAAAAATCCCCTTTCTCATCTGGCTCTGTGTGTTCTCAATATTCATGGCCTTTTTCGTTTTATAGATCAAAGATAAGGTGATATTTGGTACTATGCAAAACAAAGTACTAAATTTATTTTACTAAACATGTTAAGTAATTGATTAACAGTATAATAAAATATCTAATAATTTGGTTAGGCTTCCAAATCCTCGTAATTTCCGCCTTCTTATGCCATCGAGAACACCCCTTTTATTAATTTTTCTGATGATTCTGGCCTCCTGTGCCAGCAAATACGCCAGGCTATCAAAGAATTATTCATTCCGAACAGAACCAGGGCCTCCTAATTATGCTCTGCTCGACCATTGGGCCGCCCACCCCTGGAAATGGGATCCTTCTGACAGTGTTTCTGCCTCGCTTCGGGGAGAAAAACGAGATACCTCAATTGATGTTTTTTTTCTGCATCCTACATCACTTACAAAAGGAAAAAATATCGGGAATGCTGCAATGGATGACGCACTGATCAACGCGAAAACAGATTATACTTCGATGTTGTACCAGGCCTCTGTTTTTAATCAGCATGCAAGAATCTTTTCTCCTCGTTACCGCCAGGCTCATCTGAAAAATTTTTTTTCAAAAGATACTTTACAAAGCAAATTACATTTTGATACAGCTTATGATGATCTCCGCAACGCGTTCATGTATTACCTGAAGTACTGGAATAATGGAAGACCTTTTATTCTTGCCGGTCATAGCCAGGGAGCCCTGATGGCAGAAAAATTATACAAGGAATTCATTGAAGGAAAACCAATGGAGAATAAAATGATAGCATGCTATATTGTAGGCTGGCCCATTCCGAAAGAATTTGTATCACCCGATAAAATTTGTCAGGACAGTCTGGACCTGAACTGCCTATGCAGCTGGAGAACACTGAAAAATAATTTCATTCCATGGTACCTGAAAAAAGATCATAGCAACGCCTATGTAACTAACCCTTTAAGCTGGACCACCAGCAACCAAAAAATGCCTCGCAGCGCGAATACGGGTAGCCTTCTTCTGAATTTCAATAAGATCTATCGGCATACAACTGATGCCAGAATAGATCAGGGAATATTATTCGTAAATAAACCCCGGTTTCCCTGGAGTTTTCTTTATTTCAAACGCAATTACCATGTTGCCGATATTAATCTCTTCTATATGAACCTTCGAACCAATATAGATCAAAGGGTTCATCAGTATTTTTTGTCGAGCCATACAGAGTAAAGTCAGCGTAACTAACAACAGAACTACCTTAACTTTAGAACAGAAACATCAATATGAAAACGATCATCGTCCCCACGGATTTTTCCAATCCTTCCAATAATGCGCTGGATTATGGTATTGAAATGGCAAAAGCAATAAATGCCAGTTTAATGATCTTCCATGTTTACCAGGTACCGGTATCTATTTCAGACACCCCTGTCGTACTGATCTCAGTAGATGAACTGAGAAAAACAGCTGAGAATAATTTAATGGCGTTGAAAGAGGAGCTGGAAATAAAAAATCCCGGATTGAAGATCTATGCAGAGGCCGTTCTTGGAAATGTGATAGATGAAATGGAAACTCTTTGCGAAAAGATCCGTCCCTTCGCAGTCGTTATGGGCTCAAAAGGCACTACTGGTTTTGAACAGGCTTTATTTGGAAGTACCACCCTTGGCTTAATACGCCACCTCAACTGGCCCGTGATCTGTGTGCCTTCAAAAAGTAAATTCAAAGGGGGTATTCATAAGATCGGTTTTGCATGTGATTGTAATAAAGTAGTAGAAACTACACCTGCCAACTTCCTTTGCGAGTTCATCAAAACCTTCCATTCCGAATTGCATGTATTGAATATCGACCACAACCATAAACACCTGGCTGAAAAATCACAAGAATCGCTATTGCTTCAAACCATGCTTGAAGAATCAAAACCAACCTGGCATTTTATCAACAATAAAAATGTGGAAGAAGGCATTCATTCATTCGCCGATGATAATGATATTGACATGCTGGTGGCCATTCCTAAGAAGCATACCATGCTGGATAGCCTTATGCATTATAGTCATACCAAGGAACTGGTATTTCATAGTCATGTGCCAGTAATGTGTATTCATGAGGACTGATCAATTGATCAGCACGAAAGCGGCCCAGTAGTAAGGCGAATATTTTTTTCTCATATCGGCCTGAGCCTGGAGAAAAGAATCTTCCAGCGTTTTTCCTCCTAACCAATAGTTATAGAATTGCCCCATTAGTTCTCCCGTTTCCTTATCGGGCACCTGCCATAAACTGAGCAACATTTTTTTCGCTCCCGCCATTTTAAAAGCTCTTTGCAATCCAAATACGCCTTCAGTGCCTTTTATATCTCCAAGCGCGGTTTCGCAGGCACTTAATACAACAAGCCCTGTATTACTTAAATTTAATTGTGCAATTTCATAAGCAGTAAGAATACCATCTTCTACTCCTTCAATAGGAGAATGGCCGCTCCAGGCATAATTTCCTCCGGCCAGTACCAACCCACTGCGCATCAGGGGATCATTCGCAAACATATACGCGTTGCCATTGCCCAGGCCATCTTCTTTACCCGAACGGGCGGGGAGAAAAAATCCGTGTGTTGCAATATGAAGTACAGAAGGACCATCCAGTCCAGCTTTTTTAAAATTCTCTTCTGATGCATCGGCATGCTGGAATTGCTGGAAAGCGATCTTCTTCTTTTTGAAAAGATCAGCGATCAGTTTCAACTCATCACCGGTACCCGGTAGATCCACCCAGCTACCATTAGCTCCCCTGCTTTGCGTATTTGCTTTTACTGCATTTATATTCCCAGCTACTTTTCTTTTTTTCACAATAGAAATGCTATCCATGGTGAAATCCGCATTACCTATTAATAATGCAGTACCAGGTTTGATGGCTGGTGCACTACTTCTCAAACTAATATCCCGGGTACTGCTATATTGCTGCAAAGCGTAGCGATCCATCAGCAATTGGCTACTATCAATTCGTAAAGCATGAAAGGCTATACCAAATAGTTTTCCCGAAGGAGAATAATCGATCTTCTTAATTCCATTCAATTTCTTTTCCAAAGGCTGCCAGATAAGCTGGTAAAGCTCTTTATCCAAACCTATTGTATTGGAACTACTGCTTGCTATACCGCCACGGTAAAATGATTGTGCTACTCCCGTAGGAGTATGACCGCCGCTATCGAGTAGTTGTTGCAATTGCTTTTCCTCAAATAATGGAACGAAGCTTGCCCGCTCATCCGATTTACGATAGATATAGGCTCCATAGATCACACTATCAGTAATTTTTTTATTGATCAGTTGAAAACTCACAAATTCAATTACCGCTTCATCATTTGCCAATTCGCTTTGAATTTCTTTCATGGAAACTTTGAGTGATCCCTGTTGCTGCCGAAACCCTGTTGATCTTCTTGACAATTCTTTTTCGAGATTCTCTACTTCATCCTCCTGTGATTTGATTTCAGGTGAGCGCTTATCGGCCGGCATGCTTTCTTGCTTTGCAAGCAAAGACCTGAGTGCCTGCCATTGAAGAAAAATTCTTTGGGTGGCTGTATCACGGCTATTTCGAATGGAGCTGAAAAGATTGCGTGTATCTGAAAGTGATAAAGATTTAAAGAATATCTGCAGATCCACATTGTTGTTGATCACCGAAGCTCCTGAAACCGGGTTGAGATAAAGAAAACTATTATTGCAATCATTCATCACCAGGGCCTGGGTGATAAAATTATTTTTTTCTTTCTCCGATAATACCGGAAAAGTATTCACCAGGTTTTTTCGTACCGATTCGCTGCTATGCAAAAAAAGTGGAATGGCCTTCTCCGGCATTTTCAGATTCATATAAAGCAGGGCCAGATCATTTTCTACATCAACTGTTCTGGGATGCTCGGCACCTAATATTTTTTTTCTTAATGATAAAGTCTGCTGGTATAATTGCTCAGATTTGGCCAGGTTAAATTGCCCTTTACGGTACAAGGCCGCAAGATTATTTATACAAGTGATATAATTAGGATTGTTCTCTCCCAGGGTCTTCTTCCAGATATCGCGGGTCTGAATAAGCAAAGCCTCTGCTTTTTTATAATCTCCCTTCTTTACATAAAGTCCGGCAAGATTATTCAGCCCACGTGCATGATCAGTATTATCAACACCAAATAATGTCTTAAAAATATCTTTTGCCTGTGTATAAAATGCGGCTGCTTTTTCATAATCTTTTTTCTCTTCATATACTGCACCCAGGTTATTAAGACAGGTGGCGTAATTCACGTGTTTTGTTCCCAGCGATTTTTCCCAGATCTGTTTCGCACTAAGAAATAATGGTTCTGATTTCTCAGAAAGGCCTATCTCCATATAAAAGGTTCCAAGATTATTCAGGCTAAGTGCATAAGAAGGGTGTTCATCGCCAAGTATATTTTTTCTTAATTCTTTCGCCTTCTGGTAAAGCGGTTCTGCTTTTACATAGTCACCCATATCATCATAAAGTGCCGCCAGATTATTCAAAGAGGTAATCAGTGAAGGATGTTTCTCTCCATAATTTCTCCGGATAATGGAATCCGACTTCAATAAAAAAGATTCAGCCTTTCCATATTGCCCATAATATTCATAGAGATCTGCCAGGTTGCTGAGGCTGACGGCATAGTCCAGGTGGTTTTCACCTAATACTCTTTTTCTGATATTCAGTGATTCATTCAGCAACTGTTCTGCCAATTCATATTTCCCGGTATTTTTATAAAGATCTGCCAGGTTATTCAGATTTGCAGCATAGTCGGGATGTTGATCCCCCACGGAGCCAAGGTAAATTTGCTTTGCATCCAGATAATATTTTTCCGCTTCTTTATAATCGCCCATTATATTAAGCAAATAGGCATAATTATTCATGGCCCCTGCATAGTCAGGATGATTATCACCCAGCACAGCTTTTCGAATAGTTAGTACTTTCTGTAAATTTGTTTTTGCTTTTTGCAATTGCCCGATCTCAGTATATAATGTTGAAAGGTTATTCAGCGCGGTGGCATATTGAGCGGAATTCTCCCCCAATTTCATTTTTAGGATCTGCAGACATTGTTCATATAACTGCTCTGCCTGGGTATAGCGACCCATAAAATCGTAAAGCGATGCAAGGTTGTTTTGGTTCTTTGCATAGCTGGTATCATTGATCCCATATAATTTCTGAGCAACGACTGCGCCTTTCAGATATGAAGATTCAGCATCATTGTATTTTCCCAGTTCACGGAAGATCTGCGCAACCATATTCAGTGAAGCCATATATTCTGCGCTGTTTTCACCATTTAATTGCTTTATCAGTTCCACATGTTGCACAAACCAGGGTTCTGCCTGCCTGTATTGATAAAGTTTGAAATGGCTAAGTGCTACAAACATGACTAACCCATCATAAAAAGGGCTTTTGTCTCCGAATTCCTGTTTTACCTGGGGGATTGCCTTTTCTGCAACCTTTAGGGTGCCTTCAAAGTCTCCTTTATCAAATAATTGCATGGCTTGCTGAATAGAACTCATGGAGCCCTGGCTTCTGGAAACAGTGGGTAGCAGAAACAAAAAACACAAAATAAAGATCCTCATCAGTGATTTTTTTGGATAGAGTTCATAATATTAATCAATATTTTCTCTTTGTACCCTGATTATACCTTGTTCAGGGTATCGGATGGCCTTTTTTTATTTGTATCTTGTATTCAAACCTAACAAGTTATGCGACTCTTATTTCTTTTACCCATTATGCTGTTAACCACAGTGTTGGCCATGGCTCAACCCACAGAACCTATTCTGAGAGTAGAGAATGAAATGCATACAGCCATTACCCGACGTGTATCGGTTGATAAAGCTGGTAAATATATATTGACAGCCAGTGAGGATAAGACTGCCCGTCTCTGGGACGCGGCTACCGGCCAATTGCTTAAGATCTACCGTATTCCTATTAATAAGGATAATGATGGTAAGATATTCGCATGTGCCCTTTACCCTGATGCTTCGCGTGCCGTAGTAGGTGGATGGACAGCATACGATTGGGATGAAAAAGAATGCATCTATGTGATCGACGTACAAACAGGAGAGATCATAAAAAAATTAAGTGATTTCTCGGATGTGATCAATGACATTGAAATGTCGCCCGATGGAACCATGTTTGCCTGTGGAGTAGCCGATGGCAGCGTAAGGATTTATAATACTAAAACATTGGAACTGGTAAAGGCATTAACCAGTTGTGATAATACTATCAATAATTTGGCCTGGGATCCTTCCGGAAGACTGGCCACTGTTTGTTATGATGGTAATATCCGTTTGTATGATGGGAAGACCTTTAATCTGGTGCAGGAGATCAAAACCACTAGCCCCCGGGTATATAGTATCGCATTCAATCCAAAAGGTGGAACCTTCGCCGTTGGATATACAGATACCTCTATTATAGAATTGAGAGATGCCAATACATTAAAAGTATTGCAGACCATGGATAATAAGGGTTCTGCTTATACCCGTGATGCGCTGAATAAAGTTTCATTTTCTATTGATGGTAGTTACCTGGTTGCTTCCGGACAATGCCGGGTGAATGATGCCGCTGAAAAGATCTTTGTCCGTATTTTTTCAAATGGAGGAAGGGGTGCCTATGTAGATGTACCTCTTTTTGAATCAGCCACTTTTGATATCAAGCCACTTCCTAATGGTAAAATGGCCATGCTGAGCGGATTTCCTGCACTGGCAGTTATTGATGTGAATCAGAAAATATACTGGAATTTAGGAGGCAACAGCAATAAATACAATGCGAACAATAAACTTCAGTTCAAGGTAAGTTTCAATGGTAAAAATATTGGCGCTGAGCCAACCAATGGTGTTCCATTCGGATTCGATCTGGAAAACCGTCAGGTAGCTGATGGGGAAGCCGATTATGAACCTCCTACTGATAAATCCTTCGGTACAACAGTAACCAACTGGAAAGCTGTTTACAATCCGAGGGTAAATAACAAAGTCGTTAGTTTTTTAAAATCAAACGAAAGAAACCTTTCTGTTGACATCGGTGGAAATGGAAAGTTGGTAGCCTATGGTAGTGATTTCAGTTTGAACATGAGTGATGACCAGGGAAACACACTTTGGGAAAATGAAAATATTCCAGCTACAGCATGGTGCGTAAATATTACAGGCAACGATAAATTAGTGGTAGCCGGACTTGATGATGGTACACTGCGCTGGTACCGCGTAAGTGATGGCAAAGAAGTACTTGCATTTTTTATTGATGCGGATAAAAAGAAATGGATCCTCTTCACACCATCAGGATATTATGACGCTTCTCCTGGTGCGGAAGATCTTCTTGGATGGCATATAAATAATGGCCCGGATAAAACGCCCACCTTTCTTCCGATCTCACGTTATAAGGAAAAATATTATCGTCCTGATGTGATCGATGCCATTCTGGATGTATATTATGAAGGTGATGCGGTAAAACTGGCAAACCAGAAAAGTAATAAGAAGCCGCCAACTGTTGTAGAAGATATACGCAAAAAACTTCCTCCTTCCATTACTATCAGTTCTCCTTCCAATGGAAGCACCGTGATCAATACCACCGTTACAATCAGTTATACTGTAACCACTCCTGATGATGCACCTGTAAAAGCATTGAAAGTATTGATAGATGGACGACCTGTAACAATAACTGAAAGAGGTGCAGTAACTACTGCCGGAGCGGAGAAAAAAGTAACCATTACTATTCCTCCACAGAATTGCACGATCACCTTACTTGCAGATAATGATAATGGAACCAGTCCCGCAGCGATTCTATTCTTAAAATGGGATGCCACTGCGGCCGCCAGCAAAGAAGAGTTCATTTATATTCCAAAGCTTTATGTTTTGGCCATAGGTGTTAGTGAATATAATAATCCAGAATTGAAATTGCATTTTGCTGCAAAGGACGCGCAGGACTTTGTGGCTTCACTGAAAAAACAAAAAGGCAAACTATACAGTGATGTTATAGTAAAGAGCCTGATGGATAAAGACGCTACAAAAGATAATATCACTGATGGACTGGATTGGATTCAAAGACAGACTGGTCAAAAAGATATGGCTATGATATTTTACGCAGGTCATGGTCTCAATGATAACAACGGTATTTATTATATGCTTCCTGTGGGAGCAGATATAGATCGGATTCGTACTACCTGTCTGAACTTTGAGGAATTAAAACAAACGGTAAGTTCCATTGCCGGAAAAGTGGTAGTCTTTATCGATGCTTGTCATAGTGGCAACGCCATGGGAAGTACTACACGCCGGGGTGGTACCGATATCAACTCGGTGGTGAATGAATTATCAAGCACTGAAAACGGTGCGATCACGTTTACCAGCAGTACAGGTAAAGAATTTTCACTGGAAGATGTAAAATGGGGCAATGGCGCTTTCACTAAGGCCCTTATAGAAGGCCTTAGCGGTATGGCCGCTATAAATGGAAAGGATAAAATAACTATAAAGAGTCTTGATGCTTATATTTCTGAAAGGGTAAAAGAACTGACAAGTGGGCGGCAACACCCTACTTCGGTCACTCCTCCGAATGTACCTGACTTCCCCATAGGGATGAAATAATTAGATAGCTACTTAAGGCCGGCAATATCGCCGGCCTTTTATTTACTTTCGTTATATGAATAAGGATTTGCAAAAAGTTTTTCCTGGCTTTGACAGTAAATTTCTGGAAACACTGGAAGAAAAAGCAGAGTTAAGAAATTTTGAACCAGGTGAAGTACTGATGAAGACGGGTCAGTATTTTAAATCGATTCTTTTAGTTGTTGATGGTCTGATCAAAGTATACCGGGAAGATGATGAAGGACACGAATATTTTATGTATTACCTGCAACCTGGTCAGGCCTGCGCGCTGTCAATGATTTCTGCAGGTAAGCAGGAAAAAAGCGAAGTGATGGGTAAAGTGGTGAAGCCTACAACGGTTATCGCGGTTCCCCTTCAATACATGGATAGCTGGATGCAGGATTATAAAAGTTGGTACCAGTTTGTAATTAATACTTACCACAGTCGTTTTGAAGAATTATTAGTTACACTTGATCATACAGCGTTTCGAAGCATGGATGAAAAACTTCTATTCTATCTTAAAAGAGAACAAGAGACGTATAAGTCCAGTATACTCAACATTAATAATACTGAAGTGGCCCAGGAACTTTCCACTTCACGAGAGGTGATCTCAAGGCTATTGAAAAAAATGGTGGAACGGGGAATGGTGAAGCTTCTGGGCAATCACCAGATTGAGATCGTTGATATCAGTATTTAATTGGTAACACCCGGCATGACAAAAGAAAATGAATGCATGATCAGCTCTGATCTTCGTCATCATTTCCCTTACATATTCCTGAACTTCATCAGTTAGTCTTGTTTCGTGATATATGTCACGGAACACCCTCCAGTTTGAATTGAACCTTTGTTAGTTACTGAATAACAAATTTAAAATCAAACTTCATGAAACAAATTCTTATACTTGGCGCAGGTACAGCTGGTACCATGATGGCCAATCATCTTAGTCATGAACTGGACCTTGAGGAATGGGAAATTAATATCATAGATGAGCGGGAAGAACATTATTATCAACCAGGTTATCTTTTTCTTCCATTTGATATATATGAGCCGGAAGATATTGTAAAACCAATTCAAAAATTCATTCCTAAAAAAGTAAGTCTGGTCAGATCCGCCATTGATAAGATCCTGCCTGAGCTTAAAGAGGTAAGACTAGATAATGGAGTCGTCATGCCATATGATATACTTATTATCGCTACAGGCGCGCGAATAGCCCCTGAAGAAGTAGAAGGCATGACGGGCAGTGAATGGCGGAACTCCGTTTTTGATTTTTATAGTTTTGAAGGGGCCCTTGCATTAAGAAATAAATTACGCGAATGGGAGGGTGGCAATCTGGTTGTACATATCACCGAGATGCCTATTAAATGTCCGGTGGCTCCATTAGAATTCGCCTTTCTGGCCGATTCGTATTTCCGACACAAAAAAATGAGAGATAAGGTAAAGATCACCTATGTAACTCCGCTTAGCGGGGCATTTACTAAACCAAAGGCAACAGCCGCATTGAATCATTTGATGGAAGATAAAAATATTGCAATTGAAAGTGATTTTGCCATTGCTGAGGTTGACAATGAGAATAAAAAGATCATCGATTATGGCGGAAGAGAAATTCCATTTGATCTGCTGGTAACCGTTCCCACTAATAAGGGAGATGAATTAATAGCGAGATCAGCATTAGGTGATGAGTTAAATTATGTGCCCACTAATAAGGCCACACTGCAATCACTTGCTTATGCTAACATTTTTGTACTTGGAGATGCGAGCAATATTCCAGCGTCCAAAGCAGGATCAGTTGCGCATTTCGAAGCCGAGATCCTTACAGAAAATATCAACCGGTTCATAAAGGGTGAAGCATTGAAAGAAGAATTTGACGGCCATGCCAACTGTTTCGTGGAAACAGGAAATGGCAAAGCCTTACTTATTGATTTCAATTATACACATGAACCGGTAGAAGGAGAGTTTCCTTTCCCGGGCATTGGACCATTACGTCTGCTCAAAGAAAGCCGTATGAACCATATGGGTAAGCTCGCCTTTAAATGGATCTACTGGAACATGTTACTAAAAGGAACACATATACCATTTGTCTCTGCAAAAATGCAGGAGGCAGGAAAACATTTTTGATTAACTCTAAATAAACATTTTATGGAAAAGCAAATTAATGGACGCACTATTCATGTAAACACAGAAGGTTACCTGGTTGATTTTAAAGAATGGAGCCCACAGGTTGGAACTGAGCTAGCAAAAGAATCATTGATCGATATGTCGGACCGGCATTGGGAAGTGATAAGTTATATCCAGGATGAATTTAAAAAGGAAAGCCCACTCAGTATCAGGAAGATCGGAAAAAGCGGTGTGGTAGATATAAAAGAATTTTATTCACTGTTTCCTAAAGCACCTTTAAAAACAGCCAGTCTTATTGCGGGAATTCCTAAGCCGGCTAGTTGTATCTGATAACTTTTAAATAAACTATATGAATAACCTTGATTATAATGGAGAAATAAGGAAGATGATGATCATCCTCTCCAAAGCAAGTATAGAAAATGTATATGCCGCTTTCGTATTGGCAAATGGAGCGCGTATGGAAGGAATAGAAGCGGAATTATTTTTTACGTTCTTCGGTCTTGAAGCGATACATAAGAAAAAATTAAAGAAACTGCATGTGGCCACTGTGGGCAATCCCGCTATGCACCTTCCAACTCTGGTAGGAGCGCTTCCCGGAATGGAAGCCATGGCTACAAAAATGATGAAAAGCGAAATGGAAAAACTGGACATGCCGGAAGTGGAAGAGTTTCTATATATTCTCAAGGATTCCGGCGCAAAGATCTGGGCCTGTAAGCTGGCCATGGACATGTTCCATTATAAGAAAGAAGATATGTTCGAGGACCTTGACGGTGTGATCACCGTGGGCGATTTTTATAAAAAAGCAGAAGGCCTTGGAACGCAAGTTCTGTTTATTTAGCAGTCAGAGAATTGTAAGTTCTGACAAAGGCGCAGTTTCTACTGCGCTTTTTTTACGCATTAACTTTTTTTTAGAGACAATTCTATACTATGAAGCATCAGTTATAGTTAAAGAATTGCATGATGCCTACCAGGACTTTCGGTTTTTTACTATTTTTTTTGCTGACTTTCTCTATGAAGGCTCAGCCGGCTCGTCCTGCCATTGAATCTCCTCTGAGTGCGTTTTCCAGCGAATGGAATAAAGATCTTTATTTGGATCTGAATACCGCCGGGGATTCCAATTACCTTACTGGTATGGAGAAAGATCTGATCTGGATCCTCAATTTACTGCGCCGCGATCCTCAATTATTTCTCCGAACCGTATTACTCAACCCAAAAAGTGAATTCTATCAATACCCTCAGCATCGAAATTCCTATTATACTTCGCTGATAAAAGATCTTCAGAAACAAAAACCTAACCGTAGTCCACTCCGGCCCGATCAGATTCTTTTTCAGAGTGCTTATTGTCATGCCTTAAATAGTGGGAAAACAGGTTTTGTGGGGCATGATCGTAAATGGAACTGCAAAACAAGTTTTCGTGGTGAATGTATCAGTTATGGTTTTGACGACGCACTCGATATTGTTATGCAATTACTGATAGATGATGGCGTACCCTCTCTGGGTCACCGATCAATTTGTCTTAGCAATTCATATAACGAACTGGGTATTTCCATTCAGCCGCATACTACCTATAGTTATAATGCGGTGCTTGATTTTTATTAACCTTTATTAACATTATACCAAGCCTGATTAACTGCCTATCTCCGCTTGCAGCCATAGTTTCGTAGCTTCAATTAATTGGCTATGCGAAATCTTCTCCTTCTGCTGTTCTTTTCAGTTTTTTCTATGAACCTTTCCGCCCAGAAGAATGGTAGTATCAAAGGACAGCTCTACGATAGCTCCGCAAAACAAGCCGTGGGCGCCGCAACAGTTTCTGTGATGGATCGGAAAGATTCTTCTCTTATCAGCTTCACTATGACAGGAAATGATGGGGTATTTGAACTGAAGGGCATACCTAACGGGCAATATCGTTTGCTGATAACCCATGTTAACTATTATAATTTCAATAGCTATTTCAGCATCAGCGACAGTGCAAAAAACAAAGACACGGGTGTTCTTTCAATCATCGATCGAAGTAAAACACTGGAAGAAGTAGTGGTGACCAATGAGGCGCCACCAGTTACCCTGATTGGTGATACCATTCAATATAATGCGGGTTCCTTCAAGACCATACCCAATGCCAGTGTAGAACAACTGCTGAAAAAACTACCGGGCGTAAAAGTGGATAAAGATGGTACGGTGACCGCACAGGGAGAAAAAGTAAGTAAGGTTTTGGTAGATGGAAAAGAATTCTTTGGCAACGATCCTAAGATAGCTACAAGAAATCTTCCCGCGGATGCGGTAGATAAAGTGCAGGTATATGATAAGCAAAGCGATCAGGCCACCCTCACAGGTTTTGAAGATGGCAATTATGAAAAGACCATTAATCTGAAACTAAAAAAAGATAAAAAGAAAGGCGTATTCGGTAAGATCAATGCGGGATCCGATTTTACTAAACGATACGAAGGGAAATTCAATGTCAATTCATTCAAAGGCGCCCGACAATTCTCTGCCATTGGTATGGGGAACAATACAAATGCAGAAGGGTTCTCTTTTATGGATATTCTGAATTTTACCGGTGCACTAAATCAAATGAGACAAAGCGGTAGTGGTGGCAATATTAATATTTCAGTTTCCTCAGATGATGCAAGTGCTCTGGGACTAAATGGAAATAATAACGGAGGTATCAATACAGCCTGGGGAAGCGGAATAAACTATAATAATATTATTGGCACTGACCATGATCTGCAGAGCAATTATTTTTACAATCGTCTTAATCCACAAGTAAGCAGCCGTATTTACAGGCAGAATATTTTCCAGGGAGCCTCTAATTATTATAACGAAAAAAGTTTTAGCGATAACCTGAATAATTCACACCGCCTCAACCTCAATGATCTTTGGCAAATTGATTCTTCCAGCAGTCTTCGTATTAATCCAAGCTTCAGTTATCAGCAAACAAATAATCATTCCAATCGTCAATTCGGTACTACTGCCGCAGATGGAAGTTTGATCAATGAAGGTTTTAGCGATAACCGAAGCAATGCAGATGGTTATAATTTTCGGAACGACCTGATTTACCGTAAAAAATTCAAACGAAAAGGGAGAACCTTCTCACTGACCTTACAAAACAG
>JBKJMI010000037.1:0-18430 GCA_046596515.1 Chitinophagaceae bacterium | reverse complement strand
GCGAAAAAAGTAAAGGATATTTCAGGCGAACTGATTAAGGACCAAATAGAAAGGATCGCGGATAATTATGTGAAGTATTCGGATTGGTATAGAGGAAGTTGAGAAAGTTGAGTAAGTTTAGAAGGTTTAGGGGGCTGTTATTCTAAACTTCCTCAACTTTCTCAACCATCTAAACTCAATAATTTCGGGTCCATATTAACAATTTTATAAAACTATTTCCGTTTTAAACACAGAAACCGCCATGCATAGCCTTCGTAACTATACGATAACTCTTCTGTCTGTGATGATATTATTATCATCCTGTAAGATTATGAATAGTGTGTTCAAGCCTAAATCTAAATATGGCTGTCCCAGTAATGGTAAAAATGTAGGCGCAGAAAAAATTCTGAGCGGCGATCCCAAGGCCGCGAAAGACATGAAAAAAGCAAAAAAATTCAAAAGTTAACATCTTTTGAATGCAGCTATAAAACCAATATCCATGTCTAAGTGTTAGTATCATTAAGCAGGTACTCGCTAACGTAAAAAACCTTATCATGAGCCTCACCCTACGAACAGCATTGGGCTGTACCGAAGCCGTCATTTCCGATGATGGTGGATTAAAAGAATTTTACCGCATCGCCGACCTTCTCAGCGATCTGAAAATTCGTTTTTCCAATAAAGAAGATGATTTCGATTCTATCGACTGGGAGTTTCGGTTTAAAAGACATAACCTGACCCTTCACTACAGCATTTATAATGGTATTAGTATTTTTCCCAGCCGTACTCGAGACGCGCGTAACAAGGATAATAAGGCCGTGATCGATCTGATGAATGTGCTTGAGCCAATGCTTATGATGAAGAATACTGCGTGAAGTAATTAATAATTTCTCTCCTCCACTGAATCCAGAATATTCACATAACTCACATACCGGTCCTCTTCGATCTCTCCATTCCTTACCGCTTCTTTAATACCACAGCCGGGTTCATTTACATGCAAACAATTATTAAACTGGCAATTCTTGAGCCGGTCACGCATCTCAGGAAAATAATGAGAGACCTCCTGTTTTTGAATATCTACCAGCCCAAATTCACGCATACCTGGAGTATCGATCACCCTTCCCCCAAAACTCAGATCAAACATCTCCGCAAACGTAGTAGTATGTTGTCCCTTACCACTCCAGCCACTGATCTCCCCTGTTTTTAATTGAATACCGGGTGATATAAGATTTAATAAAGATGATTTGCCCACACCGCTATGTCCACTTAAAAGACTGGTACGGTCCTTCATGATGGCATTCAATTCCTCCATCCCTTGCTTTTTCTCTGCACTTACTAATAAAACTTTGTAGCCAATAGTTTCATACATCGCCTTCATATGTGCAAATTGCTCCATCTCCTTGTCCCTGTACAGATCCGATTTATTAAAAATAATGACAGGGGTAACATGGTACATCTCTGAAGCAACCAAAAACCGATCAATGAAACCCTGAGAAGTTCTTGGCTCCCGTAAGGTGGCGATCAAAACCGCCTGGTCCATATTGGAAGCTACAATATGATGCTGATACTTATGACGGGGAGATTGACGATTTATATAATTATGCCGGTCTGCAATAGATAAGATCATGGCTGAACTATCTGCCTCGCTCTCAATTTCTGCTTCTACCATATCCCCCACCGCCAGTGGATTAGTAGAAGTAATATTGTCCAGCTTCAAGACTCCTTTTACACGGCCATTCCAGAAACGACCCTGCTCATCTTTAAGTGTATACCAACTTCCAGTGGATTTGTAAACCTGCGCAACCATTGAGCGAAGATAGTGAGTGGTGAGTAGTAAGTGTTAAGTCAGGGAAACCGTTTAAAGATGGTAAACCTCAATATCATCTCAATCATCAAAAACAATATCGCAGCGAGCATAAATGGCAGAAATCTTTCCTCTACTCTCTCAATATTAAGAATCTCTACTTTCGATTTCTCCATTTGATCGATCTGTTTATACGTATCGGTTAATCCTTCCCTGCTTCGGGCTCTGAAATATTGCCCCCCTGTTTCTGAAGCGATCTTTTGCAGCAGGGCCTCATCCAGAAAATCAATGGATGGATTTTTCTTTCCTTTTACCAGTGGCTTATTTTCCGGTATACTGGTATTGGCCGCACTCATACCAATAGTATACACCTTCACCGACTTTGATTTTGCAATTTCAATAGCTGTCAGCGGATCGATCAATCGGGTCTCAGGCGGATCTTCTTTTCCATCTGTCAGCAAGATGATAACCTTTGATTTCGATTTGCTTTGAGATAAACGATCCACCGCCGTAGCTAATCCTTCACCGATCACCGTTCCATCAGCCAGATAGCGCCTGCTCTCCAGCATTCTTATCTGTGTAATCAGGGTATTGCGATCATTGGTTAATGGGCATTGGGTAAAACTCTCTCCTGAAAAAATGACCAGGCCTATTCGGTCCACCGGCCTGCCCCGTACAAATTGCTCCGCAACATCTTTTGCCACTTCCATTCGCGAAGGAAGTATATCTCTGGAGCCCATGCTCCCACTTACATCCATACAAAGCATGATATCTATACCTTCCCCTTCAGTTCGCTGCTCCTCATTTCTTTTTTGCGGTCGGGCAATTACAATAATTAATGAGGTGATAGTCAGTATTCGAAAAATAAAAGGCATTAGCCTGAACCTTGATTTCCATGACTTCACAGTAAATGCTCTGATGGTTGATACCCTCACGGCTGCCTGCTTCTTTTCTTTTTTAAAATAAAGAATGATCAGCACCGGCAATAAAAGAAATAACCCGAATGCCAGGGGAACTGCGAACTCCATATTTTTTAAATAATCGTATAACATGGTCATATAGGAGTTGCAGGAATACTTGCCGATTCGATTTTTTCTATACAGGATCTGATGGCTGAAAAAGAGGCTTCCCTGTCTGCGGCCTCAGGAATATATTTAGCAAATTTCACCATATCTGCCATTCGTAGTGACTGTATCACAAGATCCAGTTCTTCCCGATTTAATGGTAACTCCTTCATTTTTATCACCAGGTCAGTTGTTGTCTTTTGCAAGGATGCCATATTCTTTTTTCTTTTCAAATAAATTCGCAGAATAAGAACAAGCCTTGAATAATACTGTTTCGCATCCAGATTTTCTGTGTTCAGTTTTTTTAATTCAAGCATGGCCTCTTTATACGGATCGATATTCTCCTTCCCTGTAGCCGGCTTCTGCTTTTTACGGTTATTTAAAAAAAAGACAACTGCTATAATTATTAAAAGAACTCCTCCAATGGCATACCACCACCAGGGGGTTTTATTTTGAACATGTACATCAAGTATATCCTTAATGCTATGATAGGGCTGACTGGTATCAAAATCCGAGAACTGTACATCCATTGGCAACGAGTCAGAATGCCATTTTTTATTTATTATTAAAGCAGGAATGACCCAATGACCTGAATCAAAACTGGTCAGCGTATAAACGATATTAAGCGTGACCATCTGATCAGTCTGTGCACTATCTTTTTTGGGATCTTCCGTAAATTCAAAATGTGGTATGCTGTCAAATCCGGTGCTGACTCCCATTCCGGATGGATATATAGCTCGCAGTGTAAGATGAAAAGGCTCGCCCAGCAATATTTTTTGCTTATCTGCCGAAACAGAAATGCCGGGATCCTGTGAATAGAGAAGACTTACCGGCAACAGGGAAAATAGAAATATGATCAGGGTTCGGTACAATTTCAGCGGTTTCGGCTTAAGAAAAATCGTTGTAATACTTTCACATAATCATCTCCGGTTCTTATATGCAATAGGTCCGATCCGGCAGTTTTGAAATACTGAACTGCCTGCTCAGTGAGTCGGAAAAATTGCTGCTCATGATCGTACCGTACATAGGAATTACTGGTATCTACCCATTGCCTCTTACCGGATTCAGCATCCTCTACCTGCACCAATCCCATATCGGGAAGATCCTTATCCATCCGGTCATAGATCTTTAAGCCTATCACATCATGCTTTCTCGATGCAATACGTAAAGCGTCTTTATAATCTTCGTCCAGCATATCACTTAAAACAAATGCAATACTTTTTTGCCTTGTGGAATTACTAAAAAACCGAAGCGCCTTCTTCATCGTGGTACCCTTTCCTTTAGGTTCCATACTTAATAATTCCCTGACAATATAAAGGGCATGTTGTTTTCCCTTTTTGGGTGGAATATATTTTTCAATAAGATCACTATAAAATATCACACCCACTTTATCTTTATTATTCACCGCTGAAAAAGCGATCACCGCTGCCAGCTCAGTTATCAGTTCTCTTTTTGTAGAATGGACGGTACCAAAAATCGAACTGTTGCTTATATCTACCAGTAACATCACCGTCAGTTCTCTTTCTTCCTCAAAAACTTTACTATAGGGATGACCAAATCGCGCCGAAACATTCCAGTCGATAAAACGAATATCATCTCCTGCTGAATATTCTCTCACTTCCTTAAAGGACATACCCTTTCCCTTAAAGGCGCTATGATACTCTCCGGTAAACAGATCAGTAGTGATCTTTTTACTTTTGATCTCCAGCGCTCGAACTTTTTTAATTATTTCGGAAGTAGTTAACAAAATTCAAGTTTAGAAAGTTGAGCAGGTTGAGTAGGTTGAGGCTCAACTTTCTCAACCATCTCAACCTCATGGAACATTAATAGCTTTCAGCACATCCTCCACCACATCCTCCACTTTCACATTTTCAGCTTCTGCTTCATAAGTTAATCCGATACGATGTCGCAATACATCTTTTGAAATGGCACGAACATCTTCCGGAATCACGAAACCTCTTTTATTCAAAAAAGCCTGCGCCTTTGCAGCGATGCCCAGGTTAATACTTCCCCTTGGAGAAGCACCATAAGCGATCAGCGGAGAAAGTTTTTCAAGTTTATACTGATCTGGTCTTCTTGTGGCAAAAACGATATCCAGAATATATTTTTCGATCTTTTCATCCATATAGATCTGCTGCGTCAGGTTACGCGCATTGATCACTTCGCTGATGGATACTACTGGTTTGATGGAAGGAAAATTTCCCTGAATATTTTGACGGAGAATTAGCTGCTCCTCAGAAATGCTTGGATAATCAACGATCACTTTCATAATGAACCGATCCACCTGCGCTTCAGGAAGTGGATAGGTTCCTTCCTGTTCAAGTGGATTCTGTGTGGCCAGTACCAGGAATGGCTCATCTAATTTATAAGTGGCATCTCCAATAGTTACCTGTCTTTCCTGCATGGCCTCCAATAAAGCACTCTGCACTTTTGCGGGAGCACGATTGATCTCATCGGCCAGAATGAAATTCGCGAATATGGGACCTTTTCTTACCACGAATTCATTTCGCTGCTGATTATAAATCATAGTCCCGATCAGGTCGGCCGGTAAAAGATCAGGCGTAAATTGAATTCGGCTGAATTTGGCTTGTATGGCTGTAGCCAAAGATTTAATGGCCAGAGTCTTTGCGAGGCCGGGCACACCTTCCAGCAATACATGTCCATTACTCAGTAATCCGATCAATAGACGATCGACCATATAGGCCTGGCCGATGATGACATGTCCGATCTCCTCACGGAGTTTATCGGAAAACTGTCCTGCATAACTGATCTTTTCATTTAGTTGCCGAATATCTTCTGCAGTCTTTAACATGTGGTTCTTTATTAAATTAGGGGGCTAAAGGGGTAATGGTGGTGGCAAATTACGAACCTCATCTTGCAAATTATTTGCCGTAATGACCAGCGCAGGGAAATATTCTTGTTTTTTGGGTATTTCCACTTTCCTATCCATGAAAACTTTGCCTATTTTGAGCGGGCAAACAAGCAATTATGAAAATTTCATTCCTCCTGACGGCCAGCCTCTGCCTGTTCATTTTTTTAGCCTCCTGTTCAAAAGACAAGAAATCAAACTGCGAGACCATTATTATTACTGCCACTGTAGTCAGTTCTGATGCTACCAACGGAAGCATTACCGCAACCGCTACTGGTGGTTCGGGATTTACTTATAGTATTGATGGAACTACTTTTGTCAATACCGGCAGTTTTGCTACTCTGGCACCCGGAGCTTATACAATTACTGCTAAGAATTCAAACGGTTGCACCGGTTCCAAAAGCTTTACAGTTGGGGCTACTAAGAAATATTATATTACCCGCACGACCTGGAAATTCAGTGTCGCCAAAGTCGGGGGCATAAATGCATCAGCTTTCCTCCAAACCTGTCAGAAGGATAATATCCTGACTTTCGCAGCGGCAGGTACCGGTACAAATGATGAAGGAGCTACCAAATGTGCCCCAGGTGATCCACAAACCACCCCTTTTTCCTGGAATTTTGTGGCGAGTGAAACTCAAATATTTATCTCTTCTACCCTATTTACCGGGGGCAATAATACCTTCACAATTGTGACTCTTTCTGCTACTCAATTAATTCTAAGTCAGACGATAACATTAAGCGGAGTACCACAAAATGTGGAAGTAACCTTTATACATTAGGAAAAAACTGGCATCATTTTGGGCAGTGAAGGGTAATAAAAATTCTTTCTTTAATTAATTACTATGAACATTAAAAATAACCTGGTCGTATTATTATTCTCCCTTTCTCTTTTCAGCATTTCCTGTAGCAATAAAGATACGCCCGCACCGGCAAAAACAAAGACCGAATTATTAACTACAGGTTCATGGAAATTCAGTTCCGCTACCGCTAGTGGAACGGATATTTCAAATCAGAATCCTCCATTTGAGCCTTGTAAAAAAGATAATGTTCTAACTTTTTCTACTACTGGTAGCGGAAATATTAATGAAGGTGCCACAAAATGTAATGTAGCCGATCCTACCGATAATCCTTTTACATGGAATTGGGCCAACAGTGAAACCACGCTTCATATTTCAACTATATTATTTACAGGTGGTAGTTCCGATTTTACCCTGGAATCTGTTAGTGCAACACAACTGATCGTATCTCAGGGTTATACTCCCGGAGCAGGTGCCACCATTCTGATCCGAATGGTATTTGTGCATTGATCTTTAAGAAAGATAATGGGCCACAATAGGTAATCTTCTTCCCATTCCAAAAGCTTTGGGTGAAATTCGAATGATTGGACAGAACTGATTGCGTTTGTATTCATTTCTGTTCACCATTCGAAGCACCCTATCAGTAACTGAAGCATCAAATCCCATTTCCTTGATCTCTTTGGGACCTTTTCTTCTTTCAATGTATTGATAAAGTAAAGGATCCAGGATGGTATAATCCGGAAGTGAATCGCTGTCTTTCTGACCCGGTCTTAATTCCGCTGAAGGTGCTTTCTCTATTATATTATGGGGAATGATCTCCTCATTTCGATTGATATACCCAGCCAGAGCATATACCTGCGTTTTATAACAATCTCCCAATACTGAGAGTCCGCCAGCCATATCACCATATAAAGTACCATAGCCTGTGGCCAGCTCACTTTTATTGGAAGTATTCAATAGTATATAACCGAACTTATTCGCGATGGACATCAGAATATTTCCTCTGCTGCGTGCCTGAATATTTTCTTCAGCCAAACCAAAAGGAAGATCCCTGAAAACTGGTTTCAGTTCATTCAAAATGGTTTCATAGATATTCTTTATGGCCACTGTTTGAAAAGGATTTCCCAACTTGCGACTCAATTCTTCTGCATCTGTTACAGAATGTTCACTGGAAAATTCCGAGGGCATCAGAATGGCATTTACATTTTCCTTACCCAGGGCTTCAACTGCCAACGCAAGGGTAACGGCGCTATCAATTCCTCCACTGCTGCCAAGTATAGCTTTTGTAAAACCCATTTTCTGAAAATAATCACGAATGCCCATCACGATGGCATCATATATCTCGGGAATACAAAGGGAAATATCCAGTTTATCAGGAGTGAGTTCCTGATCTGTAATTTTTTCGGCCCTAAGAATTATCTCTTCTTTAAAATACCCCTGTTCATCCAATTCAAACATCTTTATGCTTTCTTCAAACAAGGGCAATTGCCCTACCATATTTGAATCCTTATCAAATACCAGCGAGCCCCCATCGAATACGATCTCTGTCTGACTACCCACACAATTGCAATAGATCATGGGCAGTTTATATTTCAACGTATTTAATTTTACAATGGCCTTTCTATCTTCTACATGAGTATAATCAAATGGAGAAGCGGAAATATTCAGCATGATATCCGGTTGCTGCGCTATCAGATGATCCATCGGACAATTTCTATACAGCGGATTATCGCCCAGGTTCCATATATCCTCACAAATGGTAATGGCTAGTTTTTTCCCTTTGAAATGGATCACCTGCCATTTATCTGCAGGCTCGAAATACCGGTATTCGTCAAACACATCATAGTTGGGAAGACAGGTTTTATGCACAACCGCCTTAACCTGTTTTTCGTAAAGCAGCCAGGCTCCGTTAAAAAGATCTTTACCTTCTCTAACCGGATTACGATCTGGTGCCCCTACCAACACACCGATTGTATCTGCATGCTCTTTGATCTCATCAATAGCCTGGTAGCATCGATCAATAAAATCGTTGAATTCCAGAAAATCCCGCGGAGCATAACCGCAAATAGAAAGTTCAGAAAACATCACCAGGTCGGCTCCCTGTTCTTTGGCCCAACGAATTCCCTCCAGGATCTTTTGAGTGTTCGCCTCAAAATTTCCAATATGATAGTTTTGCTGTGCGATGGCGATCTTCATAATGCAAAATTATTGTTTTAAACTCAATTGTCATCCCGAGCGTACGCGAGGCACCCATTTATTTGCAACAATTCCTGAACTTTACCGTTTACATATACCATGAAATTACCCCTCGCTGTCTTCGCCTTTCTTTTCGCATCCTTATTTCTTCCAGCTTGTAATAACAAGAAGGATAGCCCCAATATCTCTGGAATTAAAGTAGATCTTGCTATTGAACGATTTGACAAAGATCTTTTCTCGATAGATACAAATCATCTGGAACTTTCCCTTCAGCAACTGACCCAAAAACATCCTGATTTCTACCCCGATTATATGCAGCAGATACTGGGTATTAGTGGTAATCCAGCCGATAGTAATACGGTGAAAGTGATAAAACAATTTATCTGGGGTTACGCTTCCATTGAGGATACACTTCAGCGCATTTATGCTAATACCGAAAGCCTGAAAAAACAACTCGAAAATGCATTCCGCTATGTCAAATATTATTTCCCAAATTATAAAATCGGCCGGATCATTTTATTCACCGGACCATTTGACGCTCCGGGTGTAGCTCTGACCCGTAATGGTCTGGCTATAGGATTACAGCAATTTGCTGGAACTAATTTCTCTGTATATCAAACAACCGAAGCCCAGGAAATGTTTCCTCTTTATATCTCAAGGCGTTTTGACGCAGCATATATTCCGGCCAATTGCATGAAAGCAGTAGTCCTGGATCTGTTTGCTGATAAAAGTGCCGGCAAACCATTGGTGGAACAAATGGTTGAGAAAGGAAAACAATGGTGGGCGCTTGACAAATTTCTTCCGGACACAGATGATTCATTGAAAACAGGATTTACTTCCGCTCAATTAGAATGGTGCCGCAGCAATGAAGGCCTTATCTGGAGTTACCTTATTAAAAATGAGGACCTGAATTCTATAAACCCCGTGGTTATTCAAACCTATATCGGAGAGTCTCCTTTTACTCAAGGTTTCTCACAGGAAGAATCGCCTGGAAATATGGGACCCTGGATCGGCTGGCAGATCGTAAAAAAATACGTGAGCAAACATCCGGAAATAAAAATAGAAGAACTGATGAATATAGATGCCAGGAAGATAATTGAGGAGGCGAAGTATAAACCGAAGTGAAGTTAGGGGTTGAGGAAATTGAGAAGGTTTAGCAGCTCAACTTTCTAAACCATCTAAACCATCTCAACCTTTTTATTCAGTTTCCCTTAAAAGGAACGATCATTTCAAATGCAGGAATAGTTACCTTAAACATTTTATTGGAGCCCAGGTTCTCAAATTGATAAGTTCCTTCCATTCTACCCATTTCTGTACGAAGATTACATCCGCTTACATATTGGTAATTCTCACCTGGCTGAATTATAGGCTGCATTCCTACCACGCCTTCTCCTTCCACCTCACGGTAAGAACCATTAGAATCAAAAATATTCCAGTGACGGCGATGCAGCTTTACTGGAAAAGAATTTAAGTTCTCCAACGTGATCCGGTAAGCAAACATGAACTCGAATTGCAGCGGATTGCTGTAATCGGGTTGGTAAAATGTTTCTACACTTACCTGCACACCATCTGAGATCAAACTGGTCATACAGTAAAAATAGCCAAAAAAGCGGCATAAATGAACGCATTTAATTAAATCCATGAAAGGCAATCGCCCTAATTTTGCACCTGAAAATTGACTAGTATGAAGATAGCTGTAGCTAAAGGTGATGGAATTGGTCCTGAAATTATGGACGGAGTTTTACGCATATTTAAGGCTAATCATGTTCCGCTGGAATATGAGTTTGTGGATATGGGTAAATGGGTGTTTGACAAAGGTTTCAATAACGGAATGACACCCGAGGCCAAAGAAACCATTGAATCCCTTGGATTGCTTTTTAAGGGTCCGATGGAAACGCCTAAAGGAAAAGGAGTAAAGAGTATAAATGTAACTGCACGCAAAACATGGAACACATTTGCTAATAAAAGAGTGTTTCAAACTTTGCATGGGGTAGATACAGTATTCAGCAACGCTGGCATTCTTATCGATATTACTGTGGTTAGAGAAAATATTGAAGATACCTATGGTGGGATTGAACATATGCTCACACATGATGTGGCTCTAAGTCGTCGCTTCATCACAAGACCGGGTTCTTTACAGGTTATACGCTATGCATTTGAAATGGCGAGGCAGAAAAAAGCGAGGAGAATAACCTGCGGACATAAGTCAAATATCATGAAGATCACTGATGGTCTTTTCCTCGAATGCTTTTATGAAGTGGCCAAAGAATTTCCTGAATTAAAAGCAGATGATGTGATAGTAGATGATCTCTGTATGAAACTCGTTACCCGGCCCGATAGTTTTGATGTGGTCGTGCTGACTAATCTTCAGGGTGATATCGTATCCGATCTATGCGCAGGATTAGTAGGCGGACTTGGATTCGCACCATCAGCTAATATCGGAGATCATATCTCCATTTTTGAAGCTGTACATGGAACCGCGCCAGATATTGCCGGAAAAAATATAGCCAACCCTACTGCTTTGCTGATGAGCGGATTTGCAATGCTTCGTCACCTTGGCTTGACTGAAAATGCCGCTATCATTGAAAATGCCTTATTGTATACACTTGAAACAGGAGTACATACCGGCGATTTTGGAGATAAGAATATTCCTTCGGTAAATACTACACAGTTCGCCGACACAATCATTTCTAATTTTGGAAAATTGCCGGCTGTAAATGCAAAAGAAATCATACCTAATAAACCCGGCACTCCTACGCCCATCAAACTGGAATTCAATTCCATGATGGTGACAAAAGAACAGGGCCAGGATCATATTGTTGGTGTAGATCTTTTTATTGAAAGCGATGAACAACCCATGGCGATCGCCACTAAATGCCAAAGACATGCGGGAGTGAAATTCAATCTCATCAATATTAGTAACCGCGGTACACAGGTATGGCCCACTGGTTCTGTATATACAAATCTGGTGAATCAATACAATGTGCGTTTTGAAAGTATTGAAAACGAATTTCTGAATCAAATGGATGTGATCGGCCTCTATGTAAGTATGAGTGGCAATTTCAAGATCTGTTCGCTTGAATTATTGAATCAATGGGGTGATAAAAAGGCGTATAGTTTGGCGCAGGGACAGTAGAATACAAGTCGGGAGTCATCAGTCGGGAGTTGGGAGTCAGGAGTCTTCTCAGTTGACAGAGCAAAAATTGAAATAAAATATTTAGCCACCAGATTATTTTGAGTGAGTGAACCCATTTTTAAGAAGATACTGAAGAACCTTTTCTCTTTGATCTCCCTGAATTATTATATCTCCATCTTTAACTGATCCTCCGGTTCCGCAATAATTTTTTAATTTCTTTCCCAGTTCCTCACGATCAGTAATGCGCCCCACAAAACCATTTACAAGTGTTACGGCTTTTCCGGCCCTATGCTTTGTTTCCAATTTAATTCGAAGTTTTTGCATCGCAGGCAACAAAGTTTCCTGATCACTAATATTATCTTCTTCAAATTGAAATAAAGGATCAGTACTATAAACTATTCCACGATTGTCCTTATTTTTTTTAGACATATTAAAATATTCAAATTAAAACCCCAATTGCAGTTTGCTTAATAATAATTTATAATTTTACAACCCAAATTTCCCGACTCCCGACTCAAAAAATTGCTTTCAGGCTCATATCCAAACTCCTCGCCTGGTGTATCAACCCTCCCACACTTACATAATCTACACCGGTTTTTGCGTAGGCTTCAATGTTTTCAAGATGAATACCGCCGCTGGCCTCCGTTTCAAAATCATCGCCAATAAATGTTAGCGCCTCTGATACTTTTTCAGGAGTGAAATTATCCAGCATGATGCGAAATACTTTTCCTTTTGCCATGCTGATCACTTTTTTCACATCCTCTACACTGCGGGTCTCTACCTCTATCTTTAGTTCAGGTCTTTTTATCTGCACATAATTCCAGGCTTTCTCAATAGCTTTTTCTATTCCTCCGCAATAATCAATATGATTATCCTTCAGCATTATCATATCATACAATCCAAAACGGTGATTCACACCGCCACCAATTCTTACAGCATCCTTTTCAAGCAATCGAAAATTAGGAGTTGTTTTCCTTGTGTCCAGCAATTGCGTATGATAGCCTTTTAATTTTTCGGTATATATGTGCGTAAGCGTAGCGATACCACTCATTCGTTGCATGCAATTCAATACCAGTCGCTCGCATTGAAGTATAGTCGCGGCCCTTGCCTCAATATCAAAAGCGATCTCACCTGCCTGCATTGGATCGCCATCTTTTTTAAATGGAATAAAAACAGCATCCACTTGCTGAAAAGAAAAAACATAATTGGCCAGTGCCATACCTGCAAGTATTCCTTCCTCTTTGATCTTTAGCGTAGCCTTTCCTTTTGCAAGTGGATCTATACATGCCAGCGTTGACTGATCTCCATCCTGAATATCTTCCAGCAACGCGGAACGAACCAGCCTTTCTAATTGTTCATCGTATGTCATAGATAGCAAAATTAAGTCCCGCAGTAATTTGCGGGACTTAAAATTATTTACCAGATATCATTAAAACTTCAGTCAATCGATTGGAAACGGATCTCCCGGATCACTTCACGGCCATTCTTCACTTTCGTAAAGACATTTGTACGGAAATTACCAGAGCTTGTCTGCAGGGTACCAATCGCATAGTGACCATCTCTTGAATCACCTTTGTGCTTTAATTCAAATCCTTTTACTGCATTATTGCTGAAAAAGTCCTTGATAATAAGTTGAGCCTGCGCTTTGCTGTAATTATCGCTTTTATCGGGCACAGTCAGCTCCACGTTATCATCCAGGTATTTGGATACTTCCGCTGCATTACCAGCGCGAAGCGCTGCAATAACTTCATCAATACTTCCCTGCCATGAAAAGACAGAGAAAGCTACAAAGGCAAGTGATAATATGGGAGTAAAAAATTGTTTCATTGTTTTTGCTTTACATAGGGGTATAAACGAAAAACATGCCATCTTCCCCAACTGATACTTAACAAATACTAAAATACTAAAAATCAGCCTGTTTCCTAAAGCATATACCTCTAAATCGATGAATTGGGTGTAATTTTACAATGCATTAGGCCGTAAAACAACCATGTTTATATTTTATTAAAACTGTTTAATTCATGCAACCATTAAGAAAGGTCATTTTGATCATTATGGACGGCTGGGGAATAGGAAAAGTTGCTTCTGCAGACGCCATACAGCATGCGAATCACCCCTTTACGAGCTCTTTATATAAACAATATCCTAATTCAACTTTAGTTACCTGCGGAGAAGCGGTAGGACTGCCGGAAGGGCAGATGGGTAACTCAGAAGTCGGACATCTTAACCTTGGAGCCGGACGAATTGTCTACCAGGAATTGCAACGCATTAACGTCGCTGTAAGAGATGGTTCTTTCATAAAAAATGAAAATTTGTTGCGCGCCATTCAAAAAGCGAAAACAACAAAAAAACCACTCCATCTTATTGGCCTGGTAAGCAATGGCGGAGTGCACTCCCATATTGAACATCTTAAGGCAATCGTCAGCCTTTGCAAATCTCAGGAACTCGACAATGTTTTCATTCACGCTTTCACTGATGGTCGCGATTGTGATCCGCATAGTGGACTGGAATTTATTAAAGATCTGCAGTTGCATCTTAACCAAACAACAGGAAAGATCGCTTCTGTTTCCGGAAGATACTATGCCATGGACCGCGATAAAAGATGGGAAAGAGTAAAACTGGCTTATGATGCATTAGTAAATGGAAAAGGACAAAAAGCCACCGATGCTATAGCTGCAGTGGAAAAAGCCTACGCTCAAAATATCACAGATGAATTTATTCAGCCTACCGTAATCATGGATGAAGGACAACAACCTCTGGCCACCATTCAGGATGATGATGTAGTCATCTGTTTTAATTTTCGTACGGACCGATGCCGCGAGATCACCCAGGTATTAACACAAACCGATAATGAAGAATTTGGTTTGCATAAGTTAAACCTGGATTATACTACCATGACAGATTATGATAAAACATTTAAGAATGTTCATGTCATGTTCGAAACAGACAATCTGAATAATACACTTGGAGAGATCATTGAGAAAAACGGATTGGAACAGATCCGCATAGCTGAAACAGAAAAATATCCGCATGTCACTTTCTTTTTCAGTGGCGGAAGAGAGAAACCTTTTGAAGGGGAGAAAAGGATCATGATACCTTCTCCTAAAGTAGCTACCTATGATCTTCAACCGCAGATGAGCGCTTATGAAGTAACAGCCGCCCTGCTTCCTGAAATTGAATCAGCTAAGCCTTCTTTTATTTGTCTTAATTATGCGAATGCGGATATGGTGGGTCATACAGGCGTATTCTCAGCTGCAATCAAGGCCGTAGAAACAGTAGATGCCTGCATTGAAAAAGTGGTGATCGCCGGATTAAAAAATGGTTATACCATTTTCCTTACTGCGGACCATGGCAATTCTGATTTTATGATCAACGAAGATGGTACGCCAAATACGGCTCATACTATGAATCTCGTTCCTTTTTTCATCATTGATAAAGATTGGAAAGGCAGCATAAGACCAGGTAAACTGGCGGATATTGCACCAACCATTCTGAAAATGATGAATATTCCATTGCCTGCAGAAATGACAGGAGATTTATTGATTGATTAAAATTTTTATCTTACGAAAAATCAACAACCATGATTAAAAAGATCCTGCTTATTCTTCTGGTAGCGTTAATAGTGATACAGTTCATTCATCCTGCAAAAAATAAAGCTGAGGGTGCTCAGACTAATTTCATTGGTAATAAATACCCAATTCCTGCAGATGTGAATGGTATACTGGCCAAAGCCTGTTTTGATTGCCATAGCAACAATACCCGTTATCCCTGGTATTGTAAGACCCAGCCTGTTGACTGGTGGATGAATAATCATATCAAGGAAGGAAAAGCAGAATTTAATTTTGATGAATATCTGGGAAAATCACTGCGTTATCAATACAATAAGATCCAAGCATTGGGAGAGCAAATAGACAAACATGAAATGCCGTTGAATTCTTATCTCTGGATCCACAAAGACGCCAAACTCAACGAGGAGGAAAGCAAAAAGGTCATTGCCTGGGCAGATGGTGTGCAGGATAGCCTGGAATCACATTATCCAATGGATAGCCTGATGAAAAAAAAGAAATCTAGTTAATTTCTAATTGAGGCTGCATATAGTGTTGAATATCAATAGATAGAACATTATATATAAGACTTGACAGAGGTTGCTACGGCAACCTTTTTTTATTCTATATTTGACCCCGTTCCTGCTTTGAGACTTACTTTAAAAAATACAGCTGCTGTTTTACTGCTATTTATAATGGCGGCACCCATGTTTTATGCTAAAACGATGGAGTGGAGGCGCGAAAAGATCAGAGAAGAAAGCAAGGAGCGACTGATGAAGGATATGCTCACCCAGGTTATACTATCGCCTTCAGATGTTCATTGGTTTCAATCAGGAAAAGAAATAATTCTTGAAGGCCGAATGTTCGATATAGAAAAACAAGAATTATTATCTGACGGTAGGATCCGCTTCACCGGAATCTATGATCAAAAAGAAACGGCGCTTAATGAACAACTCCAGACGCAACAAAAGAATGAGGATCAAAAAAACAGCCGCCAGCTAGGACAGTTTTTTAATGACTGGCAAGCTCTTCCACTCACAATAGAAGAACCGTTTACTTTTATATCTGCTGATAAACAACTCTGTGTTCATCCGGATATGCAACCCACTAGCGCATTCCGCTCTATTCTGAAACCACCGCCACAGGCCTGATCGGTTTCTTAAGCTTACTTATTTTTTCCATCTCAAAAATCAAACATGAAAAGAATTGCACTCTTAAGTGCGATGATCTGCATTGTATTTGCAGCCGTCGCACAAAAAAATATTACTGTAAAGATCATCGACCATTCCAATAATAATCCTCTCAGCGGCGCTAATATCAGCGTGGCTGGAAAAACCTATTCAACAGATAAGAACGGGATAGCAACCATTGCCTGCACAGGCGCTGGTAAAATTGCTGTATCCTATACCGGCTTCACAACCTATTCTGCCGATTTGAAAAATTGCCAGGATCTGCAAATCGAACTTTCTGTGGATGCTCAATACCTCGATAATGTGGAGATTTCCGCAACCACTTCACAGAATAAATCGCTGCTTTATCAGCCTGTATCCATTAGCAAGATGGGAGTGGCAGAACTTAAAAGAGGACAAGGTATATTTTTCGACGATGCTATTCAAACCAATGTACCGGGTGTACAGATGAATCGTCGTTCTGTTTCCGGAGGTCAGCAATTCAACATTCGTGGTTATGGCAACGGAACTCGCGGAAACCGCGGTGTGAATTCCAATTTCGACGGACAAGGTTATAAAGTATATCTCAATGGTATTCCTGTTACAGATGCCGAAGGTATTACTACACTTGATGATGTTGACTTTGGTTCTATTGGAAACGCAGAGATCGTGAAAGGCCCTGCTGGTACTTTATATGGCCAGGCAATTGCAGGTGCTATCAACCTTAAAACGATCACACCTGAAAAAGGAAAAACTACAATAGGTCAGGATATCCTGTTTGGCAATTATGGATTACAACGTTATACCACCCATCTTCAGGTGGGCGGCGAACGCAGTTCTATTCTGCTTAATTATGGCAAACAAAAATCCGACGGTTTCTCCTGGCATAATAATTCACACAAAGATTTTGTGAACTTTGCCGCCGAAGTAAAAGCCACCGATAAACAAACTTTCACCAGCTACCTGGGTTATACAAACAGCTATGATGAGAGATTAGGAGAATTGACTCCTGTTCAGTGGGCCGGTAATGATTATTCAGGTAATATTGAATACCTGAAAAGAAATGCACATAGCCATGTAAGCAGTTTCCGTGCAGGACTTGGACATACCTATGCTTTCGCAAAAAATTTCTCCAATACCACATCCATATTCGCAACTGGATTTAGAAGCGATGTAAGTTCTGCAGGTGGATGGACCGATAAATCGGCCATCAATTATGGAATCCGCAGCAGTTTTGATACTCGTTTTAATCTAACCAATAATATCACATTGAATGGTATTACAGGCCTTGAGGTTCAAAGACAGGATGCACAGGTTGTTGGATATAACATGAAACAAAACCCAGCAGATACCACAACAAATGGTTGGGCAATGGGCAAACCTTATTGGGTAGTAAATGCAAATACATCCAATACAGCTTATGTCACAAATCCTACCACCTTCTTTTCTGAGTGGACCCTGAATTTACCTAAAGACCTTTCCTTTACAGGAGGTCTAAGTTTCAGTAAACAGCGTATTCTTCTGGATGACCGCTTTAATTCGGCCACCGCAACAAGGCCTTCTCATTTCGATACTACCTATAAGGATATGATCGCCCCTCACCTCGCCATCAATAAAGTGTTTAGCAAGGAACTCTCAGTGTATGCATCTTATAGCACTGGCTATAAAGCGCCGGTTAGTTCATATTTCTTTATCGCAACACCAGCTGTAACAACTCCTGCCACTCCTTCTACTGCAAGGATCAATGGTTCGCTGAAGGCAGAGCAAGGGGCACAATTCGAAATAGGATCTAAAGGTGCTTTGCTGAAAGGCAAACTGAATTATCAACTTGCTTTGTTCCATACCAAATTCACGAATAAGATGACCTCGATTTC
>JBKJMI010000055.1:0-2855 GCA_046596515.1 Chitinophagaceae bacterium | reverse complement strand
ATCGACCTTTCGCCTTTATGGATCGAGGGAATTTGTGCTCTGGCTATAGACTGCCTGGCCTGCAGTGCTGGAATATGCATAGTTAAGGTTTGTTACCTAATATACGAATAGCCGTTTGAATTGAAAAGAGTTTCCTTAATAATATGAATGACAGACCGTAGCTTTTAGTCGACAGCTTATTAAAACTGGTATCTAAACGGATTTAGAAATTGAGCAAATTGCTATGATTTCTTTGCCAATCACAAACCTATCTCCCACTATTCTTCCACTAATCTTTCGCTAATCTTCCGCTATTCTTACGCCTATTTTTTTCTCAGCCTTTTTCGGCTATTTGATACGTTTTTTGGCTTTTTGATACCTATTAGTGTCGAAAACGGCAGGTCAACTTTTTTTCGCTTTTTTTCAATAGTAGCATTGTGTTGTCAACGGCCAATGACCAGTTGAATCTCCCGGTTTGCTAGCGACCGGGGGAGGAGACTGCAAGACAAACAATTTTTTAATTTTTAAAACTTACAGATATGCCTAAACAATCATCGCATATTAAAATTCAGGGAACGATCGATGACCTTACCTACATAAAAACAAAAGATGGGTTTAAGGTTCATAAAGCCAGGATCGTTCCAAAGGGTCGCATGTTCAAAGACCCTCGCTTTAAAAGAACCAGGGAAAATCTCCAGGAATTCGTTGAAGCGGCAAATGCAAATAAACTGATCCGCAATGCCTTCAGCTCGGTAAGCAAGAACATTGCCGACAAAAGGCTGATGCAACGCCTTACCTCGGTGCTTTTCCCCGTGATCCGCTCGGATGCCCAGAACCCTCGCGGCTTCCGTCAGGTTACCTATGGTGATCTCAGCAAAATGAAGGGCTTTGAATTCAATGCGGTCAATCCATTGAGCAACGCCTTTCCGGAGGCGGTACTCACCAGCATTAACCGGTTGAACGGACAGGTAAGTATTACCATGCCGGCCTATACGCCGGGTATCTCTCTCAAATATCCTATGGAGGCCACGCATTTCCGCTTCATCTACGCGGCAGCGGCGCTGGACTTCCAAACGGAACATTACAGCAGGGATATCCAACTGGGCGATAAGCAAGTGATCGATGAACTGCCCTTAGCAGAACAGTCGACCGTACTGCAATTACCTGCGAACAGCTCCGACCCGTTCTTCGTATTGATGGGCATCGAGTTCTTCCAGAAAACCGCAGACGGCCTTCTTTCCCTGCTTACCAACGGCAGCTACAGTTCCCTGCAGCTTATCCTGGTCGATCAGCAATAGAACCATGTATTCTTCACCATTAAAAAGAATACCATGGAACTCACACTGATAAGGACCTACCTGCTGGAGGGCAGTAACGGGGTGTTGATGTGTGGCGATCAGAAGATCTGCTCCACCATTGAACTCCCCTGGAAAGAGAACCATCGGATGATCTCCTGCATCCCTGAGGGCCGGTATGAATTGAAAAGGCGGTATACCACCCGGTTCGGCTACCATTTTATGATCAGTCATGTTCCCGACAGAAGCAACATACTGATCCATGCATTTAATAATGCGCTGGCCGAATCCAAAGGTTGTATCGCCCCGGTTACCCTGGTAACAGGGGAGGGAAAGGGGATCCTGTCCAGGCTGGCCCTGGCCCGATTGGTTCATCTGCTCTACCCGGTCTTTGAAAAGTCAACATCGATTTTCTTAACCATTAAATCAGGTATATGAAAAGAATAGTGAATCGTTTAGGACTTCCCACACCGCGGTTTTTCCAGAAGATCCGGAACATCGCGCTCAGTGCGGCAGCAGCCGGAGCGGCTATCCTTGCAGCACCCGTGGCTTTACCCGCCATCCTGCTGAAGATCGCCACCTACCTCACCGTGGCAGGATCTGTTGCAGGTGGTGTAAGCCAGGCGGCTGTTACGAATGAGGAGGAATAGGTCCTCAGTTGGGAACTGAGGATGACAAAGGTTATCAGGTGGAAACTGAGGATCTAAAAAGAAGGGGCCTTCGGGCTCCTTCTTTTAAAACATTTAAAATTTTCTTAATTGGGAAAATACAAACTCATTTTTGCTTTATCATTGAAGCATAAAAAATTTCCTTCACTTAATCTACCAACCATGTCAAAAAACTTTACGCAATGCTTCCGGCTGGTCATCTATCCCCAGGATGTAGCCGAGATCACGGGCCGCAGTTTAAGAAATGCCAGGGCCCTTTTGCAGGAACTTAGAACGGAGTTAGGAAAAAAAGCCCGTGAGTTTGTCACCATCAAAGAGTTCTGTAATTTCTTTAATTTTCCGGAAGACCAGGTAAGGAATTTTGTGCAGCGAATAGCTGCTATAATCTTTCTTTGCTCTTCAAAAATAACAGCAGGTCACTAATTTCTCTAATTACACGAAGGACACTAATAATACAGAATACATAAAATAGTTAGAACTTGTATTTGTATTTTTCGTGTACTTCGTGTAATTCGTGTCCTTCGTGGCCTGTATTCAAGAAATTCGTGGCCTGTATATGTATTATTAGTGGTATTCGTGTAATTCGTGTTATTTGTGTTCTGTATTTTCAAACCAATAAACCCCCAACATCATGAAGCTCTCCCCCTCTCTCCAAAACTTCATCCTTTTCTTCGGCCTTTCATTAGTCACCTATGTAGAAATGGATGATCATTCAGGAAATCACGACTGGCGTTATTATGCCTTGCTGGTAGCGTTTGCACTAAGTGCATTGGCTTTGTTATTCAGCCTGCTAAAATTGGTCAGGAGGTAGTTCCTGATAACTTTCAAAAGGCTGAGCCGTACCAGCCTTTAAAGTTTTGCAAAAATGATTTGGCAGTGTATTTTTTTCCAGGTATTTATTGCAACTTACTAT
>JBKJMI010000131.1:0-8705 GCA_046596515.1 Chitinophagaceae bacterium | reverse complement strand
AACTGGAGTATCTGGATCACCGCGCTTTATTTCATTGGAGGATTTGGATTGGTCACTGCCCTTTTTTCTTCTTCCCTGCTATGGTTCGTGCTGGTGCGCATTTTTAATTTTACCGGTCATGGTAAAGGCGAAGTAAAACATGTAGATGGTCTTGACTTCGACCGAACCAATCTGGCCATTAACCAAACCCGTCCGGGACTATTCACCGGCGAGTGGCATAACAATCATCATCTCTATCCTGCAAGTGCCAGGGCCGGTTTCTTACCCGGTCAGCTTGATCCCGCCTGGATGTATATTTATACGCTTTATAAATTAGGGGCGGTTACTTCGTATCATGATTATAAGAAAGTGTTTTTGGAGAAGTATGCGAGGGAGAGGAAGGCGGAGGCGGAGACTGCGAGTGTTAGAACCAGTCCTGCGAAATTTTAATTAGGGAGTTGTGAAATTTATTCGCTTTTTCCCGGTGCCTTCGAGAAAGGTGCCTGAGGTTCTCGAAGGTCAGGCACCGGGCTCTGGTGTTCCCGTGGCAAATTATTCGACACACTCCTACGCAAATGAATCAACCAATATACACAGGTACCGGTGGCTGGCCTTCGACAAGCTCAGGCACCATCTCGAAGCCAACGTGGCATAAGAACATGAGGGGATGGATGTATATATTAAAATGCGCTGACGGCAGCTATTATACGGGCAGTACGAATAATCTTCAGCTGCGTATAACCCAGCATCAGGAAGGAAAAGGTGCAAATCATACAAAAAAAAGACTCCCGGTATCACTGGTCTATTCTGAAGAATTTGACCGAATCGATTACGCCTTTGAACGAGAAAAGCAAGTACAACGCTGGGGTAGAAAGAAGAAAGAGGCGTTGATAAATGGCGATAAGGAGTTGCTTTCTCAGTATGCGGTGGCGTATAGGGATTTGTGAAATTTGTTCCGGTGACTTCGAGAGCCTCAGGCACCAGAATACGAAGCCCCGGGTATCGTGCACCCTATTCCCTTTGCCTTCGAGGGTGCCTGAGGCTCTCGAAGGCCAGGCACCGGGCTCTGGTGTACCCGTGGCAAATTATTCGACTCACTCCTACGCACATTAGATAACCAATATGCACAGGTAGCGGTGCCTGAGGCTCTCGAAGGCACCGGATTACAAACTCTCGAAGCCACCGGAATAAGCGAAGCGCTCAACAGCCAAGCGCTCAACCTTCTCAACCTGTATATTTGCATTCACATGAATAATTACTTCCAAAACAAAATCGTCGCCGTCACCGGAGGCACCGATGGTATAGGACGTGCGCTGGTGGAAGAGCTGATCGCAAGGGGTGCGAAAGTGGCTACCTGCGGTCGCAATCACGATAAATTATACACGCTTCAAAAAACATTTCCTTCTGCTCCCCTTCATACTATGGTTACTGATGTCAGCAATGAAAATGATTGCAGACGTTTTATTGAAACAACGATCAAGACATTTGGTGGCATTGATATTCTGATCAATAATGCTGGCATCTCTATGCGCGCTTTATTAAAAGATACCAGCACCGAAGTGATCCATAAAGTCATGGACATAAATTTTTATGGAACAGTCTACTGTACTAAATATGCATTGGATTCAATCTTAGAAAGAAAAGGAACCATTGTTGGCGTATCTTCTATTGCCGGTTATCGTGGACTACCTGGTCGTAGTGGTTATTCCGCCAGCAAATTTGCGGTACAGGGATGGCTGGAAGCGGTGCGTACTGAATTATATGGAGATGGAGTGCATGTGATGTGGGTTTGTCCGGGTTTCACTACTTCCAATATTCGCAACGCGGCATTGAATCCGGAAGGTCAGTCACATGGTGAAACACCTATGGACGAAGGAAAGATGATGAGCGCGGAAGAATGCGCGAAACATATTTTAAGAGCAGTGGAGAAAAAGAAACGGACGCTGGTACTAACATTCACGGGGAAGCGAACGGTGTTTATGCAGAAGTTTTTTCCGAAATTGGCGGATCGGTTTACTTATAAGTTTTTTTTTAAGGATGGAAAATTGGTGAAATAAGTTGAGGAAGTTGAGGAGGTTGAGGAGGTTGAGGAGGTTGAGTTTTGAATTGTTTACAAGGCTGGCTCAACTACCACAAGACTCTCAACTATTTCGCTCAACTTTACTCAACTTTCTCAACCTTTCTCAACCTTCTCTAAATGCCACTAATCACTCTAACATCCGACATAGGCTCTCCCGACTATCTCGTGGCTGCAATAAAGGCTCAGCTCCTACAAATAAATCCCGCATTCCGAATAATAGACATCTCTCATAACATTCCTCCATTCAATCATCCGCAGGCGGCTTATGTATGCAGATCGGCGATCAATCATTTTCCTGCATTTACTTATCATTTGATACTTGTAAATATTTTTGATCAGAAGCCTAAACAATTATTGCTGGCCTTTCATAATAATCAATACCTGCTCTGTGCAGATAATGGTTTGTTGACGATGATCCTCGAGGATAAACCAGAAATGATGATCGGTATTTCTTTGGATCAGAATGAACGTATGACCACCACCTATATCGCTAAGCGAATGGGAGAAGTGGTTCAACAACTGGTCAATGGAGAACCCATCACTAATCTGGGTACCCCCGAACCAGAGTATCTGGAGAAAAGACATTTAAGACCCGTACTTGAAACAGATTCTATTGAAGGGCAGATCGTATTTATCGACAGCTTTGAAAATGTGATCGTGAATATTACCCGTCATCAGTTCGAAGAACAGCGCAAGGGCCGCGGCTTCCGCATCAACTTCAAACGCGATGAATATATCACCCGCATCAGCGATACCTATGCAGATGTTCCCCAGGGTGATAAACTGGCGCTTTTTAATAGTGCCGGATACCTTGAGATCGCGATCAATAAGGGAAATGCGGCGGGATTGTTTGGGTTGAAAGGGTTTTCGGAGCAGCAGCAGAGCCAGCTGAGTTATCAGACGGTGAAGATATATTTTGAGTGAGTTGCTTTTACTCCCTTTGCCTTCGGGAGCCTTTTTATTCCGGTGGCTTCGAGAGCCTCAGCCACCGGTAGCAGTGCCGAGTGTTTATTTGGTAGTCGTAGGAATGTGTCGAATAATCTATCACTGTTACACCAGTGCCCGGTGCCTGAGGCTCTCGAAGGCACAAGGGAGTAGGGCACGATACCCGGTGCCTGGCCTTCGAGAGCCTCAGGCACCGGGTATCGGTTTACCATTGGAGAATTACTCAAAACACTCCTACGTACAATAGATTTTGAGGAAATACAGGTACCGGTGCCTGAGGCTCTCGAAGGCACCCGAATGAGAAGGCACCGGCCACCGGAATCCACCCACAACATTCAACCCTCAACTTTCAACTTTGAATCCTATTTTTGCCTACCCCAAAACCGGGTTAAAAAACTCCACAGAATGATGAATTTTAAAAGAACCAATAACATCACCGGATGGTTGGTGTTCCTGGTGGCTTTTGCCACTTATTTTTTGACCCGTGAAGCCCGTGGAAGTTTATGGGATTGCGGTGAGTTTGTATCCAGCGCCGATAAGCTCCAGCTACCCCACCCTCCGGGCGCGCCGATGTTCGTTTTACTGGGTCGGCTTTTTATTATTCTTTTTGGCGATAACAAACTGATGGCCGCAAATGCTGTCAACCTGATGAGTGCCCTGGCAAGTGCAGGTACTATTTTATTTCTGTTCTGGACCCTCACCCATTTTGCACGTAAGATGTTTGTGACCGTCGGTGAAAATCTCAATTCAAATCAATTGTTCACTACCATGGCCGCTGGTGTGGTAGGTGCACTCGCTTATACCTTCAGTGATTCATTCTGGTTTAGTGCCGTAGAAGGTGAAGTATATGCCTTGTCTTCTTTCTTCACGGCGCTCGTATTCTGGGCCATGCTGAAATGGGAACATGCTGATGAACACGCAGGCATTGATCCGGCGGCAAGATCAAGAGCTGATCGCTGGATCGTTTTTCTATTCTTCATGATGGGACTATCTATTGGTGTTCACTTGTTGAACCTATTGAGTATCCCTGCTATCGTGATGATCTATTTCTTCCGTCGTAATTATGATCATGAGGCATCGAAGGTTGATTATCTGAAATTGAAAAAAGATAATTTCCTGATAGGTACCGTACTGGGAACTATACTTCTTTGCTTATTGCTGGTATTATTTGGATATAATAATCGCGAAGGCGATCCGGTGAAATATGCCTATCTCCTGGGTTTCCTGGGTGGCATACTTGCTGTAGTGCGTTTGTATATGCGTTATCCTCACCTAAGAAAGGTCGCTACAGCATTCTTTATTGGTTGTTTGATTACAGGCTTAACTCAATTAGGCATTATACAATACTCCATGAAAGGAGCCGGTGAGTTTGATGTATTCTTTAAGAATAACCTGCACCTTCCTTTCTTCTCTGGTTTCGCTTTTTATTTTATCGCTGTTGCTGCCCTGATCACCTGGGCACTTCGTTTCAGTGAAATAAAAATGAACCGCAAAGTATTGATCACCTGGTTCGCATTATTCCTGGCGATCTCTTCGCTGCCATTTATTATGAGCACGGGTTCAGGTGGAGCACAGATTTTTAAATTCCTATTGATTGCGGGTGTTGGTTTGCTGATCGGTTATTTTATTCGCCCAAATGCCATTCGCATTTTAAAACTTGGACTCTGGTCCTATGCATTCATCATGCTGGGTTATTTCATGTATTTCACCACGATGATCCGCTCTACAGCGAACCCATCTATCGACATGAATGATGTGAGCAATCCCATCAACCTGGTTTATTATTTAAGTCGCGAACAATATGGCGATGCGCCTCATGTCTATGGTCCACATTTCGCAGCATCTTATGAAAGAGATGCAGAAGGATATGTAAAGATCGATGAGGGTGAGATGAAATATGTAAAAGGTAAAGATTCTTATATTCCTACTGGTCGCGATCGCAAGCCCGTTTATCAAAGCAGCGATATGCAGATCTTCCCACGTATATGGGATGGTAGTCATGACCAATTCCATGATGAATTTTATGCCGACTGGCTGCATCTGGAAAAAGATCAGCAGACCGGAAAATACCAGGCGCCTTCCTATGGAGATAATGTGAACTGGTTCTTCTCTTACCAGATGAGTTTGATGTACTGGAGATATTTTATGTGGAATTTTTCTGGTAAACAAAATGATGTTCAGGGTCTTGGTAATCGCAGAGATGGTAACTGGATTACAGGTTTTGCATTTGCAGATCAAAGCAGACTGGGTGATCAATCTAAATTACCCGACAGCATAAAAAATAGTAAGGCGCATAATGTGCTTTACCTGCTTCCTTTCATATTGGGAATACTCGGATGTATTTATCAGTTCCTTCGCAATCGCAAAGACTGGCTGGTGAATTTCCTTTTATTCTTTATGACGGGTGTCGCGGTGGTGATCTATCTGAACCAACCGGGCAATCAGCCACGTGAGCGTGACTATGCCTATGTGGGATCTTTCTATGCCTTTGCGGTTTGGATAGGATTGGCGGTGGTGGCATTAGTAAAACTGGCCTCACAAAAATTAAAGTCATTCCGTTTTCAATATGTACTTACCCGTGGAGGAATACTAACCTTCCTCATTACTATAATGAGTTGCGCCAATGATGTGAAATCAGGTGCCTTGACTACAGCCATTTTCGCTACGGTATTCTTTGCTGCATTCACTGCAATTGTAGCTACTATTATTAAAGCGGTATCAAATGCAGGTAAGAATGGTCTGATAGCTAATGTTGTTGCTGGAGTTGTATGTCTGGCTGTACCATTAATGATGGCCCAGCAGGAATGGGATGATCATGATCGTAGTGCGAAACTCACTGCACCAGATGTAGCCAGAGATTATCTGGAAAGCTGTGCGCCAAATGCGGTTCTATTCACCTTCGGTGATAATGATACCTATCCTTTATGGTATGCACAGGAAGTGGAAGGTGTACGTACAGATATACGTGTTATCAATAAACTATTATTGATAACACGTACAGATATACGTGTTATCAATAATAGTTTATTGGGTATCGACTGGTATATTAATCAGCTTCGCTCGAAAGTGAACGATGCCGATTCACTGGATGTGATCTGGACACCGGAACAAATTGAAGGACATAACCGCGAATATCTTCAGTATAAAGCTCAGGGAGATCCGAAAGTATATTATGATCTTTTTGATGTCATGAAGAATGTGCTGGGTAAACCAAACTATGATCCTGAAACAGGTCGTGATGTTGGTTATGGCGTATTCCCTGTAGGTAAATTCAAAGTACCTGTGGATACTGCCCTGGTAAGAAGCAATGGAACGGTAAATGCAGATGATGTGGTACTACCGGAGATCAGATTTGATATTCCGGAGAATAAATTGAAGGATGGATTGATGCGCAGTGATTTCATGATTCTGAATTTTATCGCTTCCAATCAATGGAAAAGACCGATCTATTTCACTTCTCCTTATGGAGAACTTGGATTCGGTCAGTACCTGAGAAAAGATGGTCTCTCCTATCGTTTAGTTCCTGTTGCAGGTAAATCGCCACAGAATAACTGGACCGTACATAATAGTATGCGACAATTTGGTTTAGGTGGCACACAGATCAAGGATAATAATGATGCAGTGATCTTCAATAACCTGATGACCAAATTCGCCTTTGGTGCCATAGCAGGTAAAACAGTTTACTTTGATGAAGAGAACCGTCGCCATTTAATTGGCATTCGCGGACTTTATGCAGAAGCAGCGGGTAACCTTGCTGATGAAGGGCGACTGGATGAAGCAGGTAAACTATTAGAAAAATGTAATGCTGGTCTTGATCCTAAAAATTTTCCTTATGCAATGGTTAGTCGTTATGGTAGTCATAACCAAACCAGCATGATCTTCCTGGAAGCATGTTATAAGGCGGGTAAAAAAGAACTGGCGGAACAATATCGTGTTGCACTTCGAAAAGACCTTGAACAACAAAGAGCTTATTTTATCTCTATGAATAATGGACAGAAGCCTGTCATTACTCAATACGGAGGTTCAGACGATAATAGTCCTATGTTCCAAAGTCTGACCACAGAATACCAGATCAATGAAGCATTGCTGGCGGTGCTGGATGATGTGGAGAAGAAATATGCGCCGGAAAAGCAACCGAAGGGGACGGAGATTCCGAATCCGACGATAGTTAACCCGGTGAGACCGGATAGCGCGGGGAAGTGATGGGAAGTGAGTGGTGAGTGAAGCAGTAGTCAATGAGGGTGAATTTTATTCAGGTGGCTTCGAGATGGTGCCTGAGGTTCTCGAAGGCCAGCCACCGGTTGCAGTGCCTACTGTTTGTTCTGTGGTCGTAGGAATGTGCGTATTCCAGTGGCTTCGAGAGCCTCAGCCACCGGTAGCAGTTTAACCGGCATAGCCTCTTACCTAATGGGAAAATATCTTGAAGCGTACTCAATACCCGGTGCCTGAGGCTCTCGAAGGCAAAGGGATTAAATAGCAAAAAAAACTAATTAACAATAACAAAAGAAAGCTCCAAACATTGGGGCTTTCTTTTTGTTGTAATTTCATTCTCCATAAAACAATGAAAGGCTTCCATTTTAGAAAATACAACCCCAATGAGGACGGCAAATCCCGCTTCGAGCAGTTGCTTGATATTTTCATGCAATTGCTGACCTATACCAGCGGAGAATTACCAGAGGCTCTTTCATGGATGAGTGAACTGGATAAAAAATACCAGCTCACGGATGATGAATATGGAATGGGTGATTTTATTGAGGACCTCCGCGCCAAAGGATATATAAAAGATGATAGCGAGACCGGACAGATAAAGATCACACCGAAAACAGAACAGGGCATTCGCAAAAAAAGTCTGGAAGAGATCTTTGGTAAACTAAAAAAAACAAAGCAGGGTGATCATCGCAGTTTCAAACCCGGACAGGGAGATGAGAGCAGTCCGGAGACAAGACAGTTCCGCTTCGGAGATATGATCGAGCAGATCGATTTTACAGAAAGCATACGCAACGCGCAGATCAATCATGGCATCGATAGTTTTCAAATGAATGAGGAAGATCTAAGCATTCGCGAGACAGATTTTAAATCACAGACCTCTACCGTACTGATGATTGATATCTCCCACTCCATGATACTTTATGGAGAGGATCGAATCACTCCCGCGAAGAAAGTGGCTATGGCCCTGGCAGAACTGATAAAAACAAAATATCCCAAAGACACTTTAGATATTGTGGTATTTGGCAATGATGCCTGGACCATTGAAGTAAAGGATCTCCCTTATTTACAAGTGGGACCTTATCATACCAATACCGTAGCCGGACTGGAGCTGGCCATGGATATTTTAAGAAGAAGAAAAAATCCAAACAAGCAGATCTTCATGATCACTGATGGTAAGCCTACCTGTCTGAAGATCGGCAAGCGATATTATAAGAACAGTTTTGGTTTGGATAGAAAAGTCGTGAACCGTTGTCTGAACCTCGCGGCTCAGTGCAAGAAAAACAAGATCACCATCACCACTTTCATGATCGCCACGGATCCCTATTTGCAAAGTTTCGTGCAGGAGTTTGCCGAGATGAATCATGGCAAAGCATTTTTTGCTTCGCTGGATAGGTTGGGGGCGTTTATATTTAAGGATTTTGAATCGGGGCGACGTAAGACAGTTTATTGATATTATTCCGGTGCCTTCGAGAGCCTCAGGCACCGGTACCTG
>JBKJMI010000052.1:0-4610 GCA_046596515.1 Chitinophagaceae bacterium | reverse complement strand
CAGGAAATGAATAGCCGCAAACAATTTTTTTATCCTCCATTTTCAAGGATCATTCATATCAGCTTTAAGCATAAGATAAAAGAAGTAGTGGAGCGTGCGGCTCATCATTATGCGCAGGCCTTGAAATCTCGTTATGAAAAATACCTGGTTGGCCCCGCCGAGCCATTGATAGGCCGCATTCGCAATCAATATCTTTCTGAGATCCTGCTAAAACTTCCAAAGGATGGCAAAACGCTTGCTCAGTGTAAGAAAGATATACTTGAGCAGATTGCGGTTATGCACCAGGAGAAGAATTATAGGAGTGTTGGGGTAGTGGTGGATGTTGATCCGGTTTGATTATCCGGTGGCTTCGAGAGCCTCAGCCACCGGTACCTGAGCATCTCGTTTATCTTCTAGTCGTAGGAGTATATCGAATATTTCTTCCATCGTACACAAGTGCCCGGTGCCTGAGGCTCTCGAAGGCAAAGGGATAAAAGGATCCCTGAACTTTTCTTTATTTTTGCTCCATGCTTCTCCACCAAAACATATCCTTAAAGCCATTCAACAGCTTCCACATTGATGCGAAGGCAAAATACTTTGCCCGTTTTTCAAGCACGGATGAATTGCAGGAGCTGCTTGAATATTCCCGAATAAATTTAAATGGTAACAGGGTTCCTACCGTACTTGGTGGTGGTTCTAATATTTTATTTGTTCAAGATCTGGATGGATTGGTATTGAAAAATGAGATCATGGGCATTACCCTGGTGCATGAAGATGAAGAATATGTTTATGTGAAAGTGGGAGCGGGGGAGAACTGGCATTCATTTGTACAATACTGCATTGAACATAATTGGGCAGGCGTTGAAAATCTTTCTTTGATACCGGGTACAGTAGGAGCCGCTCCTATTCAGAATATTGGCGCCTATGGTGTAGAGTTGCAGGAAGTATTCTGGTCATTGGAAGCTTATCATATTAAATTTCAAACCCCTGTTACCTTCACGGCAGGTGATTGTCGCTTTGGATACCGGAATAGCGCATTCAAGACAAAATATAAAGGAGACTACGTTATTACTACAGTTAGTTTTCAATTAAAAAAGAAACCTGTATTTCATACCAGTTATGGCGCAATACAACAGGAATTGGAAGCCATGGGCATATCCAAACTCAGTATCCGTGCGATTTCAGATGCGGTGATTCGTATACGTAGTTCAAAATTACCTGACCCCAATCTTATTGGTAATGCGGGCAGTTTTTTTAAGAACCCTGAATTATTTGCTACACAGTTTAATGAAATAAAAAATCGTTTCCCCGATATCGTGTCCTATGAATTACCCGGAGGAATGGTCAAATTGGCAGGGGCCTGGCTGATAGAACATAGTGGTCCATCAGAAGAGATAAGCTGGAAGGGATTTAGACGAGGAGATGCGGGACTTCACGAAAAACAACCTCTTGTTCTGGTCAATTATGGGAATGCAAGTGGCGAAGAATTGCTTGAATTAAGCCAGGATGTTATACAATCAGTAAAGGATAAATTTGGCGTTACATTGGAAAGAGAAGTAAATCTGCTTCCATAATTAATAATTCCCACTTATCTTTCAGGCCTAAACCAAAGACATGAGAAAACATTACCTACTTTTTCTGCTGCTTGCCTTTGCAGCGATTCTACCAACTACTATAAAGGCCCAGTCTATTTATTTTGAGTTAGGCGGACCCGGTCTGGCTTCAGTGAACTATGATACCCGCTTCAGTAAAAAAGAAGATGGTTTTGGCGGTAGAGTAGGGGTTGGAGGATTTAGTGTTAATGGAGATGGAGTAGTATTCATACCGATTGGCGTGAACTATCTTCTGGGAAAGGATAAAAGAAATTATTTTGAATTAGGAGCAGGTGTTACTCCCGTGATCGGCACAGGGGCCGGAGGAGATTTTTCTACCACTTTTGGTCACCTTTTATTCGGCTATCGCATGCAACCGGAAGCAGGAGGGTTTACTTTCCGTGCCTTTGTATGTCCTGTATTTAGTTCTGATTTTTTTATTCCTTATTACGCGGGAATTTCTTTCGGTTATAAATTCAACACAGCGAAGAAAAAATAATACTTAGTATAAAAAGAAAACCCGGCCAATAGCCGGGTTTTCTTTTTTAAGCTTCTTCATCAAATTCAAAATCTTTTTCGCTAAAATCCATCATGGATCCCACCAGGTCCTTAAACTCGATCTGATTTTCAAATAATTTTTTACTGATCAGAGAGTAGGAGGCCAGTCCGTGTAAAACAAATTCCATTAATAACGCCGATTGCTTCTCATTCGACTGTGGGAAGAATTTCTTTACCAATGAATGCAATCCGTCTACAGTATAAAGCTGCAAAATTCTCTCTTTATCTTTTGTATTGAAAGTTAGATTCAGGTGATTGCCTTTATCAAACCAGCTGGTGATCGCACGATAAGGATTCTCATCTGGCTTTTCCTGCTGTGATGGTTTACCAGTATTCTTTCTTTTTTTCAATGTCTCGGGATTTGGAAAGTATTGAATGAACTGAGTCCGTATCGCTTTATCCACCAGGTTCATAGCTACCTGATAAGGACCTTCCTGTTCGCCTTCATATACCAGTTCCACTTTTCCTGTTATGGATGGAATGATTCCCACCAGATCACTGATCCAGACATGTGTATTCTTTTCATGATTGATAATCGCTCTTCTTTCTGCTGCACTGACTGCATTCTCCAATGCAGAAATAGTGAGACGTGCACTCACGCCTGATTTTTTATCAACCAGTTCACTGCTTCTTGCTTCAAAGGCCACCTGTTCGATCAGTCTTTTTACCAGGTCGCTCACCTCTACCATCGAGGCTTGTTCTTTACTAATATCTGCTTCCTGTTGGGTGATCTCCAGGGCATGCTCCAATGTTTTTGGATAGTGAGTTAATATCTGACTTTCGATACGATCTTTTAAAGGAGTAACGATAGAACCACGATTGGTATAATCTTCCGGGTTGGCAGTAAATACAAACACTATATCAAGGGGCAAACGCACTTTAAATCCGCGGATCTGGATATCTCCTTCTTCTAAAATATTAAATAAGGCAACCTGTATACGGGCCTGTAAGTCAGGCAATTCATTAATCACAAAAATGCCCCGGTTTGACCTTGGTATGATACCATAGTGGATCACTTTTTCATCAGCGAAGGAAAGCTTCATATTGGCCGCTTTGATCGGATCAATATCACCTATCAGATCAGCTACACTTACATCGGGGGTGGCCAGTTTCTCTCCGTATCGCTCGCTTTTATGTATCCAGTGAATGGGTGTTTCATCACCATGAGCCGCGATCAGATCAATAGCGTATTTACTTACCGGTTGAAGGGGATCATCATTGATCTCCGATCCTGAAATGCAGGGAATGTATTCATCCAGCAGGTCCACCATCTGGCGGGCCATACGGGTCTTTGCTTGTCCGCGCAGACCGAGGAAGAGAATATTGTGTTTACTTAATAAGGCTCTTTCTACATCTGGTATCACGGTGTCTTCGTAGCCGATGATGTTGGTGAAGGTGTTGTCGCCGTTGCGGAGACGGGTTAATAAGTTCTCGCGTATCTCTTCACGGATAGAGCGGGGTTTATAGCCTGATTTTTTTAGTTCGCCTAGGGACTTTATGTTTTTTGTTTGCATGATTGTTTTTTAAATACAGAACACGAATGACACTAATTGCACGAAGGACACGAATAACGGCCAATAACACTAATGGTCTACCGCTTAGCGCTCATTATTAATTTCTTCCCTTAATCCCTTTGCCTTCGAGAATGGCGCCTGAGGTTCTCGAAGGCCAGGCACCGGGCTCTAGTTTACAGGTGATAAATTATTCGATCCATTCCTACGACTACAGAACTTTCAATATGAACAGGTACCGGTGCCTGGCCTTCGACAAGCTCAGGCACCATCTCGAAGGCACCGGAATAATATCAATAAACCGTTTTCCTCCTCCCCGATTCAAAATCCTTAAATATAAACGCCCCCAACCTATCCAGCGAAGCAAAAAATGCTTTGCCATGATTCATCTCGGTAAACTCCTGCACGAAACTTTGCAAATAGGGATCCGTGGCGATCATGAAAGTGGTGATGGTGATCTTGTTTTTCTTGCACTGAGCCGCGAGGTTCAGACATCGGTTCACGACTTTTCTATCCAAACCAAAACTGTTCTTATAATATCGCTTGCCGATCTTCAGACAGGTGGGCTTACCATCTGTGATCATGAAGATCTGCTTGTTCGGATTTTTTCTTCTTCTTAAAATATCCATGGCGAGTTCTAATCCGGCTACGGTATTGTTATGATAAGGTCCTACCTGTAAATAGGGGAGCTCCATTACTTCAATGGTCCAGGCATCATTGCCAAATACCACAATATCTAAAGTGTCTTTCGCATATTTTGTTTTGATCAGTTCGGCCAGGGCCATGGCCACTTTCTTCGCCGGTGTGATTCGATCCTCTCCATAAAGTATCATAGAGTGGGACATATCGATCATCAAAACTGTAGAGGTCTGTGATTTGAAATCTGTCTCTCGAATGCTGAGGTCTTCCTCATTCATTTGAAAACTATCGATGCCATGATTGATCTGCGCGTTGCGTATGCTTTCTGTAA
>JBKJMI010000078.1:0-7668 GCA_046596515.1 Chitinophagaceae bacterium | reverse complement strand
TTTCAATAAACTGGAAGCCGCGAAACAGCAGGTGGAAAAAACACTGGTTGACCTGAAACAGGCACAGCAGCAGTTAGTGCAATCAGAGAAAATGGCATCCCTGGGTGAACTCACCGCCGGTATCGCTCATGAAATACAGAACCCCCTCAATTTTGTAAATAATTTTTCTGAAGTAAGTAAAGAATTGCTTGATGAAATGAGGACGGAGCTTGATAATGGAAATACAGAGGAGGCAAAAGAAATTGCGAATGATGTTATACAGAATCTGGAGAAGATCACCCATCATGGAAAGAGGGCCGATGCGATCGTAAAAGGAATGTTGCAGCATAGCCGAAGCAGTACCGGACAAATGGAAGAAACAGATATCAATGCACTTGCTGATGAATATTTACGCCTGGCATTTCATGGGTTGCGAGCCAAGGATAAGACCTTCAATGCAACGATGAAGACTGAATTTGATGAGAATGCAGGGAAAATAAATGTGGTTACCCAGGAGATTGGCCGGGTGATACTGAACCTTATTACAAATGCCTTTTATGCAGTGAATGAAAGAAAGAAATTGAATGAGGAGGGTTATCAACCTACAGTTACAGTGAGTACAAAAAAGGAGAACGACCGAATCGAGATCCGGGTTCAGGATAATGGTACTGGCATTCCCCAAAAAGTGGTCGAAAAGATCTTTCAACCCTTCTTCACTACCAAGCCAACAGGACAAGGAACAGGATTGGGACTGAGTTTGAGTTATGATATTGTGAAAGCACATGGTGGAGAATTGAAAGTGGAAACCAGGGAGGGGGAAGGCTCAACATTTATTATTTTATTACCGAAAAATAGTTAACTGTGAAAAATGAAGTGAAGCTGTTTGAACATCAGAAAGTAAGAACCCATTGGAATGAAGAACAGCAAAAATGGTATTTCTCCATTTCAGATGTTATTGCAATCCTTACGGAAAGTATTGACCCATTAGCCTATTGGCGAAAGCTCAAAGAACGGCTAAAAAAGGAAGGAAATGAAACCGTGACAAACAGTCACGGGTTGAAAATGAAAGCAGCTGATGGTAAAATGAGAATGACCGATGTAGCCGACACCCAACAGCTCCTCCGCCTCATTCAATCCATTCCTTCCCCCAAAGCTGAACCTTTTAAACAATGGCTGGCAAAAACAGGCTTTGAAAGAATGCAGGAAATAAGCGACCCTGAGCAAAGTTTGGATAGAGCAAGAGAAAACTGGCAAAAACTTGGACACAGGGAAAAATGGATACAACAACGAATGACCGGCCAGGAAACACGAAATAAGTTAACTGATTACTGGCAGGATAGCGGTGTAAAAAAAGGAGATGAATTTGCATTCCTCACCAACATCATTCACACAGAATGGGCAGGGCTGAGTGTAAAGCAGCATAGGAACTTAAAGGGCTTAAAATCTCAAAATTTGAGAGACCATATGAGCGAAGCCGAATTAATCTTCACTGCATTAGCAGAATTATCTACAAGACAAATTGCAGAAACAGACAAAGCAAAAGGTGTAACTCAAAATGCTGTAGCCGGTAAAAAGGCGGAAAGATTGCTAAAGATTCAAGGCTAGCGTTAGAAAACAAGACGGGAAGGAAAGTAATTACAGGTGAAAACTTTTTACGGCCATCAAAAAAAAGAAAAAAAATGAAATGAAAATATTTGTAAAAATATTTCTGCTCTGTTTGATACCTGCAGCATCAATGGCGCAAAAGGACCCCAGCTGGGGATATGTAACAGCACAGCAGGCCGATAGCCTTAAACGTTCTGTACAATCAGAAAAGAATGATACGTTAAAGATGGCTGCCTTTCGCAGCCTGGGTTTTTATTATCAGGATATTAAGCGAGACAGTGGGTTGTATTTTCATGAACAGCAATTGGCCCTGGCCAAAAAATTAAACAGGAGATTATGGCAAGCAGATGCTTACAGTCAGGCAGCGTATGTCTTAAACGGTTTAGGTAATTTCATGAAATCGTATGAATATTTTTCAGAAGCAGTCAAGCTGGCGGGTGATGAAGAAAATGAATCCGATAATTGGCGGGTCTGGACATTTTCAAATTCAAAAAACAGTCACGAAGCCCGGATTACCATTTTAGGTATGAATTACCAGATGATGGGAAACCTATGGAGAAGTTTGGGAGAATTTGAAAAATATAAAGCCTCTTTACTGGAAGCATTGAAACTTGGGGAGTCCGTCAATAACGGTAAGGTAATATATATATCCAGCAGAGGGCTTGCCATTACTATGTCCCCCGATTCAGCACTTTTATTTCTCAAAAAAAGCATTGAAATAGGAGCTAAAGCAGGCTATAACAGAGTTGGTTTTTCTTATTTGTTTATTGCACGCAGTTATGGGCAAAAAGGCATTTTGGATTCTGCTATAATTTATACACACAAGTCAATTGCAAGATTTTGGGCAGATAAAGAACTTATTGCTTTGCCAATAGCTTACAATGCACTTTATGATCTATTCCAGTTGCAAAATAAAAAAGATTCATGCCTTTTTTATGCAAAAAAGGCAATGGAAACAGCTCTGCTGGTTGGCACACCTGATGCTGCTCTGGTGGGTGCCTATAGAGGACTTTCTAATGTGTATAATTTAAATAATGATCTTGACAGTGCCCTTAAGTATGAACGACTATCATACAAATTAAATGACAGTCTTAAAAATGTCAGGATAACAAATCTTACTGAGTACCAAAAATTTGCTTTCAATGAACAGCTTCGATTAAAAAAGCTGGATGAAGAAAAAACAGCCTATGCAAATAATTTAAAAATGATAGGTTTGATAGCGGTGCTGGGTGGCATTCTGCTGACAACAATCGTTCTTTATCGCAACAATCGCCAAAAACAAAAAGCTAATAAAGTTTTAGAAGCAACGCTGATAAATTTAAAGTCCACCCAAACTCAACTCATTCAATCAGAAAAAATGGCAAGTCTTGGTGAACTCACCGCCGGCATTGCCCATGAAATTCAGAACCCGTTAAACTTCATGAATAATTTTTCTGAAGTAAATAAAGAGTTGCTGGAAGAGATGAAGGAAGAGCTGGACAAGGGAAATACACCCGAAGCAAAATCAATTGCTGACGATGTCATTAAAAATGAAGAAAAAATAAATCACCACGGCAAAAGAGCCGATGCCATTGTAAAAGGAATGTTGCAGCATAGCCGCAGCAGTAATGGTGTAAAAGAGCCAACCGATATCAATGCATTGTGTGACGAGTATTTACGATTGAGTTATCATGGCCTGCGGGCAAAAGACAAATCCTTTAATGCTACTATGAAAACTGATTTTGATGCATCGATAGGAAACATCAATATCATTCCCCAGGATATTGGAAGAGTGATATTGAATTTAATCAACAATGCTTTTTATGCTTGCACTGAGCGAAGCCTAAGTGTGGTGGATGAAAAAAATAAAACAGGAATTGAAAATTACAATCCAATCGTTTCAATAATCACAAAAAAGATAAATAGCAAAGTTGAAATCAGAGTATCTGACAACGGAAACGGAATCCCACAAAAAGTATTGGATAAAATATTTCAGCCTTTCTTTACTACCAAGCCCACCGGGCAGGGAACAGGATTAGGATTGAGTTTGAGTTATGATATTATTAAAGCACATGGAGGAGAATTGAAGGTGGAGACGAAAGAAGGTGAGGAAAGTGAATTTATCGTTGAATTACCATTAAACAAATAGGAGTATGAAAAAAATAGCAGGTCTTTTCCTTTTATTTTTTTTGTCAAAGCAGGATTTTGCACAGGGCAATCACCAATCCATTATTGACAGTCTAAAGCAATCAATTTCCATAAGCAAGATTGATACAGCTACCGGCCTTTCTATGATAGAACTGGCTGACCAGTATAAGTTCACAAATGTTGATTCTGCTTTGTTGTATGCACAGAAAGCCCTTGAGGTATCACGCAAATTAAAATTTCACAACGGGGAATATAAATCCCTTTACATAATGGGATATACCCTGTCAATGGCAGGGAATAGCACGAGGGCTTTGGAATTGGAGTTGAAGGCCTTGCGGATCACTGAGAAATACAATTTTGCGATTGGCCGTGGGCAAATACTTAATAGGCTTGGCTTAATATACAGGTCAGCAGGAGATTTTTCATCATCACTGTTTTATCATAAACAATCATTGCAGCTCTTCAACTCATCTCGTAATTACAATATGGCGGTACCGGCACAAGTATATCTTGGGATGACTTATTATAGATTGAATGAACTGGACTCGGCTTTATTTTATTGCCTCATGGCAGACAAAAATATTAAACGATATGGTGATGAGACAATGAGTTGTCCCAATTTAATTACGCTGGGTAGGATTCAATTAGTTAAAGGTAATGTACAGCCTGCACTCAATTATTTTCAACAAAGCCTATCGGATGGTTATTTAATAGATCAATATTTTTTTACTAAAGCAGCAAACCTTGAAATAGCAGAGATATATCAACAGGCTGGGCCAAGTGATTCTTGTATCTATTATGCACAAAGGGCACTTGATGATGCGCAAAAAAACGGCAGTGGCCTTTCAATTGCTGATGTCAGTATTTTTTTGTCTTCGCTATACGAAAAAAGCAATCTGGGAACTGCACTTCGTTACCACAAAATGGCAGTGGCAGCTTTAGAGAAAATAAACAATCTGGACAATCTGAATGCCATTCAGAACCTTATGGCATTTGATGAAGAAGAGCGGCAATTCGAAATGGCAACTGCACAGGCTTCCTATCAAAATCAGGTTAAGCAATATGCATTACTTACTGGTTTAGGTGTGTTCCTTTTGATTGCATTTTTTCTATATCGTAACAACAAGCAAAAACAAAATGCGAACACCTTGTTGCAGCAGCAAAAGGAAGAAATAAATATTCAGAAAACCAACGCCGAAAAAACACTTACAGAACTTAAATCCACCCAGGCACAATTGATCCAGTCAGAAAAAATGGCCAGCCTTGGCGAGCTCACGGCAGGCATTGCACATGAAATTCAAAACCCATTGAATTTTGTAAACAATTTTAGTGAAGTAAGCAATGAATTGATTGATGAAATGAATAGTGAGTTAGATAAAGGAGATATTAATGAAGCCAAAGCCATTGCATCAGATGTGAAACAAAATTTAGAAAAAATAAATCATCACGGTAAAAGAGCGGATGCCATTGTAAAAGGAATGTTGCAGCATTCAAGAAGTAGCAATGGTGTTAAAGAACCAACGGACATCAATGCATTATGCGATGAGTACTTACGGTTAAGTTATCATGGCCTGCGTGCGAAAGATAAAAACTTCAATGCGACAATGAAAACTGATTTTGATACATCGATAGGGGACATCAATATCATTCCACAGGATATAGGAAGAGTGGTGTTGAATTTAATCAACAATGCTTTTTATGCTGTTACTGAACAGCGAAAGACAGAGGGCATAAGGTTTGAGCCATCAGTTTCCATAAGTACAAAAAGGATAAACGACAAAGTTCAAATAAAAGTTACTGACAATGGAAACGGCATCCCACAAAAAGTACTGGACAAGATCTTTCAACCCTTCTTCACTACTAAGCCAACAGGGCAGGGAACAGGATTGGGCTTGTCATTGAGTTATGATATTGTAACCAAAGGGCATGGTGGAGAATTGAAAGTAGAAACAAAAGAAGGAGAAGGAACTGCGTTTACCATTCAACTGCCGGCATTAATATGAAAAATAAATTAATCCTTTTACTGCTATGCTTGTCCTGTAATGGTTTACAGGCACAACCTCCAAATGCAGATCAATTGTATAGTGAATTAAAAGTAGCGTCATCTGATTCTGCTCTTTATTCTATTCAAAACAAGCTGGCGGATTTTTATGTGGAAAGAAAAAGAGATTCTGCTTTATATTTTGCTGAACGTTGCATTTCTCTTGCCCGAAAAAATAACATGCTGCTTGATGAGGCTGCCTCGCTTTGCATCAAGGGCCATGCCCTGATGCACCTTCAGCGCATTCCGGAAGCATTTGATTGTTTCAACCGCGCATTTGAAACAACAGGTAATGATGCAAATAATAGAAAATCCTGGTATGCAGACACGGTTAAAATGCCTAAGGTTTACAGGTTGAGTGTGTTGGCTGAAACTTACCTCCATTTTGGCGGTTTGATCCTGGAAGCGGGAAATAGGGAAGAGGCAATTCTTAATTACCGTATGGGGCAAAAACTTGCGGAGCAAAATGGTGACTCTGTCATCGTGGCGTATTCTCAACAGAGTTTGGGAGCTATCTACATTGATTTAGGAAGGACCGACTCGGCCCTGATCATGGAACAAAGATGCATTCGGATCTTCACCGATGCAGGTATTCTTCGTCCAACGGGCTGGGCCAACTTGCTTATTGGAATAATATACCAGCAAAAGAATGAAGACAGCCTTGCCTTGCAATATTTTTATAAAGCTATCAACATCAGCACAGGCTTTCAAAACTATACCAATCTTCAAGGCACCTTTAATTTTCTGACCAAATTTTATCTCAACCATAAAATTAATGGGGATTCGGCTCTTTATTATGCCCGTAGAAACCTGGAAATCCTGATCCTTTCCAACTCGCAGGATTTTGAAAATGTTTATTATGATTTTGTAAAAGCCTTCGAGTTAAAAGGAAACAGTGACAGTCTTTTAAAGTATCAATCACTTGCATTGGTGGCAAAAGACTCAGCCTTTAACCGGCAAATCGCAATGCTTAAAAGTGTGCGGAGCCTTTCCCTGGAGGAACAGAAAAAACAAGAACTCCGGGAAAAAAAGGTAACCGAAAGCAGGAATTTGTTTCGTATTTATATTGCCCTTGCTATATTAGTAGTTACAGGTATCATTTTGATCATACTATATCGGAGCAATAGAAGAAAACAGAAAGCAAATATTGCTCTTCAAAGAGCATTTGCCGCATTGAAAGCCACCCAATCCCAACTCATCCAATCGGAAAAAATGGCTTCGTTGGGAGAACTCACTGCCGGCATAGCCCATGAAATTCAGAACCCCTTGAATTTCGTTAATAATTTTTCGGAAATAAATAAAGAATTGGCAGAGGAATTAGAGCAGGAAATTAATAAAGGAAATTATTCTGACGCGAAAGCTATCGCAATAGATATTAAGGAGAATGAAGAAAAAATAAATCACCATGGTAAAAGAGCTGATGCTATTGTGAAGGGAATGTTGCAACATTCAAGAAGCAGCAGTGGTGTAAAAGAATCAACCGATATCAATGTGTTATGTGATGAATACCTGCGCCTTTCCTATCATGGCCTGCGGGCAAAAGACAAATCTTTCAACGCAACGATGAAAACTGATTTTGATGCATCGATAGGGAACATCAATATCATTCCACAGGATATTGGAAGAGTGGTGTTAAATTTAATCAACAATGCTTTCTATGCAGTCAGTGAAAAGAAAACCCTTCGGCAAGCTGAGGGTGACAGTAACTATGAACCAACAGTTTCAATAAGTACGAAAAAGATTTCCAATAAAGTTGAAATCAAGGTGCGTGATAATGGAAATGGTATTCCACTGAAAGTTTTAGATAAAATATTCCAACCCTTCTTCACTACCAAACCTACCGGGCAGGGAACAGGATTGGGATTGAGTTTGAGTTATGATATTGTGACGAAGGGACATGGAGGAGAATTGAAAGT
>JBKJMI010000056.1:0-5141 GCA_046596515.1 Chitinophagaceae bacterium | reverse complement strand
TTGAAAGGATTTCTTTCTATTCTTTTTTTCTTGATAAAAAAAGAAACAAAAAAATCAAGACGAATCGAAGTGATCTGTTCTTTAGATCGATCTTTTCCTCTGACGATTCGTCGGGGGGAACACTCAAATTTTCCAGGCTCTTTTACCAGTTAAACTCCGCTGCGTGTGAACTTGGAACACTCTAAAGACGCTATGCCCGCCCTTGCCTTTAGTAAAGCAGTTAGGTCGTTTGATTTAGGGCCGGCCAAGGCGCTTGACCTCTCTGATTCTTCCGCCTTAGTCATGCTATATTTATTTCCACAGAAGAATTTGGAGTGACACACCGCCAATGGTTATGGAAAACGTTCAATTAAAGGAACTGCAAAAGAAATATTTAAATAATTGATTATTAATACCTTAGTTACCCATTGTAAGTATTTCAAAGAATACTAAACAAAAAATTACCTAAAAGTGGTATTGCTACCTAAATCAATTTACTGTAGCTTTTCGATGTCATGCAACCCCGAAGTCGAAGTAATTATCTTAAAAAGTCAACAAGTGATGAATAAAAGAATTTTAATTGGGCTTCTTTTAACAACCTTCTTAGTGGTATTTTATGCGTGTAAGAAAATTGATACCTTGAAACCTGATATTGAGTTCTTTCAAACTACTTTTTTCGATGACCACAATACGGATAACAAATCGGTATTGGCTGCAAGAGATTTTCTAAAAAGAGAGGAAAATAAAAATCATTTCTCCCAAAAGCTTATAGATAGAATTGGGTATCCTTATTGGGATAAATCTATAGTTTTCAATAACGTTCATTTTCGGGGTACTTCTAGAACACAATCAGAAGATTCTGCCATAATCGTTTATGTGCCTTTCGTAAGAAATGGAGAGAATTATGTAAATGCCACAATGATGTTTAAACTGGCAACTCTTGATACAACCTGGCGCGGGGTATGTGATTGGCAATACAATCAACTTGGTTTTGATGACTCAACCTATCAAGATAAGTGGATTGGAAGAGATGTATTTAATGTTCTAACGACATTGGACAATGCGGTTTTTGGAACAACTCAATTTGACGTTACCGATGGTAGAATATTTGATCACCAAAGATCGGACTCTCTATTAGTAACAGTTGATCAAACTCAAACAGACGGGCGTGGTATATCAGGTCGAACTCAATGGCAGCTACATTAATGTGTCATACTTATCAGGTCTGTGAAACAATTTATCGTGGCTTTAAAAGCTCGGAATTGAGTTGTCAGGATGCATTATGGTGTACAACGATATGGTCTTTTGGAAACGAGGAAGGGTGGATTATTGGTGAAGGAGGTGGGGGTGGATCCGGCGGAGGTGGGGGTTATATCCCACCCCAATGCGAAAATTCTACTTCAAGAGGTACAACAAATCCAGAGTGTCCCCCCAGAGCTTGGCATCCTCGCAATGGATCCCCATGGCAGAATAGTGAGCCTATTGATTCAATACTTTCAAGAAGTGCCAGGGCTGTCAACCAGAAGTTAGATTCTATCTTTAATCTGGCCATGAGTTCGGGAAATGAATGGGGCCTTGTAATAGTTAAAAGAAATGATTCGATTTATTCTGTTAACATAAGGACCGATAATGACTCCATACAAGTAAAAACCAGAAGATTTTTCCGTTTACAGGTAGGCGAAATGTCTATAGGAGATGCGCATACTCATCAAGCCCCAGATTCGACAAGTAGATCGTTTCCATCAGGAGATGATCTTGAATCCCTAAGAGGATTTAAAACTCAACAGAATTATTTTCATTTTATTGAAGCAGGGAATGTGCGATATGCCTTGGTAATTGAGAACACAACTCTGGCTCAAACATTTTTTAACAACATAACTGATAAACGATATCTAATAATAAATCATTGGGAAGGGGCATTAGCCGACCAAGCTGCTTATACAAATTGGCGATTAGCTACAGAAAGATCATTGATACAATTAATTGGGACCAGTTCAAGTACAGGTATCGCCATTTATAAGTCTAATAATTTGGCTAAAACATCCTTTGATAAAATTTACTAAACGATTATATTATGAAAACAAAAAAAATCTTTTTAATAATTTTAGTTTTTTCAATTGTTAATACGGCACATGCACGCTTAAATAAAAAATTTGATTCCCGCAATTTTCACCTGAAACAAGATACGCTAGTGCAATACTTGTCCTCATTAAACCTATTGCAGTTTATGGGGAATCCAATTGATTCTTTTCTTGCGAGAATCCCACTGAATTATGATACAATAAGAATTCTTCCTGGAGACCAAATGAAGAAAGCTCACATGTTATATCTCAAGTATAGTAATGGGGTTACTATTGAAATTTACGTTAAACATTTTCGAAACATGAACCCCGATCCACCAATCAGTAATTGGAATATAACTTTGTTTAGAAAAGAAGAACTCGACCATATTGAAATTTACCAGGGTGTAACTTGCCTAAATGGCTGTAATTATTAAATTCTGATCCATTTTTCTCCCATCTCTATCTTGCAGGTTGAATTTGTAGGCCCCTCTCGGTATGTCAGACAATAGGTACTGATTTTTCTACTTTAGCCACGTATCAACCTATCTACTTATTTACTTATCTACCCAATGCCTCATGCCCCACTTACTAACCAGAACCTCCTTCGGAGACCCAAATAACAAAGGAAACCTCCTCAGCGAAGCCGACGCTATTGCATTACTAAACGAATGGGTCCCAAATGAGAAACTTCGCCTCCATATGAAGCAAGTAGCCGCCAATATGAAAGCCTGGGCCATCGAAAGAGAAGGCGCCCATGAGCTAACCGCACGGAAATGGGAGCAGGCTGGACTTCTGCATGATGCCGACTGGGAAAAATATCCGGATGATCATTGCCGTATTATAATAGAAGAACTGGAACGCAGACAAGTGGATCCGGAGGTGATGCATTGCATTGCCTCGCATGGGCCAGCCTATTTTGGAGTAGAGCCGCAGAACAAAATGGATAAGATGATCTATGCCATAGATGAACTATCCGGCTTTATCCATGCCGCCGCATTAATCCGTCCGGGACTATATGAAGGACTTGAAGTGAAAAGTGTATTGAAAAGATTGAAGGCGCCCTCTTTTGCTGCTCAGGTAAGTCGTGAGGATATAAACGACGCAGCATCAAGGGCTGAGATACAATTAGAGGACCTGATCCGGTTCATAATCGACCACCAAAAACAGGTATCGTAATTTTACCAAGGGGAAATAAAGTTAAGATTTATTTAAACTATGTAAACCATGGGGGGTCACAAGATGACTGACTATGCACCCTGATCCGTAAGAACATTAGTCAACCCCTAAACCGAAAAAAAAATGAGAAGAGTTTTTACCCTTTTGGCCGGAATGCTGATCCTTACCCTGGTCACCACCCGTTCCCAGGCCAATCCGACAACGCCAGATCTGGCGAATTTCAACGTAACCGTCTTTGACAGTTTACGCGTAGCCGTATTTACCAATACCTCTATCCTGGGCTCTGAGCCCGGAGAAAGAATAGGTGTTTGGAATTTCGGCGATGGTAATCAGGCCACCACTGGCGCCCTGGCAAACATCACCCATCTGTATCCTCATCCAGGTGTGTACAATGCCTGTCTTCGGATCTATCGCAGAAATAATACAGGAGATACGGTGCTTTCAGCGATGTTCTGTAAGACAGTGACCATTGCTCAGGTCTGCACCGCCAATTTTGAGAAACTTCAAACCAACGCTAATCCTACTTTCGCCTATTTCAAAGCTTTCCCCTGGAGTAATGGAAATCCAAGACCTCAACAGGTATGCTGGAACTTTGGCGATGGTCATGATACCTGTATTAATTATCCTCCCAACTACACCGGACTTTACCAGGTAGGACATCAGTACGCTCATACCGGTGTTTACCAGGTTTGTGTGATCATTCATTATGATGGTGGCTGTACAGCTACTAAATGCAGGAGTATTGTAATCGGAACTCCTCCCCCACCACCGGATACCTGCGGAGCTGATTTTGAAAGGATACAAGTGGCCGCTAATCCTTTGAATAATTATTTCAAGGCCCTTCCATCAAATAGCAATAATCGTAAGCCATCAGAGGTATGCTGGAGATTTGGTGACGGACATGATACCTGTATTAATTATACAGAGAATTATACCGGACTTTATGCAGTCAATCATATTTATAATCATCCGGACAATTATGAGGTTTGTGTACGAATCACCTATTATGGCGGATGCCAGGCATATAAATGCCGCCTGATTCATGTAAGCGGACCAGATAGTTGTGCTGCCAATTTCGAAAGAGTTACATCGCCTAACAGTATGCCGCTGCAGGTATTCTTAAAAGCATTGCCTTCACATAATAATAACCGTAAACCTTCCCGCATCTGCTGGAATTTTGGTGACGGTCATGATACCTGTTTAAATTATACAGAGAGTTATACTGGTCAGTACCTGGTATCTCATCGTTATGCGCATCCTGATTCTTTCAATGTATGTGTCAGCATTCGTTATTATGGCGGATGTGAGGCGCAGAAATGCAGAAGGATCTATGTATCCAATCCGCAACCTGGTTGTGCAGTTAACCTGGTACAGATCGTACCTTCAAATTATAGTCTGGTACGTGGATTTGTAGCCACTCCCTATTCAAATGCCACTCCTCCTGCAAGACCAATTTATATCTGCTGGAGATTTGGTGACGGTCATGATACTTGTTATGCTGTAGATTCTACAAGACCTCCGGGATCCAATTTCGCGATCAGTCATCGCTATGCAAACGCCGGAGTTTACAATGCCTGTGTACGCGTAGTGTTCCAGGGAGGTTGTATTGCCGAATCATGCAAAGAGGTAAGAATACTTCCTGCACCTCCGGGCCCAAGATTGCATCTGGCACCAAACCCTGTTCATGAGGTATTGAATGTTGAGTTCTTATCATTGTTTACTGAGACTGTAGTAATAAGAATCGTAAACAGTAATGGAACTCCGGTAAGGACCTATACCCGCAGCGTAAATGTGGGCATCAATAACTGGACAGAGTTGGTAGTTAATCTTCCTCCGGGCATTTATACTTATGTAGTTCAATCGCCGAGACAATTTATCACGGAGCATTTCGTGAAACTATAAATACTTACGTCAGGGCAAACA
>JBKJMI010000036.1:0-3013 GCA_046596515.1 Chitinophagaceae bacterium | reverse complement strand
ATTCAATAATTGAACATAGCTGAAGGCTCTCGTTGTTCATAATGTCGAGCCAAGCTATTAGTAATATCAATTTTAGCGGCATGCGTTTTAATTCACTTTGTAAACATAAGCGGATGCTGCTGCTCATAATGGGTTAGCTGCTGAAACTTTTTGGCGAAGGCAGTTATTATTGCCTCACTGTATAATTTACCACCTATAAAAGTAATGCTTGGTGGTGCAGCACCGGCAGCAGCTATACCAGCTGGTAATGTAATACAGGGATTGCCAGTAAGGCAGGTTAGCGCCATTGGCTCATCGGCCATACTGGGCACAATGATAATATCATAGTTGCTCAATATTGGAAAAGCCTGCTGCATAACCATGTAGCGCAAACGGCATACAGTAAGATATTCAACCGCCGGAATAAACCTGGCACTCCTTAACATATTCGGGTAGCGGCTTTGCCATTGTTGTACCATTTGGCTATCCTTACCCGATCTTGTGAGAGGGTCAAAAGCCGCAGCTGATTCTGCTGCCCAAATGGTTATTAGCAGGTCATTCGTATGTAAGCTGGAAGGGAAATCGATAGCCGTAACCTGCACACCTGCATCCTGCAAGGTTTTAATAACCCCTTTTTCTGCGCTGTTGCCAGGTAAAGTATCAATGTAGTTTTTTGCATAGGCTACTTTTATGTTTTTGAGATCAACAGTACCCGTATAATTAAAAGGCATTGTTCTTGAGGCACGGTCATATACATCACTACCATGTATATACGCAAATACCAATGCTGCATCATCCGCATTGCGGCAAATCGGCCCGATACGATCAGAGGTCCAGGCAAGGTTCATTCCACCTGTTCGGGCAACACTGCCAAAGCTGGGCCGCAGCCCGGTTGCACCGCATACAGCGGAAGGCGCCACAATAGAGCCGTAGGTTTCTGTGCCAATAGCAAATGGTAAAAGTCCTGCAACGGTGGCCGATGCGGAGCCCGCAGAGGAACCGTTGGAACCTTGTAGTAAATTCCATGGGTTTTTAGTTTGTCCGCCAAACCATATATCATCCATCGCAAGCTCTCCCATAGATAATTTCGCGATCAATACAGCGCCGGCCTTTTCCAGTTGCTGGTACACGAATGCATCTTCATCTATTACCTGGTCTTTAAAAGGTGGCGTGCCATAGGTGGTTCGGGTGCCCTTTACTGCAAACAGATCTTTAAGCCCATAGGGTATACCCTGCAGTGGCGTTTTATAGATGCCTATTGCAAAGGCGGCATCGGCCCGTTTAGCCTGTTCCATGGCTATTTGTTCCGTAAGGCTGATCACACAATGCAGGGTGTCGCCATATTTTTTCAAACGATTTATAAAAAACCGGCATAACTGCACGGAGGTAATTTTATGATGTCTGAGCAAAGAAGCTAACTGCGCAATAGTATAAAACGCCAACTGGTTTGTATCAGCAGGCATAACAACCCCTGCAGGAATATTCCAGTTAATGGGCTGTTGTTTTGTATCGAATTTCATTGCTGGCAATACAGGATCAAACCAGTTTGGAAGGGGAACACTATTTGGTAAATTGAACCCATGCAGGTATTGATATAAATGAAGGTTAGCGTTCAGTTGGTTCACCATGGAATCACGCTTTGCATCCGTAAAATGCAAATCATACATTTTTTCGGTATTAATAATTTCGTTTACCGAAATATCCTGTGCACGAATAGTAGAGGTTAGCCCGAAAAAAGAAGAAAGGCAAACAATAGTTTTTAACAGCGTGGATATATTTTTCATGGGTACAAATTACAGATTTTGAAGATGGTACCGTGTCATAATTAGATAATCCGGTAACCTTGACCACCCATTTTCGTTTTGAATTGACAAGGAAGCGTCTTGATATTCAATCGTTTTCCTGGTCAGCTCCGACCGAATTCAAGTGATCAGCCTGACCGGATTTTCAAGCCAACATATGAAATTAGAACACTTATTTGTTTTGTTTTCGAACAATGATTATCTTTGTCCCGTTGAACTGTAATAAGAAATTTATATGAACATAAAATTATCACAAAAGCAAATAGGTCAAAGGATAACTGAACTTCGTAAAATGAAGGGGTTGTCACAAGAAAATTTGGCGAAAAGTGTCAAAATTTCAAGGCCGTCTTTAGCTCAAATAGAGTTGGGAAACAGAACTGTAGATATTCTTGAATTTCAAAGATTGTCTATGGTATTAGGATTTTCTTTAGATGATTTTGTTTCTAAAGATTTTTCCGCTAATCAAGATTTGGAAGGAAAAGCCGAAGCAAAGTCAAAGAAGGTAGATGAACGGATTTCTGTTCCGTCATTGCAAGTCAGCAAGTTTAAAAATGTATTGTTGTATATTCTTGAACGCTGTGCAGGCAAGCCGAATGTTGGTGAAACGGTGCTTTACAAGTTGCTTTATTTTTCCGACTTCAATTATTATGAATTGTATGAAGAACATTTAACTGGTGCAAAATATCGCAAGTTGCCATATGGTCCTGTTCCACAAAAGTTAGATAGCATCGTTGTGCAAATGATTGATAGGGGTCAGTTGCAGAGAGTGAAAACAGAATATCATGGTTTTCCTCAAACCCGTTACCTGCCTTTGGTGAAAGCCGATTTAACTGAATTGAAAGCAAGTGAGAAAGAAGTAATTGACAGAGTGATTGAACAATTAAGTGATTGGAGTGCTGCTGCTATAAGCAACTATTCTCATAAGGATATGCCTTGGTTAGCTTCAAAAGAAGGAGAAGAAATAAATTACGAATTAGCTTTTTACAGAGATGCTCCCTTCTCGGTGAGAAACTACGGTGACGAAATTGAACAACAATGACCTTTGATGAGCTTGTAGAATTTAAGAAGGACTTGAAAAACCTGTTGAAAAAATACAGAACGCTGAACGAAGATTTGGAAGTGGTGAAAAAAGTGTTGGAAGTAACACCACAAGAAAGACCACCGTTTAGTTTTCGTATCGACAATTTGGGTTTGGAAACTTGTGTCATTAAAGTAAAAAAGATTGCTTGTAA
>JBKJMI010000019.1:0-169560 GCA_046596515.1 Chitinophagaceae bacterium | reverse complement strand
ATTCGCTGATTCTGGTGCCTGTGACCATTGCTCCATATTTTACGGGCATCTGCACTTATGAAGATATGAAAGGTAAGATCAGTGTGGTATTGATCATACTGGCCAATGTATTTATGGTGAGCCGATGTGTGAACTTGTATAGAAAAATGGATGTAAGCTCGGCCCGTAAAGTGATGTTTGGAAGTTATATGTATCTGCCGGTGATCTTGCTGGCGATGTTGTTGAGTAAAGTTTAATACGTTTTTTTTAATAATGATATGGAAATAGTGAGTACAGAACAGAATAAAAGGATACACCCACATAAGTTCACCTTATGGGTGGCCATTGGAAGTATTCTGATGATGTTTGCCGGATTGACCAGCGCCTTCATCGTCAAGAGTAATCAGACCAACTGGATATCTATTGATATTCCATTGGTATTCTGGTTTTCTACTGCGGTGATTCTGACCAGTAGCCTGACGATTCAATGGTCCTTACGTTCTTTCAGGTTAAGGGAAATGAAAAAATATCGGTTGCTGGTAGCAGTGACCCTGCTTCTGGGAATAGCTTTCATCGCGTTGCAATGGATGGGATTCCAGGATCTGTGGAAGCAGAATATTACTTTTCGTGGAAGTGGTGCCGGCCAATTCCTTTACGTGATCTTTGGCTTGCATGCTATTCACGTTTTAGGTGGAATAATCGCATTGCTGGTGATCTTCGTTAAAGCTTATATAAGCCGGACAAAGATCTATAGTTCTGTTTCACTTGAAGTGGCGGCAGCCTACTGGCATTTTGTAGACCTGTTATGGGTATACCTGCTGATCTTCTTTTTGATTATTGGCTAATTGAAGAATAGGATAATTAATCGGAATTAATAATTTATGTCAACAACTGTAACAGTACAAACTAAATGGTGGAGTGGAGGTAAAAGCCCATTCAATGTAGAGTACGGCAAACTGATGATGTGGTATTTCCTGATGAGTGATGCGTTCACTTTCGGGGCTTTCCTCATCTCTTACGGCTCTATCCGTTTCAGCCAGAACTATTGGCCCAACCCTAACCACGTGTTTGATTCAGCCCCGGGTATTCATGGTGGTGCGCCATTGGTGTTCGTGAGTCTCATGACCTTTATTCTGATCATGAGTTCCGTGACGATGGTATTGGCTGTGCATGAAGGGCATCATGGAAATCGCCTGGGCGTGATAAAATATTTGTTCTGGACCATTATCGGTGGATTGGCTTTCCTTGGTTGCCAGGCATGGGAGTGGCATCACCTAATTACCGGTGAGCACGCTGTACTGGTAGATGGTAAAGTTGAACTCTGGGGTCAGAATATGAGGCATAACCCATGGGGTTCTATTGTAGAAGGAGTGAATTATAACGGTCATCACGTAACAACGCCTGGCCCTGTGGCCTTCGGTGGATATTTCTACGGTATCACTGGCTTTCACGGTTTTCACGTTTTCTCAGGGGTGCTGATCAATATCATTATGCTGATCATGGCTTATAATGGCACATTCGATAAGAAAGGTCATTATTTAATGATCGAAAAAGCGGGCCTCTACTGGCACTTTGTGGATCTGGTATGGGTATTCGTATTCCTTTGCTTCTATCTAATTTAAATTATAAATGACCCACATGAGTATGGAACATCAAATATCACCGGAAGTAAGTTTTCATCATGCGCCGGAAGAAGATAGTGTAAAAAAAATCTGGAGAACGTTCTGGGTATTATTGGGCATCACTGTGGTGGAGCTGGGAATTGGTTACCTGATGTATGCGCTGAATCTTCCTGATGGATTCAGGAAACTGGCATTAAAAGGTACCGTGACTATTCTTTCCCTGGCAAAAGCATACTATATCGTATCCATCTTTATGCACCTGGGAAGCGAAGTGAGAAACCTTATAATGACCATCGTAGTTCCTCTGATGCTTTTTATATGGTTCATCGCCGCTTTTATTTATGATGGGCATTCCTATAAAACACTTCGTAATAATTACGATGCGCATTTCAGGGAGAGTACCATGCCAGCAGAACATGGTACCAAGCCTGCGCCGGCGGAGATCAAGTCCGGCGGAACAGGCGGCAAAGAGTAATATTATTTCACAGATAGTAAACCATTGTACCGCCTCTGCCTTATTTCAGACGGTTCAATGGTTTTTTTTATTTAGTAAAAAAAGCAATCATTCATTTTGAATAAGACAGCCTTACTTGCGATACTTGTGGCACTTGTGCTTCCACTCAGCTTCTTCTTTGTGTTTCAGGAAAAAACCGATGACGCTATTCATATGCCCCGGCATTATCTTCCCGACTCAGTGGTAATGGTAACACAGAAAGGAAAATTGGTGGCCGACACGGCCTGGCATCAGATCAAAGATTTTAAACTTACCAACCAGGAGGGAGAAACCATTACCTGGGAAAGCCTTAAAGGAAAGATCATTGTTGCTGATTTCTTTTTTACTCATTGCCCAACTATTTGTCCCGGACTAACCCGCAACATGAAACGAATGGCGGAATCGTTGAACAATGGACAAAAAATTGGGGACCGTACCAACAAATATGTTCGTTTTATTTCCTTCAGTATAGATCCTGAAAGAGATTCTGTTGACCGGCTGAAATATTGGGCAGATAAATATCAGATCGATCCGGATCAGTGGTGGTTACTTACCGGTGACAAAAAACAGATCTATGATCTTATTATACATGAAATAAAAATACCAGTTGAAGATGGAAATGGCGTTGATTCTAACTTCGCGCATACCGACCATTTTGTATTAATAGATAGCAGCCGGCATGTAAGAGGTTATTATCATGGACTTGACACTGTTTCTCTTGGACAACTTTCTGAGGATATGATCCTGCTGACACTGGAAAAAGGCAAACACGAAAAAAGTTTCTTTGCAGATAAACTGATGCTTATCGCGGTTGTTTTTCTATGCGCCATCCTGGGCGTAGGATTACTTATGTTCATTTTGCGTAAAAAATAATAATATGCTGCAGGCCACCTGGACACCCAACGACAAAAAAGCTCGTGTACTGATCATTGCCTTCTCTTTTATCGTATTTACTGCCATCGTTTTACTAAGCAGATTTAAATTGAATGTAAACCTTGGTTTTGATGTTCATTATTTCGCGGCGCTGAATGCTATGCTTAATTCCGGAGTGGCTATTCTTCTTATTCTTGCATTAATAGCTGTGAAATGGGGTAAATATCTGTTGCATAGAAATTTGATGCTATTTGCCATGTTTCTTTCCATCCTGTTCCTGGTTAGTTATATCTGTCATCACCTTTTTGCAGGTGAAACGCGTTTTGGCGATATAGATCATAATGGATTGATCAGTGAGGAAGAAAAATCTGCCGCCGGCAGTGCAAGGATCATTTATTATATATTACTCGGCACGCATATTCCTCTTGCCGGTATCATACTTCCTTTTATATTATTTACCGCCTATCGCGGCCTCACTGCTGATTTTGCAAAGCATAAAAAACTGGCACGTATAACCTGGCCGATATGGTTTTACGTGGCCGTTAGTGGAGTGGTGGTTTATTTGATGATAAGCCCTTATTACTGAGTTTCTTTAGAATTGAAAATAAATAAACGCACTACTACTCTCCTGCGAAAGCACCAGCAGCAATACGATCACCGACCAGATAATTCCAAGTAACCACCATGGCATTTTCTCTGCTACGGTAAGCACTTTAGTATCACGCATGAACCAATGCGCGATGATTACGCCGATAAGGATCACAGCGATCTTTATCATGCTTAGTGTGCTCAGCAACATAGCGCCATTTGGAACATAAGAGAACATAGAAGTGAGCATTCGCCAGGCAGAAGTAAAATCGGGGGCACGGAAGAATATCCAGGTCACATTGATCAGAAAGAAAGTCAGAAGTGCCAGAAAGAAATTGGTCAGCGTTTTTTTCTTAAAGATCTCAGGTATCGCACCAAGGACACCCACTTCGCCAGACGGAGTAACCGCGATCGCTTTTACTTTATCATGCCGGAGATCAGCAACAATCTTTTCTACCCATAAATAAAAGCCATGAAGCGCACCCCATACAACAAAGGTCCAGTTGGCTCCATGCCATAGTCCGCCAAGCAGCATCGTAGCCATCAGGTTAAAATAAGTTCTGTATTTACCCATTCTGTTTCCTCCCAGAGGGATATATAAATAATCGCGAAGCCAGGCCGATAAGGTAATATGCCATCTTCTCCAGAAATCAGAAAAGCCAATGGCACCATAGGGATAAAGAAAATTATGTGGTAATACAAATCCAAGACAGGAAGCAACACCAATAGCACAGGTAGAATAACCCGCGAAATCAAAAAAGATCTGACCCGAAAATGCGAGCAGACCCATCCATGCGTCCAGGGTGGCAAGCTTATCGTGCGAATTAAAAACGGTATTTGCGGATTCGGCAAGCATACTGTCTGCCAGCACCACTTTCATAAATAAACCCAATGACAATAATAACAGGCCCTGCACTAATTGCTGTTGGGTAGCCTTGTGTGGAGTTTCAAATTGAGGCACCAGTTGCGGAGGTCTTACAATTGGACCTGCCACCAGGTGCGGAAAGAAAGTAACGAAGAGCGAAAAGTCCAGCATCTTAGCTACTGGCTTACTTTTCTTCTTATACATATCGATTGTATAACAAAGTGTAGTGAATGTATAGAAGGAAATACCTGCCGGTAAAATGATATTTGGTTTTGCAGGATGGAAATTCATGCCCATGGTATTCACCAGGTAAGTGAAATTTTCCAGAAGAAAGGTGCCATATTTAAAAAAGCAAAGCATACCGAGATTTCCTATCAGGCTTAGCACCAGTAATAATTTTCTTTTGGTGATATTCTCCTGGTGATAGAGTGCCCGACCTACGAAATAATCTATCACAGTAGATAACCAAAGCAATAAAATAAACGGAGGGTTCCATGCTGCATAAAAAACATAACTGGCCAGAAGCAGGTTAATTTTTTTCCCCCTCCAGGTAATGAATGGAAGGTTATGCAGTATTAGAACAATGATAAAAAATACCAGGAATGTATATGAGTTGAATACCATAGCAGTTAGTTGAAGTTGGAACTTTTAATTAGTGGCTGATTTATGAGAAAATTTCCAGCCTTTCTCTTTTTCCAGGATATCAATAAGGTTGGTTGTCCAGATCACCGCATCACTTGGTTTGAGATGGGAAAATTCCGGACATTGAAAATTCGCTACCGCTGGATAATCCGCAAAATGAATTCCCTTGCAACCCGTTGTGCTCAGGATCCTTTCCCAGTATTTCTCTCTGGGGAAACCCATTTGCTCACCCTGCCAGTAAGGTCCGCTGGAAGGAGTACGAACAAATATCACATCGCCGCCTCGTGCTTTTATTTTGTCAACATTTGATTTAAGTGTTGCCAAAATAGAATCCAGTGGAGCACCATCCAATGGCTTTCCTCTATTCATACTTGCAAAAAATTTCCAGTTACCTTTTACCTGGTTCTGAAGATTAGTATCAACAAGAAATTCAGGCGTCATATAATCCTGCCTGTCGAATTGAACCCGGTCAAACTCTTTTGGGAATAGCGGCATTACAAATACTCCGGGCCGGCTCGCGGGACGAACATTATCCAGTAATGCATTTAACGAATAATGCCCCTTATCCAGAAATACAAGATTTGATTCGAGTATCTTATTTACTTCAAAGCTGAATCTCTCTGAAGGAGTTCGCTTTTTATAATATTGAACTTTTTCAATTGGGTCACCGGTATTGCTCGGACTCAATGAAAAAAATAATCCTTCGGTTACATCTACCATTAATTTGCCGTTGAATTTTTTATCGTTTGCCAGGTCATCAAAAATGGGAAGAGGATTTGTTCCTTCAATAGCCAGCTGCACCATAGACTCGCCCGTAAGATGACTCCAGGTAGGCCCATCGATATCATACTTGTTCCGTGAGGATCCAATAAAAACAGTGGCTTGATCGGAGGGTTGATAGACTCGGGCTCTTTTATCGGCCCAGAGTTCTTTTCCATCATCGTATGAGATCTTGAGGCCCTTGCTTCTCAGGTAAAGCTCCCAGCTGGTCATGGAAATCACAACAATAAGTAGCACCATGAAGGCTGCTTTTGGCAACGGTGAGGTTGGCATAAGTTAGTTTTTGTTTCTATAATAGTATAGGGGGACGAGGTGTTTATATAGGATGGTGGTGCTCGCCTCTTGTTCTGGCTCGATGACTTTCTAAATATATGATTTTAGAATAAAAAAAAGAGGAAGCAGCCTTCCTCTTTAAATAAATAGTAAAAATATTTTCAACTTATGGTCCAAACCTCATTTCCTCTGAGCAATTTATTGAGGTCTGCGGGTTTTTTCAGCTTAGCTTCTTCCAATTGCATGGCCATTACTTCTTCATAGCAAGGGCGGGCTGTTTCATAAAATACACCAAATGGACGTGGCAGGTGTCCTTCAATCTTTGGATCATCAAACATCCGCACAAGGATCTGTGCTTTGTACAGGTCTTTTTCATCATGTATCCAGCAATCATCGGCACTTACTCCTTCACCAATATTCACCACTTTAGGAGTGAACCCATCCAGTTTTATACCTTTTTCTTTATTGGCACCAAATAAAAGTGGTTGTTCCTGTTCAAGGAATAAAGTTTCTTGTGCCTTAGTACCTTTTTCTGTAAATATTTCAAAAGCGCCATCATTAAAGATGTTGCAATTCTGATAGATCTCAAGGAAAGAGGCTCCTTTATGCTGATGTGAACGAATCAATGAAGATTGTAAATGTTTTGGATCGCGATCCATTGTGCGGGCCACAAAAGTAGCATCCGCGCCCAATGCCAAAGCAAGCGGATTGAAAGGATGATCGATACTTCCCATTGGAGTGCTCTTGGTCACCTTACTTTCTTCGGAAGTGGGAGAGTATTGTCCTTTCGTGAGACCATAGATCTGATTATTGAACAACAATATATTCACATCAAAATTTCTTCTAAGCAAATGAATGGTATGATTACCACCAATGCTAAGTCCATCACCGTCACCGGTAACGATCCATACATTTAGTTCCGGACGTGATGCTTTCAGGCCTGAAGCCACAGCAGTAGCACGTCCATGAATAGAGTGCATGCCATAGGTATTCATATAATATGGGAAACGGCTGCTGCAGCCGATACCCGAAACGATCACTATATTTTCTCTTGGAATGCCCAGCGTGGGCATTACTTTTTGTACCTGTGCCAGAATGGAATAATCTCCGCAACCGGGGCACCAGCGTACTTCCTGGTCGGTCGAGAAATCCTTTGCGGTCAGAGTGGGGGTGCTTGTCAGTGTTTCAGCCATAAGGGGGTGAATTGTGGATTACACAAATTTAAGAATTCGGCAGTGAAAAACATGGTTAAAAATCAGGTTTACCTACTGATTTACATTGGCGGCAAGCTTAAACACCTGACTTGTCGTATATTCATCCCCATAATTTTTGATATGAGAAAACTATTATTTATTCCCTTTTTGTTCTGTACACAGTTAATATGTCTTGCCCAGGAAAAGTCCCCGGTTAAGGTGACCGATCTACTGAAGATCCGCTCGGTCTCCGGTGCCAACCTCAGCAGAGGCGGGAATAAAATACTATATAATGTTACCAGTATTGAACCCGATGGAGAAACAAAATGGGAATATAAATATGTTAATCAGCTCTGGCTTGCCTCCACCGATGGCAGTTTTAGCCCAAAACAACTTACCACTTCCAAAGAAGGCTCTGCCCAGGGTGTTTTTAGCCCGGATGGCAAACAGGTTGCTTTTGTACGGACTGTTGATGGAAAAGGACAGATCTTCCTTCTATCACTCGATGGTGGCGAGGCGGTACAGCTGACCAGGTTTAAATATGGAACAGGTGGCCCCAAATGGAGTCCCGATGGAAAACAAATACTGTTCTCCTGTTCTGTTCCTCTAAAGGATATGATGAAAGATTCTCTTTTGAATCCGGGTAAGATGGCTCCAACCTGGTCATTAGAAAAACCTGGCTTTGATAAGAATGAGCAATTGTTACCAGGAAATGCAAAAGCAGATCCAGATGGGAATATGGAAGAGATCCGTGCCTACCTGGATAATAATGCCACGGATAAAAAAGCCAGGGTGGTCAATAAACTTAATTTTCAGGATGAGACGGACGTGAATGGGGAAATGAACTTCACTCAATTTTACCTTGTTGATGTTAATCGCGAGGGAATACCTCAGAATATCTCTACCGGTTTCTACAGATATACCTCAATGGATTTTACTCCTGATGGCAAATTAATTTTTACAGCGGATATGAATGATATGCAGCATCCGGATCGTTCACAGGAATCATCTATTTATCTGATCAATAAGGACAGAACCGGTAGACAATTAATAGTAGGAAAAGCTGGCTTTAATTATAATTTACCTAAGTTATCATCTAAAGGAGGTTTTTTGGCTTACCAATATAACCAGGCAGGTAATGGAGTGAATATACCCATGCTTGCTGTGATGAATCTTAATGGCAATCAAACCGAATCGATCGACCTTCCATTTGATCGGAGTAAAGGCAATATTATATGGAGCGATGATGAGCAATATATTTATTTCAGTGCTACCAGTAATGGAGGGCAACCTATTTATCGCGTAGATGTAAAAACAAAAAAAATAGAACAACTCACGGAAGAATCAACCGGTGTGTTGGGTTTTGATATGAAAGGGAATAAGATCGCCTTTGTAAAAACGGAAGCAGATGATCCATCTGAATTATATATGTCTGATATTAATGGAAAGAATAACAAAAGGCTTACTTCATTAAATACAGAATGGCTGGCAACTAGACAGCTTAGCTACCCGGAGAAAAGAAGTTTTGTAAATGAGCAAGGCATGACGATAGAATATTGGGTAATGAAACCGGCTAATTATAAAGCGGGGGAGAAATATCCTTTGTTACTGGAAATTCATGGCGGACCTGCTTCTATGTTTGGACCAGGTGAAGCAACAATGTGGCATGAGTTCCAGTATTTCTGCAGCAAAGGATATGGTGTGGTTTATTCCAATCCACGCGGAAGCGGGGGTTATAGTGAAGCTTTTCTCCGCGCAAATATGAATGATTGGGGAAAGGGACCCACTTCTGATGTGCTTACAGTATTAGATAAGACAGTAGCTTCAGAGGCTTGGGCAGATACGTCAAGACTTTTAGTTACCGGTGGTTCTTACGCAGGTTATCTGGTGGCCTGGATCATTGCGCATGATCATCGGTTCAAAGCAGCTTGTTCTCAAAGAGGAGTATATGATCTGGCCACATTCTTTGGGGAAGGGAATGCATGGCGACTGGTGCCAGCCTATTTTGGCGGATATCCCTGGGATCCTGCAGTAAAGGCAACACTGGAAAGAGAATCTCCGATAAATTATGTGCAGCAGATTACTACGCCCTATATAATATTTCATGGAGACAACGACCGGCGGACCGGTTTCGTCCAGAGTGAAATGATGTATCGTAGTTTAAAAGTGCTGGGTAGACCGGTGGAATATGTTAGGCATCCCGGAGGAACTCATGAACTAACAAGAAGTGGTAATAACCGGCAACGGATCGATCAAATGCTAAGAACCTATGAATTTTTTGAACGCTGGCTTAAAAAATAAAAATGATCAATCAAAAGAAACAATTACTGACAATTTTCTCTCTTGCAATATTGGTATTTGCGAGTGTAGCAGCAATTCGCCCCAATTTTCGTAATCTGAAAGTATTGCCGCAGGATATCAGTGATAGTAAGCTTGATAGTATCATGCATAGCTATAATGCATCACTTGGTGTGAACTGCGATTTTTGTCATGCAAGGTCTGGGAGGGAAATTGATTTTGATTCCGATAACAATAAAATGAAAGAGAATGCACGCGATATGATGCGACTTACGATCGATATTAATCGCCAGTATTTTCGTTATGATACAACAGCAAATCCTGTTTACTTAAATACCGTTGCCTGCTATACCTGCCATCGTGGAAATGAATTACCGCCTGATATTAAAAAAATAAAACTTGAGGAGAAGCCCGAGAAAAAACCATTATTTCCTTTTGGTGGCAAGTAACCATTTTTTTATGCCTTCGGTGATCTGACATGCCACTGCTTTATGAAATTCAGGGTCCAGAATCAATTGTTCATCTTGTTTATTACTAAGGAAGGCGACTTCCACCAGGCAATTAGGATAATCGGTGGGTCCACTTAATGAAAAATTAAAAGCGCCCACATTTCCAAACTCATTTAATCCGAGCGCCACCATAGATTCCAATATAGACTTTGTCAATGGCTTGAAACCTATATAACGATAATAGGTACTTACCCCACTGATACTATCCTTTACGGAAGAATTAAGATGAATGCTGATCATAAGATCCGGCGCATAATTTTTTAGCATGTCAATTCTTTCGGGCATGCTTAGCGTAGTATCCTTTGTTCTTGTCATAAATACATCCGCCCCTTCAAGCAATAATTCTTTTTGAAGTTCCTTCGCGATCTTAAGCGTATAATTTTTCTCCAGGACCTTCGTCTTATCTCCAGACGCGCCTGTATTATCACCACCATGACCCGCATCAATGGCGATACGCAAATGAGAAAGTTCCAACGTATCAGGTTGCCTTTTTATTCGAACCATTAATTTTTTGCCTTCATAATAAAGACTATAACCCCAGTGCTGCTCATGCTCCAGGTCAATGATCACCCGGAACACATCATCTTCCACCTGTTCGTACCATGTTTTTTTTATTTCTTTTGCAGAAGAGCGCTGTGTGATCCAGTTTGTATTACTGGTAGCCCCAAGTATATCGATCTGCAGACGGGAAGGTTCAATTAATTGTGTGACCCGATAAGGCAAGCGTTCATCCAACCCGATAGAAACGTAATCATATTTTTCATCTCCTTTTATCAGCAAGTTATTAGTAAGATAATAGGAAGGGATCCGTATGGAAGAATCCACCTTCACGTTTGCTTTATTGATATATGCATAATGGGTTGTGGAGAGCTGCACTTTATAATTAATGACGGTGCTGTCTATTATCTTTAAAACAATACTGGTATCGAGCAGACCCATTTTTGCTCCGCCTAAACGATCGGCCCCTAAACCATATTCCAGAAAAGGTAATTCACCTGTGGTGCGGCCTGCCAGGTATTTATTTGGCGATTGTGAGCTGGCAAAAAATTGAACGAAAACAACACTGATTGAGAGGAGAACCCGTATCATTCCAGCAATATACTACAAAATATACCCAGCACCCATCCCGTAGTCTTACGATTAATCATCGCATGGTTTTACTGAATTTTAGCATAATACCTATCAAAATAGCAACAGGTATTTTCTTTCCACGTTAATATTGTATTGAAAACACATAAGTGTTTTTATCTATCCTAGAAAAACCTTGTTATGACCTGGAACTCCATCATGGGGCTAATTTCATCCATAGCCCTGTTCGCCCCCATCGCTTTAATAATCCTGCTAAGGCTTACCACCTATAAGACCTTCCCAGCCCTATTGATTTATTACATCATCATCTTTTCCTACAATATTTTTACAGAGAATTATATCCGAATAGATCCGCAGATAGTGTATTATTTAGGATTAGTCAACAATCTGCTGGATGCCCCGCTGATGATGACCTTTCTTCTGTATTTCGCACCCTCCACCAATTTTGCACGCAGATTAAAATTTCTGATCATCGCGTTCATGGTATTTGAGGCTATTATTCTTACAGTATTTGGATTGAACATTTATGCAATCACGATCATTCTTGGTCCGGGTCTTATCCTTACTGCTGGCTTATGTGTAATTGTATTTATCCGTCAAACCAAGATTGCAATCATAAATATAAAGGCCCTGGGACGATCCATGATAGCCGCCGCGCTTTGCTTTGTATACGGTTGTTATGGTCTTATTTATGCTCTTTTTTATCTTAGCAGTTCGCCAAATGTGGAAGATACTTTCCTTGTCTATTATTGGGCCAGCCTCATATCGGCTTCAGTATTAAGTGCAGGCCTGATCGTAGAATTTAAAAGGATCTATAAGTTGCATGAGCTGAAGAAAACAAGAAAAGAATTGTCCAGTATTTATTCTAATGACAAAAGTTCGCAGGGAATAAAAAATGTCAAATTGGATTTTGAAGTGGAATAATGTTCTAACAACAAAAAGCCGATGTTGGAAAATAACATCGGCTTTTATTATTCTGAAGAATCTCAATTATTAAAATGCGTATTTCCCTTCGCTAATCATTTTATCCGCGATCCTTCTTCTGGCCGCTTTGGAATTAAATGGTTCCGCTTTGGTAAAACGTTTCAGTCCCATCAGGATCATTCTTTGCTCATCACCTTCAGAAAATCCATTGATCGCATCTTTCCCCGATTTATTTACCAGGTCAGCTGCATCATACAAGTAAGTACGCATGATATCTATGAAATCAGCGCAGGCAGCTTCTCCTTTTTGCTCCACCATTTTCATTACACGAAGCAATACGCTTTCCGCATTGTAGGTAACAATAGCCATATCGGCAATATCCATCAGTACTTCCTGTTCGCTTTCGATCTTCATCATTAGTTTCTGAACAGCAGCACCTGCGGCTAGCAAGATTGCTTTTTTAAGATTGCGTACCAGCTTAAGTTCTTTAGAAAAACCACCTTCTTCTTCGCTGCCAAAATCAGGTATGCTCATCAATTCTTTTGAAACCGACATAGCAGGCCCCATCAGGTCCAGTCTTCCCTGCATGGCGCGTTTTAATGTCATATCAATTGTAAGTAAACGATTGATCTCGTTGGTGCCTTCATAAATGCGGTTGATCCGGGAATCACGATATGCGCGGGATATATCATATTCGGCGCTGTAGCCATTGCCTCCATGTATCTGCACACCTTCATCTACTACAAAATCCAATACTTCCGAACCATTCACTTTCAGCATAGCGCATTCGATGGCGTATTCTTCCGCAGCACCCAACAACGCTTCATTAAAATGTTTTCCAGCTTCCAGCAGTTCATGTTCTTTATCTCCGATCCATTTGGCTGTGCGATATAAAGCGCTTTCACAAACGAAAATGCGAATGGCCATTTCTGCCAGTTTGTGTTTGATCGCTCCGAAGTTGGCGATAGGCTGTTTAAATTGTTCACGGGTTTTGGCGTACACAATTGATGAGGTCAATGCATAACGGGAACCACCTACTGCGGCTGCGGCCAGTTTAAGTCTTCCGATATTCAAAATATTGAAAGCAATACGATGTCCTTTACCGATCTCTCCTAATAAATTTTCAACAGGCACTTTGCAATCCTGGAAATAAAGCTGCACAGTAGAAGAACCTTTGATCCCCATTTTTTGTTCTTCAGGACCCTGTGTAAATCCTTCTGTTCCTCTTTCAATAATGAAGCCGGTGAATTTATCACCATCTATTTTTGCGAATACGGTATACACATCAGCGAAACCTCCATTGGTGATCCAGCATTTTTGTCCGTTGAGTAAATAATATTTTCCATCCTCGCTGAGAGTAGCACTTGTTTTTGCACTCAATGCATCCGATCCGCTATTGGGTTCGGTCAACCCATAAGCGCCGGCCCATTCACCACTGATCAGTTTGGGAATATATTTTTGTTTTTGTTCGGGTGTACCAAAATAAAGTATAGGTAAGGTACCAATGCCTGTATGCGCCGCCACTGCTACTGAGAAAGAATGGCCGGCACCCAGCGCTTCATTCACAATGGTGGAGGTCACAAAATCTTTTCCCAATCCACCAAACTCTTCAGGAAAAGAAGTTGCCAGTAATCCCTGCTCACCGGCTTTTGTCAACAGGCTTTTCATCAAACCTGGTTCAAGACTATCAATTCTATCCAGGTTAGGATAGATCTCTGCCTGCAGAAATTGATTGCACATATCCCAAACCATTCGTTGTTCTTCGTTTAGGTCTTCCTGGGTAAAGATGTCGGCGGGTGAGCTTTCCTTTATCAGCCATTCTCCACCCTTCAATAAATTTTTTGATTCAGTTGCTGTTGACATAACTTGAATTTTTGAATGAAGATTATTTAAGATTATCGTATACCAGCTGTAATACTTCTTTGCAGATCTCTATTTTTTCTGAGGGTACTGTTTCCAGCGCTTCATTCAAAGTCTCTTCCGCCAGGATCATAGACTCTTCCTGGAGCTTCTGCGATTGTTTGGTCAGAAAAATAAGATTGATGCGGCGATCATGTTCGGAGGGTACTCTTTTTACAAGATGAAGTTTTTCCAGGTTATCTACCAGACGGGTGATACTTGGCTTATCACGAAAAGTGGCGTTGCAAAGTTCCTGCTGACTGATCCCTTCCTGTTTCCAGAGATGATAGAGTACGCTCCATTGTTCAATGGTTAAATTAAGATTGGCCGTATTGAATTTTTTCTGCAGGCGCCGGGCAATAGCGGTGGAGGCCTTACCCGTGATAAAGCTGTAGAGTTCGCCTTTTTTAAATTGGTTGTTTGGCATATAGTTGTTTATACAACTAATCAAAAATAGTTTTATTTTTGAAAGATTCAAGTTAAATTTTCTGAATCATGGAATCTTTTGACCTGCCTTTCCAAAATTCCCGAGTCCACTGTCTTCGTTTTGGACAGGGTCCCCGCAAGGCGATCTGCTTCCATGGTTATGGTGAAACGGCTGATTCTTTTGCCTTTCTGGAGAAATTTGCGGGCCATCTGTTTACGTTTTATGCCATCGACCTGCCTTTTCATGGAAAAACAGACTGGAAAGAAGGAGCCCTCAAATTGGAAGACCTTAAAAAAATTATAGGCTATCTCACTCAACCTCCTCAACCCCTCAACCCCTCAACCCTGCCTGCGGCAGGCAGGCCATCAACCCTAATTGGTTACAGTCTCGGCGGCCGCGTAGCCCTCGCTCTCTACGATTACATGCCAGAGCAAATTGATAAACTGATTCTTCTTGCACCCGACGGGCTCAAACTGAATTTCTGGTACTGGTTAACCACACAGACATGGGCTGGCAATCATTTATTTTCATTAACGATGAAACATCCGGGTTGGTTCCTCGGGTTTATTAAACTGCTGAACAAATTAAAACTTTTCAATGCCAGTATTTTTAAGTTCGTCAATTATTATATAGGAGATAATGTGGTCAGGGACCTGCTCTTTAAACGATGGACAGGGCTTCGACGTATTCGTCCAGATATTACCTCTATCAAAGAAAAAATAAACAAGTATAATACAAGTGTAGAATTGGTATATGGAGAATATGATCGTATCATACTTTCTTCTGTGGGAGAAAAATTCAGAAAGAATATTGAGTCGCATACAAAGATCACGATGCTCCATGCAGGTCACCAGGTAATGCAGGAAAAACATATTGAGGAACTGATGAAGGTCCTGCAGTCTTGACCTATTCATTTAGCTTTGTCGCATGCTTCCGCTGATCTCTATAGCGATCGTGTTTTTGATGTATGCCATCCTGGTGATCTACTATGGCATACAATTTCTAATCATTCCATCCCGAAATGCTGCTCCGGTTGTTAGCCTGCCTGATTTTTCCATTATTATTCCCGCAAGAAACGAAGCAATAGATCTCCCGGCATTACTGAGCTCATTAGAAGAGCAGGATTATCCTCGTGACCAATATGAAATAATTCTAGTCGACGATCATTCTACTGATGAGACGGTCTCAGTTGCTTCGCGATTTCCATTGGTAAGATGCATTTCAGCAGGAGAAGCAAAAGGCGGGGCATTTAAGAAGAAGGCCATTGAAGATGGAATAAGGGCCGCAAAATTTGGTTGGATAATTGGTACCGATGCAGATTGTATTCCGGGTCCGCTATGGCTGAAAGGATTTGCTTCGATCATAGAAGAAAAAGATCCGGTATTTATTGCCGCTCCTGTTCAGTTCATCAGCAATAATTCAATACTGGGAATTTTTCAGGAAATGGATTTCATGATACTGCAATCTATTACTGCTGTTGTGGTAAGCAGGGAACAGATGTCTATGTGCAATGGTGCAAATATCGCGTATAAAAAACAAGCTTTTTATGAAGTCAATGGATTTGATGGCATTGATCACCTGGCCTCCGGCGATGATATGCTGCTGATGTATAAGATCTGGAAAAAATATCCCGGATCGGTGGTTTACCTGAAACAGGAAGAATCAATTGTAAAAACAAGGCCCCCGCAAAACTGGAAGGCTTTTTTTCAGCAACGAATTCGCTGGGCCAGTAAGGCAGGTAGTTATCAGGATAAACGAATATTGCCGGTATTGATACTTATATATTTATTGAATCTTTGTTTCCCTGTATTATTAATCGCTTCGCTGATCTGTTCTTGTTACTGGAAGTACTTTTTTATTCTTTGGTTAGCTAAGACACTGGTGGAATGGCCCCTTTTTCTTGGCTCGGCGAAGTTTTTTAAACGAAGATCACTGGTGCCCTTGTTTTTTTTCCTTCAGCCATTGCATATAATGTATACATTGATCTCGGGGTTTTTGGGACAAATTGGAGATTATGAATGGAAGGGAAGACGGGTAAGGTGATAGTCGGGAGTCGTTAGTCGGAGTAGTGGATATTCATGAATTGGATTTCAATTATTGTAGAATAAACAATTAAAGCTCGAAGCTCATGGCTCATAGCTCGCAGCTTCTTAAAAAAATGAATCGAAATTGGAAAAGACTTAAAAAGAACAAAGCCGCCATCATTGGCCTGATGGTGATCATGCTGTCTGTATTGGTAGCGGTGTTCGCGTATTTTATTGCGGATGATTCTTCTCCTTATGCCAACAGGATCATTCTGGAGATAGGGGGAAATAAGCCTGGCTTTACTCAGCAATTCATTAAAGTAAAAAAAGAAAAGACCATCATTGCCCAATCCTGGTTCAACCGCTTGATGAATGGAAAAGAGGATCCTTATTATTTTATTCCTATTAATAGTTACCAGGAAGATGGGGATAGTATTCGGGTGAATAAATTCATTGATGAAGGACTGAGTGAAAAGATCAGCTATTCAAAATCTCAGCTTGCTGACCAGCCTGTTGTAAAACAAAAATTCAAACTGGGTACAGATAAATATGGTCGTGATATTTATAGTCGCATCGTAGTGGGCACGCGTGTAAGTCTGAGTGTTGGATTGATCACCGTGATCATTTCACTCACCATTGGATTGATACTTGGCTCCCTGGCCGGTTATTTCCGCGGTCGCACCGATAATATCATCATGTGGTTCATCAATGTGATCTGGAGTATTCCCACCTTATTACTTGTATTTGCAATTACGCTTTTGCTGGGAAAAGGTTTCTGGCAGGTCTTCATTGCGGTCGGATTGACCATGTGGGTGAATGTGGCAAGGCTTGTGCGGGGACAGATCCTTTCCATACGTGAAATGGAATATATAGAAGCTACCAGGGCCCTGGGTTATGGTCCGGTGCGAACTATTGTAAAACATATCTGGCCCAATATCATGGGACCTGTACTTGTGATCGCTGCCAGCAATTTTGCTTCAGCTATTGTAATAGAAGCGGGACTTAGTTTTTTAGGTGTGGGTGTTCAGCCACCACAACCCAGTTGGGGATTGATGATCAAGGAGAATTATAATTTCATCATTACGCAAAATCCAATGCTGGCGCTGGCTCCCGGATTTGCTATTATGGTCCTGGTGCTTGCATTTAATTTATTAGGAAATGGAATGAGGGATGCGATGAGTGTTAGGGAGGGTTAAGGAGAAGGGAGCCAAACTCTCCCCATTCTTACATAAATATGTGATATATAGTATGTTATGTAATTACACCTCGTTTTAAAAACCCGTTTTAACTAATTTAGGTCAGTGTATAGTCTTACAAATCTATTTATTTGTCAGCATATATACTGACATTTATATTATATTTGTCAGTATAAAGACTTACGATTATGAAAAACAGATCATTGCAAATACAGCAGCTAAACAGTAAAATGCAGGTTGTGGCGACAATGAAAAAAATAGTGTCACCACCTACCGGATGGATAAAATCGGTACGCACTGCTTTAGGTATGTCTTTACAGCAATTAGGCAATAAGATCTCCATCACAAAGCAAAGCATTCAGGATATTGAACGCAGAGAAAAGGAAGGTGCGATCACTTTAAAAACCCTGAGAGATGTTGCAAATGCATTAGATATGGAATTGGTATATGGCTTTCTGCCACGCGATGGATCATTGAATGCTATGATAGAGAAAAGGGCAAATGAATTGGCTAAGAAAATAGTGATTCGTACCGCCAATACAATGAAACTCGAAGACCAGGCAAATTCCAAAAAGAGAATTGAAAAGGCCATCGGGGAAAGGACAGCAGAGATCGTGAACGAAATGCCTAAAATTTTATGGGATTAGACTTAAGTTATATAAATGGGCAAACTCCCCTGGATGAAGATGAAAAGGAGGGGCTCTTAATTCCCACCATTGCAACAATTGGAGAATTAAACGAGTTTGAGCAACAAAATATTGAACAAGCTCTGCAATGGACATTAAGCCGAAAATTTAAGAAGCAGGATATTTATACAGAATCATTTATAAAGGATATTCATAAAAGAATGTATAACCAGGTGTGGAAATGGGCGGGTGAGTTTAGGAAAACCAATAAAAATATTGGAGTAGATAAATGGCAAATTCCAATGAGCTTAAAAACTCTATTGGATGATGTACATTACTGGGAGGCGCATAATAGCTATTCACCTGAAGAAATAGCCATTCGATTTAAACATCGAATAGTTAGTATTCATTGTTTCCCGAATGGCAACGGACGACACAGCAGATTAATGGCCGATATCATAATAGAAAAGATATACAAGCTTCCGGTTTTTAGCTGGGGTTCTGAAAACCATTCCAACGAAAGTGATGGCAGAGTAGCCTATCTTAAAGCAATAAAAACTGCTGATAGGGGCGACTATAGTTTGCTTATTGCATTTGCCCGGTCCTAATAAGAGCCCTGGGTACTAAGAAAAGAAATTATTTTAATTGTAATTACAACAATGAAATGATACGGCCTTAAATAGAAACAGGTTTCCAGTATTGGAAACCTGTTTTGCTGTAGGGGAAGGGATCGAACCTCCACGGAGCAGTTAGCTGTTGCACAAATGAATAGAGAGTGCTACTCTCAACCTACTGGTGGTCAACCCCAGTCGGTCCGCCCGTCGGCGGATCGGCGTTATGCAACGTTTATCCTGTTACCTCCACCCTCGAGACAAGAGGGCATGTCTGCCAGACTTACGTCATTTCATCACCCCACAATTTTTAAAGTTGTTCGTGATCGTCTAATAAAGAACTGCTTTGTTGATACAAATATACAGTAATCGTCGTTTTCTTTTCAAATTATTCAATACTATTTTAAAATATATAGAAATTATTCAAATAAACGACTATTTTGCAGGTATTCATTCAAAAACATATAGCAAAATGACGGCAAAATTGAATCTTGACAAACTGGATCTGCAGATCATTCAATTCATGATGGACAATGATGCCATCTCTTATGCCGATCTGGGTAAGAAACTATTTGTTTCCGGAGGTACCATTCATGTGCGGATCAAAAAACTGGAAGAGGCAGGACTGGTGAAAGGCACTCGCCTAAAAGCCGACATTAAGAAATTGGGATATGATGTGATAGCCTTTATTGGTATTTACCTGAAGGAAAGTTCGCTGTATGATACTGTAGCAAATCAATTGCAGAAAATTCCAGAGATCGTTCGCCTTAATTATACAACAGGTAATTACAGCATGTTTGCAGAAATCGTATGCAAGGATATCACTGAACTTCGTTTCGTACTTCATGATCAGCTGCAAAAAATAAAAGGCATTGAGAGAACGGAGACGTTTATTTCACTGGAAGAGAGTTTTGCAAGGAATGTGAGGATTGCGTAGATACGTTTCTACGTACCTTAGACACTTATACAAATAGACAAATGATTTCAAGAATTCTGAGACATCAATGGAAGACCCTGGTTATTATCGTGGGACTCGCGATGCTCTTAGCGGCAGCTTATACCTGGTTTAAAACTCCTGAATATTTATCGGTAACCACCGCTCTTCCTTCCAGCGTGTATGCCAACGACCGTTCCCGATTATTTAATGAGAATATTCAAATTCTTTATTCAGAACTGGGAACTCCCGATGAACTGGATGTGATCGCGGCCAGCGGACAACTTGATACAGTTTACCTGGCGGTAACAGATCAATTCAATCTGTTTGATCATTATCGGTCTAAACAACCCAATGCCCGCGAAAAATCTGCTGAGATATTAAAGGGTAAAACAAAAGTAGTCAAAACTGGAAATGGAGAATTGAAAGTAACTGTTTGGGATACCGATAAGGACCTGGCTCCTCAACTGGCCAATGCTATTATGGATCAATTGCAGTACACACATACCAGTGCAAGAAATTTCGGCAACTTACATATGGTCATCCAGCTAAAGAAAAGTTTGGATAGCTGTCAGAAAATCTCTGGCCTGAATGAAGAAAGAATAAAATCACAACAGGAGAAAATAACATATTTGAAAAAGCTGATCAGCGAATATGAATTGATCTCGGAATCAAAAACACCTGCATTGATCGTTATTGAAAAAGCAAGACCGGCCATAAGACCTGATCGTCCCCGCTGCATGCAGATCCTTATTGCTGTTTTTATTATGTCATTGCTATTGTCTTTTTTGCTGGCAATTTATCGTGAAAGAATTAAACCGGCCTGATCTTGAAAGATGCTACGGATACCTGGTCAGCCTGGTCATTGAAGAATATTCTTTTCTTCCTGCTGATCTTTACCATTCCCTTTTCATTTGAGTATCATTTCTCATCTTCATTGGGAACAGATCTTCCGGATGAACCACTAATGGCCCTGGTTGCCTTTATTTTTTTGGCCTCATGGATCTATCGCCCTTCAATTTTATCAAGAAAGATTTTTCTGCACCCTGTTATTTTAATATTGTTCGTTGTCCTTGGCTGGACCCTGGTCGCCATTCTGTTTTCAACGCATAGCTGGATATCGGTAAAATTTTTATTGGCTAAGTCATGGTATATCGGCGCCTTTGTTTTTGCCGGCACTATTGTATTTGCTGATAATAGAAATATCAGGACCACAGCCTTCTTACTTCTACTTTCAGTGTTTACTGTTGTCATTATTGTTTTGGTCAGGCATGCACTCTATGAATTTCAATTCGCGAATATTAATAAAGCCCTGATTCCTTTTTTCCGAAATCATGTAAATTATTCGGCCATGCTGGTTTGTATGCTGCCAATTTCCTGGGCTGCGTATAAATTATCTTCTCCTAAATACAAAAGAATACTCTTTGTCGTAATCATCATTTTCCTTCTGGCCTTGTTCTTTTCATTTTCCCGTGGCGCATGGTTGGCATTACCAGTGGGTATTGCCGGGGCCTGGCTGGCAAGCAAAAGAAAATTATTCATTACCTATATAATTACATTGTTACTGACTGCCGGATTTATTTTTTGGCTCAGCAATCAGGATCGTTATTTGCGCTTTGCCCCGGATTACCGTACCACTATATTTCATGAAGATTTTAGTGAGCATTGGATTGCTACCTATAAACTAAAAGATGTATCCACCGCCGAACGATTTTATCGCTGGGTGGCTGGCTTCAGAATGGTCAAAGACAAATGGATCACCGGCTATGGCCCTAATACTTTTTACGAGGAGTATATGCCTTATGCTGTGCCGGCCTTTAAGACATGGGTCAGTCAGAATGAAGATCATTCAACAGTACATAATTATTTTCTGCTAACAGCAATAGAGCAGGGAATACCCGGGCTGATCCTATTGTTATGTTTATTTGGCGCATTAATATGGTATGCTGAGAAAAATTATCAGCGATCAGATAATGAATTTGACCGCGTGATCGCGTTGATGATCACTTCTATACTTTCTATGCTATTAGTACTGAATTTTCTAAGTGATCTGATTGAGACAGATAAAGTCGGGAGTATATTCTTTCTATGCATCACCTTATTGATAGCCCAATCTTGGAAGGAAAATAAACTATCTATCACCTGACAATATCTACATAGCCCGTCACCTTCCTCTTTCCATACGTCGGATCTACCACATAATAATATGTACCTATTGGTGCCGGCTTTCCGTCTAAAGTACCATCCCATAGTACTTTAATGATTAGGTACCATTAGCATTGTAAATATCGCAATGTAAACCATAGCCCTCCTCATAAAAGTAAATTATGACATGTATAGGGTTGAATAAAATGCGTTAAATAATAAATCATTTAAAAACTTATAGAAATTATATTCTTAAATTTGCAACCGCTATGAAATTTTTGCTGCTGCTCGTTTTATTCTGCCTTATGTCTGCAGTGCTTTTTGCACAGGATGAAGCCATTAAAAGGTTGAGGATAGAGTCTACACGTATAATTCCATATAAGGACCCAAATGATACTACTCAGAAAGAATGGAGAAAGGGAGGTGTATATGGTATTAATGTATCTCAGGGCACACTGAACAATTGGGCCGCGGGGGGAGAAAATTTTTCTCTCTCAGTAAATTCTCAATTTAGTCTATATGCTTTTTTCAAAAAAGGCAAACAAACCTGGGATAATACCTTCGATATGAATATCGGGTATGTAAATACCAGCAGTATCGGCGGAAGAAAAAATGATGATCGTTTTGATATACTATCTAAATATGGTCATGCTCTTGGAAATAAATTGAGCCTTACCACACTATTCAATTTGCGCTCTCAATTTTTTCGGGGATATAGTTTTACAGATAGTTCTAAAAATCTTATCTCCTCTTTCCTGGCTCCTGGTTATTTGCTATTGTCTGTGGGTCTTGATTATAAGCCGGCGAAAAATTTATCCATATTCTTTTCCCCGGTTACTACCAGGTGGATCTTTGTAAAAGACACCGCCCTTTCAAATAGAGGATTATACGGTGTAAAGAAAGGAGATAAATCAGCACTTGAGTTCGGAGGATTTGCCTCTATCAGTTATATTAAAGGATTTAATAAGAACGTTACCTACAAAGGAAGGCTTGACCTGTTCTCTAATTACCGGCATAATCCACAGAACATTGATATTAATATGTCGAATTCAGTTAATGCTAAGATCTCTAAAAAACTAGCAGTGAATTATACGCTTGATCTGATCTATGATGATGATGTGCGTTTGTTTGGTAAGAATAAAAGATCAGCGGGATTGCAGGTGAAGAGCTTGTTAGGGATAGGACTGCTTTTAAAATTTTGAGTGAAAGTTGAGCAGTTGAGCTGTTGAGTAGGTTGAGTGAAGATGGCATTTCAATACAGATAAACTTTCTACCAATTAAAGTACTAAACAATTAATATTTAACCTCAACTTGCCTGCAGAGCAGGCAGCTCAACCAGCCTCAAGGTCTCAACTTCTCAACCTTCTCTATGTCCCAAAACAAACTCGAACGCTTTGCTCAGCTGGAAACCTTTTCCAATGTTTTGCAGTTTCCTCCTGAGATGGCGGGGAAATGGAAGGAGCATTTTGGAAATGAAAATCCCATTACACTGGAGCTGGCCTGTGGCAAAGGAGAATATGCATTAGGATTGGGCAGACTTTATTCAGATCGAAATTTTATTGGCGTAGACATAAAAGGAAACAGGATCTGGGTGGGGGCTAAAAAGGCTTTGCAGGAAGGAATGAAAAATATATCATTTCTTCGTACACAGATCGATCAGCTGGGTCAATATTTCGCTCCTGCCGAAGTATCGGAAATATGGATCACCTTCCCTGATCCTCAGCTGCGGTTCTCCAAGGCGAAAAAAAGACTTACTCACGCCAAGTTTTTACGATTATATCAACAAATTCTCGCTCCCGGTGGTTATATCCATCTGAAGACCGATAGTCCTGATCTTTATAAGTTCACAAAAATGGTGATCGAGTTCTATGGTTGTACATTATTGGAAGATAATGACCATGTATTTGATGGCCTCGAAGTGAAAGATGATCTGAAGATCCGTACGCATTATGAGTCGCTCGATATTGCCGGAAGTAGCCGTATACATTATCTGCGATTCTCTTTGCCAACTGATCTGGGCGATAAAGAAAAGGACCTGGCCTTCAAAGAAAAAATAAGAGAATATGAATGATTGGATAGAGGGGCTGCATTATTATCTGAACAAGGACGGGAATGTGGTGTTCACTGAACAATACCATATGGAAAAAGGTTTCTGCTGCGGTAATGGTTGTCTTCACTGCCCATTTCAATATGAGAATGTACCGGAGCCCCGCCGATCCGAATTACTTTTGAAAATTTCAGGTAATACTAACTCCAGGCCTCCTGAGGATCCCAGAACTTTTTCTTAAAATCCTGCACCTGATCCTCCACCACTTTAATACCTTCTTTTTTTAAAAGCTCTTCCATTTTCCCGGGAGGTGAAAAATGATGTTTACCTGTAAGCATACCGTTTCTATTCACTACCCGGTGTGCCGGCACTTTAGGTCTGATCATATGCGAACCATTCATGGCCCATCCTACCATTCTTGCAGATAATTTAGTTCCCAGTACAGCAGCAATAGCGCCATAAGATGAAACTCTTCCTTTAGGTATCTGACGAACTATATCATATACCTGCTCAAAAAATCCATCCTCTTTTTTTCCGGAAGGTTTTATTGAAGCAATCTTAGACTTAGACATTAGGTTAGGGATTAGAGGTAAAGGTTTAGGCTAATACCTGTCTTGCATTCTCAAAAACCTGCTTCTCCTTTCTCTTATACCACCAGATAGGAACGGTTTTCTTCATTAGAGAATCAATATTTCGCATGCCTACTAAATTCCATACCCCTTTTAATTTTCCGGAAAGTGTGGGCTGCATAGCACGCAGACTCATTGCGAATCCACTATCTAAATATTCCATATGATGCCAATATCCGGCGGGCATAAAAAGTGTATCGCCAGGTTCCAGAATAAAATCAAATCCCCGGGCTTTTTGAAGTGCGGGAAATTTGTCATAATCGATGGCCCCTTCCTGGTAATAACGCGAAAAATCAGCAAGGCTCAACACTTCATAAGGTTTTCGATATAACTTATGCTGCTCTGTAAATGGAAACATCAGTACCCGCTTACGTCCCGCAAACTGAGTATGAAGAATATGCGAAAGATCAATGTCGAAATGCATATGGGTAATGCTCCCAGCTCCGCCAGTGAAGAGCATAGGATAGCGTTTGACAAAGCCTTTCATCAGGTGTTCGGGCCAGGTAAAATCTTTGGTAAGTTCGGGAGCGTGTTCAAAAATATTGAATAGGAAAATTCTCCAGGCCGCGGGGCCATGACTGATCATATCAATATATTCTCCGAAAGTCTTGTAATCATCTGCCTTATTGATCGGAGTATAAGCGTCGCTCTTGACATTATTATATAGAGGAACAGTTTTATTTCCTACCAATCCCTTAAAATACTCCCAGTTCCATTTCGTATAGGCCGGCCAGTCGCGTGAAAGCTGTTTAATGACTATAGGAATTCCAGGCTCATAAAATTCTTTCCTGAATATATCCGGCTCTATAGTGTTGACAGTGGTTACCGGGCTTAAATGCATAGCGGCTTGTTTTTCGGAAAAATAGCAAAGTGAAAATACTAATTGCCGGGGAAAACGGGCAGAAAATTATACAAATGGCGATGAGGCAAAAGTTAAAGGAATCTATTATTCTACAACCATCTCCGATTCTTTCAATCGAAAAGTTTTTCTATGATGTTTACATTGCCCGTGTTGCCTAATTGCTTCACGATGCAGCAGAGTGCCATATCCCTTATTCTTATTCCAGCCATACTGTGGAAATTGCTGATGTAATTCAAGCATATGATCGTCGCGGTAAGTTTTGGCCAGAATACTGGCAGCCGCAATAGAACTAAAAATGCCATCACCTTTAATAAAGCAGCGATGCGGTATCTTCTTAAAGTTGATAAAACGATTGCCATCCACCAGGATCATCCCGGGTGTTTGCTTAAGTTGCTTTAAGGCCAGGTGCATGGCTTTAATAGACGCTTTAAGAATATTGATCCTGTCAATTTCTTTATTTGATACGCTGGCCACAGCATAGGCGATAGCGCATGATTCAATTATCGCACGCAAAGCGTAACGATCTTTTTCTAAAACTTGTTTAGAATCATTCAGCAAGGGATGTTCAAAATCCAATGGCATTATCACAGCCGCCGCGAAAACAGGTCCTGCCAGGCAGCCCCTGCCGGCTTCATCACAACCGGCCTCCATCAGATCTTTTTGGTAATAAGGCTGAAGCAAGAATTTATTTATGCAGTAAAAATAATTGTTTATCCCACAAAGCAATACTTGCATCCATGTTCCTGCGCCCTTCCCACTGCCCATACTCCTGAAGGAACCATTTGCACACCGGGTAGTAAGGCAGCTTTCCATTCATTCAACACATCTTCGGCTTTCAAATTCATTTGCCCTGCCAATTTTGCTGTGAATACCGACATGGCTGCACTGCAAACGCAAAACATTACTCCATCTGCCTGCAGTTCATTAACACCGATCTTTATTTCTCCAATACCCGGCAATTTAAAATCTCCCGCAGCCGGCTTCCAGAATATATTTCGTTTTGCTGCCATATTGGTTTTTGGATCATCATACTTAAATGCCTCACCCAGTTTATATTTTTCCCATATGGCATGATCAAATGCAAATACTATAGCCAGGTGACGAAGAATGACCACAACTCCGCAATCTTTGGCTGGGGTACCGGTAGCTTCATTAGTAGCAAGAAAAACACGGGCCCATGCAAAAGGAAATACTTCATGCGGTGCAGTTGTATCATAAACGATGCGGTGTTTACCTTTTACCTGATTGAACCAGGCATCCGGATCTCCACCTGCAGGTATAGGATCAGAGACTCCATTTTCAGCGCGAAGATCCAGGGAAGGAATAACGGCCAATCCTGCAGCGGCAGCACTTGTGGCCAGGGTGGTTAGAAATTTTCTTCTCCCTTTTTCAAGGGGTTGGTTGTTTTTTTCCATAACACTTGATTGTTGATTTTTTGAAAGAGCAAAAAAATTTAGCCTGATAATTTAAGATTATTAATTCATACCAGCATAAAATCTTCTCACATTAACAAAAAAAAGAAAATTGAATATCACTCCTAACTTTGCATATATGACTCTAGCTCCCAAGTCCCTTTCCGCCCGACCTATTGCCATTTGGTTACTTGTTGGTGTGGGTATGATCATTATTCAGATCTTAATAGGAGGCATCACAAGATTAACTGGCTCAGGACTTTCTATAACTGAATGGAATGTGGTTACCGGGACCTTGCCTCCAATGAATGATCAGGCCTGGATGCAGGAATTTGCGAAATATCAGCAGACCCCGCAATATCATTATCTGAACTTTGATTTCAGTTTAAAGGATTTCAAATTCATATTTTTTTGGGAGTGGTTTCACCGACTCTGGGCTCGCCTGATCGGAGTTGTTTTTATTATCCCTTTTATTATTTTCTTATTGCAAAAACGGTTCAAACCTTCCATGGTAAAGCCCATGATGATCCTTTTTCTTTTGGGAGCATTGCAGGGGGCTATTGGCTGGATAATGGTTGCCAGCGGACTCACAGGAGATGCTATTTATGTAAGACCCACTCGTTTGGCTCTTCATTTTATTTTTGCACTGGGCCTACTTAGTTATACTTACTGGTTTGCATTAGAATTATTGGTGCCTAAAGATAAAAGAGTGCATGACCCTGCTGCATTCCGATACAGCATTGGCATTTTAGTGGTGCTCTTCTTTCAATTAATTTATGGGGCCCTGATGGCCGGACATAAAGCGGCCACCGCTGCACCTACATGGCCAGATATCAATGGAAAATTATTGCCAGACGGAATGAACAACCAGGAAGGATGGCTGAACCTGATCGATAACCGTATCGCCATACATTTTATACATAGAGGCTTTGCTTACATATTGGTTATACTGGTGATCCTGCTTACCATTCGCCTGGCAAAAATTAAAGGATCCGATCTGTTTTCCCGTCATCGCTGGTGGCCGCTGATAATTGTACTTACACAAACCTTGCTGGGGATCTTTGCCTTATTGAATAGTTTAAAAATAGTACCCAATCAATGGGGCGCGTTTGAATGGCTGGCTCAAGGTCATCAGGTGGTTGCCATCTGCTTGTTGCTTTCTCTTTTATGGATTCTTTTTATGGTAAGAAGGCCATTAAACGATTGAGTGTTTTTCGCTATCTTACAATAACAACCTTTCTCCTCCATGCGAACCTGGCTACGTGCCTTTTTCCTTTCTTTTCCTGTTCAACTGGTCTTCCTGCATTTGCGGAAATACCAGGCCCTTCTGCTGTTCTGGTTTGTGTTGTTTGCCACAGTGAATGGTTCGTTTATGAAGACCTTCGGTGCAGATTCCCTGATGCTGGCACCTGAATACCTTGGAAATGTCAATTCATTGAGTGCGGCTATAGTAGGCGCTTCCATTGGCATGTTCATTATGAGCTGGAATATTGCCACTTTTATTTTATTTCACCGCCAGTTTCGTTTTCTCGCGGCCACATCTAATCCTTTTCTTAAATACTGCATTAATAACGCCGTTATACCCGCCATCTTCCTGGTATTTTATTTCTTCAAGGCATTTCGCTTCGAACAGCAAAGAGAACTGATACCAACAGCAGAGATCATTATTCTTGCCGGTGGTTTCCTGGCCGGATTTATTTTCATTCTCGCCGCATCCTTTCTGTATTTTTTCCGTGCTGATATTTATATTCTACGGAGAATGATGCCTGTGATGAAGGACCCAAGTACCTATATCACTCATTTATCTAAAGTGAAAGAGATCTATCATGATAATTCACTGGTAAAAGTGGAATGGTATCTTGATGGACCATTCAAGGTAAAAAGAGTAAGAGATGTTTCTCATTATACTGATGAATTTATTTCTTCTCTTTTTAAGCGACATCATATCGCGGCCATTTTATCCGTATTCATTGCTTTTTTGTTTTTGATGGGGATTGGATTTTTACTTGACAACCCTTTTTTTCAATTACCCGCTGCTGCCAGTATCACCATATTTTTTTCAATTCTATTGGGAGTGGCCGCAGCCGTTACTTATTTTCTTCAGAGCTGGAGCATTCCTTATCTGGTACTCATACTATTTGCTTTGAACTTTCTATATAAAATGGATATGATTGATCCACGTAATAAAGCCTATGGATTGAATTATGTCAACAAGGAAGAGAGACCCTTTTATGACCGCGAATCACTAATGGCCATGTGTTCAAAGGAAAATAAAGAGGCAGATAAACAGAATATGATCGGCATTCTGGAAAACTGGAAGAAAAAACAAAATTCTTCAAAACCCTTACTTGTACTCATCAATACCAGCGGAGGCGGACACCGTAGTGCGACTTTTACAGTACGGATACTTCAATACCTTGATAGCCTGACTGGTGGAGAGATCATGAAAAAAACATTTCTGATCAATGGCGCTTCAGGAGGAATGATCGGTGCCAGTTATTTCCGTGAACTATACCTGCGATCTAAAACCGATACCAGCATTCATCTTGACGATCCGAATTATGTCGATGATATCGCGGGAGACTTGCTGAATCCTTTGTTTACTTCCTTCTTTGCCCGCGACCTGGTGGCGCCTGCGCAGAAATTTACAGTAGGTCCTTATACTTATCTAAAGGATCGTGGTTATTCATTTGAACAAAAACTGAATGATAATACACGAGGTTATCTGAATAAGCAATTGAAAGATTATGTAAAAGATGAGAAGGAGGCCAATATTCCATTGATATTTTATAATTCTGTAGTGACACGGGATTCAAGAAAAATGATGATCTCTACGCAGCCTATCCGTTTCATGATGCAAGGCCAGCGGGATAGTACACGCGCACCCATGGTTGATCCGGATGCCATTGATTTCGTTTCATTCTTTGCCAAGCAGGATCCCTATAATCTGCGTATACTTACTGCGCTTCGAATGAATGCTACTTTTCCCGTGGTTTTACCAAATGTGTGGTTGCCTTCTTCTCCTATTATTGATGTGATGGATGCGGGCCTCCGAGATAATTATGGGGAAGAGAGCAGTCTTCGATTTCTTTCCTGCTTTGAAGACTGGATAAATAATAACACTTCCGGTGTGCTGATGTTGCAGATCCGCGATCGTACAGCGGGTGGTTGGGAAAATCCTTATGTTTCTACCGATATCAGTGGCAATATGACTAAGCCATTTTTTTTACTGCAGCATAACTGGTTCAAGATGATGGAATATTTTCAAAGTGAAATGCTTACTTATTACAGTAATCATAGCAGTACGCCAATTTATAAAATTGCTTTTCAGTATGCTACTGATAAAGAAGAAAATAAAGCCGCTTTAAATTTTCACTTAACTAAAAGAGAAGAAAGGGATATTGTGATCTCCATCCGTTCTGCGCTGAATCAAAAAAATTTTACTCAGGTCAAAAAATTATTTGATCGAAAACCTTCGATCGATAGCCTGCCACTTTTTTCCCGTTAATTATTTTCCACTAATCAGTTTAAAACATCCGGGCAATACCCGGATCTCAGCGCTTTTTGGACTTATCGCCGGATCTCCATCTATATGTAGTGGAGCGGAGGAAAGATTTTTAATCTGGAAATCCCTGGTTTGAAAATAGATCACAGCTTTATCCTTGTCGATCAATGAATCAGTTTGCAGAGAATGCTTACCCCTTAATTGAGAGAAAGTATTCAGCAGCACATTTAATTTATTTTGTTTGGTCACAATCACCACATCGAGGAGCCCATCGCTAAGACTGGCCAAGGGAGCAATAGTAAAATTATTACCGAATTGATTTGAGTTGGCGATGCTGATGAAGAAGGCCTCGGTGCGAAAAGTATTTTCTTTTACAGTAATATCAAATGAAAATGTAGATGCGGAGAAAAAATTACGTACCACCATCTTCACATAATTTGCAAGCCCTCTTTTTGGTTGCTGCGCGAAATCATGCGCCACTTTCGCATCGAAACCCAAACCGCATAGCATACAGGCGAACTGATCATTAAAATAAAAGCCATCGGTAGCGGTGCTTTTGCCTGTGAAGATCAGGTCCAGCGCAGCAGCAGGAGATTTAGGTATGCCTGCAGCAAAAGCAAGTCCATTGCCCGAGCCGCAGGGAATAATTCCGAAATTAAGTTCTAAATGTTTCATTGCAGCTACTGCCTGGTTCACTGTACCATCACCTCCGGCAATTATAATATCGGTGACTTTATTTTTCTGAATATGTTCAATAGTGGGTCGGTAGTCTCCACTGGGCGAAGAAGGCAAAATGGAAAATTCTAATCCAGCTTTTTTTGTATTAGCTTCAATTAATTGCTGAAGTTTAGTTTTAGTGCTTGTTCCCGAAATGGGATTGATAAGGTAAAGCAGGTGGCGCATGGATCAGGGAAGTTTCAGTGTGCCCAAATGAACGAGACGGGATGGTGCAGACATCATAGGATTGCTGGGATTGATAAACAGAATGAGCTTCAATTCTTTTTTACCGGCGTAGAGTCTGCGCAGCGTAGTCAATTTAATTTTAATTGAACAGGTATCGATTTTCCATAGTTCATTTCCTGCTTCATCCGTTAATTGCAGGGTATATTTCCACATATTACCTTCCGCTTTATATCGAATATCCAGATATCCACTGGCACTTTTCCAATCAGAACTTTTGACCACTTTTTTATTGATGGCTTCATCACTTACGGAACTGCTGATCAATAATTTTTTATTAAGGATGATCTGCCAGGAGCCCTGAGCGAACAGGGGACTGGAGAAAAAAAGCAGGAAGATCAATGCGAGGAGTTTCATAACTACAAAGATACAAGGCTGGTGCCAGTATTTAGATCATCTCCTCACAACACAGAGTGACAGAGGGGCAGAGCAACACAGAGTGACAGAGGCCGAGAGCAACACAGAGTGACAGAGGCGGAGAGCAACACAGAGTGACAGAGGCCGAGAGCAATACAGAATTTATAGATATTCATTATTTTGAATTTTGAGGGTATGAAAACACTATTGATTCTGTGTCACTCTGTTACTCAGTATCTCTGTGTTGAGGCCAATTATGAAATTTTATGATTACTTTGACTAAAACTAACCAGGAAAATGAGATCACTAATATTCTCTTTTATTTCTCTTCTGTTTTTTTATCAGGTACAAGGCCAGGCAGTAGTAGGTGAATTGAAACGTGTAGGCGCCAAAAAAGTACACAGCCTTGACAGCAATGGCTGGAAGCATACCGGTTTATTTACGATCAATGTAAACCAGGGATCACTAAGTTACTGGAGCAGCGGAGGGGAGAGTTTCCTGATAGGTGTCAACGGCATACTCAATAAATCTATGCACCACCGTCATGGCAAGTACACCTGGGATTCCTATTTTGACCTTGAGCTGGGTTATGTGGATGCCACCAGTTTTAAAAAGTTCCGAAAAACCAATGACCGCTGCGATCTTACTTCCGAATTTGAACATAGATTAAGCAAACATGTCAGCTATGGACTTATAGGAAATGTAAATACCCAGGTATTTAGTGGCCATAATTATTATACCAGTAGTCATGAAAAGATCTCCAATTTTTTATCGCCTGGAAAGATCCTGATCTCCATGGGGCTGGATTTTAAAACGCATAGTGAAGAAAGTTTTTTTGATGTATTCATCACACCGGCAACGATTCGCTGGGTGACCAAGATCGATCCGGATTTTCGAATGACGGCTAAGTTTGGTGTCGATTCGGCTCATAAAGTGAATACTGAAGTGGGTGCCTACATGTCTACCCACTTTAATACAAAATTTTCCAAAACGCTTAGTTATATCGGTCGCCTTGATCTTTTCTGTAATTATAAGCGTAACCCGCAAAATGTGGATCTGCTTTTTAATAACCTGCTGACCTTTGCTATAGCAAAAAATTTCGCCGGCTCCGTACTTATTGATGTTATATATGATGATGATATCAGAAGAAGAACCCAGATTCAGGAGCTGATGGGGTTGGGGATTAAATTTAATTTATAGACTGCTTCCACTCCTCACCACCTGATCAAAGCACTTGCCCATGTAAACCCAGACCCAAATGCTGCCAGACAAACAAGATCACCCTTCTTTACAAGGCCATTTTCCCATGCTTCACAGAGAGCAATAGGCACCGAAGCGGCTGTAGTATTTCCGTACTTCTGTATATTATTAAAAACCTGGTCGTCGTTAAGTTTTAATTTCCGTTGCACAAACTGGCTGATACGCAGATTGGCCTGATGGGGAATCAGCATATTAATATCCGATGTTTGAAGACCATTCTTCTCCAATGCTTCCATGATCACCGCAGGAAATTTATCAACCGCCACCTTGAATACCTGCGGACCATCCATATTGGGAAAATTCTGCGCGCTGTCGATCATTTTATGACTCATGAACATTTCTGCGATCTCGGCATCATCAAATGTGGCGACTGGTTCTTTGGTCCAGTGATTCGCATGTGTACCCGGATTATACATTGCGAGTATCTCCGCATTATTTCCATCGCTATGCAAATGCGTACTTAAAATACCCTGACCCGGTTCATCGGTTGGTTGCAATACCACTGCGCCTGCACCATCTCCGAAGATCACCGAAATATTGCGGCCCCTTGTGCTGAAATCTAAACCAAAAGAATGTTTCTCCGCGCCCACCACAAGAATATTTTTATACATACCTGTTTTAATGAACTGATCCGCCACGCTAATAGCATATAAAAATCCGGAACATTGATTGCGAACATCCAACGCGCCAATCTCCTTCATTTGCATAGCTCTTTGAAGCAGAACCCCGCAGCCGGGGAAATAATAGTCGGGACAAAGTGTAGCAAATATGATGAAGTCGATGTCTTGTGGAGTAAGGCCCGCTCTTTCAATGGCGATGCGTGCGGCTTCCACTCCCATGGTAGTTGTAGTTTCCTCAGTTCGATGCGCATATCTTCTTTCTTTAATTCCCGTTCTTTCCTGGATCCATTCGTCGCTGGTATCCATATATTTCAACAAGTCATTATTGGTTACAACATTGGAAGGAAGGTATTTTCCGATACCGGCGATCTTAGACTGGTGCATGGCAAGCTTTATATAAGGGAAGTTAGGAAATGTGAGGCAAATGAAACTATTGTGATTGTAACGGTTACATCTGCAACTAAAAAACCGCTCTGCGATAGCGGTTTAAAAATTATTGTTGAGTTTACGCACCTTTTTGGAGAGACCTAATCTTCATTTCGATCTTACGGATCTTTACAGATTTAGTGATCTTTCCAAGCCAACCCCTGATCGGCTCCTTTCGAATATGATCGATCTTCACTTCAAGTTCGCGAATATGATGTTCTTTATTCATATGGGTTCAAGTTTTAAGAAAATTTAGATCATAACTCATGTCTGCTAAAAAAATTACCGGGCATTGACTTCTTTCATTTTTAAAATCTCCCTGGCGAAAGTTTCACAAGCCGTCTCAACACTTACAAGATCCTTTGATTTTATATAAGATCCCAGCACATGTGCCCCTCCATTTGGAATAGGTACTTCTTTTTTCAAATTATCTGCTGTAGACACCTGGACGAACATTCTTTTCATGGCCGATACTTTCACTACCGAATCCTGGTGCTCCTCATCTTTATAATAATATAAAAGCAACAACGGCTGAGTCACTTTTTTAAATACTGAATGTTTCATGGTTGTCTCCAGTAATTCTTCCAATTGTACTGTGGCTTCCATGCGATATCGATTATTCCAGTATTGAGCATATATAGCGGTGGTATCAGCCACCACATTATACCTACCCTTAAACAATCTTGATATCTGAAGTCCCCAGGGGTTATTTAGCATCCATGCCTTTGAATCATTGATCTCAATATTTGGTGAAAGCAGGATCAATGCGGCAATATCTGGAAATTCTGAAGCCAGTTTAAGAGCCAGTGAACCACCTGTAGATGTGGACATGAGTATTACCTTTCTTCCCAATTTTTTTCCAATTACATAAGCCTCCTTAGCTGAATTATAAAGTCCTTCTGCCGTCATATTTAATAATGGCTCATCTGTTACCAATCCATGCGCATCAAGCCTACTCAAATAAAGATTACAACCAAATTTTTGAGCGAAGGAATAATGTACAGGATCGCCTTCTTCCTGGCTGGCAGAGAATCCATGCAGATAAACCACCGAATATTCCGTCATTTCTTTGGATGAATCATTTGCCCAGATTATACGGCCTTCGTTATCGGGTTTGATCTTGAATTTGGCCTCATGGCTTTTTACAAAACTGTCCATTTTAGAAACGGGCACTTCAATAACAGGCAGATCCTTTCCATATTTAGGGGTAGAAGGGTGTGGTCCCATAAAATACAGGACGATCAAAACAAATGCGAACAATCCCAACCATCTAAGAAATTTCATGAATAGGTTTTAATAAAGCTACATTTTTTATTTATTTGAATCAATGACCATCAGTCATTTATGTTGTTAATAGTATATAAGTTAAACAATCCTTCATTTACCCTCTTTAGGTTTGTTACCCCCGGTTTAAAAGCGTACCTTTGCGACCTCTAAAAATGAATATGGAAATCAGGAACATCGCTATAATCGCCCACGTTGACCATGGAAAGACCACCCTTGTAGATAAGATCCTTCACGCTACTAAAGTGTTCAGGGATAATCAGGACGCAGGGGAACTCATCATGGACAGCAACGAACTGGAAAGAGAGCGTGGTATCACGATTTTCTCCAAGAATGCAGCTGTAGTTTATAAAGGAATTAAGATAAATGTGATCGATACTCCGGGTCACGCCGACTTTGGTGGCGAAGTGGAGAGAGTATTGAAAATGGCCGATGGTGTGATCCTTTTGGTGGATGCATTTGAAGGTCCCATGCCCCAAACCCGTTTCGTGTTGCAGAAAGCCCTTCACCTAAATCTTCACCCTATCGTGGTGATCAACAAAGTGGACAAACCTAACTGTCGCCCGGATGAAGTGCATGATGCGATTTTTGAATTATTCTTTAATCTGGACGCTACAGAAGAACAATTACATTTCCAGACTTTTTATGGTAGTGGAAAAAATGGCTGGTTCAATAATACTCTGGAGCAGATCGAAGGCATCGATCCATTGCTTGACGGTATTGTAAAATATGTACCTGCGCCTAAAGTAAATGAAGGCCCTGTGCAGATGCAGATCACATCTCTGGATTATTCTTCTTTCCTTGGACGAATAGCTATTGGTAAAGTGAATCGTGGTGTATTAAAAGAGAATCAACCCATAGCTCTGGTGCAGGCCGATGGCAGCATCAAAAAATCAAGGGTGAAAGAATTATATGTGTTCGAAGGAATGGGTAAGAAAAAAGTTACTGAGGTAATAGCCGGAGATCTTTGTGCCGTTGTTGGTATCGAAGATTTTAATATCGGTGACACACTCGCAGATATGGATACTCCGGAAGCATTGCCAGTGATCAGTGTGGATGAACCTACCATGAACATGATGTTCTCCATCAACAATTCTCCATTCTATGGTAAAGACGGAAAGTTTGTTACCTCACGTCACCTGCGTGACCGACTGATGAAAGAAACAGAAAAAAATCTGGCTCTTCGCGTAGAAGATACTGATAGCGGAGATAGCTTCCTGGTTTATGGTCGTGGTATTCTTCACCTGGGTATCCTGGTAGAGACTATGCGCAGAGAAGGATATGAGCTGACCATTGGTCAACCACAGGTGATCGTGAAAGAACTCAATGGAGTAAAATGCGAACCTTTTGAGAACCTGGTAGTGGATGTACCACAGGAATTTGCCAGCAAGGTGATCGACCTGGTAACAAGAAGAAAAGGTGAATTACATGTAATGGAAACCAAAGGCGAAATGCAGCACCTGGAATTTGAAATGCCTTCCAGAGGGTTGATCGGTCTCCGTTCACAAATGTTGACGAATACAGCCGGTGAAGCCGTAATGGCCCATCGCTTTGTAGAATATAAACCATGGAAAGGTCCGATCCCGGGCAGAAATAACGGGGTATTGATCTCTAAATTCCAGGACAGAACCACCGGTTATTCTATCGATAAACTTCAGGACCGCGGTACCTTCTTTGTGGATGCGGGAGAAGAAGTTTATTCCGGACAGATCATCGCGGAAAATATTAAACCCGGAGACCTGGTAGTAAATGCCACTGAACCGAAAAAACTGACCAACCATCGCGCCAGCGGATCGGACGATGCTACCCGTATCCAACCGAAAACCCAGATGTCACTTGAAGAATGTATGGAGTATATCCAGCAGGATGAGTGCATCGAGGTAACGCCTAGTTTCATTCGTATGCGTAAAGTGATCCTCAATGAAGAAGACAGGAGGAAAGTGCAGAAGAGAATGGAGGCAGATGCGGTTTAAGAAGGTAATAGTGCTTACGATTCCCCGTTTGAGGGAAAGACAGGAGCATGTGCAGGATCGATTGAAGCCGATCGATTTTGAATTCTTCTATGGCGCTGATAAGAATGAGCTCAGTGATGAGTTTATCCAAAACAATTATCAGTACGACAAAAAAAATTCCCTTTCTGTTTCGCAGACTTTTAAACCCATGAATAAGGGAGAGATCGCCTGCGCCCTGTCACATCGAATGATCTATCAGTCGATACTGGATAATAACTGGCAGCATATATTGATCTTCGAAGATGATGTGGTTCATGCTAAACCTTTTACCGAATTGGAAGCCTGCCTTTCTCAATTGCCCGCCGATTGGGAACTCTGTTACCTGGGCTATCTTAAAAATGAAACCGTCGGGATAGGGAAAAAAATAAAACGAGCCTGGTATCGCTTGCAGGCCGCACTGGGTTTTAGTCATCTATCAGCAGCAATGATTTCAAGAATGCTTCCCCGAAATTATAGTTCACAATTAAACATCGCGGGTTTTCATGACTGCACGCATGCTTATGCGATAAGTTATTCTGCAGCTAAGAAATTATTATCTGCACAAACACCCATCACGCTCAGAGCAGATAATTTGCTTTCATCTCTAATTTTAAAAGGGGAGTTAAAGGCTTTCGCAGTAAAACATTCTCTTTTTGATCAGGAGATATTTTCTAATACGGCTCATGCTTCTGAAATCAGGGATGGTTCTAAGATATCGATCTGAGACGATTGAATAATTCTTCTTCATAGGGAATTGGATATTTCTGCCTGAATGTATTAAAAGCATTTCTTCCCATCTCCTCCCAATTCTCGCGATCATTCCAGCATTTTTCCAGCACCCGATCCATTTCAATATTAGTTAGCTCATCACATACCCATCCATTTTTTCCATTTTCTATCCAGGCAGGCATTTCACCTACATTAGAGACCAGGCAGGGTCTCGACATAGACATCGCTTCCGCTACACTTAATGGCATCGCATCAATACGAGTGCATTGAATTAATACATGCGTATTCTGTAATATCTGCTTTACATTTTTTTGGAAACCTTCCAATTTTATTTTTTCTCCCATATGATAATGATCTATCATTTCATGGATTCGCTGTTCATCCTTTCCTCTTCCGTATAAATGAAGTATCCAGTTTCGTTGACTCCATTTTTCTGAGGAAAGAGTTTCGATCAGCAGATCCTGCGCTTTGCGGTGCAGGTCCAGCTCAGCCAATACGCTCCAATGAAAACAGCCATTTTTCAATTCAGGGAAAGAAATGAATGAGGTAGGAAGATCGATAGTTACGGGGTTTGGCCAGACTTGTTTTTTTTCTGAACTGATCCCGAAATTATTTTCCAAAACTTCAAATATTTTCCCTGCTGCCCCAACATTCAGAGAAGCCTTACTCATCCATTGCTGCAATGAATTGACTCTATTTGCAGAGAGAATTTCCATTTCATCATAATTGTGAAATGCCAGTATATATTTTTTCAGCCTGGTATATAGTTGGTCAAAAGGAGGATATACTACTTCTTTATATCCACCCTGGTTCACAAATACAAGATCATAGCCTTCCCATGGAATATTATTTATTACTTTCTTCAACTCAAACGGCGATAACAATGATTTTTTTCTGGGTAGCAAGTGAACGGTTACTCCAAAAGCACGAAGCTGGTCCAGCTTATCTTTTTTTCCTTCCCAATCATAACATGCAACGATTACTTCCTGTTTTTGTTTTGCTAACCAAAGCGCCATGCGGAACCATAGTTCTTCACTTCCCCCCCAATAGGAGCCATTCATTAATGAAAGGAAACAGATCTTCACAATACGCCGGTTTTGGCCATTCTTAAGGCGTGTTTGATATGAGAAATGATTACCATTGGTTTTCTTTTATAATGAAATATAAGCGCACGATATTTCATCACGTGAAAAAACATTTTCTGGTTAAAATGGCGTCCATCCATCTCGTCCAAAATGTCGGCATATTTTAACAGTGCCGATCTTTCATTTTCCCTGCCTCTGTAGCTTGCGAAAAAATGTCGAATGAAATAACTCCATTCTTTCCTTTTAAGTTTATTTTTTTCTTCCGCGTCCTTCATATTGTGAAGCTGGTGAGAATAATTATTTCTGTGCATTCTTTGCCAGCAAAGTGTTTTTGGAATACAATCTATTGTTCCCTCACTTGCGGCGATCATACTCATCCACCAATCATAATAAATATCAGCGGGAAAAGGCATGCAGGAAATAGCGAATTGTTTTTTGATAATGCAGGCATGTCCGTTTACAGGGGTATTAAAAACAAGGGTATGCAGGCGATCAATATCAGAATAATATACTGGAGCTGCGGGCCGGCGAAATTCTATTCCTCGTTCATCCATTTTTCCTGAAAGGCAGAACATAAAATTACTTCCTGGTCTCCAGGCCTGCATCATTTCAGCTATCTTCTCAGGAGCCCAGTAATCATCCTGATCACAGATGGCAATAAAGTTGGCATTGGCCAATTGAATGGCTTTTTCAAAATTCTTATTAAGTCCCAGATTCTTTTCGTTGCGAAAGATCCGAAACCTTGATTCCCTTGCGGCATATTCTTCCAGAATTAAAAAAGTTCTATCATTGGAATGGTCATCTGAAACGATGAACTCCAGCAGGGGATAGGTTTGGGCCAAAACGGAATCCAGCTGTTCACGCAGGAATTTTTCTCCATTATAAGTGCAGATCACTACGGATACCAGGGGCAGATCTTGGTTTTGTATAATAGATGATGTGTTGATACTCATTAAACGATGAACAGCGGTTTAAAGATAACCGAAATTAACCTTCTGGCTTTTGCTACCATCGGGCGATTCATTAAATTTGTACCCTGCAATGAAAAAGACCCTTCTTCTTTTGATGTTGATCTTCCTGCTCTCTGGCTTATATAAAGCCGATGCGCAATGTTCGATCTGTACAAAGTCGGCCCAGCAATTGGGTGAAAAGCCTGCAAAGGGAATGAATGGCGGTATTCTTTACCTGGCTTTCGCGCCTTTTCTTATCGTGGGGTATATCAGCTATCGATTTTATAAGGGGAATAAAGTTTCTTAAATACAGGCCACGAATTACACTAATTACACGAAGGATACGAATAATACAAATACATAAATGTATTTATTAGTGTTATTAGTGTAATTGGTGGGATTAGTGGCCTGTATTCGTAACTTCCTATTCCAAAACAAACCCAATGCGCCAGTTATTTCTTTCTCTTCTGCTACTTCCATTTTTCAGTATAGCCCAAACAAAGGCCCTTCCTACTGTAGAAGAAAGAACCAAAGACCTGAAAAAAATTGAAGGCTATTTTAATTTTTATTGGGATGAAGCCAATGGAAAAATACTGCTGGAGGTAGATAAACTTGAACAGGAGTTTCTATACCTGAGTTCATTGCCGGCAGGACTTGGCTCTAATGATCTGGGACTGGATCGCGGTTTATTGGGGGAAGAGAAAATAGTAAAATTTTCAAGAGTAGGAAGGAAATTACTAATGATTCAACCGAATTATAGTTATCGCGCTGTTAGTGGCGATCTGGCTGAAAAAAGAGCGGTAGAACAATCTTTTGCTCAATCCATATTGGCAGGATTTACTATTGAAGCAGAGAGCAATGGTCATGTTATTGTTGATATCACTGATTTTTTAATTCGTGATGCGATGAGCGTAATTGATACGCTGCGAAATAATCAGCAGGGAAATTATTCTTTAGATAAAAATCGCTCTGCCATTTATTTACCTCGCACAAAAAATTTCCCTTTTAATACTGAATTTGAAGCCACCATTACTTTTTCAAATACTAATGGCAATACCGGAAACTATGTAAGGTCCGTTACACCTTCGGCCGAAGCGATCAGCCTGCGCATTCACCAATCATTTATTCAATTGCCCGATAATGATTATAAACCAAGGGTATTTGATCCGCGAAGCAGTTATATAGATATCTCTTATTATGATTATTCTACGCCGGTTGCTGAACCAATCATAAAATACCTGATCACAAGACATCGTCTAAATAAAAAAGATCCTACTTCCTCCATGAGTGAAGCGGTGAAACCGATCATTTATTATCTGGATAATGGAACTCCGGAACCTATTCGTTCTGCATTATTGGAAGGGGCCGGTTGGTGGAATCAGGCATTCGAAGCGGCAGGATATAAAAATGCCTTCCAGGTAAAACTGCTTCCAGAAGACGCAGATCCTATGGATATTCGATACAATATGATCAATTGGGTGCATCGATCTACAAGAGGCTGGAGTTATGGCGCTTCGGTAACTGACCCGCGCACAGGAGAGATCATTAAAGGAAATGTGACCCTCGGTTCATTACGCGTAAGACAGGATTATATGATCGCACAGGGACTTCTTTCTCCATTTGAATTAAAGGATCTTGATGAGAACGGACTTCCCAAAGATGATAAAATGCTGAAAATGGCTTTGGCCAGATTACGTCAGCTGGCAGCACATGAAGTGGGACATACACTTGGACTCATGCATAATTATATTTCAAGTACTGATGGAAGAGCCAGCGTAATGGATTATCCCCATCCGCAGGCCCTGATCAATAATGCTGGCGAGATCGATCTCTCCGGGGCTTATGATGATAAGATCGGTGCCTGGGATAAGATCGCTATTACCTGGGGTTACCAGGATATTCCATCTGGTGTAAATGAACAAACGTATCTCAATGGTCTTTTAAATGATGCGCAGTCAAAAGGATTAGAATTTCTTACTGACCAGGACGCGCGGCCGGCAAGTTCTCTTCATCCCCGAACACATTTATGGGATAATGGAAAAGATATAGTGGATGAATTAACGAATGTAATGGCCATCAGACAAAAAGCGATGGCGAAATTTGGAGAGAATAGTATTCGCCCGGGTACACCGATGGCAATGCTGGAGGATGTACTTGTGCCGGTTTATTTATATCATCGTTACCAGGTAGAGGCGGCGACTAAAATAGTCGGTGGCCTGAATTATAATTATACACTAAGAGGAGATAAACGTGTGCCCACTGAGCCGGTAAAAAAAGAAGATCAATTGCGTGCGTTAAATAAAGTATTAGAATGCATTGATCCTTCCTTTCTTTTATTACCACCACGAATAGCTGCGCTTATACCACCTCGACCTGCAGGATATAATTCTTCAAGAGAATTATTTAGAAAAAGAACAGGCCTTTCTTTTGATCAGCTATCTCCCGCTGAAACTGCAGCAGATCTTCCTTTATCATTTTTATTCAACAGTGAAAGATTGAACAGACTGGCCATGAATATCGGGCTTAACACACTTAGTCTGGATGAAATGATCAGCCAGGTAATGCTCAGTACCTGGAAAGCGCCACGCCGAAACGGAATGGAATTACTAATTCAACAGCAAACGGAACAGGTATTTCTAACCTATCTCCTCAGCGCTTCCGTAAATGAAAATAATTCGTTTGTCACCCGCGCCATCATTAAGCGCGTGCTGGATGAACTTAAAAATTATAATGATCTTAAATTAAAGTCTGCAATAAGCGATAGCTATAAAGGGCACCTGCTCCTGGCTCTTGACAGAATGAAAGAACCGGAAAAAGCTAAACCTACTCAGCATAAAGAGATACCTCCGGGAAGCCCGATTGGTTGTGATCAGGAATTGGAAGACTAAGCCTTATTCAATTCTTTTTTAACCTGATTATGACTGCCATCGCAGAATGGCGGCGTTTTGGTATGCTTGCACTGGCAGAACCAAACTTCCTGCGCAGTTGTAAACTGAACCTTTACACTGCGATAGGGCATGTCTTCAATATTTTTATGCGCGCTATCGCAAAAAGGCGTTTTAGCAGTGAGCCCGCAACTGCACCAGGAATAAACTTTACCAGCTTCTACATTTATGGCAATAGGTTCGCAGGCCTGTACATGGGGAAGATCTTTATTGGGAATTGTTTCCATTTTTTTATTTGGTTGCGATAAATTGATACAGATTAAAACTACCGGTCTTAAATGCGGCTTCGATCTCTAGTTTCAACTTCTGCTTATCAACATCTTTCATTCGTTTTTGTTCAATAAGATAATAAGCTTTTTCAGCCAGCAACCAGAAAGTGTGATCGTTGATATGAGAACGCTTCAGATCGTGCAGCAGTATATTCATTAGTTCTTCTAATCCTTTTTTCTCAGAGGCTACGGTCTTTACAATAGGCACTTCATGATAATGATTACTAAAAGCCGGAGCCAGCATCTGCCGTAGATGATGTACAAAAATATCCGCACCAGGCCGGTCACTTTTATTGACCACGAAAATATCAGCGATCTCCATCAGGCCCGCCTTCATAGTTTGTACTTCATCACCTGCTTCGGGAACCATGACTACCAAGGTTACGTCTGCCAGTCCGGCGATCTCAATTTCGCTTTGCCCCACACCTACAGTCTCAATAATTATATGTTCGAAAGGAGAAGCCTTTACCAGGTCAGCGATCTCAATAATTTTTGGATGCAAGCCTCCCATTGATCCGCGTGTGGCAAGGCTTCGTATAAAAACATTTGGATCATTGTACCAGTCACTCATTCGAATACGGTCACCTAAAACTGCTCCCAGATTAAAAGCAGAGGAGGGGTCAACACAAAGCACGGCCACTTTTGATCCATTTTTTGTCAGCTTACCGATCAATCCATCTACTAATGTGCTTTTACCTGCCCCTGGAGGACCTGTTATGCCAATGATTTTTTTATTTGAAGAAGGAAGTTGCTGAAGTAATTTCTCATAACCCGGGTATTCATTTTCCACCAGGCTGATGCATCGGGCCAGGGAGCGTATATCGCCCTGCTGTAAAGAAGATAATAGTTCAGCCCAGTTCATTATTGGCAACTTACACATTTATTCTGCTTCCTGTATCTTGTAAAGGAATTTTTCATGCAAAAAGCACGACCGCATATCCTGTTCTTACTGCTGATCCTAATGGTGACGGGCCTGTTCTTTTCAAGGGCAATGCTGGCAGTTTCCATTGGCGTTTTTACCGGCATTTCTCTTATTCATGCAGGTTACCGTGAACATCTCTATGCATTTCTTAAACAACCTTTGTGCTGGGGGAGCAGCCTAATTTTTTTTATTCCCTTTATTTCCGGCCTATGGTCCGCAGACAAAGAACAATGGCTGCAGATGATGCAGATAAAACTTCCATTAATATTATTGCCTATTGCCTTTGCATGGCCTTTGGGATTCAGTGAAAAACAATGGAGATGGTTGATCCTGTTTATAATGTTGGCCGTCTTCGGGGGGTGCATTTATTCACTGCAAGCCTATTTTATGGATAAAGAATTTATTGATCAATCCTACCTGGAAGGGCGATCACTATTAACGCCCCTGGCTAATGATCATGTACGATTCAGCCTGATGGTCTTTGTGATGATCGTATGGGGTGGACTTCAATATTATAAGGACCGATCACTGAAATTTAGCTGGCTCTATTTGGTACTTATTGTTTTTTTCATTGCCTACCTGCATATTCTGGCAGCAAGAACTGGCTTACTGGCATTTTATTTATCAGCATCTATGCTAATGATTCATTTTTTCCTTCGCCTGGATCGAAAAAAATCAATCCTTGTTTTTTTGCTTATGCTTTCATTGCCTTTAATAGCCTGGTTTATTTTTCCCAGCTTTAAAAATAAGCTGCTGCTTTTTAAACATGAGTCAGCTTTTTCTATTAATCAGTCCTATTTGCCCCGATCCAATGATGCCGTTCGGGTCATATCCCTTCGTGTGGGATGGAATATTCTCCTGGAATCTCCTTTTTCCGGGAAAGGATATGGCGATATTATCAGTGAAAGCAGGGGATGGTATAAAATCCATTATCCGGAAATGAAAGAAGAAGATATGATCTATCCTTCCTCTCAGTATTTGATGATGGGAGCGGGTGTGGGAATAATTGGATTGATCGCCTTTATCATGATTTTGCTTTTCCCATTTTTAGTCAGAATGCAATGGGCATTGGCCTGGAAAATGATCATTATGGGTCTGGCAGCATCTTATCTTTTCGATATTGGATTGGAGGTACAGTATGGCGTATTCCTTCACTGTTTAATTCTTTTCCTGAGTTGGCAATGGATGAAAACACAAAACTCAGCATCTTTGTAGATAATGACCCCATTCTCCATAGTTATCGTTTGCCGAAATGAAGCGCATATCATTGAAAGGTCACTGAGCAGCATGCAGGGCTGCACAGATGATATCCTCGTATATGATAATGGCAGTACCGATGGAACCCAGAATCGAATAAGAAACCTGGGTGTAAGATTAATAGAAGGAAGCTGGGAAGGATTTGGCCCTACAAAAAACAAAGCTATTGCCGAGGCAAAATATGACTGGATATTAAGTCTGGATGCTGATGAAGCACTGGACCCGGAATTGAAGGAATCTTTAATGCAATGGAGGGCTGTAAATGATAAGGAGGTATATAAGGTCGCTTTCAAAAACTTTTTGGGAGAAAGACACCTGGCCTATGGCGAATGGGGAATAGATAATCATATAAGACTATTCAACCGGCGTATGGTAAAATGGGATGATGCTCCCGTTCATGAAAAGCTGATCTTTTCTGAGGGAGTTCAGGTGAAGAAATTAAAAGGCTATGTGCTGCATCGTACTATGAAGGATCTGTGTGACTACAGTAATAAAATGGTTTATTACGCTATGCTGGGGGCAGATAAATATTTTCAGCAGGGTAAAAAAGCAAGTTGGTTCAAGTTGCATTTGTCGCCAGGGTTCAATTTTTTTAAATTTTATATTCTTCAATTAGGATTTCTGGATGGGTATCCTGGATATTTCAGTGCACGCATGACAACCTGGTATACCTTTATGAAATACGCAAGACTGAAAGAACTCTGGCAGAATAAAACAAAACCATGATTGTTATTTATCTGGCATAAAGCTGGCAGAAATAAAAACCATTATTCAAAATAATCCAGGTGACGAATTTCATTCCCATATTTCCATTAAGCATAGTAGTATACCCCGGTGAGCAATTGAATCTCCATATTTTTGAACCCCGCTATAAGCAATTGATCAGCGAATGCGTGGAGCAGAAAAAACCTTTTGGAATTCCTACCGTCATTGGTGAGCGAATGCAGGACATAGGGACTATAGTGGAGATCAGGGAGATCAGCAAGGCCTATGAAAATGGTGAAATGGATATTAAAACCCAGGGCACCCGGGTGTTTTTCATTCTGGAAGTGATCAAAGAAATACCCGATAAATTATACAGCGGCGCCATTGTGAATTATCCTTCCACTTATGAGGATGGCATCCCTGAGCTTATGAATAAAGTGATTGAGACCATTCGCGAACTCCATGAGCTGCTGCATGTAAAAAAAGAGTTCTCCCGCACAGATGAAGACCTGCGTACTTTTGATGTGGCACATCATATTGGCCTTTCTTTGGAGGAAGAATATGAGTTGCTGGGTCTTTTTGATGAAAGACAAAGGCAGGAATATCTTAAAAGATTTCTTGCCAAAGTGATCCCAATGCTTTCCAGTATGGAGCAACTGAAGGAAAAAATAAAACTGAACGGCCATTTCAAGAACCTTGAGGGTTTTGATCTTAAGTAATTCTACATTTGAACTATGGCTGACCTCATTACTCTTTGTTTTGATTTCGGGAATACCCGTAAAAAAATGGCCGTGTTTCAAGGAAGGGAACAACGGGAGGCAATTATACTGCCGGATGATTCGACCGCTACGATTCAATCATTGATAGATCGATATAAGCCTGCAAAATCTATTCTCTCTTCAGTTATAGATCATAATACTCAGATAGAGGAACTGCTTGCAGCAAAAACTAAATTTCATAAGCTCAGTCATCTCACGAAAGTTTCTTTTACAACGCCTGTTGGAAAACCGCAGACCATTGGAGCTGACCGGCTGGCCCTTTCTGCGGCTGCGGTTCTTTATTATCCAACAAAAAATAACCTGGTCATTGGTCTGGGTTCCTGCGTCACTTATAATTTCATTAATAAATATCATGAGTTTATTGGAGGTGCTATTTCTCCGGGCCTTGAAATGCGTATAAAATCAATGAATCAGTATACGGCCCGTTTACCCCTGGTAAAACCCGACAGCAATGTGCCTTTAATGGGGTATGATACAGAGACCAATATTTTGACGGGCGTGGTGATGGGAATGGCCAAAGAAATCGATGGATTTATTGCTGCTTACAGAGAGAAATTTGGCAATTTTAACGTCCTCTTAACCGGGGGTGATATAGTGTATTTGGGTGCACTCATTAAAAACAAGATATTTGCAGACCCCGATCTAATCTTTAAGGGGCTGTATGCAATTAGTGAAGTCAATAACTCTTAAGAGAATCAATACGTTACACTGCTTTTACTTAACGATTTTGATATCTTTTCTGGCTGCTCCGGTGGCCCTATCCGCACAGGATAATTCTCCTTATTCAAGATTTGGTATTGGTGACCTGGTTCCTACCAGTTCTATCACCAGTCGTGGAATGGGAGGGATCTCTGCAGGCTATACTGATTATTTATCTATCAATTTTAATAATCCGGCCTCCCTTTTTAATTTTCAAACCAGCCCGGCAGCTAAAGGAAATAAGATCAATTCAGGCCGAATGATTTTTGATGTAGGTACATCAGTGGATTCAAGAAACTTGACTGATAATACAAATGGCAAATCCTTTACTGCAAGTAATGCCTTGTTCTCCTATGCTTACATTGGTGTTCCACTTAGAAAAAATTGGGGACTAGCTTTTGGATTACGTCCTGTTTCAAGAATAAGCTATAAGATCTTCCGTAACGAAAGATTATATGATCCGATAACCGGAGCCCCAATTGATAGTGCCACTACAAGATTTGAAGGTGATGGTGGTTCCTATCTGGCCAATATGTCAACCGGCTTCACTGTTTTTAGAAATAAGAAAAATAATATGGAACAGAACCTCAGTATTGGAGGTTCATTCGGTTATTATTTTGGAAAGAAAGATTATAGCAGCAAACGTACACTGGTGAATGATTCTGTGGAATATTTCCAGGGTAATTTTCAAACCAAGACCAGCTATGGCAATTTATATTATGATCTGGGTATTCAATATCGCTCTGTTCTCAGTAAAAATATGCTGCTGACCCTGGGGGCCTTTGGAAAACTGCAGCAAAAAATGAATGCCCGTCAGGATAAGATCCGTGAGACCTTTTATTACGATCAAACCATTGGCGATATTCGTCTTGACAGCGTTTCCGAGCAAAAAAATGTGCAGGGAAAAATAAATATGCCAGGTTCACTTACTGCAGGTTTCACTCTTCAGAAAGTGGCCACCACGACGAAAGAATCTTCCTGGATGATCTCGATGGATCTGCTTATGCAGAACTGGGAGAATTATAGTTTTTATGGGCAGAAAGATTCCCTTCGCAAAAGAACGGAGGTGCGCATCGGTTCACAATACAATCCTGTTTACGGAAAAAGTTATTTCAGTAAAGTAGCCTATAGAGCCGGTATTTTCTTCGGCCCTGATTATATAAACGTGGGAGGTAAACTACCTATGTTTGGTATTAGTGGCGGATTGGCCCTCCCGGTAAAAAATCAGAATCGATTAACTCCATACCAGGCTTCTGTGGTCAACCTGGGCTTCGAGTTCATTCGCCGCGGAAATACAAGCAGCGTAATAAAGGAGAATCTTTTCCGTATTTCTCTTGGATTCTCGCTCAGCGATTTCTGGTTCATCAAGCGTAAATATGATTAATCGCCCTGCCAACACTATTATTTTCATTCTCTTTATAGGCTGCCTTTTTGCAGGCGGTTGTGAGAATGATGATAAAAAGATCAGGGATCTTACTCAGAAAGTAGAAATGAAAGAAGTGGCCACAGACGTGGACAGCTATCTAAGCCAGGGAGGGACTTTAAGGGCCCGGTTGCAATCCCCAATGATGATTCGTGTATCATCAGATACTATCTACGTTGAATTTCCACATAAACTTCATGTTGATTTTTATAATGATAGCCTGACTATCGATTCCAGACTTGATTGTTTGTATGGGAAATATTATGAATCGCTGAATAAAGTTTATCTCCGCGACAGCGTAGTATTGATCACCATTAAGGGAGATACTTTAAGAAGCCCCGATCTATGGTGGGATCAGACTACAAAACTTTTCTACACAGATAAATATGCCATCTACCACGGCATAGGCAAAAGCATTTACGGAGGTAAAGGACTTACCGCTACACAGGACCTTAGCAGCGTTACCTTTCATGAGACGACGGGAACGATGCAGGTGTCGGAGAATGGATTTCCTAAATAAGCTGCGAGCTGCGAGCTACGAGCTATGAGCCATGAGCTTGTTCTGGTCATGTGAAACTGTTTCCTGAAACTGCTGTACAGGATGTAATTTTGCTCTATTAAATTTTCAGGTATGGAATACAGAAGAATGGGAAAGACAGGGCTTCAGTTAAGTGCTCTTTCTTTCGGTTCATGGGTGAGTTTTCATAAGCAGATAGATGATAGCATTGCGGATGAACTGATGGGGATTGCCTATGATCATGGCGTAAATTTTTTTGATAACGCAGAAACATATGCCCTTGGAGAGAGTGAAAAAATGATGGGCCGCGTGTTGAAACAAAAAAATTGGGATCGAACTTCCTATACCGTTTCCTCTAAAGTATTCTGGGGTTGGAGAGGAAAAGAAAATAAACCAAATCAATTTGGCCTTAGCCGAAAGCATATAGTGGAGGCTTGTAATGAAGCCTTGCAGCGATTACAGATGGATTATCTTGATCTTTATTTCTGTCACCGCCCCGACAAGAACGCGCCTATTGAAGAAGTGGTATGGACAATGCATAACCTGATCACACAGGGTAAGATCCTTTACTGGGGAACCAGTGAATGGAGTGGAGTGGAAATCATGGAGGCGCATCGCGTCGCGCATCAGCATGGATTGATCGGTCCATCAATGGAGCAACCTCAATACAATCTTTTCGAAAGAAATAAACTGGAGAATGAATTCCTGATGATCTTTAATACGGTCGGAATGGGCACCACTATCTGGAGTCCGCTGGCCTCGGGATTATTAAGCGGAAAATATAATAACGGCATTCCGGAAGACAGTCGTTATGCGCTGACAGGTTTTGACTGGCTTCGTGATCGATGGATGAAAGAAGATATGCTGAGCAAAGTGAGAAATTTATCGAACCTGGCGGATGGATTGGGAATTAAGATGGCCCAGCTTAGTATAGCCTGGTGTTTAATGAATCCACATGTAAGCACCGTGATACTGGGTGCTACTAATAAACAGCAATTGCTGGATAATCTTGGTTCGCTGGATATTTTATCTAAACTTACAGACGATGTAATGAAGCAGATCGAAGAGATCGTTCAAACAAAACCACTGCTTCCTGAATATTGATCATTAAACTAACGACATGTCATTTGCCAACAAGACCGCTATTATTACCGGAGCTACCAGAGGGATCGGAAAAGCCATTGCACTTAGATTAGCCAAAGAAGGGGCCAATATTGTGATCGCTGCAAAGAGTGTAGAGGAGAATCCAAAGCTGGGGGGAACTATTTTTAGCGCAGCCAAAGAAATAGAGGAGGCCGGCGGTAAAGCATTGGCTATGCAATGCGATATCCGTTTTGAAGATCAGATACAGCAGGTAGTAGATAAAGCAGTGGAAACATTTGGTGGTGTAGATATACTGGTAAATAACGCCTCCGCAATTTCACTAACCACCACGGAAATGACCGAAGCAAAACGCTTTGATCTTATGCATAGCATCAATGTGCGTGGTACTTTCCTGGTGACCAAGGCCTGCATACCTCAATTAAAGAAATCATCAAATGGGCATATTCTCACTTTATCACCACCACTGAATCTTGATCCAAAATGGTTCAGGAATCATGTGGCTTATACGGTGACAAAATACAGTATGAGTATGATGGCAATAGGCTGGGCAAAAGAATTAGAAGAAGCAAGAGTGGCATCTAATGCACTATGGCCTCGTACAACTATTGATACCGCTGCAGTAAGAAATTTATTGGGCGGGGAAATGCTGGCAAGAATGAGTCGGACCCCGGATATACTTGCTGATGCTGCTTATTATATTCTTCGTCAGCCTGCAGCCAGTTGCACAGGTAATCTTTTTGTAGACGAAGAGGTACTGGCAAAAGAAGGGATCACCGACCTTTCTCATTACTCCGTTGTTCAAGGCGCACAGTTATATACGGATCTCTTTGTTTAAATACAGGTTAGAGATTAGAGGTTAGTGGTTAGGATTCAGTTTACCTAAGGGGCACATATTTCTAAACCCTAAGCTCTAACCCCTAAACCTTTCCTAACCTTCTTCCTTCTCCGGTCTCATTTGCGGAAACAACAACACATCCTGGATAGATGCACTATCTGTCAGCAGCATACAAAGCCGATCAATGCCAATGCCGATACCGGATGTTGGTGGCATACCATATTCGAGGGCGCGAAGAAAATCATTATCAATGAACATGGCTTCATCATCTCCTCTCTCCATTAATTTTACCTGCTCTTCAAATCGTTCACGCTGATCAATAGGATCATTCAATTCACTGTACGCATTGGCGATCTCTTTGCCATTGATCATGAGCTCGAATCTTTCAACCAAACCCTGCTTGTCGCGATGTTTTTTAGTAAGCGGGCTCATCTCCACCGGGTAGTCAATGATAAAAGTGGGTTGTACAAAATTCTTTTCGCAGAAGTTGCCAAAGATCTCGTCTATCAGTTTTCCTTTACCCATAGAATCTTCAACATGTAATTTTAGCTGACGGCAAACGGAGCGAATCTGTTCTTCATTCATGCGGCTGATATCAAATCCGGTGAATTCTTTTATTGCATCAAAGATGGGAAGACGTTTGAAAGGCGCCTTGAAGGAAATGGTTTTCTCGCCCAGTTTCACTTCTGTATTTCCTGTTACATCAATAGCTGCTTTCTCTAACAGTTGCTCCGTTTGTTCCATCATCCAGAAATAATCCTTGTAAGCAGTATAAAATTCCAGGATGGTGAATTCAGGATTATGGGTACGGTCCATACCTTCATTTCGGAAGTTGCGGCTGAATTCATAGACCCAGTCGAAGCCACCTACGATCAGTCTTTTCAGATAAAGTTCATTGGCAATACGCAGGTAAAGTGGAATATCCAGTGCATTATGATGAGTAGTGAAAGGTCTTGCGGCAGCTCCACCTGGTATACTTTGCAATACAGGAGTATCTACTTCCAGTGCGCCCTGCGCATTTAAAAATTCGCGGATAGAATTGATCATCTTTGTCCGTTTGATAAAAGTCTCTTTTACATCTGCATTGATAATAAGATCCGCATAACGCTGCCTGTATTTAAATTCCGGATCAGTAACTGCATCGAATGTTTGCCCTTCCGCTTCCTTAACTATCGGAAGAGGACGAAGGGATTTGCATAGCAGGGTCAGTTCCTTAACGTGAACTGATGTTTCACCGGTTTTAGTTGTAAAAACATACCCTTTGATACCAATGATATCACCAATGTCCAATAATTTTTTCCAAACAATATCATATAATGTTTTGTCCTCACCAGGACAGATGTCATCGCGACGAATATATAATTGTATACGACCCTTACTATCCTGGATCACACAGAAATTGGCCTTGCCCATATCGCGAACACTCATGATCCTTCCGGCCAGGCAAACCTCCGCAAATTGTTCCTTGTTGCCTTCGTTGAATTGTTCTTTTATTGTTACGGAATCGTTGTTAACAGGAAACAGAGGCGCAGGATAAGGTTCAATGCCCATCATAATAATTTCTGCCAGTTTTTCTCTTCTTAATTGTTCCTGTTCAGATAAATGTATTGTGCTCATGAGATCACTCTATTTTAAGGCGGCAAAGTTACTGTTTAGTTTGTAGGGGCGGCAATAAGAAGGCCCCCGGTTTTGCCGGGGGCCTTCTTAGATGGCAGGCAATTGAACTTACTTAGATTTTTTCTTATCCTTTGTCTTGTCTCTTTGCACTCTCGGTGTACCGCTATTAGCATTCTTAAAGATATAACCAATACGGAATCCAAGTGTACCATTACGAAGCACATCATCTCCGGATGGTTTAGGGATCATATTACGCAGTCCCAGCGAATAATTAGCTGTGAGAACGAAACCGCATTTCATGCGCACACCAATAATACCGTTTGCTCCATAATCAGCACCCTTGTAGGTGTTGGAAGGATCTTTACCCAGAAGCAGGGTAGTTTCAATACGGTTACCTGGTGTGATCAAAACTGTTTTGGAAGGGAGGTTCAAGGCAAGATAAGGACCGGCACCGAAAAATAATTTATTTGCCCCTTTAGTATAATGAACAAAATTTAAATCGAGCTCAGCATAACGAAGGGCTGTAGCATTTTTTGTATCAGGATTGATCTGATCGTTTTTGCCTTTCTGCATATAGTTCAGACTGGGTTGGAAGGCCCATCTTGTTTTGCCGATAGGCGCGTCGACGAACATACCCAGTGTCATTCCTGTTCTGGAATCACCGCGCTGATCAAGACCATTCTTATTTCCATAAATGTTGCTGGAGGTAATACCGCCAGTAAGACCAACCTGGGTCTTCTGTGAGAATCCATTGATCTGGAATGAGCAAATGCCTGCGATGATAAGAATCAATGCTTTTTTCATATCAGTTATTTTGGTTCGCCTACTCGTTACGCTTTTCGGCTTAAGCGCCTTTTTCAAGGGTTCGTTTTCAGTATAGATGCTTGAGGCATAGCGCCTACCTATATGAAAACGCAGTTAAGATAATCAGTTTTTCAAACTTAGCGCAAATTTAGCAGAACTTAACTGTATGAAAAAACAAAATAAGCCCTAAAAGGGCTTATTATAACTCTTTGATAATCATTCATCTTCCTTTGGTTTCCCTTTCGTAATACTTCTGATCACTTTGATTAACCCAAAAACTATCAAAAAGGCGCCTACCCCCAAAGTTAAAATCCCAAGGAATGCTGCATCGGAGCATATTATAGCACAGGATAGCGCTGCAACAAGATACATCAAGCCAAGGGCGACAATAATTGCCAGAGCGATAAGCAGCGCCTTTTCTCCATCGGTTGACTTGGAATGTTGTATTGCACTGATCTGCTGGCGCAATAATTTTTTTCTTTCTTTTAGTTTAAGTTTTTTTCCATTAGCATCTTTCATCATACTACGGAATACAACGGGGTTCCAGTAATGTTGTGTACTATCTCCAGGCAAAAGACTACTTGCACTTGCTTTGGTCGCTAACAAGGATTGTTTGAACAGATATTCAGGACGATTTCCTAAAAATAATAGCAACATAAACAAGGAAAGAGAAAGAAAGAAATGGGAGATCCGGGAGCGATTAAAATACCTTCGCATGCCAAGACTTTTTTTCTCAGCATCTGTTGGAAAATATAATTGCATACCTAAATAAAGTATCCCGGCAGGAATAAGAAGTAAAAAAGAAATAGTAATGCCAGCAGTTTTGAAAAGATGGCCGCAGTAAAGTCCGGTGGCATATAACATAATGAAGCAAAAGCTAAGTGCTATGCGAGCTTTAATTTTATTTCTATTTGCCCAAACAGATATTTTTCTCATTTTATTTGGTTTTTTTGTAATGTCTTGATTTTTTCTCGATTCCTAAGTGCCCTGCTAATATTTTAAACTCGAAGAGTACCATAGATTGAACAGATGATATTTCACTGGTTATTCCAAATCCAATCGCTAAAAAACGTCCTATTGGTTCCTGTATATCGGTTTTTAACATCAACCCCATGCCGGTTTTGTTCGTTCTTGTCATTGCGTAATTAGAACTTGTAGTTTCGTCATAACCCAAAAGATAATTTATAGTAGTATGGGTAACAGCCTGGCGGCTAAAAGCAGCCTTTTCCCCGATTATCAGGGAAGGCCCCGCCTCTAATTGAAACCAGGACTTTTTCCCTAAGGAAAAATATCTTCCCGCTGTAGCACTGATCATCTGGCTATGAACCATTGGATTCATGGCTGGACCGGAATAAGGGAGAATTAGAGCAAATCCTTCCGTGTGGCCTCCATCAAAATCCTTTGGTAGGTTGGAAGGATTTGTATGGGCATCATGATATGAAAGGCTGAATGCCCATTTGTTTCGCACTACCATATTCATAGCCAGAGCGCCACCATAGGCATCCTCCCCTTTTTGTGGTACTCCGGTAACAGAGCCACTAATATAAAGTTTTGACAGAGGGGAAGGGACCTGAGCATAATTGTCCAGGTTAATGAATATGAAAATAAGTAAGCAGGTTAATACTATCTGAGGTTTCATTTCTGTGGTTGTTGTTAAGTTTGATTAATCTGTCCAAACTAGCTTCATCCCAAAACAGGTTCTAATTGAATTTTACTGAGCCCTTGTTCTTTGTTGCATTTTTTGCAAATCCTGCGATAATCAATAGGTGAGCCTTTGACCAAATGATTACAAACCAATTTCTTATACTATTATTGGAAAGTGGTTTAAATTTTCATAATTTGAAAGAACCTGACTTTTCTTTCAACCTATTATGCCAGAACCAACTACACAGGAGTTCCTTTTTGAAAGGATTCGGGAATTGCTTCCTGCCAACATATCATTGGTTGATAAGGTGGCTGAGATTCTGCATATTAGTAATGATAGTTCCTATCGCAGAATAAGAGGAGAAACTCCCCTGGTTCTTGATGAAGCAGGGATGCTTTGTTCTTATTTCAACCTTTCTCTTGATCAATTATTAAGGATCAATTCTCAATCCATTCTTTTCGAACATTCAAGGCTTGATGTTCATAATAATGGGTATGAAAAATTTCTGAAAAATTTACTGGATAGAGTGAAGCAGATGAATACAATTTCTAATGCGGAATTATTCTACTGTTCCAAGGATCTTCCTGTATTTCATAATTTTTATTTCCGTCCTGTTTTCGCCTTTCGCTATTTTTTCTGGATGCGTACTTTATTACAGCATCCTGATTTTGTAACCCGCAAATTCACCATGGACTGCCTACCGGCCTCCACAGAATTGATCAGTAAACAACTTGGTGAGGCTTATTGCCAGCTTCCCTCTGTAGAGATACTCAATACAGAATGTATAAATTCAATAATCTCTCAATTGGAATTTTGCAAGGATGCCGGATATTTTGATAATCTCAAAGACCTTGTCACTATCTATGATGCGCTGGAATTGACCATTCTTCATCTGAAGGACCAGGTAGATTATGGTTCAAAATTTTTACCTGGCGAAAAAAATCCTTCACTAAAGAAAAAAAATTTTCGATTTTATTATAATCGTGTGCTGCTTGGCGACAATACTATAATGGTTAAGTCAGATTCGCTAGGAGCTGTTTACCTTAATTATGAAGCATTGAGTTACCTGGTATCCCAGGATCGTAAATTCTGTGATTCAGTTTATGAAGACATGCAGCAACTAATGCAGAAGGCTACCATCATCAGTGGTACCAGTGAGAAACAAAGAAATATTTTTTTCGGCATTCTCCTGAATAAGATCAGCGACCGTAAAAAGGCGATTTAAAATTTATACAAGTATGAACAGTTCCGATCTGCAGATTAAGTTGTTCCAATTCATTAAAAGTAAAATGAATGATGGTGAATCCGCGCCAGATAAGATCGCAGCCTTATTGGATACGAGTACTGATAGCGCCTACCGCCGGATGCGCGGTGAAAAGCAATTAAGTTTCGAAGAGCTGGTAAAATTATGTACCGAGTATAAAGTATCACTTGACCAGGTGCTGGAGATTCAAACCGGGTCGTTTCAGTTTAGTGGTAATCTCCTGGATGAAAAAGGATACAGGTATGATGATTACCTGAAGGGAATGATGCATACCATGGCTTATTTTTCCAGTACAGAGAAAAAAGAGTTCTATTTTCTTTGTAAAGACATACCCATTTTTTATCACTGGCAATACAGGGAGTTTGCCTGCTTCAAATATTTTTTCTGGATGAGCATTCTGGTTTATTTCCCTGAGTTCAGGAACAGGAAGGTCAATATGAATGATTATACTGATGAGGTTTGGCAAAACGGCCAACAGATACTCGAGTACTATAATCATATGGATAGTTTTGAGGTCTGGAACCTTGAAAGTTTTAACTCTACACTTCACCAGGTAGATTATTTCCGTGACGGAAACCGATTTGAATCGAATGAAGATATTCTGCTGATATATGAAGGTATCCAGGAGTTACTTGATCATTTGGAAGAGCAGGCCAGGCTTGGGTATAAATTTAACCGTAATGATCCGCAGAAAAAACCAATGGGGAAATATCAGATGTATGTAAATGATATTGTGTTGCTGGATAATACTATGTTCATAAAGCAGGATCATTATAAAATGGTTGTAATGCCCCATGCAGGGTTTAATTATATGATGAGCCGGGATATCCGGTTCTGTGAGAACATGGATCATTATATCCAAAACCTTCTGAGTCGTTCCACTCTGGTTAGTAAAACCAGCGAGAAAGAAAGGGGTCGGTTTTTCCGAATTCTACGTGAAAGGATCGATCGTCGTAAAGAAAAGCTAAATCTGTAGCCAACCTATTCGTATGCGTTTTACGTCTCTGCATAATACTGTAGCTTGCAGTATTAAATCCGCAAATGAAAAAAGTCGTTTTATCTATAATCTTCGCTTGTTTTTTATTGATAACTAATTTTCAGGTCCATGCCCAATTTAAGCTTTCCAATCTCACCGATAAAGAGGCAAGTCAGGGAATAAAAGAAGCGCTTGAACAGGGCCTGGTGAAGGCGGTTCTGCAATTAAATAAAGAAGATGGGTTTTATAAAGACGCACTTTATCGTATCCTGCTTCCTCCGGAAGCGCAAAAAATAGAAAAAACACTTCGTAATGCAGGGATGGGCAAGACCGTGGATAAGGCTATCCTCCAGATCAATCGCGCTGCGGAAGATGCAGCTGGCACAGCGAAACCTATATTCCTTGAAGCGTTGAAGAACATGACCCTTACTGATGCAGTAGGATTACTGAAGAACAGTGATACCAGCGCTACTCATTTTTTTCGCACCAAAACAGATCAGAAATTATTTGAAGCATTTCTTCCCGTGATCAGGGCTTCACTGGATAAAACCGATGCCACGAAATATTATGCAGACATGGTGAATTCATATAATAAAATTCCTACCACGTTTAAAAAACTCAACCCTGATCTACCTGGTTTCGTGACACAAAAAGCTACTCTGGCTATGTTCGACATGGTGTCAAAAGAGGAGACGAATATTAGGCATAACTTCTCGGCCAGGTCTACCGATCTGCTGAAAAAAGTTTTTGGTAGTAAATAAACAGATCAATAATCAGGGAATACACTCCAGTATAATAAAACAATTCTTCTTCGTTTATCATCTGTGCGGTAATCAGTGATGGTGGGATCGGGGAGATCTTCACCCTTGCCTTTATAGGAAAAGATGATATTCCCGGTATTCCTGGATTTAGTATAATTCTGAAAAAGTTCAATCACGGTTTTTGCCCTTAGGCTGGATAATGCTTTATTCAGATTCTCACTTGTAACTGCCTGGCCTGTGAAAACAATATTTGTCTTGAGATCTTTATAAAGACTGGTTCCCTCAGAAATAACAGTAGCATCGGCATAACCTTTTGCTGTAATAGCAAGTGAAAGAGGAAAATCAGGATATTTTTTTGTGAAGGAATCTATTTCTTTGGCTACTGGCTCAAATATTTTCCCGATCATTTGTACCAAAGAAGGATCCACAATATATTTTCCCGGTTCAAACAATACATCCTGATCTAGTTTCAATACAGTGTTTCGGTTGATCAGATCGGTAAGCAGCATGATCTTTCCATTGATTCTTTTGGTAGCATTCAGGCAAACCGAAAGATTTTTTTTAAGATGATCCCAGTCTTTTTTATCTACTTCCACATCACCTATCAGAATTACATTGCTTTTATGCAATTTATCTATTTCCCCACGGGTCTTATCTATGAATTGCTGAAGGCGGATATTGGCAGTATCATCCAGCTGATTTAGTCTTTCTTTATTTTTTCGTTGCTCCTCCAGCTTGTTTACTTCCTTGCCATAGGTCTGAAGTAAACTATCCTGAGCACTCAGTTGTTTTTTTGTGCCTTGTACTTTACTCTGTGAAACACATGAATAAAAAATAATAGAAAGGGCGCTGATAACTACAAGGGTGGTGCTTATTCTTTTCATAAAAGAATATTTAGGGTGTTCTTAAAGATAAAAAACATTGTATTACCTTACAAGTAATTAAGATAGATGATATAGAGAGTAATTTTTTGAATTGAAGATGAATACTCTGGTAGCAGCCGGGATATAAACTGCTGACAGTTAAGCTCAAATAGTTTTTTTTGTCTGGAAATATCTTATCTTCAGAATCCCCCTTTTTTTTCGCCCCATTCTTCAGGGCATATCCGCTGATGAAAACACCTGCCTGAAAGCAACATTTGTTAACTAAAAAAACACCAAAAATGAAAAAAACAATTTTCATGTGGCTATTTATTGCTGCAACTCTTTTTGCCTCTGCGCAGGGCAAAACACTTTACAGCGTAAGTACTGTAAAGCCTAAGGCTGGAATGAAGTCTGCTTTCGAAGCTAGCTGGAAAACGCATCTGGCAAAATTTCATACTAAAGACGACACTAGGAATGTTTATGAAATTACCAGTGGCGCTCATAACGGCAGTTATATGATTGTCGAAGGTCCGATCTCCTACGCGGATATGGATATAAAAAAAGCCACTGCCAAGGCACATTCCATGGATCTAGAAGCTAATTTCTCACCTAAGCTTGAATCTACAATGCAAGCCACTTACCGATGGGATGATACAGCTAGTTACAACGGAAAGGTTGCTGCGGAAAAATTTTTCGTTCAGGTAACCCATATTAAATATGGGATGCAGAACCAAGCTCTGAGAGAGGCTAAAAGAGGCTCTCTGGTCATGGCCAAACTTAATCCAAAAGACCGATTTAGCCAGAATACCTATGTACAGATCATGGCCGGCTCGGACCCCGTAATAGTCACTGTAAGAAATCTGAAAGATGGTTTCAAGGAGATGGAGACAGATTATTACGGTCCTAATCCAATGGCCAATCAACCCGATGCTTTTAAGAATGCCTATATAAAGGATTATGGTCAGACCGACTGGGATGCCAGACAAAAATTACTGGTGGATAATGCGAATGTTGCAAGCAGAGAAGCTTATATGATGGTTTTGCGTAATGACCTTAGTTCCCCACCAGCCAAATAATGCTTGAAGTATAAATCGACTTAAAGATCCCGGCGACATTTTGTCTCCGGGATTTTTTATGCGCCAGATAATAATACCTGCCATGATTCATTTACTTTTCCCTGATCCAGTAACCTTGCCGCATAACGATGAAGTTCTTTCTCCATCTCTTCGGGATTTATAGAGTAGTACTGAATGATCTGCTTAAGATGCGCATCATCGAAAGAAGGATCTACAATCGGCAGATCTTGAACATTAGCCAACTGACCCAAATGATTGCCAGTAAGTATGCTGCTTGTTCTTAAAGTCTTCGGCAGCGCGTCAAATCCTATTCCCAGTTGGGTATTGGGTTTTTCCACCTGAAACAGGCTTCCTTCGTTGGTAACAGAATACCAGTCTCCACCTAATCTTGCCACTAACTGAAGTTTTCGCTGATCGATTTTTTTATTCTCATCCAGTAATTCATCAGCAATATGAATTCGTAAAACTTCGCAGATCACAAGATTTCCAGCGCCCTTATCATTTCCCAGAGATTTAACTTCAAGCACTTTACATTCCATTTTTACCTTGCTTTCTTTCACCATAGGAGGTCTTATCAGTGTAGCTGGTTCTTCGGTGAAACCGGCTTTGATAAATTCATTCACCTCTTTTGGAAATTCACAACTGGCCAGGGAAACCTGCTGCACCATATCATAGGTAACAATATTGATAACTACCTCTGGTACTTCCAGCACATTTTGCAAACTATGCTTGGTTGTGTTATCCCGCACTCTTCTTGCCGGAGAAAATACCAGGATGGGTGGGTTGGATGAGAACATATTGAAAAAACTGAAAGGGCTAAGATTTACTCTGCCATCTTTATCAATAGTAGAAGCAAAGCAAATAGGACGGGGCGCCACCACATGCTGGAGATAATATTGTCGTTCGGCGGGCTTGAGTTCATTCAGATCAAAGATCATATCAGATACCTTTCTTTCTTTTTAAAATACTCCAGTCGGTTTCTTCCGCTATAATGTTATTGGTCAATGTACCCAGTGCGTCAATATCCATTTCTACTTTATCATCTGCCTGCAGCCATTGTTCAGCATAATTTGGATCATTGAGTTTTCCTGTACCATTCAATTCAAGAAAACAACCAGTTCCCACTGTGCCGCTGCCGATCACATCACCAGGGTAAAGATCTACTCCATAAGAAACTCTTTCAATGATCTCTGCAAAGGTCCAGTCCATATCACCCAGATTGCCTTCACTTACTTGTATGCCATTCACGCGACAGCGCATGTTCAGGTTCCAGTTAAGCCCTACATGACCTTCCTTTGCTGGTATTTCAAATGGTTGCAATTCATCGAGGGTAACTAACCATGGACCAATACTGGTAGCGAAATCTTTTCCTTTTGCAGGGCCAAGATTTAAAAGCATTTCTTCCATTTGTAAACGACGGGCACTGAGATCATTCATGATCATTAGCCCTCCAATATATTCATCTGCCTCTTCCGCTTTTATATTACGTCCATATTTACAGATCACTATCGATGCCTCCAGTTCAAAATCCAGTTTTTCAAAATGATCAGGCATGCACCGAATATCACCTGGGCCTTGTACACTATGATGATTAGTGAAATAAAAAATGGGATACTGATCGAATTCCGGGATCATATCTACTTTACGATTCCTCCTTGCTGCGGCCACATGCTGGCGAAACGCGTAACCATCGCGACAACTGGTAGGGAAAGGTACTGGGGCCAATAATTGAAGTTCATTCAAAGGAATTCCTTTGTTGCTGAATCGTTGCTCTTCTTTTAGCAAAATATCTCCTGCCTGGGCAATGGGAAAACTATCTTCCCAATAATTCAGAAACAAGGACATGGTGCCCGGGAGATCCGGATGCAGTGTTTCCATCGGATATACCATATCCTTAATAAGTACTCCCAGCTGTTCATGTTCTTCGTAATAATAAGAGACTAATTTCATCGCAATAATTATTATCCGCTAAGTTAATAAGGCTTGTCCATCCTCCGTTCTGGATTTTATAATATAATCATTCATTTTCAAAGGTTTACCCAAACGGATTGTGAGCAAAATCAGGCGACTACCCCTTTTCTGAGCCGCCCATTTTCCTATCTTTGCCGAATGAAATTCGAGAAAATTCATAATAAGGGGCAGGCTCAGTTATTTGAGAACCCTCTTCTTGAAATGCTGACAAAAACGCATCCCCTTTTGATCTGGGGCATATATACTCCTATTTTTAGTTACCTTATCTATCTGGGTGCTGCGGATCAAGGATTTTCAACCAGGAAGATTCTGGGATTGTTTTTCGCGGGAATGTTTTTCTGGAGCTTATTTGAATACATATCGCATCGTTTTCTGTTTCATTGGGAACCTAAAACAGAGAAATCAAAAAAGATCGTTTATGTGTTGCATGGCAACCATCATCATTTTCCCCGCGACCGCCAGCGCTTGTTCATGCCACCGGTGCCCAGCCTTATTATTTCTATTTTTATATTTTCCGCAATGTGGCTGATCATAGGACCATTATCATTTGCTTTTTTCCCGGGATTCCTGATCGGTTATCTGATATATGGCACCATGCATTATGCCATTCATGCCTGGAACCCTCCTTTTAAATGGATGAAACCTTTGTGGAGAAATCACCATTTGCATCATTACAAAAATGAGCATAATGGATATGGAGTCAGCTCTACTTTATGGGATCATATCTTCGGAACCATGTTCGATCTTAAAAAAGAGAAAGAGGATAAAGAGAAAGTACAGGAGCTGATGTTCGAGAAAAAAAGCTGATCAATTTACTTTATTTTTTAGCAGCCGCTTTGCTGATCTTTAAAACGATGGCATGGCGGCTGTAATATTTTTGCAAAGCAGGGGACAGATATATTTTTGTTGATGTACCCTGAGATTCCCATTTCAAATTCCCTTGTGCTCCCAATAAACTGATCTTCGAATTCGCAGGAACAATTATTCCATCTATATTGATGGTAGAAAGGGCAGGCAAAATTTCAGTATTGCCCATATAAATAACATAAATATTTTTTCCATCCTTCGATTGCGTGAAACGAATATTTAGCTGCGCATAGGGAGCAATTGGCCGGCTATTATAAATTGCTTCGCCGTTTATTTTCATCCAGTCCCCGATCTCATTCAGCCGGGTATAAGCGGCAGTATCCCATTCTCCTTCGGGGGAAGGGCCGATATTCAATAAAAGGTTTCCTCCTTTTGCGACGATACCGGTTAACAGATCGATCAGCTGATGTGTGGATTTGTATTTATCATGGGGAACATAACTCCATGAGCCAGCCATTGTCATACAGGTTTCCCATGGATATGGCAATGGAGTAGAAGGAACTTCCTGTTCTGGAGTAGTATAATTTTCAAATTCACCCGTCACGGAACGATCGACCACGATCAACCCTGGCTGATAGGATCTTGCCATGGCTACAATTCTTTTCATATCGATATCCTGCTCTACTTTAATTCCGCGCTGCCATTCAATAGATGTATCAATAGTTGAATAAGGCCGTACCCATCCTCCATCCAGCCATAGGATATCCATTTTTCCATATTCACTCATCAGTTCTTTTATCTGCTTATAAGTGAAATCTTTATAAGCCTTCCATTTTTCAGGATATTTTTTTGGATCATAATTTACATTCCGATCCTTCGGAGGAAAATAGGGCCACCAGTAATTCTCATTGTGCCAGTCAGGTTTTGAAAAATAAGCGCCAGTAGCTAATCCTTTTTTTCTGAATGCATCAAAGATCTCTTTAGCCACATTGCTTTTTGCATTAGAAGAAAAAGGAGTTTTGGGACTGGTGATCTTATAATCTGTTTGTTTGGTATCGAACATACAAAAGCCATCATGATGCTTTGTGGTGAAGATCACGTACTTCATTCCTGCTTTTGAGGCTGCATCGGCCCAGCGGTCAGGATCAAATTTTATTGGGTTAAAACTGGTTTGAAGATTCTCATAGGCCTTTACATATTCAAAATAATTCTTCGCATAGGGACCGCGTCTTTCGCACCAACCTTCATCTTCCGGACAAATACTCCAGCTTTCTACAATACCCCATTGACTATAGGTTCCCCAGTGCATCAACAATCCGAATTTATAATCTTTCCATTGATCCAGGTGTTGAATTACCAGGCTATCAGTGGGTGCTATATATTTATGCTGGGAATAAACACTCAAATAAAAAAGAGGCAGAAGAACTGGCAGTAGTTTTTTCATGGTCTTACCATTTTTCATTTTCATCGATGGGTCCGTCAGATTTAAAGGAAGAGCGAGTATTTATTTTTTGTCTTTGTCTTTCTATCAGCAGGTCAGCGATAATGTTTCCGGCATTTGTGTCCGGATGCTGAGCCAAAAGTGCGCGAAGTTTAGTCTCATTTACATCTACCCGGTAAAGAATGGAGATCAGTCCTTGAAAGTTATTATTGAGTAATTCATTGATCATGGCAGCCAGCCATTCGCGGTTCAATTCTTTATTCAGCGTAACGGGCAGATCATAACTGCGGGCGATCTCTATTATTACGGAATCAGTATCCATAGCATTAAAACTAAGCAATCAATCAGAACTTATCGACGACGCCAAGACCAAACAGGGCCAGGTCGTATTTTACGGGATCCTGAGGATCCAATTCAGCCAATCTTTGGGTAAGCGATTTGGCCGCTTTCCAACCATTGAGACCAGGGCCCAGCAAACCCAATTTTTTTGCTACTCTTTCCACATGAAGATCGATGGGACAGATCAGTTGAGACGGGGAAATGTTTTCCCATAAGCCAAAGTCCACACCCTTATTATCCTTTCTTACCATCCATCGAAGAAACATGTTAAGCCTTTTGCAACTTGAATTTTTTTCTGGTGTAGCGATATGCTTCCGGGTGCGGTCTGGTATATCCGGCAAAGAGAAAAAATAATGATGGAATAGAGAAAGCCTTGATTCCATATCAACATCTGAACGCGTAAAAGCCAGCTCCAGACTTTCATTAGTTTGATAATGCTGACGGAAAAAGGAAATGAAGTAAAGTAGATCGGTACTGTTGAATGTGCGGTGAGAGAAGTGCAATAGTTTTTTCAGATCCTTATCCTCATGTTCCATTACAAATTGAAAAGGGGAATCATCCATCAGTTTCATAAGTTCTGATGACTTATTAATGATGGTTTTGCGATTACCCCAGGCAAATATGGCCGCAAAAAAAGCAGCTATCTCTATGTCCTGTTTTTTATTGAACCGATGAGGAATAGAAACGGGATCATCCTTTATAAAGGACGGGCGATTGAAAATCTCCAGTTTATTATCGAGAAACTCTTTAAGCTCCTTTTGGGTCATAGTGGGTTGTCACCCCGGATCAAACGCAGAATGATCGCAATAATAGCGATAACCAGCAAAATATGGATCAAACCGCCTGCATGAAATACAAAGAATCCCAGCAGCCAACCGATAAGGAGAATAACGGCAACCAAATAAAGCAAACCACTCATAGTATTTTTTTAATTTTACTGCAAGTAGTGTACCAGTTGCCTGAACAGATTAGCCAATGGCCTTCCGCAGATCTTCAACCAGGTCCTCTGCGTCTTCAATTCCAACACTAAGGCGGATCAATGAGTCGGAAAGTCCATTTTTTATTCTTTCTTCCCTTGGAATGGAAGCATGGGTCATACTGGCCGGATGATTGATCAGGGATTCCACACCACCCAGACTTTCCGCCAGTGAAAAATATTTTGTTGAGCTCAGAACCAGCTTAGCTTTTTCAACGCTGTCATCTTTTAATTCAAAAGAGATCATTGCGCCGAAATCGCGCATTTGCTTTTTAGCAATGGCATGACCCGGATGATCTTCAAAACCGGGCCAGTACACTTTACCAACTTTTGGATGCTGACGAAGAAATTCAGCAACGATGCGACCATTGATGCAATGTTGTTTCATTCGAACACCCAGGGTTTTAATTCCTCTTAGTACGAGGAAACAATCCATAGGGCCAGGAACGGCACCGCAACTTTTCTGAATAAAATAAAGTTTTTCGCGAAGGCTTGCATCTTTCATGATCAGCGCACCCTGTATCACATCACTATGTCCGCCCAGATATTTGGTCGCCGAGTGCATTACTATATCAGCTCCAAGATCAAGTGGATTTTGAAGATAAGGTGAGGCAAATGTATTGTCCACCGCAAGCATCAATCCTTTTTCTTTTGTGATGGCTGCAATAACAGCAATATCCGTAATATTCATCAATGGATTGGTAGGCGTTTCCAACCATACCAGTTTCGTGTTCCCGTTTATGGATGTCTTTACTTCATTCAGGTCGGCAGTATTTACAAAACGAAACTTGATACCGAATTTTTCAAACACCTTGGTGAATAACCGGTATGTACCACCATACATATCATTCGCGCAGATCACTTCATCGCCCGGGGCTAATAATTTTATGACCGCATCCGTGGCGGCCACGCCTGAACTGAAAGAGAGACCATACTCTCCATTCTCAATGATGGCTAACGCTTCTTCCAATGCAGAACGAGTAGGATTCTGACTTCGGGCATACTCATAGCCTTTATGTTTGCCAGGTGATTCCTGCACATAGGTTGAGGTTTGATAAATGGGAGTCATTATAGCACCGGTACTTGGGTCAGGATGTGCGCCGGCATGAATGAATTTTGTAGCAAGCTTCATGATCGTTGTATTGAAATGCAAAGATAGGTTCAGCGAAAGAGTATAGAGGCAGAAAAATATCTCCAGTCATAATTATCTGCCTCATGAGCATCTTTGGGAATAATACTTTTATTCAACACATCAGCTTTGAGAATATTTTCTTTCACCAGTAATTTTTTGGCCTCTTGGATGGCATCCTGTATTTGGCCGTTCTGCATCCATTGCTTTTGCGGCGTCTCAAACCCGATCTTGTCCTTTCGCCAGCAAATATTTTCAGGCAGGCTATGCTGCATCGAATTTCTCAATATCCATTTTGTGCGACCGTTTTTGATCTTGAGGTGGGAGGGCAGGGAGAAAATAAATTCCACCAGTTCATGAGAAAGAAAAGGCAAGCGTACTTCCCGGCCATGGGCCATGGAATTTCGGTCGGCCATTCTTAATAATTCTTCCAGTCCGTGCGTACGTGTATTAAAATATAGCAATCCATTCAGATCAAAATGTTCAGGAGGTGTATAGTAGGCATGATCACTGCATGTTTTTACAAAATCACGGTCAAGATCTTCCTGCCTGATCGCGTGCAGAAGATATTGTCTTTCCATTACTACGCTGGCGAAGGCCGGAAACCAGGAGGCAACTTTATTTTTCCAGGTAAAATCTTCTTTTACTCCAAGAGCCAGAGCGGCAGGGATCTCGCCGCTTTTTTTTAATTTCTGTTTTCTATAGAGTTCCTGCCAATACCATTTATAGTATTTATGATAACCGGCCAGTGTTTCATCTGCTCCCTGTCCGTCAAGTAAAACAATCACTCCCTGTGCTTTTGCCAGTTCAAATACTTTGTATTGAGCGTATACACTGGAAGAGGCAAATGGTTCTTCCTGCGCGGTGCAAAGTTTTTCCAGGTCATTTAACAGATTGGTGGGACCCAATGAAATAATATGTTGCTTCAATTGAAACTGATCGGCTACTTGTCGAGCCAATGCGGTCTCGTCTTTTTCAAAATTTTGAAATGATGCAGTAAAACATTGATGACTCATCATATCAGAGCCAATGGCGGAACAGATGGCAGCAATAGATGAACTATCGAGTCCACCACTGAGCGAACTACCGATGGGTACATCACTGCGCATTCTTCTCTTTACGGATTGATGTAAAAGAGATGTGAATTTTTCAGTGGCTTCTTGCTCCGAAATGGATTCATTCACATTTTGAAGATCGATATCCCAATAACTAACAATGGACAAATCTTCATTCCCTGGTTTATAACGAAGCCAGCAGGCTGCGGGAAGGCGACAAATATTTTCAAAAAAAGTTTCTTCAGGAAGAGTTGGATTATCGGTATACCCAATAGTTAGAAAATTGAACAGTAGTTTTCGATTGGGATTCTTTTTTATGCCTGCGGCCCAAAACGATTTTATTTCTGAGGCGAATAAAAGACAACCATCTTCAAGAGTATAGTAAAATGGTTTTTCGCCAAATCGATCCCTTGCTGCAAAAAATGTTTTTTCCTTTTTGTCCCAGAGACAGAAGGCGAACATGCCATCAAAACGATCCAGACATTGTTCCTTCCATTGATCATAAGCAGCGGCGATCACCTCAGTATCGGTATGTGAATGAAAATGATAACCGAGTCGTTGAAGTTCTTCTCTCAGTTCAATATAATTATAGATCTCGCCATTATGCATCAGCACATAGCGATCCATATAATGCATAGGTTGATGACCTGCAGGAGACAGATCAAGAATTGAAAGCCGGCGATGTCCAAATAAAACTTTTCGTTCTTCTTCCTGCCAATAGCCATAACCATCCGGGCCCCGGTGAGCCAGAGTTTCTGTCATACGATGCAAATGTTCTGCATGAAATGAATGAGGGTCGATCTGTATAATGCCGGCAATGCCACACATGAAGTCACAAATTAATCAAATCCATGGGCAGTTTGGCCTCAATATTATCCCAGGCCATCAGCAGAGTAGCGCCTTTGCTGGTTTCTTCAAAGCGCATGGTGAAATATTCAATGGCATTATCTGTATTGGTAACGGGGATATCAAAATGAAATAGATCAAGGGTTCTGTCTGGTTCAAGTCCCCAGGAATCTGTATTGCTATTAATAAAAATTGTCCAGTGATCTTTTTGAGGAATACAATAAAGTACATAACGGCCGGGGGAAATTATCTGTCCCTGGATCTTTACGGCCTGGTGAAGATCCAGCTCAGTTGATTCATTGGCACCCATTCTCCATGGCTCTCCATATTTCAGCACTTCGTGAAAAATATGCCGGCCCTGCAGGTGAGGGCGACTGTAAATGACACGGGCAATAGGGTCTTTTGATTTTGCCTGCCCAGTCATTTTTGAAGTAGGATAATCTTCGGGCCAGTAAGCCTGATCCAGTGGAGAAATATCCACCGGAACCAAGGTTTTTTCTTTTGCTGTTGGTTTGTTTATAGGAATGCTGTCATTTCCCGCCTTTCTTTCAGCAGGGGGTTGTTTTTCCTGCTTACTGGCACAGGAAAACAGCAGAAAATTTAAAAGAAGGAGATAAACAATTCGTTTACCCATGATCAGAATTTAAAACGTAATGGGCAGACTTATTTTGGTGTTCTCCCAGGCAATATTCAGATTACAACCGGTGGCTGTTTTCTCAAATACCATGGAAAGATTCTCTACCAGGGTATCCATTTTCTGTATAGGCACTTCAGTTCTTAAAAGGTCTTTTTTCATATCGTATTTAAAGGATCCCCATGTATCATTCTCTTTATTGAAGATGATGGTCCAGGCATTATCCTTTACAATAGCATATAACGTATAGCGACCTGATTTTATTTTTTGACCATCAACATGTACAGTTTTGTAAAACTGTATTTCTGTCGCTTCATTTGCACCCAGTCTCCATACATCTCCGTTTTTAATCAGGCCTCCGAATATTGCACGACCGCCACGGGAAGGGCGACTGTAAATCACGCGGGCCATCAATGGATCAGTAGCTTTATCCTGAATTTTCAGAACCGGATATCCAACCGGGAAATAGGACATATCCATTGGAGATTTGTCAATAGAAGGATAACCATTTTGTGCTATCAGGCTGAGGAAAACAAATTGGAAGATTACAATTAGACCAAGTAATTTTTTCATTTGGAAAGTTTGAAGGTTAAAAGAGACTAGGTAAAAATAATTTTTTTTGAATTGAATGGGCAAGCTTCTTATGCCGCTTAACACAAAATTTATCAATGATTCAGCCTATTCGCCATTTTTCACGGGCAAATGCCTCCAATTCGGGCCAGAATTGACGAAAAATCTCCTGTAAGGGTTGATAATGCTGGTGAAATAATTCAATGGCGGGCGCGGCCTCATCGATATAAGCAGCTCTTCGGATCACGCCTTTCAGGCTTTTTTCAATTCCGCCTGTAAGCCGGTAATTATATAGCCAGTTCTGCTCTTTCATATACGGGAACATGAAAGCGAAGCGTTGGGCAAATGCCGATTGATGTTTTTCTAATTCATTATATACTTCCTGGGAAAATTCAAGAAGTGAGCGTTCAGAAAATACAGAAGGTTCAATGGCCAGGTAATGGTCAAAGACCACATCAACCAGGGCGCCACTATAAAGCCGGTAAACGGGACGAAAATATTCTTTTGCGGTCCGGATGGCCTCATGAGTATCTGTAAAATGATCTATATCCCGATGAAGTTTTATTCCTTTTTGAACACCCGGACTATAATCAAATTGTTTGCGACCTTTTACAAAATCGCTGATCATATTTCCCACCAGGGTGGGGGGATCGCCAAAAGACAAATATGCGTGAGCCAGATAATTAATAAAAGATCATTTAATGTTTTTATTCAGCCAATCGCTGATCATGGTCAGCACCTGTGGTGAAAAAGTTTCTTCCAATTTTCCGTATTCGTCTACTGTACAGGCTTCACAATGCTGGAACAGATGATTTAAACCAGGAATTATCACTGTATTAAATTTATTGTTTCCAGCTTTTTTAAGCGCATCACGAATGCCAGCAATATTCGGCACTGCTTCTACCTGAATGTCTTTATCACCGTTCAGGGCAAGCACAGGACATTTTACCTGAGACCAATAATCGGTGGGATCGGTAACGATAAAAAAACGCATCCATGGAATCAGTTCCTGTTTTAGTTGAAAAGCATAAAATTCAGGAGTGATCTTTTCCAGTTTTAATTCAGCGATCACCGATTCTGTTTGCTTGGATTTCCAATTGATAAAAAGCTCTTTCATCTGTGAAAGGATCACTGAATCAGGAGCTGAGGGTTGGTCTTTGATCAAACCCAGTGTTTTCCCGGATAGTTCATACCAGCTATCATAAGCTTGTTCACCTACCTTCCCTTTGAGAGGGGCCGTTTGTTGCATTAATAATATATCACCTCCGGAAATTCCTGTACCTGCAAGAGAAATGATAAAGGCCAGTGGTTTGTATTTGGTATAGATAATGGGGGCAATAAATCCACCTTCACTATGTCCGAGGACACCTATCTTATTTTTGTTTACTTCTTTTCTTGTTTGGAGATATTGTATGCTGGTGATCACATCATCTGCAAAATCAAGACTGGTAGCATCTTTCAGATTGCCTTTACTTTTTCCACGTCCGCGATCGTCTACACGAAGGACCGCGTAGCCATTTTTTGTAAGATGATCGGCGATCACTGCAAATGGTTTATGACCGAAGATAGTCTCATCTCTATCTTGTTGTCCGCTGCCAGTGATCATTACCAGGGTAATAAAAGGACCCATTCCTTTTGGGTAGGTTAAAGTGCCAGCCAGATGTACCAGGCTATCACGACTGGAATATTCCACACTATCCACTTTATAATCAAAAGGCGGAACGGGAGTTTGCGGGAATTGCTTTTTAGATTCCTGTGCAAATAATGAAGTGGAAATGAAAACCAGCAGGAATAAAATAGAAGTTCTCATAAGTCTTTATTTATAGATCTTTTCTGTTGTTTATAATAGCGGTAGCTGAATATAATTGGGATCAGTGTGATGATCGACAAAACCGTAATAAAAAAATAAAATGCTGGTCGCGAAGGAAGAAAAATGCAGATCAGGGCAATAAGAAGACCACCTGGAAACCAGAGTCGGCCAACAAGGGCATGGGTCTTTTTCCAGTTATCTTCATTTTCAAGCGTCCAGGGTAATCGAAATCCTGCAAAATAATTTGGTTTGATATTGGGCATATAATTACCAATAAAGGAAAACAAAAGTCCAGTGGCAGCAAGTACCCAGGAAGCAGAAAAAGTGAAACTGCTTTTAACTGCGCTATAAATCATTGTACAGGAAATCATTGATATAAATAAGACAATGCCAAAGCCAAGTCTTTCCATTCGGCCACGATTTTCCACTACATTTCTTTTTGGATCGATTCGATGTATGTTCACCATTAATAACCAGGTAAGAAGGGATACCAGGCTCATTATAATAATAGTTGCGATAAAATCATTTCGGCTGCCCATTCGATCCGGGTTTCCATCCAGATCAAAATGAAGGGCCACTTTTGGGGGAAGTTTTTCCCAAACAATAAAAAGGTAGAGCAGTGGTGCTGCCAGCACGGGTATAAAAAGATATTTAAAGATCTTTTCCATGTTTATTTCTTTTTTGATTTGAATTTCAGGAACCATTTCATGATCTCATCCACTACCGTGGTATTGAGTGAATAAAAAATATATTGACCTTCTTTTACTGAGCTTACTAGTCCGGCCTGCCTTAAAATATCGAGGTGATGAGAAATGCTGGGTCCAGTGATGTCAAAATGCTCAACGATCTCGCCGGCCGTAAGGTCTTTTTCCTGTAATAATTCCAGGATGGCCCGGCGCGTGGGATCATTTAAAGCCTTGAAGACGGAATTCATTCTATTTAAATATTTAGACAAATATCTAAATACTATCGGTGAATTCCAAATTTCTACTATCAGCGGTTTAAAAATAGTATGAATGGCGATTGTGTAAATACCTCTGTTAACGCTCATTAACAGCGCTTTCCATTAATACTTTATCGTAACCCATTAAACATATTTGGCTTGTGTTCGCCTGTAACCCGGGATAGCTTTGGAACGTCATATCATTCAAACCGGCTGACAAAAATTAGAAGCTCAAAACCTTTAAACTATAGAACATGAAAAATATATTGATGACACTGGCCTTCGCAATTGCAACGCTGCCAGCATTTGCCAACGAACCTGAAGTGAATCAAAAAGCCCTTGATGCTTTCCGCATAGAATTTAACGGAGCCAGCAACGTGAAATGGACGATCTCTACAGATTATTTTATGGCCAGCTTTGTATATAATGATAAGCATGTATTTGCTTACTATGATATTGATGGAGCATGGCTGGGTACCACCCGTTATGTGGCGCTGTCAGATCTTCCGCTGATGTTACAGGGAGAAGTAAAAAATAAATTCTCTGATTACTGGATCAGTGAATTGATCGAAGTGGCCAACAATGATGGCACAGCATATTATGCTACTGTTGAAAATGCAGATTCCCGCCTGGTACTTAAAGCCAGTGATGGTAAGACCTGGAATCATTATAAGAAATACAAGAAATCCTAAACTCAGTTTTGGTGTGTGGTAATAGCCCTGGTTACTTTGGTGGCCAGGGTTTTTTGTGACTGATATATTCGGCCTAATAATTATTTTTGCGGCCGGCCGCAATGTCTCACCAAATTGTGATCTGAAGGCGGAGAAAATAATTTATTATGAACAAGGGACCCGTTTCTCAATTCATTCAGCACCATTTCAGACATTTTAATGCGGCAGCACTGGTAGATGCGGCAAAAGGATATGAGACCCATCTGGCCGAAGGAGGAAAAATGATGGTAACACTCGCAGGTGCCATGAGTACCGGAGAATTAGGAATTTCACTGGCTGAAATGATAAGGCAGGGAAAGATTGACATTATCAGTTGTACTGGTGCTAACCTGGAAGAAGATGTAATGAACCTGGTTGCGCACTCACATTATAAACGCATTCCGAATTATCGTGATCTCACTCCTCAGGAGGAATGGGATCTGCTGGAAAATCATTACAATCGCGTTACAGATACCTGTATTCCAGAAGAAGAAGCATTTCGTCGTCTTCAAAAACACCTGGTAAAACAATGGAAGGACGCCGAAGCAAGTGGCGAACGATATTTCCCTCATGAATTTTTATATAAGACTGTACTGAGTGGAGAATTGCAGCAATATTATGAGATCGACCCAAAGGATAGCTGGATCATCGCGGCTGCAGAAAAAAATATTCCGATTGTAGTACCAGGATGGGAAGACAGTACGACTGGTAACATCTTCGCCTCTTATGTGATCAAAGGGGAATTGAAGGCTTCTACAGTAAAAAGCGGTATCGAATATATGGTTTGGCTTACAGAATGGTACAGGGCTAGTTCATCTGGGAAAGGTGTGGGCTTCTTCCAAATAGGTGGTGGTATCGCGGGAGATTTTCCAATCTGCGTAGTGCCAATGATGTACCAGGATCTGGAATGGCATGATGTTCCTTTCTGGAGTTATTTCTGCCAGATCAGCGATTCCACAACTTCTTATGGTTCTTATTCTGGAGCAGTTCCCAATGAAAAGATCACCTGGGGTAAACTGGACATTCACACACCAAAATATATTATTGAAAGTGATGCAACCATCGTGGCGCCATTAGTGTTCGCGTGGATTTTAGGATGGTGATAAAGGTTGAGGAGTTGAGAGGTTGAGTGCCTTCGGCAATAGTTGAGTGAACATTAGTTCATACTGAATGTTCGCTCAACTTCTCAACCTCTCAACTCCTCAACTTTTCGTATTATCTCCCCGGAATCTCCAGCTTAATATCCCTTTTCAGCATATCATTTCTATTGGCCATTTCCCAGGCAGTATAAAATACCAATTGCGCTCTTTTGGCCATTAATTCATAATAGATCTTGTCAGGAGTATCTGTAGGACGGTGATAATCTGCACCAAGCATTCCATCATAATAGAAAATTATAGGAACGCCCTTTACTGCAAAATTATAATGGTCGCTGCGGAAATAGATTCGGTTCTTATCATTAGGATCATTGAATTTATAATCCAGTTCCATTTTAGTATAAAGATTATTCTGAGCCTCACTAATGATCTTCAGATCAGTACTGATCTTATCATCACCAACAACAAACACATAGTTCATGGAATCGCCCTGTTTACGGGTAGCGTCAATGCGTCCGATCATATCAATGTTAAGGTCAACTGTTGTTTTATCGAGAGGAAACAATGGGTGATTCGTATAATAGTTAGAACCCCAAAGTCCTTTTTCTTCACCACTAACTGTCATAAAGACCATCGTACGGCGTGGACCGTGGCCATCTTTTTTCGCATTAGCAAATGCCTCAGCGAGCTGCATAACAGCAGTGGTTCCACTTCCATCATCATCCGCGCCATAGTAAATAACTGAATCGCCTCTTTTTCCCAGGTGATCATAGTGGCCGGTAATGAAAACATATTCATCCTTCAGATCCGTTCCTTCCAACACACCGATCACATTTCCTGCCTGAGCAGTTTTTGTCACTTTATCATATTGCATATCGATCTCTGAAGGATATATTTTTGCGATCAGGGACCCGGCTTTAAGTTTATCAAATATTCCTTTTCCATCCTCACCCATGATCTTTGCTGCTACATCTGCAGTAGCAGAAAAAGTAAATACAGGCTGACTTGCCTTGTATCCGTTCATGCTATAACCTCCGCCCTGATTACCTGTTCTGCGTACCAATGAATTATAGATGATGATCAAACCTGCAGCGCCATGCTGCAGTGCCGCATTCATTTTACCATTTACAGATGAAGGACTATTAAATCCTGTCTGTGCAGGTTTATAATCCGCAGGATTACCATCGGCAACCATTACCAGCTTACCTCCAACTTTCAGATCCTTATAATCATCACGCACAGTTCCGTCGCTGATACCATAACCTGCAAAAACCACCTCAGAGAATCGCATGGTGGCAGCAAAATTATTTGCCTGTGGCAGGAAATCTTTATTGTACTCCATATTGCTGCCATTCACTTTAAGGGTAGCGCCAGCAATAGAATCACGGAATAAAGTATAATTCTGGCGATAGCTTCCATTATTTCCAGCAGTTAGTCCCAGGTTTTTGAAAGTATTTTCAATATAGCTGGCTGCTCTTTCCAATCCCGGCGAAGGAGTATCTCTTCCTTCCATTTCTTTGCTGGCAATTATATATAGATGTTTTTTAAGCGCTTCCACTGTGATAGATGCGGCGGCTTTAACTGCGTTCTTATCCTTTTTCTGCGCATACAACATAGCAGGAAGGAAAAGCAAGCACAGTCCGATGATTCGTTTGGTCATGTGTTGAGTTTTGGGAACTAAAATAATTACTTCCCGGAAGAAGCGCTAAAAAATTGGAAGAACGGCGATCAGACGCAGGCGATCTTTTTTACCCTGTTGGCATGGCGGCCTCCTTCAAAATCGGTGGTCATGAATATGGCCACCATTTTTTCAGCATCGCCTTCTCTAACGAAACGAGCGGGAATGCAGATGATATTAGCATCATTATGTTCACGAGCTAGTTTGGCCAGTTCTTCACCCCAGCAAATTGCCGCACGAACGCCCTGATGCTTATTGGCAGTAATGGCTACGCCGTTAGCACTGCCACAGATCAGGATGCCAAAGGAGGCTTCTCCCTTTTCTACAGCGAAAGCTACCGGATGGGCAAAATCAGGATAGTCCACCGAGTCTTTACTATGTGTACCGAAATCGGTGAAAGTAAATCCCTTTCCTTCCAGCAGAGAAATGATCTGTTCTTTATAATCATAGCCCGCATGGTCACTGCCTACGGCAATCGGTTTGTGCATATCAAAAGCTGCGTGCATATAGTTGAATTTATCTTTTGCAAAGCTACCTCTTTCTACTCACCACTCACTATTGACTATTCACCAGTCTTAGCTCCACTCCTTCGCCTCTTCAGCCTGCCTCTTATTAATTCTTGAAGCAACAATAATGCTGGCTTCAAATAAGGCATAAAGCGGAATGGTAACAATGGTAAGACTGAATGGATCTGTTGACGGAGTGATTATAGCCGCCGCGATCAGAATGATCACAAAAGCATGACGACGATATTTTCTAAGAAACTTACCTGTAACAATACCAATCCGGGCCAATACCATGATCAAAAGTGGCATTTGGAAAAGTATACCTATTCCCACGGTGGTATAGATAAGATTCTCCATATAATCGGAGAAGGAAGGCATGATGAGGATCTGGGGACTTAGTTTAAAATTGAAATAAAAATTCACCATAAAAGGGGTAAGAATATAGTATCCGAACAAAACGCCGGTAAAAAATAATAAGGTTACCCAGACTATCACGCCCCTTGTTTTCTTCAATTCTTTTTGAGAAAGGGCTGGCTTTACAAAGCGCCAGAATTCCCAGAATATATAAGGGAAAGCGATGATGAAACCCCCAACAAAGCCAATGGTGAAATAGGAAATGAACTGTCCGGTCATTTGGTTCTCGAGAAATCTGGCTTGCACCGGAGGGAAACATAGTGTATTGCCAATACCTATCTTATGCCCCAGGCTGCAAAGCCAACGGGAAGAAACAAAATCGGCCCGGGTAGGGGCCATCAGAATACCATCAACAATTTCATTAGCATAGATCATTACCACAATAGCACCAATCACAACGGCCACTACCGAACGTAACAGGTGCCAGCGAAGTGCTTCCAGGTGATCGATGAAAGACATTTCTGCATTCTCCTCGCTAGCACGTTTATTTAGGAAATCAAGTAAGGCCATGGGGGCAAATATAGTTCGTAGTTAACAGATAGATTGGATTAAAGGAAGAGGCTATTTAAGTTTTTTCATTTTTACGATCTCGATTCTTGTATCACTAACGTGTACGATGTCAAATTCATAATCGTCAATAATGATCCTTTCTTTTTGTTTTGGTATGGTCTCATGATAATTGATAATATATCCTGAAAGTGTCTCTGTTTCTTCCTCCCCAAAGTCAAAACCATATTTCTCAATCAGGTAATCCAGTTCCAGTCGGCCGGAGAACATATATTCATTCTCCGATAACTGTTTCTCTACGAAATCTTCAGTATCATATTCATCCTGAATCTCTCCAAACAATTCTTCCAGCACATCTTCCATAGTGATGATGCCGGCGGTTCCGCCAAATTCATCTACCACCCAGGCAATGCTTTTTCTTTCGCGGGAAAATTTACTAATAAGGTCTGCGGCACTCATACTTTCTGGAACGGCGGGAATGGGCAATAAAACTTCTTTTATAGTTTTGGGTGCTTTAAAAAGATCTAACTGATGAACATATCCAATGATATGATCGATATTCCTTTCGAAGATCAAAAGCTTACTAAGCTTGGTGTCAACAAACTTTTGCTTCAATGCCCCTATACTTTCTTTACTATCTAAACCAATAATCTCTTTTCTTGGCACCAGGCATTGGCGGATCTTAACCTTAGGCAATTCCTGCGCATTTTCCATCAGCTGGGCATTACGGTCCTGCCTTTCTCCTTCATTCTTCTGAAGAAACAGATGTTTCAGATCATTTCTGTTCAGAGGGTCCTTTGTATGATCGATACGTACATTGAAAACATATTTTAATATCCATCCGGCAAGATTGATCAACAGGTCTGCAACAGGAGAGAACATCTGGTAAAAAAAATCGGCCACATGAGCGAAACGCAACAATAACTTATTACTACCCGCACGGAAAAAAGCACGGGGAATAAATTCAGCCAGTAGCAACACTATAAAAGTGGCAAGGGCGATCTCAGCAAGTATGCGTGGTGTAGCAGGAACATGAAGATTGTTCCAAAGTGGTTGCATCACGGCGCTGATCTGTAAACCAAGAAACACAAGAAAAAGATTGAACCCCGTAAGTGTAGTGCCCAGAAACTTTGCTGGCGATTCAATGAATTTGGAAAGAACCAGCATTGAACTGCCGGCCTCTTTTTTTTTGATCTCCAGGCTTAGCCGGTTGGCACTATAAAAAGCCATTTCTATACCGGCAAAAAATGCCATCAGTAAGAGTGTGAGAATAAAAAATAATATGGTATTCAGAAGGGCCATGCCGCAAAGATAATCGGCTTCAAATTATGGACCAGTTAAGAAATTCATTACCAGCTTTTCCGATTCCTTGCAGGCGCTTTGCAATGAATCATTTACAATTATGTGGTCAAACTGATCTTTGAAAGTCAGTTCAAAAGAAGCTTTGTCAATACGGGCTTTCAGCGACTCGGACGTTTCTGTACCCCTGGCTCTCAGCCTTTTCTCAAGCTCTTCAATAGAGGGAGGTTCAATAAAAAGGGATAAGCTGGTTTCGGGGTACTGGCTTTGTACGTTGATGCCTCCCCTTACGTCCACATCCAGTAAAGGATGCTTGTCTTCTGCCCAGATCCTGTTTAATTCTGAGTGCAGGGTACCATAAAATTTATTATGATATACCATTTCCCACTCTACAAACTGATGCTCTTCAATTTTTTTTCTGAATTCATCCGGGCTAATGAAATAATAATCCACTCCATCTTTTTCATTATTCCTTGGTTGCCTCGTGGCACAGGAAACAGAAAATGACAGTAGATCGGGGAATGAGGCAAGAAGATGACGGGTCACGGTCGTTTTTCCCGCTCCGGATGGAGCAGCAATGATGATCATTTTATGGGATTGGAGGCTCATGCGGTGGTCGCAAAAATAGCCATATAAGAATAATGGTCAGCGTATCTTTTGAAGCAAATTTTCTTTTCCTCTGTTCAGCCATTCTTCCTTCAGCATGCTTAAAACCATACTATCTCTTCTGCCGCCATTTACCAATGGCATATGACTGCGTAGTATACCTTCCTCTACACATCCAATAGCCTTCATGGCATTCACGCTTTTAAAATTATTCTTATCGGCGCGCAACTCGCATCTTTCCAAACCCCATTCTTCAAATACGTAAGAGAAAATAAGAAATTTACAATGACGATTCAATCCTGTTCGCTGAAATTCGCCTCCATACCAGGTATAGCCCAGTTGGGTACTTGAAAAAACAGGATTGATATCATAGAATCGGGTACTTCCGGCATATTTGTTTCTGCGCTTGTCGAATACTATAAATGGATATTCTTTTTTATCCTCCAGATTTTTCACGGCAGCATTTACATAATTACGCAGGTTCTCTTCTCCAGCGGCTGTGACTAAACCAAATTTCCAGATATCAGGTTCATTTAAAGAAATAGGCAGCAAATGCTTCCAGTCACCCGGTTCTATTGCGCGCAGCAAAACGGTATCATCTTCGAGAATGGGTTTATGGAGGAAAATGTCCGTCATGGTGAGTGGTGAGTAGTTAATAGTGAATCGTCAGAAGTTTGTGAGCCTAATAATTAGTAATTAATAATTACTAATTATTGACCCTCCTAATATCCGCACCAAGCAATCGCAATCTTTCATCAATATATTGATATCCCCGGTCGATCTGCTCTATATTTTGAATCACACTTTTGCCTTCCGCAGAAAGAGCGGCAATAAGCAGGGCCACGCCGGCGCGGATATCGGGACTGCTCATTGTAATGCCTCGCAGCGCCACTTCTCTTTCCAATCCGATCACTACAGCGCGATGCGGATCGCATAGCACAATACGTGCTCCCATATCGATCAGCTTATCCACGAAGAATAATCTGCTCTCAAACATTTTTTGATGAATAAGCACTGAGCCTCTTGCCTGTATAGCTGTAACAAGTACAATACTTAAAAGATCGGGAGTAAATCCTGGCCATGGATGATCAGATATATTCATCACTGATCCATCAAGAAAAGTTTTTATTTCATAGATATCCTGTGCAGGAATATGAATATCGTCACCAATAAATTCTAATTGAATTCCCAATTGCCGGAACTTATCGGGAATAACTCCCAGGTGTGAAATACCTGCACCTTTAATTGTAATATCACTTTGAGTCATGGCAGCCAATCCAATGAATGATCCCACTTCGATCATATCGGGAAGAAGGCGATGTGTAGTGCCACCCAATTGATCCACACCGTCAATGATCAGCAGGTTGCTGCTTATTCCTGAAATTTTTGCCCCCATTCGGTTCAGCATATGGCAGAGCTGCTGAATATATGGCTCACAGGCGGCATTGTAAATGGTAGTACGGCCGTTTGCAAGAGTAGCAGCCATAATGATATTGGCTGTGCCGGTAACAGATGGTTCATTCAATAAAATTTCAGTGCCCTTAAGTTCGGGCGCATGCAAATGAAAAAATCCTTCTTCAGCGTATTGAAATTTTGCACCTAGTTGTTCAAAAGCAAGTATATGCGTATCCAATCTTCGCCTTCCGATCTTATCTCCTCCCGGCTTTGGAATAAATGCTTTTTTATATCGGGCAAGTATGGGTCCTGCCACCATGATCGATCCGCGTAAACGACCCGATTTTTTTCTGAATGTTTCGCTATGGAGATAATCGATATTAACATCATGAGCCTGAAAAATACAGGTATCCCGGCTGGGCCTTTCAACCTGCACATTCATTTCCTGCAATAATTCGATCAGCAGGTTTACATCTATAATATCAGGAATATTAGAAACGGTGATCTTCTCTGCGCTGAGCAAAACAGCGCTGATTATCTGCAGTGCCTCATTCTTTGCTCCCTGCGGAATTATTTCGCCATTTAATTTATTGCCACCGTTTACTTCGAATGAAAACATTAGGAGAGTTGAGGGTTGAAGGTTTAGAGTTTAGGGCTGAAGCAAAAATAAAAAAGCCGGGATTACCGGCTTCTTATAATCTTTTATCTAAAGAATAAAATCTGAATAGCAGGTTCTCTAAACTCTAACCCCTAATCTCTAAACCTTCTCAGAATCTTTTCTTCTTAAATCCTCCTCCTCCGCCACGGTTATCGCCCCGGTTGTCGCGGTTATCTCTTCTTTGTCCACCACCGCCGCCTCCACCACTGCGTTGCTGAAACTTACCACCACGCTTAAAACCACCACGGCCACGTTCGTTATTTTCAGGTTGAAGCCGGAAGGCTTTTACATAAGGGGTATTAGTAAAAGTGAGCTGATTCTGGGTGATAGTATTTAATTCACTCTGAATAGCATCATCATGGACCTGCTCTTTATGCCAGTTATTGTAGGCCAATTTCATATAATATGCAATGGCATTAGCGAAGCCCAGTTTCTTTTCAGGATTCTCTTCTTTCAGTGCTTTATTGATGATCTCTTCAAGATTCTTACCCAGGTGTAACAATTTTGGATAACGCTTAGGGTATGGCAATGGGTCTGGCCTGGCTTTCAGCGATTCTCTTGTTGGAATAGGGTAGGGAGATTTAACATCCAGACTGAAATCTGCTATCAGAAACAGATGGTCCCAGAGTTTATGACGGAAATCCTCCACATTTTTCAAATGCGGATTCAGAAAACCCATCAGTTCAATAGCGGCATGAGCATTAGCCTGACGGCGTTCAGGGTCTTCAATAGTGAGAATATGTTCCACCATTTTTTGAACGTGCCTGCCATACTCTCGCATGATGAGTTGGTTACGGGAAGTGTTGTATTGCATAGACTTGTAAAGGGCAAAAATAGAAAAAGAATTCGGGAAGTGCTAATCATTCAAAAAAAGGTAAAAGAAAGGGGCCCCGAACCAAGGCCCCTTTTACAAGCCACCATCCTCTTCCACCTAAGAGGCCGTTTACAGACTTTTTCGAGTCTATGTCCATTTTGGACAAATAATTTACCCGGTGACTGGCTATTATTTCTTTTACAAAATTAATACCAATGCAAAAAAACAGCCTAATTATGGGTCATTCAATCAGCTTGAAAATCAAATTGTAATCGTATGGTAAAATTTGAAGATTTCATTCCCCGTCACCTAAAAAATTGTAGAAAATAATCCCCAGTCAAATTCTAATCACTGAGAAACTATATTTGTCCTGATGTCGGAGCAACAACATATATGTAGAATAGCAGTGAATACCCGACTGCTCTTGCCTGATTACCTGGAAGGGATGGGAAACTTCATAGATGAGAATTTAAAGCGCATTGTAAAAGATCATCCCGAACACGAATTCCTGTTTATTTTCGATCGGCCTTTTGATCCAAAATTCATTTATGGTCCAAATGTAAAAGGTATTGTTTGCGGCCCCCCCGCACGGCATCCCTTTCTTTGGAAATTATGGTACGATCTGAGGGTACCAGCGTTGATCAAAAAATGGAAAGCAGATATTTTTCTTTCGGCAGACGGTTTCTGTTCTCTTACCACGACCATTCCTCAATGTCTGGTATTGCATGACCTGGCCTATTTACATTTTCCCGGATTTAATAAACGATCTCACCGATATTTTTATCAGCGTTATACAGCAAAATTCATTCGGAAAGCTAAGACTGTGGTCACCGTTTCCGAATTTTCAAAACAGGATATCATTAAACATTTCCCCGATGCAAAAAATCGATTGAAACTGGTATATAGTGGGGTTAAAGATATTTTTTCGCCGAAGAATTTTGAAGAAAGAGAAGCCATTAAGCAACGAATTACAGGAGGGAAGGATTATTTTCTTTATACAGGAGCTATTCATCCGCGAAAGAATCTGATCAACCTTCTAAAAGCTTTTTCTCTATTCAAAAAAGGACAGAAGTCGGCAATGAAACTGGTACTAACCGGAAGGCTGGCCTGGAAATATGATGGATTTCTCCAGGATCTCAAACATTATAAGTATCACGAGGATGTGGTATTGACCGGTTTTGTAGAAGACAAGGAACTGGTGAATATCACCGCAGCTGCATATGCCATGGTTTATCCTTCACTTCATGAAGGGTTTGGAGTGCCCGTATTGGAGGCCATGCGATCGGGCGTGCCAGTAATCACTAGTGAGAATTCGTCTATGCAGGAAATAGCAGGAGAAGCAGCCCTTTATGCCAATCCAATGCAACCTGCATCGATCGCGGAGCAGATGATGAGGATCTATAAAGATGAATCACTGAGAAAAATAATCGTGGAAAAAGGGTTTATTAACTCCGTGCCCTATACCTGGGATCGTACTTCAATGTTGCTTTGGGAAGCCATGATGAACGCTCTGGTATAATTCAATTAATTTTGACCTCCTTAAAAACAAATATGCATAAATCTTCCATAATAATAGATGTGTTCACTGATGAACAAAAAGTTCCCGCGCAGATCCAATGGTCGGCTTCGGATACCAATGCAGAAAAAGCTCAGCAGGCAAAGGCCATGATGATCGCATTCTGGGACAGCGCCGACAAGGCCGCATTGAGAATAGATCTCTGGACCAAGGATATGATGGTAGATGAAATGGCTGATTTCTTTTATCAAACCTTGATGACGATGGCTGATACCTATGGACGTGCTACGAAATATCTTGATCAGGTGGAAGAAATGAAGACCTTCGCCAAAGGGTTTTATGAAAAATTCAGAGAAAGACAACTGAAGGAAAATAAGGCCGGTTAATGATCATATCCTGCCTGCAACCAGCATGCTCATAACTAATAACTAAATAACTCCTAACTAAATCACCATGGCATTAGAACAAACAATAATGACGGATCTAAAAGCAGCAATGATCGCAAAAGATGAAGCGGCTTTAAGAAGTTTGCGCGCAATTAAGGCGGCTATACTTTTAACAAAAACTGCAGAAGGAGGAAACGGTGAGATCTCTGAAGAGGAAGAAATAAAATTACTTCAGAAACTGGTCAAGCAAAGAAAGGATTCACTTGAGATATTTCAACAACAGCATCGTGAAGATCTCGCGAAAAAGGAAGAAGAAGAGATCGCTGTTATCTCTAAATTTTTACCAAAGCAAATGAGCCAGGAAGAGATCAGGGCCGAAGTACAGGCGATCATTAACGCAACAGGTGCTGCTGGTCCCGGCGATCTGGGGAAGGTAATGGGTGTAGCTTCCAAACAATTGGCAGGAAAAGCCGATGGCAAAACAATTTCTGCCATGGTAAAAGAGTTATTAGCAAAAAACTGATATGCTGATAGACATATTGTTTTGTATTGTACTTGTGCTGGCCCTGTGGAGGGGTTACAAGCAGGGATTGATCCTTGGAATTTTTTCGTTGCTGGCTATTTTTATCGGACTTGCCGCAGCCATTAAATTATCAGTTATAGCAGCAGCCTATATTGAAAGGTCTGGAAAAATATCAGGACCCTGGATTCCTGTTGTTTCATTCATCATAGTTTTCATTGCGGTAATGATCCTGGTCTGGCTTGCCGCTAAAGCCATTGAATCTTCCATTAAACTGGTAATGCTGGGATGGTTGAATCGTTTGGGAGGAATGGTCTGTTTTGTAATTATCTACATGCTAATATTCAGCATCTTTCTTTTTTACGCGGAGAAAATGAAATGGTTGGGTCCCGATAACATTCATGAATCAAAGATCTATAGTTATATCGCTCCATGGGGACCCAGAGCCATCGACTGGCTTGGCCAATTAATTCCATGGTTCAGAGACATGTTCCGACAGCTGGAAGATTTTTTTGGAAATCTCTCACATCAGCTTCCAAAGACCTGAACTTTCAGGTAATTAATGGGTTAACTACCACCCGTTCGTAGTTCTTATGAGGTTTATCGCATCTTTTTTGCCTGAAATCGACTATTTTAGCCCCGATTATGAGCAAAACTCAGAATTGATTGCATGGATTACGAAATAAAGCAACTGGACAAGTTCAAATATGTTGAGGAAGGTACTGGTGAACCACTGGTGCTCTTGCATGGTCTGTTTGGAGCCCTGAGCAATTTTACTGACCTGATTGAATATTTCCGTCTGCATTATAAGGTAGTGGTTCCTTTGTTGCCTTTACTTGAAATGGATATTCTTCATACATCAGTTGGAGGATTGGCGAAATTTGTTAATCGTTTTCTCGAAGCAAAAGATCTGAAAGATGTACATCTGCTTGGCAATTCACTTGGAGGTCATGTAGGACTTATATATACTCTTAAACATCCTGAAAGAATTCGTTCGTTGACATTGACAGGTAGTTCTGGATTATTTGAAAATGGAATGGGTGACAGCTATCCGAAAAGAGGCGATCGCGAATACATTAGAAAAAAAACGGAGCTTACATTTTACGATCCAAAGACAGCTACAGAAAAATTAGTAGATGAAGTATACAGCATCACCAATAACCGGCTGAAAGCGATCAAGATCATCGCTCTTGCTAAAAGCGCCATTCGAAATAATCTTGGAGAGGAATTGAACCAGATCAAACAACCTACTTGCCTGATCTGGGGAAATAATGATATTATTACTCCACCATTTGTGGCAAAGGAATTCAACAAACTGATACCTAATAGTGAACTTCATTTTGTTGATAAATGCGGACACGCCCCGATGATGGAAGTACCAGCAGAATTCAATGCAATACTGCATAAATTTTTGAAAAAGCTCAACGAGCCTGCAACAGTTTCCTGATCGCTGTTGTCTATTGGTTACCATTGCAGGATAAGTCATAATAAAAGCAGCTATCCATGTTAACCCGTGAATTACTTACACAATCAATTCCATTCCTGGTTCCACAGGATAAGGTCCATCTTGCCTTAGAGCTAATGAATGAACATCATGTATCTCATCTTCCCGTTGTAGAAGCCGAAAAATATCTGGGTATGGTAAGTGAAGATGATCTTCTTCAGGCGGAGAATGATAAAGATCCAATTTCTTCCATGGAACAATCCTTTACTGGATTTTCAGTTAAGGGGAATGATCATTTTCTAAAAGCTGTACAAATAGCTGCAGAAAATGGCCTCAGCCTGGTACCCGTAGTAGATGAAAAAAATGAATTCCTGGGAATCGTTTCATATACCGACCTGCTGAAATATGCGTCAGATTTTATGAGCCTCAGCGAACCCGGTGGCCTGGTAGTACTGGAATTACCCAGTAACCAATATTCTTTTAATGAGATCAGTAAATTGGTAGAAACCAATGATGCTCAGATCACGCAACTAAATACATCAAATGACGCCGAAACCGGCATGATGCAGGTCACTTTGCGTATCAATAAACCTGAAATTTCAGATATCGTAGCTACTTTTCAGCGTCATGAATACAATGTAAAATATTTCTTTGGGGAAGAGATCTATGAGAATGACTTGCGGACCAATTACGATAACCTGATGAATTACCTTAATATCGGATAGGCTGGCACGGTTTTCTTCCCTTCTTAACGCTATATGATTACTTTAGCGACATTCGTGCAGAAAACCATCTCCATATATACCCTGCTTTTACTGGCGCCACTTTTTATTAATGCGCAGGATCTGGCCATTCATGATATTTTCATCAAAGGCAACAATCACACAAAATCTTCGATCATTCTGAGGGAACTTCCTTTCCGCTCCGGAGAAGTTTTTTCCAAAACAGAAATTCCCAAATTAATTAAGGACGCGCAGCAACAGCTGATAAATACCTCTCTTTTCCATACAGTCGCCGTATCTCAAATTCTCTTCGACAGTAGTTCGGTGGATGTGATCCTTGAACTCAAGGAACGCTGGTATATTTTCCCGATGCCTTATCTGAAACTGGTGGATCGAAATATAAATCAATGGCTGGTTGAAAACAAAGGAGATCTTTCAAGAGTAAATTATGGCATCAAACTGAAGCATAATAATTTTTCTGGTCTGAATGATAAATTAAGGATTAATCTGATCACCGGTTATACTCCTCAGGTTTCATTTAGTTATAATCGCCTTTATATAGATCGGAAACTGAGATGGGGATTCAATTCCTCTTTTTCTACAGGGAAGGCCAGGGAAGTGAACTATAATACCATCGACAACAAACAACTTTTCTGGAAAGATTCCAGGTTTGTGCGCAGTTTTACCAGCACCAATCTCGCTATGACCTATCGCAAGGCCTTATATTCCCGGCATGTTTTCGGGGTGAATTTCACTTCTGAAAGAGTCACTGATACGGTCATTTCCCTAAACCCTGAATATTTTAAGGGAGGCAGAAAAAGTATAGGGTACCCGGTTTTTTATTACAGCTATGAACATCAGAAACTAGATTATAATGCTTATCCAACCGAGGGTACGGCCAGTAGAATTCAATTAAGTAAAAGCGGACTCAACAAGATCATCAACCTTTGGCAAGTTCAGATGATCGGTACCCGCTATTTCCCCTTGAGTAAAAAAGGCTTTTTACAAACAACCGCATATGGCAGTATTAAACTTCCATTTAAACAGCCCTGGTTCGCGCAAAGGTTTCTGGGTTACGGAGATGCTTTTCTTCAGGGATATGAGTATAATGTGATCGATGGGGTGGCGGGAGGGTTCGCAAAAGCCACCTTCGCACATGAGTTAGTTAATCTCTCTCTTCGCTGCCCGCATATAAGAAAAAGGCTGGTGGGTGAACGTATTCCCTTCCGGGTATATGGAAAGATATATGGTAATACAGGTTATGTTTACAACCCCCAGGACAGAGACAATTCATTAACAAACAGATTATTAATGTCAGGTGGAGTAGGGTTAGACATCGTAACTATCTACGATATGGTGATCAAATTAGAATGGTCTTTCAACCAGTTAGGTCAAAACGGGCTATTTTTACATTCCAAATCAGTTTTTTAATTGAAGGCAGCCATTTACAGCCGTGTGCTTGAAGCAAGCCAGGAAAAAGATGTTCAGTTTTTTTTCGATGAACTGGACCGAAATAAGATCGAACCGGTCATATTCCAACCTTTTTTCGAGGACGTTAAAGAGAGACTTCATTTACCCGCTACAACGAAAATTTTTCACCGCTCGGAAGAGTTGGATGATTCCATCGAATTCATCATCAGTCTTGGTGGTGATGGAACTTTATTGGATACCGTAACCCTGGTCCGCAATAAGGAAATTCCTATTATGGGCATAAATATGGGTCGTCTTGGATTTCTGGCCAGTATCGGCCGGGATGAGATAACGCATGCAGTTCGCTCTATGGTGGGCCGTACCTATGTGATCGATAGCCGAACGCTTATTCATGTTGACGCCGATATACCTCTGTTTGGAGAAGTGCCCTATGGCTTAAATGAATTCTCGATTCATAAAAGAGATGTGGCCGCGATGATAAAGATCCACACCTATCTGAACGGGGAGTTTTTGAACACCTACTGGGCAGATGGGCTATTGGTAGCCACCCCAACCGGTTCAACCGGGTATTCCCTGAGTTGCAATGGTCCCGTGGTGTTTCCGGATTCGGGAAGTCTGGTGATAACCCCTGTTGCCCCCCATAATCTGAATGTTAGACCAATCGTAGTTCCCGATAATAATATTATTTCTTTTGAGGTGGAGAGTCGTACCGATAATATCATTGTTTCCCTGGATTCCAGGGGGGAAGTGGTAAGCAAAAACGTACAGCTTGCAGTTCGGAAGGAGAGCTTCGACATTAAGCTGGCCCGTCTTAGCGAGAACAATTTTCTGCAAACCCTGCGTAATAAACTGACCTGGGGATTGGACAAGCGAAACTAAATTTGACCTGCGGTAAAAGAAATTGGTTATTTTTAGCGTTCTATCTGATTCCAACCATATTTTAGTATTTATGATGAAAAAGACCCTTGTTGCCGTTGTAATTCTGGCCTTTGGTGTGTTAAATGGACCAAAACTGCTCGCTCAGGAGGCAATAGTTCAGGAAGGTGAATTTGGAATAGGTATTGGTGCAGGTCACTATTTTGGAGATTTGAATACCCGAGCCAAACTAAACCGGGCCAAGCTGGCAGGTTCCATCTTCTTCCGTAAGAATTTTGGTAATTATATCGCACTTCGAGTTGGCGCCTCTTTTGCCCAACTTGGCTACTCCGATAAATACAATAAGTTCAACCAGTACATGCTCACCCGTAATCTTAGTTTCAATACCAAGGTTTGGGAGCTAACCCTGCAGGGAGATTTCAATTTCTTCCGCTTCATGCCTGGCGACCCTAATTATAGTTTTACTCCTTATATCACATTTGGAGCGGGCGTTTTCACCTACGATCCCTATGCTTACCTGCAGGGAAGAAAAGTGATGCTTCGTCCACTGGGTACAGAAGGTCAGGGTAGCAAGCCTTATAGTTCTATGGCCCTTTGTATTCCATTTGGTGGTGGTTTTAAATATGCCATCAACGCCAGGGTAAATATTGGATTTGAAATACTGCACCGTTTCACTAATACCGATTACCTGGATGATGTGAGCAAGACCTATCCTAATCCAGCCATTTTCCCTGTGAATCCGGCAGATGGAACACCTTCTGATGCTTACCTTTTATTTGATCGCTCTTATGAATTTGGCGAACCAATTTCTGTTACCAATCCGGGTTTACAAAGAGGATATAGTAAGCAAAAAGATCAGTTTGTAACAGCTATGGTGCATCTTACATTTAATCTGCAGTCTTACCATTGTCCTACGGCTAAATAACCATTCGAAAGGAGCCTAAGCATAACAACTTAATTATCAAATATTTAAGAATGCCCAAAAGGGCATTCTTTTTTTATAACTTTGTGCCCCCATTAGAAGATCATGTCAGCACTAGAACATATTGATATAACCCGCCTTCCGCGCCATATCGCCATTATCATGGACGGTAACGGAAGATGGGCCACAGAAAAAGGAGAGGATCGCTTATACGGTCATTTTCACGGAGTGGAAAGTGTTCGCAATATTGTAGAAGGTGCGGCCGAGCTGGGAGTAAATTATCTTACTCTTTATGCATTTTCAACAGAGAATTGGGAGCGACCTGAGTATGAGGTTGTAGGGTTGATGGAACTGCTGGTAAATACCATCCGCCAGGAAGTGGAAAGCCTGAATAAAAATAATATTCGCCTTCATGTAATAGGTGATATGAGTATGCTTCCGGATTATGCCCGTCATGAATTGGAAGAAGCCCTGGAAATGACCTCAAAGAACAAGGGACTTAATCTGATTATGGCACTCAGCTACAGTGGCCGTTGGGAACTGCTGAATGCCGTTAAGAATATAGCTAATGAGGTGAAAAAAGGAAGGTTGAATGTAGAGGCCATAGACCAGGATACACTTCAAAAATTCTTATGTACCAGTCAGTTCCCTGACCCGGAATTGATGATTCGGACTAGCGGAGAATTCAGGATCAGCAATTTTCTTCTTTACCAGCTGGCATATGCTGAACTGTATTTTACCCCGGTACGCTGGCCCGATTTCCGCAAGGAAGATCTTTATCAGGCCATACTGGATTACCAGGGCCGGGAAAGAAGATTTGGAAAGACCAGCGAACAGGTACTTAGTTAGATGGTTTTAACAAGACTTTCGAATTTTTACCTTTAATTTGCCGCCTGTCATAGATAAAAGAAGAGGTGTAAACCACAGAAAATAAATAAATTAAGTAATCCAGAATAGGTCTGGCAGAACTCCAACCATGCGACGATCTTTAATTGTTCTTACTGTTTCCCTGATGACCACGGCGCTGACCGTTGGTTCTGCTTATGGCCAGGATACTACAAAAAATCCTACCTCGGTAGATCCCAAATTGCTTGAATGGAGGGATGCCAGAATTGCAAGAGAATATACTGTTGCCGGAGTAAATATTACAGGCGTTAGGCATTTGGATACTGCCATTGTTTATTCAATCGCAAATATTAATGTAGGAGATAAGATCATGCATCCGGGAGGTGATCAGTTTGCAAAATCAATTGCCAGTTTGTGGAGGCAGCGTTTATTCTCCAATGTAGGGATATTCGTAACCCGCGTGGAAGATGATAAGATATGGATAGAGATAAACGTATCGGAAAGACCAAGACTTGGCAACTTCAAATTTGTAGGTGCGAAAAAATCAGAAATAGATGATCTTCAAACGAAGATCAATCTGGCTAAGCAAACTATTATCACCGAGAATACCCGCAACGAGATCATTGAGAAGGTGACCAAATATTACGTGGAGAAATCTTATCGTAAGACCAAGGTTTGGATTGAAGAAAAACCGGATACAAGTTTTGTAAATTCAATGGCTCTGACCATTTACGTAGATAAAGGCGGGAAAGTGAAAGTGGATAATATCCGTTTCTTCGGAAATGAGAAAGTAGAAGATTATCGCCTGAAAAAACAAATGAAAGGAACCAAAGAGATGAGCAAGGCCACTCTTTATACTGATAGTACCTATAGTCCTTATGGTGAAACAAAACCATACTCATTCAAACAATACGTTAAGGACTGGGGCTTCCTTACACTGAGCAAAACAAAACGTGTCATCGATCCTTATTTCCGTTTTAAATTAAGCGGAGCCAAACTCGACAATAAAAAATTTGATGAGGATAAAGAAAAAATCCTTGACTATTATAACTCTTTAGGTTATCGTGATGCGCAGATAGTGGGAGATACAATTATCACCACCCATAGTGGAAACATCAATGTGGACCTGAAAGTGGATGAAGGCACAAGATATTATTTCGGTAACATCAACTGGAAGGGTAATTCAAAATACAAGGATTCCATCTTAAATGTGATTCTTGGAATTTCAAAAGGCGATATCTATAATCTTTCCATGCTGAATAAACGTCTTGGTAAAGAGGCTTCACAGGAAGGTGGAGATATCAGTGGACTTTATATGGATGATGGATACCTTTTCTTCAGAGCAGAGCCTGTAGAAATGGCTGTTTATAATGATACCATTGATTATGAGATTCGCATTACAGAAGGACCACAGGCCCGTATCAGGAATGTAACCATTGCCGGTAATGAAAAGACCAAGGATCATGTGATCCGTCGCGAATTAAGAACAGTTCCGGGAGAATTATTCAGCCGTGCGGATCTGATCCGTTCACAGCGTGATCTTTCTCAGTTACAATATTTCAACCAGGAAACAATTAATCCGGGTGTGGTTCCTAATACCGAAGATGGTACTGTGGACATCAACTGGAAACTGGAAGAGAAATCATCTGATCAGCTAGAACTTTCTGCTGGTTGGGGTGGCGGTGTAGGATTGACAGGTACACTGGGTGTAACTTTCAACAATTTTTCTATCAGGAATATATGGAAGAAATCAAGCTGGCAGCCATTGCCAACAGGTGACGGACAGAAGTTGAGTCTTCGTGTTCAATCAAACGGTCGTGCCTATCGCTCTTATAATTTCTCATTTACTGAACCCTGGTTAGGAGGTAAGAAAAGAAATTCACTGACCATCGGTATCAATAATAGTAAGTATTCTAATGCAATTAATCCGTACACCGGAAGGATTGACCGGGCAAAATCAGATACCAACTTCCTGAAGACAACAGGTCTTTCTGTTTCCCTTGGTAAGCAGTTGAAATGGCCCGATGATTATTTCAGCTTAGTATATACATTGAACTTCACACAATACAAACTGAATAACTATCCCATCTTCGATGCTAATTTCAGATCAGGTAATTCCAATAACGTAAGTGCAAAGATCACACTGATGCGTTCTTCTATTGATAATCCTTTATTCCCTAAAGGAGGATCTTCTTTTACTGCCAGTGTACAGTTCACTCCGCCTTATTCTCTTTTCAACAGCAATATTGTTAACTATACCAATAAGTATAAGAATCCGGAATATCATAAATGGAGATTCAGTGGAGAATGGTATGTTCCTTTGAGCAAAGCATTAGGTGCCGATAAGAGCCGTCAGTTGGTATTAAAGCTGGCTGCCAAATACGGATTCATGGGCCGCTACAATCGCAAACTGGATTTCTCTCCGTTCGAACGGTTCCAGTTGGGTGATGCCGGTCTCACAAATAATTTCGGATTGCTTGGTTATGATATCGTAGCGCAAAGAGGCTACCCTGTTTATCAGACTTCTGATCCTACGGTGAATCCTGATCAGCAAAGTGCCACGCAGTTCTTCACTATTTTCAATAAATACCAGGCAGAGCTTCGATTCCCGCTGGTGACCAATCCGAGCAGTACCATTTATGCGCTTACATTTTTTGAAGCCGCCAATGGATGGTTTAATTACAGAGATTATAATCCATTCCGTTTAAGAAGAAGTGTGGGTGCGGGTATGCGTTTCTTCCTTCCGATGTTTGGATTGCTTGGATTTGATTATGGTATAGGTTTGGATAGACTTCAACCCGGACAATCAGGATTTAAAGCGGCCTCCAGGTTCACATTTATGTTGGGCTATGAGCCGGAATAATAACCTTCAATCGCTTGCTATGAAAAGAATTATTTTCTTCTGTATGCTGATCCTGGCAGGATTCAGTGGCTATTCGCAGAAATATGCACTGATAGATACCAGGTATATACTGGACAAAATGCCTGAGTACAAGCAGGCACAGAAAAATCTTGATTCTATTGCTGCGTACTGGCAAAAGGATATTGATACCAGGCAGGCCTCGCTGGATAAAATGTATAAGGATTATGATGCGGAGCAGGTAATGCTTAGCGATGATCTTAAAAAGAAAAGAGAAGATCAGCTTTATAATAAAGAAAAAGAACTTCGTGACCTGCAGCGTAAACGCTTTGGTTTTGAGGGTGATCTTTTTAAGAAGAGACAGGAATTGGTAAAACCTATCCAGGACAGGGTCTATAATGCAGTTCAAAAGATGTCTGTTTCCCGCGGATATGATCTGGTGCTGGATAAAAGTGAGGGAATTACAGTTATCTTTGCCGACCCTAAATTAGACAAGAGTGAGGATGTGCTGAGGGAACTGGGGGTCAAATAAGCTTGTTAAATAAACTATTTAAGCAACCAAATATTCAATCAATCAATCTTTCAAAGGAAAAATGACGCTCATGAAAAGTTCATATGTAGTAGTATTATTAGCGGCGGTATTGTCCATCTCTACCGGAGTATCTGCGCAAACAAAGATCGGTTACCTCCGCATCAATGATATCGTAGGACTTATGCCTGAATTGGCACAGGATAAAGTAAACATGGACACTGTAGGTGCCAAGTTCGTAAAAGATTCAATCATGCCTACGGTAAACCTTAAGCAGGATCAGTACAACAATTTGTTGAAAGAATATACTGACACTGTTAAGAATTCTGCGCAGGTGCGCAGTGTGATCGAAAAAGAATTAAAAGATCTTCAGACTGACCTCAGCGGTGTAGATAATTATATTCAGCAGGTGCTTCAGGAAAAACAACAGGAGTTCCTCCGCCCCTATTACGCGAAGGCTAAAAAAGCCATCGATGCTGTAGCAAAAGAAAAAGGATATACTCATGTATTGAATACAGATGTATTTCTGATCGCTCCGGAAGCAGATGATATGTCAATTCCTGTGCTGACCAAATTGGGCATTAAGCTGCCAAACGCTACAATTCCTAAGGCCACAGCTCCGGCTCCAAAGACAGGGAAATAAGAAAGTATATACGTTAATACGTAACTACGTAGAAACGTTGTAACAATAGTAAAAATTCCCGCTTTCGAGCGGGAATTTTTTTTAATCCTATTTTCGTGTATGGCTTTTAAAGGACCAATTGGCATTTTTGATTCAGGATATGGTGGGCTCACGGTGATGAAAGAGATCGTAAGCAAACTACCAGATTACAATTATATCTATTTGGGTGATAATGCCAGGGCTCCATACGGAAACCGGTCCTTTGATTCTGTCTACCAGTATACACTTCAATCTGTAAAATGGTTTTTCTCGCAGGGTTGTTCTCTTGTGATCCTGGCCTGCAATACCGCATCAGCCAAGGCTCTTCGCAGTATTCAGCAGCAAGATCTTCCGTTGATCGCGGCTGATAAAAGAGTTCTGGGTGTGATACGACCTACAGCAGAGGTGGTTGGAAAATTTTCTGAATCCAATAGTGTAGGCGTACTGGCCACCAGTGGTACTGTGCTTTCTGATTCTTATGCTATTGAGATCCAAAAATTTTTTCCCGGTATCAAAGTATACCAGGAAGCTTGTCCATTATGGGTGCCCTTAGTAGAGAACAATGAGTACAAGGGGCATGGAGCAGATTATTTTGTAAAGAAGAATATCAACCAATTATTTGAAAAAGGGGAAGATATAGATGTGATCCTGCTGGGTTGTACACACTATCCATTATTAAGAGAAAAAATAGAAGAGTATCTGCCCATAGGAGTGAAATTGATATCGCAGGGAGAAATAGTTGCGCAGAGTCTGGCGGATTATCTTGTTCGGCATCCTGAAATGGAAGAGCGTTGTGAAAAGGCAGGAGTGAGGCAGTTTTTCACAACCGATTCCTCTGAGGATTTTGATAATCATGCCCAGCTATTTTTCGGGGAAGAAATAAGGTCGTTACATATTGATTTAGAGTGAAATGGAATGGTTTTCCGACTTAGGGCATTAAATTTTTCTTAGCTCCTTTCCACTCTTCATTTCAATCCCTTACCTTTGCCGTCCTTTCATCCCGCCTGAAGAAACGAGTGTGGTGACCGTAACCAAGGGCGAATATGGACAGGGCTCATTTCTCCCAATGATAAATTGGTGAGCCTGATTTTAAAACGATGCTGCAGTTAGCTGCAGAATAAAAGGATTAGTAAACATGAAACGGACATTTCAACCCCACAATAAGCGTCGTAAAACTGTACACGGTTTTCGTAAGCGTATGCAAACTGCGAATGGTCGCAAAGTATTGGCCAGTCGTCGTTTGAAAGGTCGCAGAAAGCTGACCGTATCGGATGAAAGTAAACTGAAATAAATCTCAACTCCCATAGGGAGTGCAGCGGTTTCAATAATTTTAAGCCCCGTACTCCGGGGCTTTTTTTATGGCAGGCATCTATACATTAGGAAAACAGGAAAGGATCAAAGGCCGGAAGCTCATGGACGAGCTGTTCAGTAAAGGTATACGGCTGAACCAGGGGCCATTCAGGGCGGTGATCATGGATAGTACTGAACCAATTTTAAAACTGGGTGTGGGTGCCTCTGTAAGGCATTTCAAAAAATCTGTTGATCGTAATCGCATTAAAAGATTATTAAGGGAAGCGTTTCGATTGAATAAGATACCGCTAAAGGAAGCGCTGATGGAAAAAGGGAAAGGTTTGCAAGTGTTTTTAAGTTATGCATCCAGGGAAAAACCTGATTTCCTCCAGGTTGAAAAAGCGGTGAAGATCCTTCTCCATAAATTAGTTCAACGCACACATGAAAACTCTTCTTCAACTTCTTAGCCTGCCTTTTCTTTTACTGATCAAGATCTATCAGTTGATCATTTCTCCCTGGTTGGGGCCCAAGTGCCGTTATACTCCCACCTGTTCTCATTATGCGGCGGAGTCCCTCAAAAAATATGGATTGTTCAAAGGCATATGGCTGGCAATTAAGCGGATCTCCCGATGTCATCCATGGGGGGGAAGTGGTTACGATCCAGTTCCTTGAGGAAGGTTTAGAGTTGAGTTATCTGCCTTTGGCAGACAATTGAGGCCTGCTGCGCTGACTTTGTTGAGGATACAGCCCCTCAACTTTTCTAAACTTTCTCAACCTCTCAACACTTCTATTTTCGAATCTGGAAACATTTACTCATCCTAAACCTTACCCTGTTTAACTTTGTAATTCATTCATTGATCACAATATAAAATCATATTTATGGCATTTACATTACCCGCGCTGCCTTATGCGCACGAAGCACTGGAGCCTCATTTCGATACGCTGACCATGCAGATACATCATGGAAAGCACCATCAGGCCTATGTAGACAATCTTAATAAAGCCATCGCTGGTACCGATAATGAAAATAAATCGCTGCAGGAACTGGTTGCAAATGCAGGAAAGATCTCTCCTGCTGTTCGTAACAACGGTGGTGGTCACTGGAACCATAGTTTTTTCTGGGAATCACTGGCGCCTAAGGCTGGTGGAAATCCTTCCGGAAAACTAGCTACTATGATTGATGAAGCTTTTGGTTCATTTGATACGTTCAAAGAAAAATTTGCTAACGCGGGAATGACTCGCTTTGGTAGTGGCTGGGCCTGGTTAATATTAAAAGATGGTAAACTGGAAGTAAGTTCTACTCCTAACCAGGATAATCCGCTTATGGATGTTGCAGAAGTAAAGGGAACGCCTGTTTTGGGGGCTGATGTTTGGGAGCATGCCTATTACCTGAAATATCAGAATAGAAGAGCTGATTACCTGGCAGCATTCTGGAATCTGGTTAACTGGGAAAAAGTAGCAGGAAGAATCTGAGTTTTTTGATCTGTTTCAAAATAAATGATAGCGTCATGAATTTGTTCATGACGCTTTTTTTATCCTCTTAATCTCCCAAAAAAATCTTTCATCAGTTGCGAGCACTCATTGCTCATTACGCCTTTTATTAATTCTGCTTTAGGATGGAAAGGCCAGTTCTCTTTTGTTGTTTTCCTGTAACCATTCTTTTCATCTTCTGCACCGTACACTATCCGTCCCAGTTTTGACCAGTAAATAGCGCCGGCACACATAAGGCAAGGCTCTACCGTTACATAAAGGCAGGCATCGGGAAGATATTTGGCTCCCAATGCATTAAAGGCAGAAGTGAGGGCGATCATCTCAGCATGGGCAGTAGGGTCCTTCAATCTTTCAGTCATATTATGACCACGAGCTACAATGCGGTCATTTATAACTACTACAGCACCGATGGGTATCTCTTCCTCTTCCAATGCTTGTTGTGCCTCTTTAAGGGCTTGCATCATAAAGTAATCATCCGTCATTCGATTTAGTTAATTTCAATCAAAATTAGGACAATGGCAGAGATCGTTCAGCTGGAAAGAATGCGTGCCTGGTACAATAGCAGCGCCACTCGATCCTTAAAATTCCGCAAAGAGCAATTGAAAAAACTCAGGGACTCCATTATTAAACATGAGGAGGACATTTATCAGGCACTATACAGCGATCTGAAAAAATCAAAGGAGGAGTGTTGGGTCGCTGAAAACGGAATGGTGCTTGCTGAATTAAATTCTGCCATCCGGCATATCTATCGATGGATGCAGCCGAAAAGAGTAAAAACCAATCTGGTCAATCTTCCTTCGGGAAGCAAATTATTTACAGAACCATTGGGTGTGGTGTTGATCATCGGCCCATGGAACTATCCATTTCAATTATTAATAAATCCACTGATCGGAGCCATTGCTGCCGGTAATTGTGTCGTTTTAAAGCCATCTGAATTTGCCCCTGCCACTGCAGATATAATGAAGACCATTATTGAAGAGTTATTTCCTCCTGAGTATATTTTGTATGTACCGGGTGATGGCGCAAAAGTAATTCCGGGTATGATGGAAGAGTTTCGCTTTGATCATGTTTTTTATACGGGTAGTACCAACGTGGGAAGATTGATCTATAAAATGGCGGCAGACAAACTTGTTCCCTGTACATTGGAATTAGGAGGCAAATCTCCCTGTGTGGTGGAGGAAGATGCTAACCTGAAAGTGGCTGCAAGAAGGATCGCTATGACAAAATTTTCCAATGCAGGTCAAATGTGTGTAGCTCCTGATTATATTTTGGTGAACAAGAATATCAAAGAAGCTTTTCTGCAGGAAATGATCCGAACAGTGAAGCAATTCTTTGGCGAGGATGCCAGCCAGAATTATAATTATTGCCGCCTGATAAATAGGGGGCAATTTGATCGTGTTTCTAATTATTTAAAACAGGGAAAAATTATTTACGGTGGAAAAACATTGCCCGATCAATTATATATTGAACCCACCATTCTCACAGATATATCTATTGATTCATCGGTAATGAACGATGAGATCTTTGGTCCGGTCCTACCTGTAGTGGAATTCTCCAGTATGGAAGAAGCTAAATCCATTATTGACCGGCATCCGAATCCGCTTTCATTTTATGTGTACACTTCCAGTAGTCAGAAAGAAAATGAATGGCTGAATGCCGTGCCTTCCGGAGGTGCCTGCGTTAATAATTCCTCGTGGCATCTGACCAATCATAATCTGCCTTTTGGCGGAAGAGGCAATAGCGGTACCGGACTTTATCATGGGAAATATTCCTATGAGACCTTTAGTCATAAAAAAGCGGTAATGAAAACGCCAACCTGGTTCGATCCTTCTATTAAATATCCACCTTTAAAAGGTAAGCTGAAAATTTTTAAATGGGTGATCAGATGAGAAAACTAAAAAGGTTCCTGGTTGTTATATTTATACTGATTGGTGTATTTGCCTCTTGGGTGGAGATCGTAAACCGCAATTCAAAAAATATGAGTTACAGGCAAAAAATTCTGAAAACGGTATATCCTGCTTTTATGTGGATCAGTAAACTCACTGGCAGTCATCGTTCATCTGTTACAAATAATAAAACCGCGTCTATGTCATTTTATGAATTGCATGTAACATTAAATAATGGCAAGGAACTTTCTTTTGCTGATCTCAAAGGGAAAAAATTATTATTGGTCAATACGGCCAGTAACTGTGGGTATACCGATCAATATGCAGAACTGCAGTCATTATCTGAAAAGATGAAAGACAAATTGGTGGTAATTGGTTTCCCGGCAAATGATTTTAAGGAACAGGAAAAAGGTTCTGATGAAGAGATCGCAGAATTCTGCAAAGTAAATTATGGGGTGACATTCCTCCTGGCAAAAAAATCTTCTGTTATCAAAGGGGCAGCTCAGAACCCGGTATATCAATGGCTCACTGATCCGGCTAAGAACGGATGGAACGATAAACAACCCGAGTGGAATTTTTCAAAATATGTGATCGATGAGAAGGGGGAGTTGAAAGGATATTATGGGCCGTCTGTGGCTCCGGCTAAATTGGATCTGTAAAGGTAGTTACGTATCTACTTATCTACGTTTACACCGGGCATTTCTCATGATAATTGATCAGTTCAATTGATTGCTTTTCGAACAGATAGCCCTGGTATGTGGTTAATACAATTGAGAGCACCTCATTCACTTCTTCTTCTGTTTTTAATGTAACCAGTTGATTGCGGAACTCTTTAATATTAGGGAGTCCGCGCAGATAATTCGCATAATGCCTGCGCATTTCATTGATACCAACAATAGGTCCTTTCCATTCTACAGATTTCTGTAAATGTTTACGGCAGACTGCTACACGATCTTCAATACCTGGTGCAGGAAGATGTTCACCTGTTTTTATAAAATGTTTGATCTCATCGAAGATCCACGGATAACCAATAGCGGCCCGACCGATCATAATACCATCCACACCATAACGATTACGGTATTCCAACGCTTTTTCCGGAGAATCGATATCACCATTTCCAAATATGGGAATTTGTATGCGTGGGTTATTCTTCACTTTCCCGATAAGGGTCCAGTCGGCATCGCCTTTATACATCTGCGTACGCGTACGTCCATGAATGGCAAGGGCCTTGATGCCCACATCCTGAAGTCGTTCTGCTACCTCTTCAATATTCCTTGTATTATCATCCCAGCCAAGTCGGGTCTTAACAGTAACTGGAAGATTGGTGGATCTCACCACGGCGGAAGTAAGCCGAACCATCAGGTCTATATCTTTTAATACTCCGGCACCTGCACCGCGAAGCGCCACCTTTTTTACGGGGCATCCAAAATTTATATCCAGCAGATCAGGGTTAGTGACCTCAACAATACGTGCGGCCATAGAAAGACTTTCTTCATCTCCTCCGAATATCTGAATGCCTACGGGCCTTTCATAATCGAAAATGTCGAGCTTTTTACGGCTCTTAATGGCATCACGAATCAATCCTTCACTGGAAATGAATTCTGTGTACATCAGGTCCGCGCCATTATCCTTGCATACAGCCCGGAATGGCGGATCACTAACATCCTCCATTGGAGCCAGCAGCAGTGGGAAGTTGATACCCAGCGGATCAGGAAGTTCTATGTTACCTATCTTTACCATTCTTTTTCTTCAGTAAACGGCAAATTTACGATCTAAATCACAAGGGAACGAATGAAGGGCTCATTAAAAACAAAGTCAGGTCTTAGCCAGTTTTTATTATTTATCAGTTTGGCCATAGTAAGCTTCGTGATATTTTCAGCTATTGGCGGACTGGTCGTTTACCAGATCTACGGCAAGGCCATGGGCATGAAGGGAATACAGGATCTGGTTAATATCAATTATGATCATCCCAATGCGCCCAATTTCATCCGTAGCCTGCAGGTGGTGCAATTTATTGGCCTGTTTTTATTGCCCAGTTTGCTCTGCGCCTATTTATTTAGTGAGCGTATTAAAAAATTTCTGGGGCTAAAACTGCCTCCGCATGCATTGTACTGGATTACCGGTATTGCTATTATGTTATTGGCTCTGCCACTCGCTAATTTCCTGGGAGTAATGAATCAGCAGTTGCCTTTGCCAAAATCTATTAATGACTGGATGAAGACCAGCGAAGCAGAAGCGGCGAAAGCTACATTTGCTTTATTGTCGCATCATACGGTGAAAGATCTTTTATTGAACCTTGTCTTTGTTGCGGGACTGGCTGCTGTGGGAGAGGAACTTTTGTTTCGAGGAATGGTACAGAGGGCACTGATAAAAGCATTTAAAAGCCCATGGGCAGGCATTATTGTTTCGGCGATTTTGTTTTCTGCCATTCACATGCAATTCATGGGTTTTCTCCCCCGCCTTCTGTTGGGTATTTTACTTGGCGCTATTTATTGGTACAGCGGTAGTTTGTATGCTGCTATGCTGGCGCATTTCGTTTATGATGCTTTTGTTATAACTGTTGCTTATTTTATGCCGGAGACGCTGAAAGAATCTTCCGCACCTTTTAGTGGAAATATGGTGGCACTTGCTGCAGGGGCAGTTGTAAGTCTGGCTATCATTACTTATTTGATTCAATGGATGAAACGCAAGTCGACCCAAAATTTTGAATCGGTATATGCCGAGGATGCTGTGCCGGTAAAAGATCATCCCTTCTGATATGGCCTTCAACCTTCAAACATTTCGAACCCGGGCACTGACTGCGATCCTATTCGTGATCGTGATGGGCGCTGGGTTGTTATGGAATCAATGGAGTTTTTTTATTTTATTTTCTATAATGCATTTTGGTTGCTGGTTCGAGTACCAGCAATTAATGGGAAAGATCGAAGTCAGTTATACTGACATCACTCCTTTTCATAAGTGGGGAGTAATGATCGCGGGCTGGTGCATGATGTTGTTCCTGGCTGGCGAAGGATTTGATATTCTTGGATTCAAATTACCTGCAATTGGCCTGTGGTTAGGTATGATCTCTCTTTTCGTATTGCCCATGATCGAACTTTTATTTGAGGATAATATCCGGCTAAAAAATATTGGCATTTCCTCAGCAGGATTATTTTATATTTCTCTTTGCTGGGCCTTGATGATGGAACTGTATAGGTTCCCTCATATTAAAGCCGGCAATTTGGTGGTACCAACGCTGCCTCTGCTGTTGATCTTCAGTATCTGGATCAATGATACGATGGCTTATATATCCGGCTCATTGGTTGGAAGAACACCATTATCTAAGATCTCACCGAAAAAAACCTGGGAAGGAACGATCATTGGTGCTATTCTCAGTGTGGCACTAATAGGAACTCTTGCCAGTAAGATCATCGGCGATCAATTACCCTTTGCTCATTATCATTATTATATTATTTCCGGTATCGCATGCGTCACCGGAACATTCGGAGACCTGCTGGAATCAAAACTAAAACGCATGGCAGGGGTGAAAGACAGTGGTCATTTCATGCCCGGACATGGTGGGTTTCTTGACAGGTTTGATTCTCTGCTGGTGGCCATTCCCTTTGTGTGGCTATATGTAGTGTTGGTCTTATCTTTGAGTCTATAACAAGGCCCATGACCATCCATAAAGAAGGATATAAATCCATAGCCATTGCGGTGATCATTTTCGGAATAATAAATATTCTGTCATTTTACCTGATCAGCTATGCAGCACCATTATTGTGCTGGCTTATTTTCCTGGCTACACTTGGGTTATTGTTATTCGTTGTTTCTTTCTTCAGGATTCCCTCACGCCAGTTAACTGTACTTGACAATTCTATTGTGGCGCCTGCCGATGGTAAAGTTGTGGTGGTGGAAGAAGTAATGGCAGATGAATATTTTTCTGACCGAAGAATACAGATCTCTATTTTCATGAGTCCGTTGAATGTACATGTGAATCGAAATCCTGTTGCAGGAGAAGTTGTATACAGCAAATATCATAAAGGAAAATACCTGGTAGCCTGGCATCCAAAATCATCTACCGAGAACGAACGTTTTACAACAGTGTACAATCATAATGGCAAAGAGATCCTGGTAAAACAGATCGCGGGTGCACTGGCAAAAAGAATCAGCAATTATTTGCAGGTTGGACAAACTGTAAAGCAAACCGGAGAAATGGGCTTTATTCGTTTTGGCTCCAGGGTTGATTTATTTTTACCCTTGCATGCTAAAGTGAATGTGAAGATGGGGGAGATGACGAAGGGCGGGGTTACAGTAGTGGCGACCTGGTAATAATAAAAGTGAGTGGTGAGTAGTGAGTGGAGCCTCTAAAAAATTTTCTCAAGTTGTTTTAGTCCGGTAACTGTATAAGTTGGTTTGAATTCCGTTTCTTGCCCGATATGATTTACGAAGACCTGGTCCATTCCTGCATTATATGCCCCAATAATATCTACTTCCACACTATCGCCGATCATAATACTGTTTGAATAACTGGCGCCTGTTTTTACCAGCGCATAATCGAAAATCTCTTTATGCGGTTTTAAACTATTACTGCCTTCGGAGGTGATCACTTCCTTAAAATATTTGTCAAGAGCAGCATTTTTTAATTTGCTATTCTGCGTCTTTTCAAATCCATTAGTGATAAGGTGCAGTTCGTATCCTTTATTTATTAAATATTCCAGTATATGGATAGTGTCAGGGAATAGTATTTTTCGTGTAGGTAATTTTTCAAGGAAGCTGAAACCCATATTGCGGGCCAGGGGTTCATCAGCGATCTTAAAATCAAGAAGGGTGAGCCACATTCTTTTCCAACGAAGTTCATCTACTTTTATAAAGCCATTGCGATAGCGATCCCAGAGTTTTTCATTGTGAATGAGATAATTCTGGTGAAACATATTGAAATCGTGTACCCCGCGATGGGAAAGTTCATGATCACTATATAACTCTTCAAGGGTTTGACGGCTATTGGCCTCAAAGTCCCACAGAGTATGGTCAAGATCAAAAAATAAATATTTGTACTTCGGGGACATGTAGATTTGCAAAGAAACTAGAAAAAACTCAGACCATGAAGGTAATTGTGACAGGCGCATCAAAAGGAATTGGTAAATCCATTGCGGAGATCTTCGCAGAGAATGGACATGATCTTATTATAAGTTCTCGCAATGAAGTTGCATTATATAAGACATTGAATGAACTAGTGACCCGATTTCCGAAGGTGGATATTCGCGCAAAAGCATTTGATCTTTCTTTGAAGGATAATACTATTGCATTTGGAGAATGGTGCCTAAGTATTGCCATTCCGGATATTCTGATCAATAACGCGGGTCTGTTTGAGCCTGGCAGCGTGTACAATGAGCCTGATGGACTATTAGAAAGCCAGATGGCCATTAATCTTTACAGCGCCTATCATCTTACCCGGGTATTATTACCTTCCATGATGGCCCGAAAAAGCGGGCATATTTTTAATATTTGTTCTATTGCATCACTGGATGCTTATTCTAACGGGGGTGCTTACAGTATAAGCAAATTTGCCATGTATGGCTTTTCCAAAAACCTTCGGGAAGAGATGAAAGAATATGGAATAAAAGTAACTGCTGTTCATCCTGGAGCCGTGTTAACTGCTTCATGGGGTAATTTTGATAATTCTTCGAAAAGGATCATGGAAGCCTCAGATATTGCTAAAATGATATTTGCCAGTACACAATTATCTGCTGCTGCCTGCGTGGAAGAGATCCTGATCCGCCCTCAGTTGGGCGACCTGGATTGACCTATTATCACCATTCAGCATATTTAACTACGGCGCCTAAGCGCTGTTTTTTATTTTCGCATGGTGAAGAAACTCCTTTCTTTATTACTAATTACTGCAAGCGTGGCCGCTGTTAATGGACAGCCCAGGTTCCGCACTGTGGTTCCTGCAGGTCCGGTAATAGAAGGAGAATCCTTTATCATTCAATATATCTGGGAGGATGTGGATAGGATAAGCAATTTTCGGGTGGAATCATTTCCTGGTTTGAAAATGATAAACGGCCCAATTTCTTATAAGGCGGCAGTGCCTACGGTCTCAGGCAAGAGCCAGATGCAAAATTTTGTATTTACCGTATTAGCTACTTCACCAGGAATTATCAATGCTCCGCAGGCTTTTGCCACCTACAAGGGAAAGGCCATTCGAAGCAGCCCTGCTTCATTAAATATTGTTTCCGCCAGGCAGGCGCTTGTATATTCTCAAAAAGAAAAACTTGACGAAGGATACCTTCTGAAGACAGGGGAAGATCCTTATAAAAAGATCAATGAAAATCTCTTTGTACGAATGACAGTGGATAGAAGAACCTGTTATGTTGGAGAACCGGTGGTAGCTACCTATAAATTATATTCCCGACTGGAATCCCGGTCGGATATAATTCGTAACCCTGGCTTTTATGGATTTGCGGTGCATGATATTGTCAATTTATCAGATCATGTAAAGACGATTGAAATGGTCGATGGGAAAATTTTTGATGTGCATTTACTAAGGCAGGTACAATTATATCCTTTGCAGCCCGGCGATCTTACTATTGATGGAATGGAAATTAAGAACCAGGTTCAATTTTCAATATCGGGAAAGAAAGAGCAGGAAGTGGCTGAAGGTCTATTAAATAGTGAGGGTGATGAACCAACTGGCAGTAATGAATATGAAAATCTGGTTAGCAGTATTCCTCTAGTGATTAAGGTGAAACCGCTTACTGAAAAAAACAGACCGGATAGTTTTAGTGGGGCGGTGGGAAAATTTCAAATCCAGGCCAGGATAGTAAAAGCAACACTGGCAAAAAATGAAGCTGGTGTGTTGGAACTTGAAATCAGAGGTAGGGGAAATTTTATTCAGTTAACAGCACCAATTATATCCTGGCCCACGAATATCGAAGGGTTTGAAGCGGTGCTGGCAGATTCTCTGAAAAAGCAAGCTGTTCCTTTAGAGGGTAGCCGGATTTTTCGTTATTCCTTCGTTTCCTCCAAAGCAGGTAATTATTTTTTACCGGCGCTATCTTTTTGTTTCTTTGAACCCGATAGCGGGAAATATCGTACACTTAATACGCAACCGCTGGCGGTGAATATTCTAGATAAGGAATTGGTTATAGCAAAACCATCGCCAGTAAATGAAAAAGGTTATGCAAGGACATACTGGTGGCTGGCTCTATTAGTGGTTCCTTTATTTTATTTACTGTGGAGAAGAATTAGAAAAACGCTGACAGAATTCAGTAAAAATGAAATCGTTGCTGCAAAGCCACGGGTAAAGGAATTATTTGCGCCGGGAAAAGAATTATTGTCTGCACCTGGTGAGGCCATTTTTATTTTCATTCGGGATAAAACATTGGAATATCTTGATCATGAATTTCACTATTCAGGTAGCGGATTAAATAAATCAGCATTGAGCCATCATCTGATGGGGGAAGGAATTGATATAAACCTTATCAATGAATTATTGATTTTATTGTCAGACTGTGAGACAGTGATCTATACTGGAGTAAAACCTGATTACCTGGTGAATGCGTTTCTTGAAAAAGCGGTGATATTAATGCAAAAACTGGAAACGCGTCATTCCGCGTATTTATAACCAACTCCTCTTACAGAGTGGAAATATTTTGGATTTCGGGAATCCTCTTCAAAATATTTTCGAAAGTTCAGAATAAAATTATCAATGGTTCTTGTAGTTGGGTATACATTATATCCCCAAACGGATTGAAGTATCTTTTCCCTTGGCACTACTTCATTTTTATTTTCAATCAGCAATTTCAAAAGCATGGTCTCCTTCTTACTTAGCTGAATGACCTTTCCATCAGAAAGCGTGGCTTCCTGCGCTTTGAAATCGAGTGTGTTCCCTCCGAAACTATAAGTATCTCCAACACTGGATTTGTCTCTTAGTTTCAGATTCTTATTTATCAATTTGGTCACACGAAGCAATAATTCTTCCAGGTTAAAAGGTTTTGCAAGGTAATCATCTGCTCCTTTTTTCAAACCTAAAACCCGGTCGGCGCTTGAATTCTTCGCGCTGAGAATAAGTATAGGTACTTCATTATTACTGATGCGAATGGTTTCCGTTACAGTGATGCCATCCATTTCAGGCAGCATTACATCCATGATAATGAGATCAAAATATTCATTCTGCACAGATTGAAGAGCGGATATTCCGTCAAATGCCGAAGTAACCTCATAACCTTCCAGTTCAAGGTTCAGCTTAAGTGCTTCGTGAAGATTCTCTTCATCTTCTACTAATAATATGGATTCTTTTTTTTCGCTCATGGTAGTTTAGAAACGGACTACAAAATTACTGCCCCCGCCTTCAAGGTTTGTCACTGAAATGTCCCCATTATGATCCCTGGCTATTTTTCTACAAAGGTAAAGGCCAAGGCCAGTACCTTGTTTTTTACGGGTAGATTCATTGCCGATACGGTAAAATTTGCTGAACACTTTTTTTCTTTCATCAGCCGGGATACCCGGCCCCTGATCCTGCACCTGAAGGTCGATCTGTTCGCCTTTTTTCTCCAGTATCGCTTTTATTTCCCCTTCCCGAGGCGAATATTTAATGGCATTTTCCAGCAAATTATTGATAAGGATCTGTAATAGCAACGGGTCCCCTTTCAGCGTAACATCTTCTTTGATAACCCCTGTGAAATGGCGGTCGGGAAAACGGTTTCTAAAATCCTGAAGACAATCTTTAAGTAGATCAGAAAGGTCCAGCTCTTCCCTTGAAAATTTATATCCCCTTGTATCCAGTTGAGCGGAGATCAGAATATTATTGGTCAGAAAATTCAGTCGGGCAGTTTCATCCAATGTGGTTCGGATCAGTTTTTTCTGCTTTTCAGGGTCCAGTGAATATTTCTGCATGGTTTCCAGGTTCAGCCTGGCTACAGCAATAGGTGTTTTCAGTTCATGGGTAACCGCCATCATAAAATTCTGTTGCTGTTGCTGAAGGCGAAATTGTTTGCGAACAGATCGAACTACATATGCGGCTCCTACCATCGTGATGAGAAAGAAAATGGCCCCTTCTCCAATGTATTTTTTCCGGTTACGTTCATGTGATTCTTCAAGACCGTTTATTGCCGCCTGTGTTTTGGAAGCATCAACATGATATGGAACATTGTCGATCTCAAAATCGCGCATCATATCATTTTGTTTATTAAGTGAAATGAACCACCATACAAGGGCGGCAATGATGTATAGTAAGGTCAGCCAGAAAAAAACCGTAGTTCTCAATAATCTGCTGCGGACATTCTCAGGCATATGGGATCATTTTTTTATCAGGCGAAGTCCCACATTGTAAACATGCTCCAGTGGATCCTGACGCATGATTTGTTCAATGGTGAAGGTATAGGTTCCTGGTTTGCGGAAATAAAAATAGCGGTTGGTGGGAGTAAGGGCCAGACTATGATCCCAGATATCATCCATACCAATACCCGAAAAGCTCCATCCTTTTTCATCATTTGCAAGTTGCAGATCCTGGCGAATAGAAAAAACGCTATCCTCTCCGGGCTGAAGAGTATTTACGTTCACATAAATATTATTATAGCTGTATTTATCGTCATGCCTGAGTGTTAGATAGATCTGGTAGGGAGCGACAGTGTCTTTTATGGAAAAAATAAAAGAAGGTTTGAAACTGCTTTTCCAGGAATGACCAGGTATGTCCACGGTTTTTTCGAAAAGGTCAATGGTCTGGCAACCAGTGAAGATGATCAGGGCTGCAACAAAGGACCAGGCAAGGTTTTTTACCAATTTGATCATAATGCAAATGTATTATTGCTTCTAAAGAACATTTAAGATCTGTTCCTTGGCTTTTTCCAGGTCATCCTTCATCTGTACGACGCATTTCTGTATGGTGGAATCATAGGCCTTGGAGCCGGTGGTATTGATCTCTCGTCCGATTTCCTGGAGAAGAAAAGAAAGCTTCTTTCCTTTTGATTCCTCTTTTTCTTCCAGCATGGTCAGAAAATAATCACAATGATTCTTTAAGCGTACCTGTTCTTCAGTGATATCGATCTTTTCTATATAATACACCAGTTCCTGTTCAAGGCGATTACCATCATAGTTCTCCTTACCTACATTTTCCTCCAGCAGGCGGGTAATACCATCGCGTATCTTCTGCTTACGAAGTGGTTCCAGTTTGATCACCTCATCCTGTTGCTGAACAATATTGCGAATACGCAAACGAAGATCTTCTTCCAGCGATTTTCCTTCTTCCAGCCTGTGCAGGTTAAGATCTTCAATAGCAGAAAGTAAAACGTTTTGAAAATCGATCCACTCCTGATCATTCAGCGTCTCACTGCTGGGAGTGATCACCTCAGGTAATTTTACCAGGGTACTTAGAATATGAGAGGGATCCAGGTTAAGCGCTGCGGATAATTCTGCTAATGGTTTATAATAAGCTTTTGCCAGATCGGTATTGATAGTAACGGGTTTTGCCTGCCCTGTATCTTTCAGGCTGATATTGCAATCTACTGTTCCTCTTCCCAGGTTTTCGGAAAGAAGCTTGCGTATATCGAATTCAAATGGTCTCAGCAGTGAGGGAAGTTTAAGTGAAAGCTCGAATTGTTTTCCATTTAGGGATTTGATATCTATAAGGAAGGTTTTGTTTCCTACGTTCTTTTCAGCTCTTCCAAAACCCGTCATTGATTTTAGCATTATCTCGTTTTTGTTATGGGTAAAGGTAGTTAAAGAGAGGGAACCGGTACTTCCGGATTTATGATCTACATTTTGCAATTTGCGAATTATATGACAAATCCTCAATGAGAAATCTTACAAAAGATAAAATGCTGAATGAAAAGAATAAGTGCTGAAATTAAAAATCCCCCCGCTGGAGGCGGAGGGACATTTATATCGATGGGTTAGTAAGTACTGGGAAATAAATTTCCCTACCACAATATTAAAAATAATTTTCTTTAACTCGAAAAATATTTCAAATTATTTTATTAACATTTTGAATTTTCTTGTGGATAAACCTGATGATGCAACAACGATTTTTTCTGTCGTTAAGGCTGCGGTATAAGATTAACTTTGAAAATAAATAAAATTCAATTCTAAAAAATCTGATCATGCGTTTTGAAAATCCTGTTCCCGTTACCAGCATCGCGTCAATGATCGGCGCTACTATCGAAGGAAATACAGAGGGAATGGTCACTGGTATCAATGAGATTCACAAGGTAGAACCAGGTGATCTTGTATTTGTAGATCATCCGAAATATTATGATAAATGTCTTCAGTCAGCAGCTAGTTTTATAATTATCAATAAAAAAACAGAATGCCCTGCAGGGAAAGCGCTGCTGATCGTTGACGATCCTTTTGAATCTTATTTAAAGATCGTTCGGTTCTATCGACCTTTTCAACCTTCTTTTCAGCAAATAAGTGAAACTGCCTGTATTGGTGAAGGAAGCGTAGTTATGCCAGGCGCTTATGTAGGAAATCAGGTTAGTATAGGGCGTAATTGCGTGATCCATCCTAATGTCAGTATCCTTGATCATTGTGTATTGGGAGATGATGTGATCATTCAGGCGGGTACCGTAATCGGATCTGACGCTTTTTATTATAACAAAAAAAATAACCGTCCTATTCATTATAAAAAAATGGATTCATGTGGACGGGTATTAATTGAAAATGCAGTGGAGATAGGCGCTAACTGTTGTATTGACCGTGGTGTAAGTTCTGATACTATTATTGGCGAAGGCACTAAGATCGATAACCTGGTACATATAGGACATGATACCGTGGTAGGAAAAAATTGTTTGTTTGCCGGTCAAGTAGGTATTGCCGGTGCTACTATAATTGAAGATGGAGTTATACTCTGGGGACAGGTGGGAGTGAATAAAACACTGACAGTAGGAAAAGACGCGGTGGTCTACGCACAAAGCGGAGTCAAAGACTCTATTGCCGGGGGAAAAGTTTATTTCGGATCTCCAGCAGAAGATGCGAGGGAAAAGATGAAAGAACTGATATGGATTAAGAGAATTCCGGAGATCTGGAAGAAGCTGAAAAACTCTTAATAATCATAAGGTAAAAGATCAGCCAAATTCTTCCAGCTCCAATAGCCCTGGTTCACCCAGTCGCGCTGATCATAATAGTATCCATTCTCCATGATCGCAATAGAGTTCTTTATATCTATATAAGAAATGATATATGGGACTGTTTTAGGAAGATTCATTTTCTTTAGATAGTCTGGCTCAGGTCTTTTTTTGGTATAGGTCACGCTGATCATACGCGGATACCAGATCTCGATCTGCATAGTACTATCCAGCGACCCATAATAAGTAGTATCATAAGGATCTGTCACCTTGCTGAATTTTTTATCACTGTTTGCATCCAGCATATCTATGATCCAGCCATCTTCTTTCAAAGTGCTGTCATAATAACTGCGCATAAACTGCATTTTTGACCCTTCATAGGTTTTTGCCCTATTGGCCGTCCAGATCTTTTTAAGACTATCTGTTCCATCCATTGCTGCAAAAAGACAATACCCCCGGTATAGATAGAGATCAGTATTATAATAGTAAACGAATGAATCCAGCAAATAGGAGAGCGTATATCCCAATGCTTTATTAGTCACCTTCACGGGTTCACTGGCCATTACCTTAAGCCGGTTCGATCTTTTATAAAAAAAGAATTTCAGTACTTCAGGATTATCAATGGTGCATTTTCCTGCGTAAGAGGTGGAGCCAATAAAATTCTTAAAAAAGAAATCGCCATATTTTGTATAACCATCAGCTACCTCAAAAGTATTTTTCAACACCACCTCCATCATGCTTTTTTCTTCTTTCACCATCAGGATCTCCAGCTTATTATTTTCAGATACCCTGACAGTCTGTGTCCGATACCCGGTATAACTAATGATCAGATCATAGCCACCCGATTTCAGGTTAAGCGCGAATTCACCTAATTTATTGGTGCCTGTTCCAAGCGTGGTATTCTGGCAGAAAACGGAAGCAGGGCTCAATGGTTCTCTTGTTGCAGAATCGAGAACAGTGCCCGAAACGATGAACTGAGCCTGGATATTCAGGGTGAGTAAAGAAAATAAAATGATGAAAATGAAGGGTAGGCGCTGCATACCTTAAAGATACAACGCAATGAATAATGGTTGCACTATTTCAACCCCTGCAGGTATTTTTCGCAGGCCTGTATGATGGAAGTTTCGATGGGAGTGAAGGAAAATCCGGGTAAAAACTTACCTATCTTCTGACTATCGAACCGGGTTTCACTAAGGGCCACTTTAGCGCTTTGCCTGGTTAGCAGGGGTCGATGTCCGCTAAAAAAAGAAGATATAGCCTGCATTCTCCAGGCAATTCCCAATAAAAATGGTCCCGCTTTTTTTGATGGCCTTTTTTTATAAAACCCATCGGCGATTGCATATTGAAGTTTTTTAAAAGGCCAGTTATCACCGTTTAATAAAAATCTTTCGGCTGATATTTCGTTCTCAAGAAATGCAACGGCGGCCTTTGCCACATCTTCTACCGCTACAAAACCATTTAACCCAGAAGTATAAAATTTAAATCCATTATAGATATTCTTAAAGATTGCGCAGCTACTGCTATTCCAGTCGCCATAACCGATCAGCGTACTTGGATTCAATATCACCGCATCCATTCCTTCACCTATGCCTCTATATACCTCCAGCTCCGCCTTATGTTTGCTTTTCGCGTAATCTGTATTGACTTTTGATTCTTCCCATTTTTTTTCTTCATCCACCTGACCTCCGGTAGATAAACGACCAAGAGCGGCCACGGAACTAATATGTATGAATCGGGAAACGCCTGCTTCCAACGCCATATTTACCACATTGGCTGTTCCTTCCACATTTACCTGGTACATGATGGCTTTTTCTTTTGGAATAAATGAAACAACGGCCGCGGAATGAATTACAGCGTCAATTCCAATCATTGCTTCCTGCAATGAAATAATATCTAGTATGTCTCCTTCTACCCATTCTACCTGTTGAAGTGTGGAGGGATCAATAAAGTCGGGAATTTTTTTGGTGCGCTGTATTGCGCGAACCTGGTAGCCTTTATGTACCAGTTCCTGAATGATGTATGCTCCCAGAAAGCCCGTACCACCTGTAACCAATATTTTCTTCTTCATAATGTCGGAAACACCGATGATGTTTTATTCATACTTGTAAAAACCGGCGCCGGTTTTTTTCCCCAGTTTGCCTGTCTTAACTTTTTCTTCCTGCAATAAAGAAGGTCTTAGTCTTTCGGGATGATTTAATTGATCGTATACGGAGCAACTGACCGCGTAATTAATATCATTTCCTATCAGATCCATTAATTTGAATGGGCCCATTCGAAAACCGGAAGCTTCCAGTAAACGATCAGCTTGTTCTATACTGACCAACCCTTCTTCTACCAGTCTTAATGTTTCAATATAAAAAGGCCTCGCCACCCGGTTAACTATAAATCCTGGAGAATCACGGCAGATCACAGCCTTCTTATTCATTAAGCGTATCAGCTCCAGAATAGTTTGCGTAGTATTTTCATTAGTAAAACGGGTGTTCACCACTTCTACTAATTTCATAATGGTAGCAGGATTAAAAAAGTGCATACCGATTACCCTTTCTGATTTTTGCACCCCTTCTGCGATCTTTTCTATAGAAAGAGAGGAAGTATTACTGGCAAATATGCATTCACTATGGTTGATCTCAGCCAGTTGATTAAAAAGACCCAGCTTGGCTTCCATTTTTTCTACGATGGCTTCAATAATAATATCTGCCAGGCATTCATGAAGATCAATAGTAAAATGCAGACGCTGGATGATATCCTGTTTTTCTTTCGCGGTGATTTTTTGTTTGATAACCAGCGACTCCAGGTTTTTTTCAATATTCGCCTTTGCTTTTTCGAGAACCTCGGTATTAAGATCAAATAAAATGGTATAAATACCAGACTGTGCGGCTGCCTGCGCAATGCCGCTGCCCATTGTACCCGCTCCGCAAACACAAATTGAGTTGATGTTCATGATCTTCTGATTTGTAAAGATATGCTGTGCGTTAGATTGTTGTGTATTATAGAAACTTTCTCTTATCTTGACTTGAAATTATTTTATATGGACCAAAACCACCCGATCTCCGATACACCTGTTATGCCTGTATATCAACCAGCTCCTTCCCGGGGTCTTTTTAAAACTGGCATTCCATCTACCATTGCTTTTGCAGCGGCTTTGTTATTGTTTCTGATGCCATTTGCTGAGATCAAATGCAGTGGTACAAAGTTCATGGATAAAAAAGGGATTGACTTTGCAATGAATAAGGAGTGGAGCGTAGCAAGCAAAGGTATGGGTGATGATATGTTCAAGGATGGCACGAAGAAACCATCCAATAAGGAAGGTCAGGCACCATTACTTGTGATCGCTGCCATTGCATTGGCAGTTATAGGTATTGGGGTATCGCTGATCAAATCAAAAAGCGGCTCCCTGCTAACCGCCCTGGTTGGTTTCGCCGGAGTGGCTTCACTTGTAGGTTTTATGATCATGCTGAAAAGCTGGTTCGATAAAGAAATGGCTAAAGATGCGGCCGACAAAGTCAAGGATACCACTAGTGGATTTGGAGATGTAAAGCTTAGCCTGGATTTTACGATAGGCCTGTATCTTTGCATTGCCTGCTTCCTGATTGCAGCCGTATTCTCATTACTTCGAATGCAAAACAGTAAAAAATTCTGATCAATCTGTAGAGAATATTAAGGGGCCATCTTAGGATGGCCTTTTTATTTTTTGCATATTGCAGGATGTTTATAAAAAATAGCCTGCTGCTTTTTGGATTTTACTTTGGTTTTTCAATTACCGCCCTGGCACAAACACAACAGCAATGGGCGCAGACCGTAAACTGGGATGGTATTACCCACTGGTCGCGTTATATAAATATGATCCCGGGAAAGATGGGACCCAATGCTATTCCCGTTCCACAGGTAGGCAATGGTAGTATAGATAATAATTATTGGGTAGCGATGACTGGTCAGTTTCATTCCCGCCCGGGAGAGACCTCCCAGTCTATTGTGCTTTATTGCAACCTTCCACTGGTTAAGGATGTGATCTCATTGGATGTTTCCTACCTGCCGGTAGAATTTTACCGCATGTCTGATTCCCTGAAACATGAAAGACATGTTTACTACCAATTCTATAATGATAAATCAGCCGGAGGTGATGTATACCTTAACCTTAATATTAAATTATTAAAGAAATGGGAGAAAAAGATCCAACTGGCTTTTCGTGCCGGCTATCGTTATCCTGCTTCAGGTGGTTTCGGGGCTGCCCGCTTTACGGATGATATGGGATATTATCTTGACCTCTCAGCAGGCAAGCCCCTCGGAACTAAAGGATGGAAACTGATTGGCATGGCTGGTTTCTATTGCTGGCAGATCGACCGCAATGATCTTCGCCAGGATGATGCCTTCTTATTCGGAGCGGGTGTAGAAATGAAAAGGAATAACTGGCAGTTTCAAACTACTTTCTCCGGCTACATTGGTTATCTTGAAGATCAGGGTGACAAACCGATTCTTTACCGCGCTTCTCTCGAAAAAAGATTAAGCAAAACAGCCCTCCTGCTAAAATTTCAGCAGGGACTTCATGACTTCAAGTATACAACAGGAGAGATCGGGTTGAAAAAATTCTTTAAATAGAGCTGGAGAACTGCTTCAGGAACCTCACATCATTTTCGCTGAACAAACGGATATCATTGATCCCATACTTAAGCATGGCGGGTCTTTCTATACCCATTCCGAATGCGAAGCCAGTGTATTTGTTAGGATCGATATTACAATTGGTCAATACATTTGGATGAACCATACCGCAACCAAGGATCTCTACCCATCCTGTTTTTTTACAAACATTACAACCCTCGCCCCCACAGATAAAACAACTTATATCCATTTCGGCACTGGGTTCAGTAAATGGGAAATAAGAAGGGCGAAAACGAACTTTCACATCCTTACCATACATTTCCTTTACGAAAAAATAAAGGGTTTGCTTGAGATCTGCGAAGGAAACATTCTCATCGATATATAATCCTTCCACCTGGTGAAAGAAACAATGGGATCGGGCGCTAACCGTTTCATTACGATACACACGGCCGGGATAAATGCCCCGAATTGGCAATACTCCTTTCTCCATTTCACGGATCTGCACATTACTGGTATGCGTACGTAATAGAAAAGAAGGATTTTGCTGAACATAAAATGTGTCCTGCATATCCCGCGCCGGATGATGCTCGGGTAAATTAAGTGCGCCGAAATTATGCCAGTCATCTTCGATCTCAGGACCTTCCGCAACAGCAAATCCAAGTCGCTGAAAAATAGATACAATGCGATTGCGCATTAAAGTGATAGGGTGGCGTGAACCCAGGGGCAGTTCTTCACCTGGCAGACTAAGATCCATGCCACTATTTTCTCCTTCCTTCGCATTAGATGAAGAAACCTTTAGCTTATCATATAATTCTTCGGTGAATTGTTTAAACTCATTTAGCAGCTGGCCCGCTTCTTTTTTCTGCTCTATTGATACATTCTTCATTTCACCCATCACTGACTTCACAATGCCTTTAGTGCCCAGGTATTTGATACGAAATTCCTCTACAGATTTTTCATCCGCAGCTGGGAAAGCCTGCATTTCAGTCTTAAGTTCATTGATCTTTTGTAACAGTTCCTGCATAGTTCTTTCGTAATTATTCAAGGGGGCAAAGATACGAAAGATGCAGGCTATGAGAAGAAACTATCGGGTCTAATACAGATAGGCGATCCTTGTATTGGATCCTTGCCGTGGCCTGAATTGCCGGGCTAATGCATATACCAATTTGGTGGTACCAATACCAACTCCTGCGCCGGCTATTACATCCCTTGCCCAGTGTCGGTTATTATATATACGCATATATCCAACTGCAGAGGCGAGAATATACCCGCCGATACTATACCAGGGCGATTTGTAACCATATTCCTGGTTAAGGAATTCTGCGCCTACAAAGGCTGTGGCAGTATGACCGGATGGAAAGGCATTATTACCCGAACCATTAGGTCTTTGGATCATTGATATCCTTTTTACAGACTGAACGATAACGCTCATGATCGCTGATGAAATAAGATATCGACCTGTAGCTACCCTTAACGAATTCTTTCCATTAATACCCATTGCATGCAGCCCAAATACGGAAAGGCCCGGAAGATATTGCGCAAAATTATCGATCCTGAAAGGCTGATGCGGGTGTTCGGTCCATACCTCTTCCTTGATCTTGTTATCTAATGAAAGAAGTTGTTTACTGTTTAAAGCAACTACGCCATAGGTAACTAACGCACCTGGTACTATCAACTGGTGCCCCAAACTGCGGCTAACCCTTGATTCTGCAGTTGAATTTATTGTAGAATCTTCCTGGCCAAAAGCGGTTAGGATAGTTAGTAATAATATTGGAAGCAGTAAAAGCCTTGATCGAAACTTCATTTATATTAGTTAGTGGCGGTTAAAGAATTGCATCGCTTATATAGTATTTGGTACTGAACAATACTATCAATGCCAGCTGCAATAACTGCAGGAAAAGGCGAAAATTCTTCATACAATTGGTAGATTTTAAATTTTAAAAATGACAGGGCTTCTTATTAAACTTAAAAGGTCCAAAATTTATTTTCCAGTTGCCCTTTAATTTTGTTTTCTATATGTTAATGATGGAGTGAGATGAAGAAAGCTTATCCTCAGAATTTTATTCTGATACTGAGGTTGGCCACTCTTCCGTCTAATGGAGCCCAGATCTGTTTGAAGCGTGGATTAGTAAATGGAGGTATAAGAATATCCTCATTATTTGTTTGGCGGTAATCAAAGATATTCTCACAGTTCAACACAAAAGAATAACGGCCGATATCATAGCGAACCATTCCCGCTGCAATTGGATACCCCTTTGTGCGGCTTCCATTTTCGAGGTATTGCGGACCAGTATAGGAAGCTTCAATACAGGCGCGGAACCTGGAGGAGAATTCATAAGAGATAACTGAAGCAAATTTATTGCGCGCACTGAGTTCAAGATATGGTTGAGCCGGATCATATTTCTTTCTTGCATCTGCCAGGGTATAACCCAGGTATGCTTCCAACTCGCCATAGGCAATCTGCACCCAGGTCTCAAAACCTTTTGTCATTACCGGTTTATTCGCATTACTATAATCAATAAACATTCCATTCGCCCTGCCTACAAGGGGATGATCAATGCGCGTTAAATAAAATGATTGATTCAGTGTTAGTTCAAACTCGCCCCATTTTTTCTTGAAATTAATATCCCAGTTAGCGCCATAGGATCGTTCAGCCTGGATCTTTACATTAGGTTGGAACCGAACAATGCGATAATCTCTTTCATCCAGTTCACTGTTGAACAATGTTGGGATCTTATAACCCAAACCACCACCCAGGCGGCTGGTAAGTACCGGGCTTGCTTTAAATAAAAAGGACAAGCGTGGAAGAATAAATGTACCGTAGCGATTATGAAAATCTGTTCTTAGTCCTGTTTCCAGGATCAATTTGGAATGTATTCTCCAGTCATCCTGAACAAATGCACCCAGGGTAAAATGATCATACTCGGGAAGTAAACTGCTATCGGGTACTTTCTTAGTAAAACTTTCTCCATTCAAATTTAGTCCGGCGACCAGATCATGCTTATCTCGTTTTCTTACATAAGTAGCTTCAGAATACCAGGCCAGTTGACGACCCTTCATTCCAAAACTATTAGTGGTTATATTTCTATAAAACCAACTTCCAATTCCCTTAAGCGTGAACTTATCCCGGGGTGTAATTTTTTTTTCCCAACTGGCATCCAGGCTATTTCTATAAGATCTGTTCAGCACATAAAACTGATGATCGGCATCCGTAATATTTCGAAGTACCAGCATATCACCCCCTCTTCTTTCTTCAAAAGTGCTGTTCAATCCAACCGATAAAGTATTTTTTTCATTAGGATAGGCATAAAAAACAGGATGCATCACAATAGTTTCCGTGAGAGGAAGATCACTGAAACCATCCTTATTTACATCCATCGGGCGTTGATAGGAACCACCACCAAAAAAAGTATAACCTTTTTTCTTATCGCGATCGGCTACAAATAAATTGAAATTGGATTCACGTAAAGTTGAATGGTTGACAAGCAGGTAACGTTCAGGACCTTTAAGCGATGGTTTTTTAGAAATTATATTGATCATTCCCGCGATGGCACCACCACCATAAAGAGTAGAACTTGCTCCTTTAATTATCTCGATCTGTTTCAGATCCAATGGTGGTATTTGTAATACACTGAAACTGGAAGCATAGCCACCAAATAAGGGTAATCCATCGCGAAGTAACTGTGTATAACTGCCGGGTAAGCCTTGAACGCGCATTTCAGTATTTAATGTAACCGCTGAGGTTTGTTGTGCTTGTATACCAGCCACATCGCCAAGCAAACCGGCCACATGTGTAGGTTTAACACCGCTTTCTTCATCTACTTCTTCTGAACCAATTACTTCAACTCTTGTGGGTGTATTCTCAATTCTTGTTTCAGTTCTTGTAGATGAAATGATCACTTCATCTAATTGTTTCAGGGAATCCAGTTTGGATGTCTTTGTACTGTCTGTTTTTGCAGGAAGCTGACCGAATGCCGCACCTGTAATTAATAGCAAAAAGAAAACATGAAAAAGCTTTCGAACCATAGTATTATCTGTTCTTTGTTGTAACAAACAATAAAATTAGTCTATCCGCTGCTTGTCGCCTTATTTCATTGATGGATTTCATTAAGTTTGTTCATAAATTATCACATGGCCGATCACCTGAATATTGCTGATTTCCTGGAACCCATAAATATTAACAGCCTTTCTCAGGATGAGGGCTTTAGAGAAGGACAGTTGGGCAAGGTAATGGCCATTTATGGTGAAGAATTTCCTGAGCTGGACGATGCGCAGATCGTGATCGTAGGATGTGGTGAACAAAGAGGTAGCGGACTGATCCATGGACTAAGCGAGGCGCCTGATATCATCCGGCGTTATCTCTACAGACTTTTTTACTGGCATGAGGATATTAAAATGGCTGATGTTGGCAATATAAAATCAGGATCTCTTTATACGGATTCATATGCTGCACTTAAAACAGTTGTAAAGGAACTGATCAATGATGGAAAGACCGTGATCATCCTGGGTGGATCACATGATCTCACTTTATCGCAGTACAGTGCCTACGCTGATAATAAAAAAATCATTGAAGCCAGTTGTATTGATGCACTTATTGACCTTGACCTGGAATCCCCATTTCGTCATGAGAATTTTTTGATGCAGATGCTTACAGGAGATCCGAATTTTATTCGTCATTATAATCATATCGGTTTTCAAAGTTATTATGTACATCCGCGCATGCTGGAAACGCTTGACAAACTTCGCTTTGATTGTTACCGCTTGGGTACAGTAAAAGAAAGTATGGATGAGATGGAGCCGGTGATTCGTAACAGCGAAATGGTAAGTTTTGATATCAGCGCTATCGCTAATGCCTATGCTCCTGCAAATACAGTTTCACCAAATGGTTTTACCGGTGAAGAAGCCTGCATGCTGATGCGTTATGCAGGAATGAGTCCTACAGTTAGTAGTATCGGTATCTATGGTTATAATTCCCAGTATGACCAGGATGATCTTACAGCCAAACAGATCGCCCAAATGATCTGGTATGTCATGGATGGGCGCAGTCGCGGTCGTCGCGAAGCTGAACTGAATGAAAGAGATTCATTCAATGAATATCATATGGCCTTCGCCGAAGTACAAACCATCTTTCTTCAAAGTAAAAAGACCGGCCGCTGGTGGATGCAATTGCCTGATAAATCATTTATCGCCTGCAGCTATAAAGATTATCTGCTGGCAAGCAGTAACGAGATACCGGAGAGGTGGTTGAGGGCGCAGGAGAGATCATAGTTAGGAGTTATTAGTTAGGAGTTAGGACTAGTCGGGAGTCAGAAGTCGTTAGTCAGGAGTCAGGAGTCGAAATCGAATTAAGTCAAGATTTGAAATAATATTATGAAGTTTTTACGTTCTGCGATAAGCCTTGAATCTATGGCTTTTTTTATTTTATTGAGTTTGCTATTAAGCTCTTGTTCTCCCGGAGCAAGAATTGGGCGCTCTGCAAAAGAAGATGTCTTGAAGAATAAAGCCCTGATCGCGGCGCATGTAGGAATTAGCATTTATGAACCCGGCACCAATCGTTACTGGTACGAATACCAAGGGGATAAATATTTTGTTCCTGCCAGTAATACCAAGATCGCAACTTGCTATGCAGCTATGAAATACCTGGGCGATAGTATTGCGGGATTGAAAGTAGGTGTGGCAAGAAATGAAGACTCTTCAGTGAGCTACCTGGCCATTCAGCCAACAGGCGATCCTACCTTTCTTCATCCTGAATTCGCAAGACAACCAGGTTGGGATTGGGTATACCGCCAATTGAGAAAATATCATTATGAGATCGCTATACTCGATACCATTTGGAGAGATGATCATTTCGGAAGCGGATGGTCATGGAATGATTATGATGCCGCCTATATGGCTGAAAGATCAAGCTTTCCAGTTTATGGAAATGTGATCGATATAAAACTTAATGCACCGGCTAACCGGGATCCATCGATAAAAGGTGGTCGTTCGGGAAATGAAATATTACTATTTAAAACAACTTCTCCTTATTTTGACTCTCTTGTAAATGCGCATAGTTTTTTTCTTTCGAAAGAAACACAACAAGCCGCTGCACCAAAAATTCAGCTGGGTCGCGAATTGTCAAAAAATGATTTTCCTATCACTGTAAGTAACCAGGTGTTCAGCACAGCTTCTATTCCTTTTGTAACAAAGGGATCCACCACGGCTGTTGAATTATTGTCGCACGATTACCATGTAAGCGTTCACCATCTCCGTCCTCAGTATGATATTCCGGGAGCCTATATCTGTGAAGGTTGCGCCGGACTGAATTTAAAAGTGAAAGAATGGAAAACCATCTGGTCACGTCCTCTTGATTCCATGTTAAAACCCATGATGCATCGCAGTGATAATTTCATGGCAGAGCAATCGTTGCTGATGGTCAGTAATAAAAGACTGGGCTATATGAACGATGAGCAGATCATCGATACTCTTCTCAAAACCGATCTTAGTGATCTGCCCCAAAAGCCCCGCTGGGTGGATGGTTCAGGCCTGAGTCGGTATAATCTTTTTACTCCCCGTGATATCGTTACCATACTTAATAAGATCCGTTCTGAGTTTGGAATGGATCGCGTGAAATTAATTTTTGCTACCGGTGGTGAAGGAACTATAAATAGTTATTATAAAGAAGATAGTGGTTATATATATGGAAAAACGGGCACCTTGTCGGGTGTGGTGGCCTTCAGTGGTTATCTCTATACTAAAAAAGGAAAATTATTGATCTTCTCAACCCTGGTTAATAATCACCAGGCATCTTCCACAGAAGTAAGAAGGGCGGTGGAGAAATTCCTAAAAGGGATCCGCAATAATTATTAAGTAGATTTTTTAAATATTTATCAGGCTCCGAAAAACATCCGGTCAAGTTCTTCTTTTTTAAACTCTATAAATATAGGTCGGCCATCTGCGGAACGATTGGGCTGCTCACATACAAATAATTCGATGATCAATTGCCTCATTTCTTTATCGCTTAATATTTGACCTGATTTTATTGAGCGTTGTCGTGCCAGCGATCGGATTAGTTTTTCACGTCTCGTGAATTTCAGATCACTATTGAAATGTTTATATTGATCCAACAGAATATCCACCGTATGTTTTTCATTTCCTGCGCCTACATCTGCTGGTGTACCCTGTATAACAAAACTATTTTTTCCAAATGGTTCGATCATATAACCCAGATGTTGCAGGTCATCCATGATCTCCTCCATTATAGCAGTATCGGCCGGAGAAAGTTCCAGAGTTATTGGAAACATATTCCGTTGGGTGGTCATGGGTTTATCCTTGCTGGCAGTGGTCATCTGTTCATACAAAACTCTTTCATGCGCCAGTTGCTGATTCACCAATAGGAAACTTTCTACTCTTGGAACCATGATAAACTCATTCATCAACTGCATTAATTCGCGCACCTCGATCGCCTTAACGGTGACTGTTCCCAGCAGCGAATCAGAATTAATATTTTCAACGCTTCCTTCAATTGAAGTAGGGGGTGTAAGGGGCTGATAAAAACTTCTCCAATGCTGAAGTTCACCCGGATTAGTTCTTTCTATAAAATGGGCCTGATTTTTTTGCGTAAATCCTCTGAATATAGAAGAACCTGATGCCTGCTGTTGTTTGTTTTCTGTAAATGGCTGTTGAATCGAAGGCAATTGTTGTATGCCTGCATCTAAACTAAAATCAAGTGTTGGGGTTACGCTGAATTGAGCCAGCGCATGTTTGATAGCTGCCTGTACAAATGCATAAATGATCTTCTCATCCTCAAATTTTATTTCCTGCTTGGTAGGATGCACATTCACATCCACCTGTGCCGGATCCAGATCGATAAAGAGCGCATACATCGGGAAACTATCCGAAGGGATCATTTCCTGGTAAGCGTTCATCACCGCATGATTGAGATAAGCACTTTTTATGAAACGATTATTTACAAAAAAATACTGATCACCCCGGGTTCGTTTGGCTGTTTCCGGCTTTCCCACAAATCCGTAAATATTCATGTAATCCGTCTCTTCATTGACTGCCACCAGTTTGGTGTTATAGTTATTGCCCAGCAACTGTACGATCCGTTGTTTAAGTGAACCGGATTCCAGGTGAAATAATTCCTGGCCATTGGAGTTAAGGGTAAATAATATTTCAGGGAAAGCAAGTGCTACCCTCGTGAATTCGTCAATGATATGTCTTAATTCAGCCGCATTACTTTTTAAAAAATTCCTTCGGGCCGGTACATTGAAGAAAAGATTCTTCATCGCGATACTGGTGCCATCCGGTGCTGCTATTGGTTCCTGCTTTTTTACCTGGCTATTCTCTATTTCGAGATAGATCGCGGTATCATTCTCTGGTTTTTTTGTTTTTAGTTCCACCTGGGCCACAGCAGCGATAGATGCCAGCGCTTCTCCGCGAAAACCCATGGTGCGAATATGAAACAGATCATCAATGGTCTTTATTTTGGAAGTGGCATGCCTTTCAAAACACATGCGGGCATCTGTCTCCGACATGCCGCTGCCATTGTCGATCACCTGCACAAGGGCCTTGCCCGCATCATTAATAAGCAGGCGTATTTCGGTGGCACCCGCGTCCACCGCGTTTTCCAGCAATTCTTTTACAGCCGATGCTGGCCGCTGGATCACTTCTCCGGCGGCTATCTGGTTAGCAATATTATCAGGTAAGAGGACGATCTTATCAGGCACTACAATTCTTCTCCTTGGGCGTCAAAATTACGGTTTTAGCCTCTGTTTATTCATTCACGAATACTTCAATTTTAACGGGGATACAATATGGGAATGATTTAATTTTAAAGCACATTGCATCTATATGAAAAGAACCTCGCTTTTATACGTATTGCTATTATCTGTTTTAGCGACCCCGGGCCTTTTAAATGCGCAATATCGCAGTGCACTTTCAAAAAATGCCTGGGTAGACAGTGTATTTAATTCACTTACGCCAGAAGAAAGGATTGCTCAGCTAATGGTCATCAGGGCTCATTCCAACCTGGGGCCAGATCATGTGGCCAAAGTGGCCAGCGATATCCAAACATATAATGTGGGTGCCCTTTGTTTTTTTCAGGGCGGACCCATTCGGGAAGCCAACCTCACTAATTATTACCAGAGCATTGCTAAAACACCGCTGATGATCACAATGGATGCAGAGTGGGGTTTAGGCATGAGACTGGACAGCGTAAATAAATTTCCTTATCAGCTAACTCTGGGCGCATCAAGTGATGAGAACCTGATCTATCGAATGGGAATGGCCATCGGAGAGCAATGCAAGAGAATTGGCATTCATGTGAATTATGCTCCGGTGGTTGATATAAACAATAATCCTAATAACCCGGTGATTGGATATCGTTCCTTCGGTGAGGATAAAGAAAAGGTTGCACGTTTTGGAGTGGCCTATATGAAAGGAATGCAGGATATGGGCATAATGGCCTGCGCTAAACATTTTCCAGGTCATGGCGATGTAGATGTTGATTCGCATATGGATCTCCCGGTGATAAATAAGACCATGAAACAACTGGACACTATGGAACTCGTGCCTTTCAGAGCAGTATTTGATGCGGGTATCGGTAGTGTAATGATTGCGCACCTTTATATACCAGCTATTGATAATACCCCTAATCGCGCGACATCTATTTCAAAAAATAATGTGACCGGACTTTTAAGAGATAGCATGGGATATAAGGGACTCACATTTACTGATGCGCTGGAGATGAAAGGAGTGGCAAAATATTTTCCAAGTGGTACCATCGCCGTGGAAGCTTTGATTGCAGGTAATGATATGCTTTGTTTACCGGCCAGTGTTCCTGAAAGTATTGATGTGATCAAAAAAGCCCTTGCAGACGGAAGATTGAATCAGGATGATATTAATGGCCGCGTAAAAAAAGTATTGGCCTCCAAATATCAGCTTGGGTTAAATAAATGGACACCGATCGATACCAATAACCTGGTAAAGGATCTGAATGCGAAAACAGATCCCATACGTCGTGAAGCGGCAGAGAAAACAATTGTAGTGCTATCACAGGCAAGTACTAAATCTTCACGTACTGATTACGCAGAGATCCCTGTGAAAGCAGGAAAGAAGGTCGCTTATATTGGTATTGGACTTACCGAGATGAATAGTTTTGCCCGCCGTCTTCAAAATGACCTGCAGGCCGATATTTATATGATCTCTTATAAAGATGGAAAAGCGAAAGCAGATTCCATTCTGGCACAGGTACCAAAAGATGGTAAATATGATGCGATCATTCTGGGCTATCATAATTATTCACTTCGTCCTACCGATAATTTCGGTTTAAGCAGTACGGCACTGGGACTTTACCATGACCTGAATTTTATCAAGACCATCACCGTCAGTTTTGGTAATGTACTTGCAAATAAAAATTTCTGTGATGCCTATACACTAATGGCTTGCCATCAGGATGATTCTATTACCCAGGAGGTAGCGGCTGATATTGTGGAAGGAAAGATCAATGCCTCCGGTAAACTTCCTGAATCTGTTTGCCAGTATAAATATGGTTATGGCATTGTAAAAAATGCAAAAGATCCTTCCTGGCATTCATTAAGCAAACTCGATGCAGTGGATTCTATCGTACAGGATGCCATAAAGCAAAAGGCATTTCCAGGCTGTGTTGTACTCGCCGTGCATGAAGGCGAGATCATCTATTATAAAGCATTTGGATATTACAAATATGAACCATCTCCCCCTACTACTGTGGAAAGTATTTTCGATCTGGCTTCTGTAACCAAGGTTTCCGCTACAACGGTTTCAGTAATGAAATTGTATGATGAAGGAAAACTCGACCTTCAAAAAGAACTGGGCGATTACCTTCCGGTAGTGAGAGGATCCAACAAAGCAAATCTTAAGATCGAAGATATTTTACTGCATCAGGCGGGATTAGTTCCTTTTATTGCTTTTTATAAAGAAACGATCGATTCTGTTTCAGGACTGCCAAAGCCCGAATATTATTCCGATAAAATGAAACCAGGCTTTTCTTTAAGGGTAGCAGAAAATCTATATCTGAAAAATGATTATCAGGATGTGATCATGAACCGGATATTAAAAAGCCCACTGGGACCTAGAAATAAATATGTATACAGCGATAACGATTTTATTTTTCTGGGTAAGGTCGTAGAGCAGATCACAGGCAAAACCCTGGATCAGTATGCAATGGATAATTTTTATAAGCCTATGGGTATGGTCACTACTGGATTTAAACCAAGGGATCGTTTTGCAGCCGGCCGCATGGTGCCAACAGAAACGGAGAAATGGTTTCGCAGGCAAACCATGCAGGGAGATGTTCATGATGAAGGCGCTTCATTATTCGGCGGAGTAGCAGGACATGCCGGGCTTTTCTCAGATGCCTATGACCTGGCCATGCTTTATCAAATGCTGCTGAATGGAGGTGAATTTAATGGGAGGAGATATTTATCAGCTGAAACGATAAAATTATTTACGGCCTATCATAGTCCGGTAAGTCGCCGCGGTTATGGATTTGATAAACCTGAAAAAGATAATAAGACAAGGAAAGAGCCTTATCCCGCAACTAAAGTTTCACTGGAGACTTTCGGACATACAGGTTTCACCGGTACCTGTGTTTGGGTAGATCCCAAAACCAATATTGTATATATTTTTCTTTCTAACCGCGTATATCCTACCCGTGATAATAATAAGATCTCTCAATTATTGATAAGAGGGAAGATTCAGGATGCGATTTATTCCGCATTAGGGATTTAGAGAAGTGAATAGTGAATAGTGAGTGGTAAGTAGTGAATAAGTGAATAGGTGAGTAAGTGAATGTTCGCTCAACCTCTCAACTTTATCAACCCTGCCCTTCCTCCGGTTTCTGCGTATTTGGTTTTATGATCGTTGGTCTTTGCCCCGGTTCCCTTGGCGGCTGATTACGATTGGGATTAGGTCCTTTCTGTTGTTGCCCGCCACCTTGTTGCTTAGGTTGATTTTCTCCCTGTTGTCTGGGGGCTGGTCGCTGACCCTGTTGTTTATTTTGCGGTTGTTGTCCTTGTCTTTGTCCCTGGCCTTGATTGTTTCCTTGATTCTGTCCGGGGCCCTGCTGACGCTGTCCCTGACCTTGACCTTGCTGTCCTGATCCTCTTTTTTTCTGTTGTTGTTTTTTTCTGTCGGAGCGCTCCAGCGTTTGAAGACTGATTTGTCCAACCAACTCCACAAACTCCGGTTCCACCTCTTTATTTTTTGATGTCAGCTCTACCGGTTCAAGTTCATCCGGCCTTATGTTCTGCTGGTTCAATGATTTTATTTTTCGAACTCTTTCAATAGCCAGCGGATATTGTTTATTGGAATCCGGAAGTGTGTACCACATGAGATTCTTGAAAATATCTTTTTTAATAAGAAAGGCATTGCCTTTTGCTACCTGAAGTATATCGCAATTATCAGGGAAATGCTGCAAAGCATCCAGGTAAGTATCGAGTTCGTAATTAAGACAACATTTCAGTCGTCCGCATTGTCCGCTTAACTTGACCTGGTTAATAGAAAGATTCTGATAACGGGCTGCTGCTGTATTAACAGATTTAAAATCGGTAAGCCAGGTACTGCAACAAAGTTCTCTTCCACAGGAACCAATTCCACCTACTTTTCCTGCTTCCTGTCTTGCACCGATCTGGCGCATTTCTACTTTTACTTTGAACTCAGAGGCATATACTTTGATCAGTTCACGAAAATCCACACGACCATCAGCGATATAAAAAAATGTAGCTTTTCTTCCATCGGCTTGCATTTCAACCTGGCTGATCTTCATATCCAGTTTCAATTGACGTGCAATGGCACGACTACGGATGACAGCCTCTGGTTCACGTGCTTTATTGATACGAAGCTGGTCGATATCACGATCGGTTGCCCGGCGCAATACTTTTCGCATTTCAGGATTATCTTCTTTAGCACCTCGTTTCTTTAACTGAAGTCTTACTATTTCTCCAGTCAGTGAGATCTCACCCACATCAAATCCGCTCACACCTTCTACCGCCACCAGGTCTCCTTTTTCAAATTGCTGCAGCGAAGTATTTCGGTAAAAATCTTTTCTGGTACCCTGACTAAAACTAACCTCCACCACCTTGCAGGCCGCGTCCATATCGGCAATGGGCAAATTGCGTAACCAGTCGTATGCGTTCATGCGGTTACAACCACCTGAACTGCATCCACCGTTACTATTGCAACCATTAGGTTTACCACCTGTTGCTGTACTGCAACCCGTGCAACTCATTCGAAAAAAGGTTAATTATTAATAATAAAGAGGGGAAAGGTCGAGATGTAGTTATCCTTCTAGAAACCTGGTAATATATAAATAAAAAGAAGTCTGGTTGAATAACAGTTGGTTATGTCGCCACTCATAACCGGTCTCGCACAAATCCTTACTCTCAAGTATCCAAATGTACAGATTTTGACCCAAAATGCAAATCCTCAGATTTCCAGAACAATACGGTCCTGAAGAATATGATATAACTTGATAGTAAGGGCATGGAATAGCATTTTTCCATGGGCATTTCTTTCAATATAGTAGCTGGCCCGGTCAATTTCATGAATAATGGCTTCCTGTTGTTCCATAGTAGCGATCCGGTTCAATCTTTCGGCAAAATCCATTTCGTTACCAGGCATAATTGAATCAGGTATGTTAGAATTACCACCAATCTGGTAAACTCGAAGATGAATGGCCTGTTCAAGCACATGATTAAAATACCGGAGAAATTGTTTCTGCTTTTCCCGGCCCAGGCGACTAATCTCGTCCACCCATTTAGTTTGAGCTAACGGACCCGTTTTTTTTATGGCGTTCAGCCAATCTCTTAATAATGCCTCCCAATCCTCTTCCGCATGTTGAAGCAAATGCAGGGCCTCATGATAGTTTCCATCACAAACACCCGCTATCTGCGTGGCGATGGCAGGTTCAGTTTTATTGCGGGAGATCAGGGCTTCCTGAATTTCGGAGCGATCAAGTGGCGGAATTCGAATCAGCTGGCAACGGCTTACGATGGTGGATAATATCTGTTCTTCATTTTCTGCCACCAGGATGAATAAAGTATTGGGCGGTGGTTCTTCAATGATCTTTAAAAGTTTGTTGCCTTCTTTTTCCAGTTCTTCCGGCATCCACATGATCATGATTTTGTATTCGCTCTCAAAACTTTTCAGACTGAGTTTACGAATAATGTCTTCACATTCTTTGGCTGTAATTTTTCCCTGGCTATTTTCCTTTTCTTTTATCTGCTCGATCCATTCAAACAGATTTCCATAAGGATTGATCTTTACGAACTCGCGCCATTCGGCAATAAAATCTGTAGCAATAGGAGTCTCTCCTGGTTTTTTAGTAACAGTTGGGTATGAAAAATGAATATCAGGATGAACTAATTGAGCCGCACGTTGGCAAGAAGGACAAATGCCACAAGCATCAGTTGAAGGTTGAGGAAGCACGGTGCCTGAGCTTGTCGAAGGCAGGGTTGATGGAACGGGGCCATCTCCAAATAATGAGGCCGGAGAGGTGGAAGAAGCGTTTCTCCCATTTACTTTCTCGCAAACAATATATTGGGCAAGAGCCAATGCCATAGATAATGCACCGCTGCCTTCTTTTCCTAAAAATAATAAGGCATGACTAAGCCGGTTATGCTGTACTAATTCAACCAGTTGTTTTTTAACGGGAGACTGACCTATTATTTCCTCAAAACGCATGAAGCGAAGATACGTTGGAAAGGCAGATATGTAAAAACGTAGCTACGTATATACATTAATACATAGCTACGTTTAAAAACTGTTTATTTCAAAAATGCCGTCACCTCATCACTCATTGGATTCACCTTGTTATGAAAAACAGCGATCAGTTTGCCATTTTCATCCAAAAGAAATTTGGTGAAATTCCAATCTACCGGACTCTGCAAATATCTTTTCCAAACTATATCTTTTGAACTGGTTCCGGTAATGCCTTTAGACATTTCCCTGGATTGATCAAGAAGCCATTTGTATAATGGACAGATATCATCGCCTTTTACAGAAACTTTTTCTGCCATTGGAAATGTAACGCCATAATTTTTTGTACAAAATTCTTTGATCTCATTATTTGTTCCTGGTTCCTGCGCCCCAAAATTATTTGCAGGAAATCCTACGATCACCAGTTTGCCTTTGTACTTCTCGTATAAAGCTTCCAGTTCTTTGTATTGAGGAGTGTTGCCACATTGAGATGCCGTATTCACGATCATGATCTTCTTTCCTTTGTAAGCTGAAAAATCAATATCATTTCCATCCAGGCCGGGAACTTTAAAATCATAAATAGTACCACCAGTAAGAGTGAAGCAGAGTATAAGACCTGCAAGAAGCGTTTTCATGACAATAGTTTTTGTTTGTTGATTAAAGTTAAACGAATTATCGCACGTTATTGGTTGCCCGAATGTTATTGCTTTTCAAAACATCCCAGATCGGGCAGACCTACTGGCCGGGGCTTTCCATCCAGATCTATTATAACACCTGCATTGCTGCCTTTGTTCAGTGCTGGGGAAGAAGGGCTTAGGTGAAAATTCCATAAGTTATTATAGGAATCTACTTTTTCAAAAAGAGGAGTCTGGTTGATCATCTGGTTGCTGGTCACATTGGCAGGGACGGTCCCAACTCTCCAAAGCCCATAATCGAAACTCACATTGAATATCGTATTACCATTTTTTATTACAGCTACTTCATCAGCTACTAATCCACTCTCACCAAAAAAAATACAATTTCTGAATAGAGCGCTGAGGTCTGCGCTTACCAGATTATTATTGGTATAACCAAAATTGGTGAGTTGAAGTACAGGTTCCTTATGTGAAATAAAAGGATTGGAATAACTGACCACCGTGCAATGCGTGAATTGATAATTTCCTCCTTTTGTCAGGATCAGGTTCTTTCCGCAATTACTGATCAGGCAGTTTCTGGCCCGAATGGATGAGTTACTGGAAATAATGCCCGCATCATAGCCATTATCAATGATGGTCTCATTTAAAATTAGTTTAGGATTCACATTCAAGGAAGGATCAATGACCCCGATGGCCTGGTAGGCATTGCGGATCATCCCAAAATTGATCTGATTGTCTTTGGAATTAGCCAGAAAATAGATACCTGGCCACGATGCAGGATAATCTTTAAAAGGTTCGTCCAGCCTGTCACCACTAAAGATGACCCGATTGATTGTATCCTTTAATCCATTTACCTGCAGGGTGCCATCTACAATAACAGGTGCATCTGCATGCATATAAATTCGGCAGCCTTTATTGATACTTAGTGTTTTCCCGGTATTTACAAACAGAGAACCAAGGATCACATATGGTTTATCATTGTTCCAGGTCTCATTGGCATTTACAATATAGTTGCGAAGAAAATGCGCGTTCTGTCCCCAGGCTTCGAGTTGCACCCATTTTGTTTTTCCATTATAAACAATGCTAACGCTATCTCGTAATACAAATGGCTGATTATTGACAGATGGATCTATATTCACCTGCATAAAAACATAAACGCTATCGTGAGCAGCCAGTTCCAGGTTATTGAATTCTGTTCCTGAAACACCATCCACATTCATTTTAAAAACTGAGCTACTGCCCCCAATTAGTTTGATCGAGCTGATTCGCAGCTTCTGATCATTCTCATTGATCACACGAAACTGCCGATAGGTAGAGCCGGCACTGACAAAGACCGTATCGTATTTAAGTGTATCTGCTGTTATCGTTAACCTGGCATCGGGAGAATTGATAAAGTTGTCTTTGCTGCAGGAAGCCAGCAGCAGGATTAATCCACAAAAAATAGAAGCGATTAAACGCATGATTGTAAAAATAATGAATTGCCACTTAACCCTGCCTGCCGGCAGGCGCCTCAACCTTTACTTCGTCGCAACACATAGACTTGCTAAACTTAATAAGCCTGCTGTTTTTAGCAATTCTTCGCCACAGGCTTCCAGCGTGGCACCCGTAGTAATCACGTCATCTACCAATAAAATATGTTTCCCTTCTATTTGTTGAGTATCGAGCAACTGAAACTTTCCTTCCATATTCTGCCATCTCTCCACCCTTCCCTTGCGGGTCTGTGTTTCTGTATGCTGGGTTCGGATCACTGCTTTATTCAATAAAGGGATCTTCATTATTTCGCTCATGCCCTGGCCGATCAATTCTGCCTGGTTATAACCGCGGGCTTTTTGTTTTTTGGAAAACAGGGGAAGGGGCACAATGGCATCCGCCTTCATTCTGCCGGATCGTTGTAAGATATTACCCAATAATCGGCCCATCTGCCTTGTCAGGTCCTGGTTGCCCTTGTATTTGATCTCATGAATGATCCGCTGCATGGTGGAACTCTTGGTAAAATAATATCCGGCCATGGCCGAATGAAGCGGGATACGCCCAATAAATATTTTCTCAACTGGATTGTCATCCCTTAATTCGAAACCAGTAAGCGGCAGTTCATGAAGACAGCGAAGACAGAGTCCTGAATTCTTTGACAGCAGATCAGTGTCGCAACCCACACAACAATGAGGGAAGAAAAGATGTAAAAGAGATTCTTTTATTTCAGTCAGCCTTATCAATCTAAAAAAGATACTTATATACTTCTTCCACTCTGCCCATGGACACTACTTCGATCTGTGAAGATTTTTTCGATCCTTTCTGGTAAGCATGATTGTATTTAGAAACAATGATCTTTTCAAATCCAAGCTTTTCAGCTTCCGCTACTCTTTGCTCAATTCGGTTCACTGCTCTGATCTCTCCACTAAGTCCGACCTCTCCGGCAAAGCAGATCTTTGGGGGTAATGGCGCATCCTCAAAAGAAGAAAGCAAAGCACAAAGTACCGCCAGATCAATAGAAGGATCTTCGACCTTGATGCCTCCTGCTATATTTAAGAAAACATCTTTCAATCCAAAATGAAATCCACCACGTTTTTCCAGAACTGCAAGTAATAGCTGAAGTCGACGCAGGTCAAAACCAGTTACCGTTCTTTGAGGCGTTCCATAAACAGATGGTGTTACCAGTGCCTGAACTTCTATCAGCAAGGGGCGCAATCCTTCAATAGTTGCGGCTATGGCAATGCCACTGAGCTGTTCCTCTTTCTGTGAAATTAAAATTTCACTTGGGTTGAGTACGCCCCGCATTCCCTTGTCAGACATCTCATAGATCCCTAATTCAGAACTGCTGCCAAAACGATTTTTCAGCGTGCGCAGAATACGATATGCATAATGCCTGTCGCCTTCAAATTGCAATACAGTATCTACCATATGCTCGAGGATCTTGGGTCCTGCAATACTTCCATCTTTTGTGATATGCCCAATGAGAAACACGGGAATATTGGTCTCTTTGGCGAAGCGCTGAAACTCGGCAGCACATTCACGGATCTGCGATACACTGCCAGGTGAAGATTCGATCAGTTGCGTATGCAGGGTCTGAATAGAATCCACGATCACCAGTTGTGGTTTCAATTTTTTTATTTCCAGGAAGATGATCTCAATAGATGTTTCTGTCAGCAGAAAAAAATCTTCGTTATTGGCCACAGGTAATCTATCTGCACGCATACGGATCTGCTGCTCACTTTCCTCTCCGCTGATATAAAGCACTTTTATTTTTTTCAGTGCCAGACCGATCTGTAAAAATAAAGTGGACTTACCAATGCCTGGTTCACCAGCAACCAACACTAAACTTCCTGGAACAATTCCGCCGCCTAGTACACGATCCAATTCCGGATCATTACTGATGATCCTTTTTTCTTCCGTTGTAGTTACATCCTGGATCGGAATAATTCGGTTCCTTCTTTTTTCTCCATTCAGTTCTTTCCAGTCGTTATCCTGTTTGCCTTTTTCTTTTTGTAATAATTCCTCCACAAAACTATTCCACTTGCCGCAGGATGGACATTGACCCACCCATTTCACAGATTCATAACCACAGTTCTGACAAAAAAATGCTGTCTTCGTTTTGCTCATAAATTAAAAATAAAGCATCGCATGATGTTGCATCAATATTTAGTCGACTAATTACAAACGGGCGTTCATAATTTTTGAAATTGCAACAAAAAAAATTGGAGAAAAAGGATGAAAAAAATTGGGCGATAAATAAAATGTAAAAAGGGTCAATCTTTCGACTGACCCCCTTACTTACTAACCCATTAAATTCTATTGCTAAGTTACAATTAAGACCCATATTTCAAAATAAATTTTTGGACTTGTGAATAAATCGAATGATCAAAATTCAGGCTCCTGAAACTCAATAACTTCAGCTAAAAAATCATTATAACATGTTATTATTCAATATAGTATGAAATTTCATTTTACACGTGTTACTGGCAGAATAGGCTGAGTTTCTGCCTGAAATAAATGACAAAAAGGCTTAAAAAAAATGTTTAAATCGAATGGATGCAAATTTGTAATAATCATCTACAAAAAGCTCAAAAGCCATGTATCCATCCAACGATATTTTTCTGATTTCTATGTTGTTTTTAGGCCTCAGTTTGCTGGTTTCTGCCATCCTTAAAAGCAAGTTTTCTAAGTATGGTAAAATCCCTCTTTCCAGCGGTCTGACCGGCCGGGAAGTGGCCGAAAAAATGCTCCGGTACAACGGTATTTTTGATGTGCAGGTGACCTCTGTAGAGGGCTTTCTTACAGACCATTATAACCCGGCTGCCCATACGGTAAATCTGAGCCCGGAAGTGTATAATGGAAACTCCATTTCTTCGGCTGCTGTGGCTGCCCATGAATGTGGACACGCGGTTCAGCATGCCACAAACTACGGTCCCCTGACCTTTAGAACCAGGATGGTTCCCCTGGTTCAGGCTAGTTCGATGCTGGTAAACTGGATCCTTTTGGCCGGGGTGGTTATTCTGGCCATGTCCAGAAATCCCACCGTTTTACTGGTTGGTATTATAGTAATGAGTGTGACCGTTCTTTTCACCCTGGTCACCCTACCAGTTGAGTTCGATGCCAGCAAAAGGGCCCTGGCCTGGCTTCAGCATACTAATATTACCAATGCAGAGGAATATCCAAAAGCAAAGGATGCCCTGAAGTGGGCCGCCACTACTTATGTAGTTGCCGCACTTGCTGCGGTTGTACAGTTAGTGCAGTATGTGATGATTTATTTGGGGAACAGGGAGAGGTAGTGAGTGGGGAGTGGTGAGTAGTAAGTGGTCAATAGTGAGTTGAGAGTATAAATTTTGAAATGTATTTCCTACTTCCTACTCACCACTTTCAACTTACAGTTTGATCTCCTCCTCATGTTTATCAAAAAACTTATACTCCGTCAGATGTAGATTAGTATCTCCCTGCACTTGTATACTCTTACCATATTTCTTTTTCCACTTGGCTACTTTTGTTTGCCAGAACCAGCCTTTGGTGAGGTAAGCGTGGAGTATAGGATGCACAACCAGTTTAAGGTGACTATGCTTATGAGTAACCAGGTAACTAACATTTTTTTCTATTTCGTCTTCCAGCAATAAAGTTGAAGAAATTTTTCCGGTTCCATTGCAGCTTGGACAAATTTCCTGCGTATTAATATTCATCTCCGGTTTCATCCGCTGACGCGTGATCTGCATGATACCGAACTTAGAGATCGGAAGCACCGCATGCTTGGCCCTGTCGGGTCGCATGAATTCTTCCATCCTCTCCATTAATTTTCTTTTGTTCTCCGGCAGTTTCATATCTATGAAATCCACCACTATAATACCACCCAGGTCGCGAAGCCTTAACTGCCGGGAGATCTCTTCAGCCGCTTCCAGGTTGGTCTCAAACGCATTTTGCTCCTGGTTATTGCTTACGCTTTTATAACCGCTGTTTACATCGATCACATGCAGAGCTTCGGTATGCTCTACAATCAAGTAAGCACCGCTATCCATATTCACTGTTTTACCAAAAGAGGATTTAACCTGCTTGGTAATGCCAAATGAATCGAAGATGGGAGAGCCATTCTGATAGAAGGAAACGATATCCGCTTTTTCAGGAGCGATACGCTGTATGTACGCTTTAGTATCAGCAAAAAGATTACGATCGTTCACGACGATCTTATTGAAGTCCTCGTTAAGAAGGTCACGGAGGATGCTGGTTGTTTTTGTTTGCTCGCTTAATACGCGGGTAGGAGGCGTGGCACCTTTCAGATTTTTCTGAATAGTCTTCCACATTTCCTGCAGCTCAGTCAGGTCCTCATGAAGTTCGGCTGTATTCTTTCCTTCAGCAGCCGTACGAACAATGACACCGAAATTTTTGAACTTAATTGCCTCAACTATTTTCTGTAGTCTTTTTCTTTCTTCTGAAGAATGGATCTTACGGGACACCGCCACAATATCATTGAATGGGGTAAGCACAACGAATCTTCCGGGAAGAGAGATCTCGCAACTCAGACGCGGACCTTTAGCCGCAATAGGTTCTTTAAGAATTTGTACCAGGATATTCGGCTTTCCGCCAAGTACTTCGTTGATCTTACCGGTCTTGATGATCTCTGGCTCAATAGTGAATTTGCTGAAATCAAGTCCGGTATCAGACTTGTCGCTGATCGACATGGTCGTAAACTTCAGAAGTGATTTAGCATAAGGGCTGAGATCGGTATAGTGAAGGAAGGCATCTTTCTCAAATCCAACATCAACAAAAGCGGCATTAAGACCAGGGATCAGTTTTTTCACTTTTCCCAGATATAGGTCTCCCACAGCGAAACGTGCATCCGTTTTTTCGTTATGCAGTTCAACCAGTTTTTTGTCCTCCAGCAGGGCTATTTCAACACCCTGAGGGGCCGCATTAATAATCAGTTCTTTGTTCATTACAGCTTAACTCAATGAATCAGCTTTGTGCTGTAAATACCAATTGCAACGCGCTTTTGACCTTCGATATATAATTGAGGGGAGCAAGAGAAACGGAAGCAATCGGAGACTGTAGAGAAGTTGAGAAGGTTGAGTGAGTTGAGAGGGTTGAGGAAATAAAGTATAAAAACTAAACTTTCTCAACCTTCTCAACTTTCAAACCTTCTTACTTATTTCTCTTCTTATGACGATTCTTTCTCAGTCTTTTTTTACGCTTGTGCGTCGCGATCTTATGACGCTTTCTTTTTTTACCACAAGGCATACTCAAATGATTTTTTAAAAAGTATATAATAAGTTTTACAACTTCTATTTCTGAAGGTCTTCGATTCTTTTTTCAATCCCGGCCTTCAAATCCGGAATATTTACAAGCGGCAGGCTTTTCTGATACCAATCGATAGCTGCTTTTTTGTCGCCTTTTCTTTCAGCGACTTCACCCAGCAAAAGCAAAACATCCAGGCTCTTAGGGTTGATTCGCAATATCGTTTCGAATCTTTCCGTTGCTTTATCCAACTGTCCAGAAAGTAAAGAAGCTTTACCTAACATCAACTGCGCATAGACATTCGTACTGTCTTTTTGAGTTACCTCTCTGATCTTCAATATGCCTTCCATTGGTGAAGCGCTGATATTGCCGAAGAGATAACAGGATCCAAGTCCTACTTTGGCAGAATCGTTATCCGGGTTGAGTTTCAATGATCTTTCAAAAAGGTCTTTGGCCTGCAGAGCTTTCCATTTTCTCCGGTCAAACACTTCATCCTGCTGCAGGTTGTTCAAAAACAATTGGGCGGCGAAGGTCAGGCTTTTTTCCGAATTTTCCAATCTTGCTGCTTCAGCTGTATACCAGGCGAATGGCTCAAAGGCGTTAGCGCTATCATACCAGAACTTCGCTAACTGTTGATACACTTTAAGTTGCTGCTCTTTTACATCCCCTCGGCTAATAGAATGTTCCAGCTCATTTATTCTTACAACTTGTTCAGAATTAAGCTTTTTCTTGCCTAAAATGAGAAAAGTATCAATATTGACCACAGTATGACCATTATCCATATTAGATGTAACAGGCGTCGTTGCGGCTTTTTCCTTCTTCCCTTTTGTTGGGCCAAAAAAATAAAGTCCGCCTACCAGTAAGATGGCGATTGCAATAGTGATCAGTTGTGGTTTCTTCACGCTCCAAAATTTTCGTGGCGAAGGTACCCTTATCTGCTATATCATTGGGAAATAGAGTTGAAACTAAATCTTATGCATCTTCACCAGGTCCCGGATCTGGCTTTTGCTCTTTTAGTTTTTTTACTTCTGCTACAAATTCTTTAGCAGGTTTGAAAGCGGGTATATAATGCTCAGGGATATGTACAGCGATATTTTTCTTGATATTACGGCCGATCTTGGCTGCTCTTTTCTTAGTGATGAAACTACCGAAGCCGCGGATATAAATATTTTCACCAGCCGCAAGGGTATCCTTTACCTCTTTAAACATAGTTTCAAGAGTAACAAGCACATCTACTTTGGGGATTCCTGTTTTTTCAGATATCTGATTGACCAGATCGGCTTTTCTCATGATTGCAGGTTTTAAGGTTTATTGAATACCAAATTAAATTAAAATTATATGATAGTCAACAGAATAGGCATAAATTTTTTGAGAATTCCCCTTTTTATCCCCGCTAGCCCAAAAATTCAGCATAAAAGCGGTTTTTAGCCGATTTTTGAGCCTACTTCATGGCAAATCAGTCAGTTCCACTCAAACGCAGGCAGTTTTCGCGCACCCTTTTAAAATGGGACGAACAGAAAAATGACCGGCCCATGCCATGGAAAGGTGAAAAAGACCCCTACCGGATTTGGATCAGTGAAATTATTTTGCAACAAACCCGCGTGGAACAGGGACTTGCATATTATTTGAGGTTCATCAAAAATTTTCCACGCATTCAGGATCTCGCGAAAGCAACTGATGAAAAAGTTTTTAAACTCTGGGAAGGGTTGGGTTATTATTCCAGGTGCCGAAATTTGTTAAGTACAGCACGTTTTATCTCCAATACGCTGAATGGCCAGTTTCCATCAACTTATGAAGACATTCTTGCATTAAAAGGTGTTGGCCCCTATACTGCAGCTGCCATTTCTTCTTTTGCTTTCAATCTTCCGCATGCTGTGATCGATGGAAATGTTTTTCGTGTTTTATCCAGACTCACCGGTATCAGCCAGGCCATCGATTCTGCCGAAGGCAAAAAGAAATTTACTTCTATTGCCAATGAATGGCTGGATAAAAAACAACCGGGCAAATACAACCAGGCCATAATGGATTTTGGCGCTACAATATGTAAACCTCAATCGCCACTATGTGAAGATTGTCCCTTCCAATCTGTTTGTTTCGCTTATCAAAATGAGTTGATAAATGTATTGCCTGTGAAAGCGAAAAAGCAAAAATTGAAGTCACGTTTTTTCTATTATTTCATACTGAACTATAAGAAACAAAAGGCAGTACGACTGAGAGATAAAAAAGATATCTGGCAGGGGCTATATGAATTTCCTCTAATAGAAATGGCAGCACCTGCAAGCCAGGATGAACTATTAGCGATCGCCAAAAAAAACAAATGGCTGATAAAAGGTAAATATGAGCTGCTCTCCATTTCATCCACCTTCAAACAACTTCTATCGCATCAGAAATTAGAAGGTAAGTTCATTGAAATGAATCTGCTTCAACAACCCGATATAGATGATTGGAAATGGGTAAGTCCTGCCCTGATGAAAAAGCTGGCCTTCCCCCGGTTTATCAATCTTTATTTAACAGCCGGTCACGAATGGCACTAATAACAGCCGAATTGCACGAATCAACAGCAGGTCACTAATAGCAGCCGAATTGCACGAAGAACAGCCAGTGACACGAAAGAGACCAAGAATTTTTCTCTTTTAGTTTTGCTTCAAAAAAATTAACTTTAAGAAGCTAAGGCCATTGACGATTTCTAAATTAAATAGATAATTATGCGTGGCGTAAATCGTGTAATGCTGATTGGTAACCTGGGCAAGGACCCTGATGTGCAACACCTGGAAGGCAATATTGCCGTCGCGAAATTTCCCCTGGCCACCACAGAGACTTTCAAGGATCGGACAGGTAAACTGGTATCTCAAACCGAATGGCATACTGTCGTGCTCTGGCGCGGACTGGCCGAGCTGGCGCAGAAATATCTTCACAAAAGCAGTTTGGTCTATATCGAAGGAAGATTAAGGACCCGATCCTGGGATGATAAGGATGGTAATCGCAAGTTTGCCACTGAAGTAGTAGGTGATAATCTTATTATGCTGGACAAAAAGGCGGATGCGAGCCATCATGGACCTGAAACTGGTGCCGAAGGACTGAGTTCAGGCGATATAATGACAGATCCATCTAATGATCCCCCTTATTGAGTGGGAACTGTATTTTTGCACCTAAACAGTTTGTTTTGGCAATTCATTCGATATTGATCTCTCAACTATATCAACTCTTCACTTTACTTTATATAAATCCGAGGGGGACAAGTTTTCTTGCAGTCATCCTGCTGGCTTTGTTATTGCTTGCCTTCACTATTTCCGGTGCAGAGGTAGCTTTATTTTCTCTTGGCAGCAAGGACATTAATATGCTGAAAACAAAACAGCATCCGGGTGCTCGTAGAATTGTTACCCTGCTGGAAGAACCTAAAGAGGTATATGCCTCACTGCTGATCAGCGGCACTTTTGTAAATATCAGTATTATCGTTTTGCTTAATTATCTGCTCAGCCAGTTTATTAGTTTTAATAATCCCGGTGGCTTAGTAGAAATAATTATCAAAGTTCTCATCATCGCCTTTGTACTTATTTTCATTGGTAAGATCTTTCCTAAAGTATGGGCTGCGCAAAATAATCTTCGTTTTGCCTATGGCTCTGCTGTGGTAGTGGAAGGCATTCATTTATTATTGAGAAGGATCAGTCGCTGGATCATTTCACTGGCAGATAATATTGGAAAAAGAGCAGGAGCCGATCGTTCACAAGCCATGAGCAATAAAGAACTGGATGAAGCCATCGATATCAAATCGGATGAAGAAGCTTCGCAGGATGAGAAGAATATTATGAAGGGTATTGTAAAATTCGGCAATATCTCTGTAAAACAGATCATGAGAAGTCGCCTGGATGTAAGTGGGATAGAACACTCCATGTCATTTGGAGAGTTGATCAAAAAAGTAGAAGAACTGCATTATACCCGCATTCCGGTTTATCGCAGTAGCCTGGATGATGTTTTAGGATTGATCAATACCAAGGACCTTATCCCTTTTCTTGATGAAACTGATGGTTTCGACTGGCATAAACTGATCAGGCAACCTTTTTTCGTTCCGGAAACAAAACTGATCGAAGATCTGTTAAGAGAGTTTCAACAGAAGAGAATTCATTTCGCCGTGGTGGTGGATGAGTTTGGAGGAACCAGCGGTATTGTTACCATGGAAGATATTCTGGAAGAAATTATCGGGGAGATCAAGGATGAGTTTGATGAAGACGAAACGCTGAACCGCAAGATCGACGATCATAATTTTATGTTTGAGGGACGAACCACAATTAATGATGCCTGCAGAATTATGAACCTGCCACGTGATACATTTGATTCAGTAAAAGGAGAAAGTGAATCTTTGGGTGGTCTGATACTTGAAATCGCAGGAGAATTTCCAGCAGAAAGATCTACTATGAGAAGCGGCGATTTTGAATTCACTATTACTGAACGTGATATCAACAGGATACTGATGGTCCAGGTCACCATTAAACCTATGGAGAACAGCTGATGCGTACCACACTGAATTATTTCTGCATTTTACTAACTATACTTATCATTTCCTGTAACAGCGATTATAGCTCAGGGAAGAAAAAGGGATATTTCCGCATCGATCTTCCTGAAAAAAAATACCAGGTCTTTGACATGCCTGGTTATCCATATAGTTTTGAATATCCCATATATGCCAAGGTAGTCCGCGATACAGTTTTCTTTGATGATAAGGCTGGTGACTACTGGATTAATATTGATATTCCCCGACTCTCTGGTCGAATACATATCAGCTATAAACCCATCAACAGGGAGAACCAGTTTGATTCACTGGTAAGAGATGGATTTAAGATGGCCTACAAACAGCATGTGGATGTATCAACGGCTATTGTGGACAGTCAGATGCTAACTCCTAATGGCGTAGAAGGCATTTATTTTTCATTGAAGGGAAATACTGCCACGGCCAATCAATTCTTCCTGACGGATTCAACAAAACATTTTCTTCGCGGCGCCCTTTATTTTGATGCTACTCCCAATGAAGATTCATTGAGCATCGTGAATGATTTTCTTAAAGAAGACCTCAAGCATCTTATCAATACCCTTAAATGGAAATAACCAGTCTTAGGGACTGGCTACCGATAGGGATGGATGTACTATTTATGAATGACTGTAGCGCTATCTACAGTCATGATTTTTCCTACACCTGCTTCTTCCACATCATCAGGAATGCGACCACGGCTAAATTCGCGAAGACGGAATCTACGGGTACCTGATTTTTTTACTTCATCTTTTACCTGGTTATTTACTTTCTTTTCCTCTTTCACCGTTTTCACAGTTTTATTCAGATCCGTTTTTTCTATGACCACTGCATCTTTATCGACCACTACCGGAGCAGGATCTTTTTTATCTTCCACATACATGGATTTGAATTCTTTTTTCTGACTGGTCCTTTTATAATCCACAAAGCCATAAACGGAAGCGCCAATCATCAACGCAGCGCCGGCGTACAACATTTTTTTCATTGTTTTTTTTGTTTTATAGTCGGTTAATTATTGTGTGACGAAAGAGCGCAGGTAATGACGGCTCTGTCGGTATATTATTAATTCAGTCAGCAGCATATTTCCAATTACGCTAATCCAAAGAGAGATCTCATAATTCTCCAGATGTCCCCAGCCGAGAAGGAAGAACGCGATATGGTAGACTCGGAAAGTGACGGCTGTCATGGCCATGGCATAACTGCGCATCATCCAGATCTTATGCGCCACGATATTCCTTTTTTGAATAGTGGTTAATCCATAAAGTGTGGTGATGAACCACCAGGCAGCCATAAAAAGGAAGAGTGATCTCTCCCAGAAAGAACCTTTGGCGAAAAATGCCATGTATAATCCGGTGGGTGCGCCGAGCACCAGTACAACCATTACATAGATCTTTCCGGAAATACGATGAATGGCTTTTGATTTTTTCAGGATATATCGCGAGAACTGGATCAGGGCCGTTGCTATACAGATAGAACCAGCTGCAATGTGAATATAGAAGCAGGTACTGTACACTCCACTTTGAAATAACAGGCTTCTTTCTTCAATGAAAATAAAATGTGAGTTAAAACTGAAATATGGAAGGGTATTATAGATAAGCAGGAGACTAAAAAAAGCGACCGGCAGCCAGAATATCATCTGGGATAGTACGCCGACAGAGCGTTGAAAGGTGAGCAGCCGGGAATTTCGCATACATGGTTTTGCATATGGATGCCAATGCCGATGTTTGTCCATAAAGCTTGGCTGTTATAGCCTTGTTAAAGCAGATAAACTTGTCGCTTCCTGTTCTTCCTTAAATTTGCGACATGATAATCATTGACGATGTACTGGTCAGCGATGAAATAGTGGAGAAGCAATTTGTTTGCGACCTAAGCAAATGTAAGGGTGGCTGCTGTGAAGATGGTGATGCCGGTGCGCCATTGGAAAAGGCCGAGCTGGATATTATTCTGGAAGTATATGATAAGGTCAAGCCTTATTTAACTGAAGCATCTATCAAAGAGATCGATAAAAATGGCAAATACCATTATGACCGTGAGTTTGGATGGGTAACACCTACCCTGGCCAGCGATAGAGAAATTTGCGTTTATGCGAAAAGAGATAAAAAGGGAATGATCCTTTGCGCTTTTGAGCAGGCCTATAATGATGGGATCATTGGTTGGAAAAAACCTTTAAGCTGTCATCTTTTTCCCATTATCGCTCACAAAGCCGGGAAGAATGGTTATCAACGAATCAATTATGAGGCCCGCGAAGGTTTATGCGATCCCGCCTGCGGATTAGGAAAGAAACTGAAAGTGCCCACTTATGAATTTTTAAAGGAACCTCTGATCCGTAAATTTGGAGAAGCATTTTATGGGGCGTTGGATAAAATAGCAAAGGATTATTACGATCATAAATCGGAGACCAAGAAAAAATAAACATGAAAGAGACTGCCTCAAATTTTATGGCCAAAAGCACGGTTCGTTCTGCAGATAAGGAGCACCGCAGAAAGATCAATTTCAATATTGGCAGGTATAACGCAGTAGTGCCATTGGGGAAAAAGCAATTTCTGGATGTAAACCTGGCAAGGGAAAAAGCAAAAAATCAGAAATGGAAGGCAATTTCTCAATTAGATAAGGAACTGGAAAAATTTGAAGCCTTACTGATAAGAAGAGGAGTAAAAGTGATCTGGGCCGAGACGGTGCAACAGGCGCAGGAAGAGATAGGAAAGATTTGCAAGCAAAAAAATTGTAAGACCCTGGTGAAAAGTAAGAGCATGGTAACAGAAGAGATTCATCTCAATGATTACCTGGAGAAAATGGGAATTGAATCAGTGGAGACCGACCTGGGAGAATATATACAACAACTGGATGGAGAGCCGCCTTATCATATCGTAACTCCCGCTATGCATAAGAGCAAGGAAGATGTGGCAAAATTATTCCATGAAAAATTGGGCACCGATTCAAAAGCAAGTCCTGAAGAACTGACTCTTATTGCCAGAGATATTTTAAGAGAGAAATATGTCAAGGCAGAAATTGGAGTGACTGGCGCCAATTTTATTATCGCTGATATTGGTGGCATTGCCATTACAGAGAATGAAGGCAACGCAAGATTAAGTTGTTCATTTCCACCTACTCATATTGTTATTAGCGGAATTGAAAAAGTCATTCCTTCTATTAATGATCTGCCATTGTTCTGGCCCTTGCTGGCAACTTTTGGTACTGGGCAACAATTGACGGTTTATAATACTATTATTACTGGTGCACGTAAGACAGGAGAGACTGATGGGCCAACGGATATGTATGTGATACTTCTTGACAATGGTCGTACGAATATCTTGAGAGATGAGAAACAAAGAGAAAGTCTTTATTGCATAAGATGCGGGGCTTGTTTGAATGCCTGTCCGGTTTATAAAAATATTGGCGGGCATGCTTATGAAGCCACCTATTCAGGTCCGATAGGTTCTGTGATCACACCGCATTTACTGGGCATGGAAGAATGGAAGCATTTAAGTTATGCTTCTTCGCTTTGCGGAAATTGTACCGAGGTTTGCGCGGTGAAGATCAACCTGCATGAATTATTATTGGAGAACCGGCATGAAGCCGCTACCAGCGGATTTAATGGTTCGGCAGAGAAATGGGCCTGGAAGGCCTGGAAGCAAGGCATGCTGCACAGGTCATGGATGAATATGGCAAGTGGTAAAATGAAGAACTGGGTAGTGAATTCGGTAGTGAAAGGATGGACCGATCACAGAGGTAAGATGGAGTTTCCGGAGAAAAGCTTCAATCAGATTTGGAAAGAGAAGCATAAATAGCAGCGATAAGAAATACAGTGCTCATATATGCTGAACAGGACAGCCCAAGGCTGAGATATATCGCCGAGTTTGCGGGCAGGCAAACTATTGGAGAACCGTTCAGGTTGACCCAGGATGTGGATGAATACAGAAATTCCGCTTTCCCAAAGATCAATTATAGTGATATCGCATTGCAGGAAGGAGAGATATGGATCCCTCCGAATGGATTATTGTTTGAAAAAAATTGTAAGGAACAAACCATTCAATGTTCCGAATTTAATGGGCTGAAAATATTTTTTCAAAACAATAGTGAATTGGGTTTTGATATTCTCGCCGCCAGTTTTTATTTGATCAGTCGGTATGAAGAGTATTTGCCGCATCGGGGAGATGAATATGGACGGTATAGTCATTTGAATTCACTGGCTTACAAAAATGAATTTTTAGATCAACCATTAGTAAATAAATGGATGGCGGTGTTAAGAAAAAAACTGGGAGCAGAAGATCCAAATCGATTTGAATTTCTGCCCACCTATGATATTGATGAAGCATGGTCGTACAAGCATAAGCCCTTGTTTAGGAATATGGGCGGAATGGTATGTGATATGCTGAGGGGAGATTTAAGGCGGGTAAAGCTTAGGATCAAAGTAAGGGCAGGTAAGGAGAAAGATCCTTATGATTCATTTGATTGGATGGATGCATTGCATGATAAGTATAGGTTGAAGCCTTTATATTTTTTCCTGGTAGCTGAGTCAAATGGACAATACGATAAGAATACACTGCCATCAAATGATGCGGTTAAAGGCCTGATCAAACAAACCGCCTTTCGTTATGAGATTGGTGTGCATCCTTCCTGGCATAGCGGTGATCATCCGGAACTTTTGAAAAAAGAAATTGCGCTTCTTGAGAGTGTTTCTGCAAAAACAATCAAAACCTCCCGTCAACATTTTCTGCGTTTTAATTTACCGTTTGGATATCGTCGATTGATCAATGCAGGTATTAAGGAAGATCATTCCATGGGATACGGAACCATCAATGGATTTCGTGCTTCGGTGGCTTCATCGTTTTATTGGTTTGATCTTGAAAATAATGAAGCGACCCCTCTCCTGATAAATCCTTTCTGCTTTATGGATGCAAATTCATTTTATGAAATGAAACAGAGTCCGGCACAGGCACTTGAAGAACTGCGACGTTATTTACATGAAGTATGGACTGTGAATGGAAGGTTGATCACTCTTTGGCATAATACATTTTTGGGGAGTGAGGAGAGGTTTAATGGATGGGGAAAGATCTACAGGGAATTTTTGGGGCAGGCAACTGGGATGAGTCGCTTTATACAAACTTAATATTCAAAGCTTACATGGACTTCCACATACTTATTTCAAATTTAACTAACCCAACACTGCTTTTCTTTGTCCTGGGAATTATTGCAACAACTATAAAAAGCGACCTGGAGATTCCAGCATCATCCAGTAAGTTTATTGCACTTTACCTTTTGTTCTCCATAGGCTTTAAAGGCGGACAAGAATTAGCACACAGCAATTTCACCAGTGAAATTGTGTATTCACTCTTGTTTGGAATCGCTTTAGCTTCATTAATTCCACTATACGCTTTCTTTATTCTGAAAAGAAAATTGAGCATCAGCGATGCGGGTGCAGTAGCCGCTGCTTATGGTTCGGTAAGTGCAGTAACATTTGTTGCTGCTGCGTCATTTTTAGAAGCACAAAAAATTACTTTTGGCGGACATATGGTTGCAGTAATGGCTCTCATGGAATCTCCTGCCATAATTGTAGGTGTTATTTTAATGACGAAGTTTGGAAAGGAAAATACAGGCAAGGTGAATCTTAAATCTGTTATTCAACATTCTTTTACCAATGGTAGCGTGCTTATGATTTTGGGAAGTCTGGTTATTGGACTTATTGCCGACACCAAACAAGCAGAAGGCATCAAGCCATTTACCACCGATATTTTCAAAGGCTTTCTTGCAATCTTCCTCTTAGAAATGGGAATGGTTACAGCAAAAAGATTCTCAACATTTAAAAAGTATGGTTGGTTTGTATCGTTGTTTGCAATAATTATTCCTGCCATAAATGGTTGCATCGTGGCATATATAAGTCAATTTGTAACACACGATGTAGGCAACCGATTTATTTTTGCCATACTTGCCGCAAGTGCATCTTACATTGCCGTGCCAGCTGCCATGCGTTTGGCAGCACCCAAAGCCGACCCTGGGCTATATATTCCTATGGCGTTAGGTGTAACTTTCCCATTCAACATCACGGTTGGAATGCCTCTGTATTATTTAATTATTAATACCTTTATTTAGGAGCAGATGATTAACCGAAGATACTTGAATTATAATATTTTAGATTGAAGCATAACCTGGCGAACTATCAATATCAATCGGCCTCAGTTGTTGAGCTGAAAGTTATAAAATACCAGCTCAGAGGCAAGCCTGGAATGTTAGTGATATATATAAAACGGGCCGAAGCTAATTACTTGAGAGATACATTATGTTGACGGAAATAAATCCAAAGTTGCCAATGAGAAACAAGGCAGTAATGAAAAATATTACTTAAATATTGCGGTTTCAAGTTTTGGAGACAATGACTTTGGCGGTTATTTGATGGTTCAAAAGGGCAATGTTCAAATTCATTTCTTGGAATTCGCCTTACTCGACCCGGACAATAACTTATTGACTTTTGGACAGACTATTTAAACACTATTGACCTATTACCTGAGAAATAGTAATTGCAGTTTTAACAACGCCCCGCCGAATGAAAAGCCCTGCTCGTTTACTTTAACTGACCTCTTTATTAATAACAAATATGAAAACAAATATTTTCAGGAAGGTACTTTTGTATATGATTTTCCCTTTGACATTAGCATCCTGCTGTTTGGGAAATCGTAAATGCAACCAGGAATATAACTCGGCAAGGTTCCGAATAGTTGATTTTGCAAATGGGCAAGATCTTGTATTTGGGTCATCAAAAATTTATGATAAAGATTTTATTAAATTTTATTCCTTAAATGGTACTGACACTATATTCCACCATTATGGAGCAGGTCCAAATCCGAATCCGGGGCAAGACAGCCTTTTATACGTTGATTTTGATTATCGAAAAAAAGAAACTGTTTTTGTAAGACTTACTAATTCTGATATTGATACAATCTACTTATTTTATCAGTTGGTAGATGCATCTCCGTGTTGCCCGAACTTTTTATCTGTAAAGCCTGTTAGTTTTAATAATTCGGCATTGGAACAATTAAGTGGTGGTATAACCCTGATAAAAAAGTAGACAAAAACTTTACCGAGGCCCTAATTCCCATTCCCAACTCTGTTTATCTCATCATTAGCACCGCCTTCTGATCTATTTACCTGTTTCATGGCCTTGCCGAAGCGCCAATTGAAATTCAATCTTATTACCCTGCTATCCCATTTTACGGTAAAAGGTTCATAGGCATTTTCGAAAGTGGAATAGCCGGAATAATTCTGGAAATAGGTGATATCGCGAACACTAAGCTTTAAAGATCCTTTGTTTTTCAATATCTGTTTGGAAACACCAAAGTCGAGTTCCCCCTGTGGCTTCAACCATTCCTGCAGATCGATCTGACTTTTTGTTTGATAGTATCCACTCAGCTCAAAACCCCATCCTTTTTTAAACTGTAGCTGGTTGTTAATGTTGATATTCAGTTGAGTCACTTTTGCCTGGATCGGTGCCCAGACCACTCCTTTTATGACCTTGTGAGTGAAAACAGCCACAGCGGTCATGTTCCACCATTTGGTGATCGGTCGTTGAAAAGTTTCAGAAATGCCAAGACTCTGGAATGAACCTACATTCCCCCGAGTGTAAATAATTATATTCTTATTGACATTGCTGCGATTAGAGTCGATGATGAAGATCTGCGAAAAATAATCGCTTAAATAACTATAGGAAAATTCTGTTGTCAGCATTTGTTTATAGCTATGTACTACGGTAAAATTCCAGGTGTATTGCGGTTTGATATAGGGGTTGCCGCTTTCAAATGTGTATTTGTTCAGGGTGGTTAGAAAGGGATTCAGATACTGGAACGGAGGCCTGTCTATTCTTCTTCCCACCCGAAAGGTGATCATATTATTACTGTCTGCTTCGTAAGAAATGAAGGCCGTAGGAAAAAGGCTGCCATAATTTTTCTTAAAAGCCGAATCTTTCACCAATGCATTCCCTAACTGATGGGCGTTATAGGAGGTAAGTTCAAGGCGAAGGCCGGCCTGGCCGTGCCATTTACCTGATTTGGTATCAACACTTGTATAGGCAGCGCTGATCTTTTCATTATATAAAAAATGATTGCTCCGGCTAAGGTCAAGCTGCCAGTTGGTATTATCGAAATAATAATACTCGGCAAGATTATCTGTTTTATTGAACGCTGATTTCAGTCCTGATTCGAGCAATAACTTTTTGAATTGTCTGGAATAATCGAATCGGGCCGTAAGGATCGTAAGCATGGAGGGGATATTGCCCTTGGTTGCTTCCACATTGCTTCCGGGAACCTTTAATTGGGTTTGATAATTCTGATCGCCGGTAATATTGAATTTAACAAGATCCAGGTCAGCGCTGAATTCGCTTTTGTCATCGATCTTATGTTTACCATTTATATTAATTCCACCTCTTTTAAAATTCCTGTTGTTCTCTCCCCAGGTATTGATGGTTGAATCAATATGGTAATTGGGATTCATCCAGTTGATAGCGCTATACATATTCGCCTGACGGTCGAAGATGCCTCCGGTAAACACCAGCCCAATAGTGGTTTTGTTACTCGCAAACCAGTCAAAGCCCGTTTTAATATTATTTCCTACCATATAATTCTTGGAGAAATTCGGTTGCTCAAGAAAGGCTGAATCATTTCTGTTGACATCAAAATATTTGCGGAGCGTGTAAATATTTTGTTTTTCAAGGCCTTCGCGATTTCCGAAGTTCAGGAACCAATTCAATTTCCCATTGCGGTAATTCAGATTTAAAGAATTGCCTGTTTTGGGATAAAATCCCTGGGCTATACTAAGGTTTAGTGAACCATTGAATCCTTTCATTCGGTTAGCCTTGGTCTTTATATTAATGATACCCGCATTCCCTGAGGCATCATATTTTGCACCAGGGTTTTCTATCAGTTCCACCACATCCACCTGTGAAGCGCTCATTCCCGATAGATAAGCCTGCAGATCGGCGCCGCTGAGCTGGGTAGGTTTGTCATTTATGAGTACCATGACGGAAGGTTTTCCCTTCATCATGATCGAGCCATCTTTACCAACTGTGATGCCGGGTGATTTTTCCAGCAATTCCATTACGGTGGCGCCGGCATTGCTAATGCTTGCATCCAGATTGATAACGATTTTGTCGGGGAGGAATTGAATAAGCTGTTTTTTAGCAAGAACAGTTACTTCATTAAGCAATACTGTTTTTGCTTTCAATATGATCATGGCGGAGAATAAATTCTCTTTTTCCAGGTCAATCAGCGGAGCAAAGGCATCTTCATATCCGGAAAGTTTGGCGCGAACCAGATATTTACCGGATTTAAGATCGGTAAAAAGGTAACTGCCTGATGTATTGGTGGTGGCGGATTTAAGAAATACAGAATCTGGAGTTAGCAAATCAACCGTAGCGCCCGAAACCCCATTTTTCTGTTCATTCTTCAGGGTGATGCGAATACTTTTCTGCCCCGGGCCCTGTGCAAGAACCTGCTTATAAATAAGGGAAATTAGAATGAAAAAAATTATCTTAGGCATGGCTATAATGCTGGTCTCGAATATATTCAAATGGGTTGGGGAAATTTTCTGAAATTATATAAATGGTAATATTGATTGGAATGAATAGGATGAATATTCCTTTTAATGAGGTTAGAGGGGGAGATACACAAAGACATTTTCAAAACTGGCAATTTCCCAGCGTGAATTTTGGTAAAGTTGGCGCAGCAAAATAAAGGAGATAGATTCGCAGAACGTTGAGCATCATACTTGTGGAACATGCAAAATTGAAACTTGCTACAATAATTTACATTTGCATATTATACTGTTAAACAAAATAAAATGAATAAGAAAGGAGCAATTATAATCATTGAGGATGACAATGATGACCAGGAGATGCTAACTGAAGTATTTAATGAACTCAATTATAAAAATAAAATTGTTTTTTTTAATGACGGACAAGAAGCACTTGCCTATTTGACTGCAAAAACCACTGAACCTTTTATTGTTTTCTCAGACATCAATATGCCAAAGTTAAATGGTATGGAACTTAGAAGGCAAATTCATGAAAACGAGGACATACGATTAAAAACTATTCCTTACTTATTTTTTACAACAAGCGCTGAACAAGAAGCTGTGATTGACGCTTACTCTAAATCTATTCAAGGCTTTTTTGTCAAGCCTCCGAATTTTAATGATTTAAAAGATATTATAAAAATAATAGTTGAGTATTGGCTAAAATGTGAATCTCCAAACTATGTTAAGTAAATTGAATATTGAAATACTGGTAGGTTTCATTTCAGGAGGACAGAGCAACGATTCCCACAGAGCTCAAAGCCCTGAAATATGGCTTTCATAAGAATTGATGCTTCAAATTCCCGGATTTTTTTTTAGATTTAAGTTTTACTGCGGGAAGATCCGTGTATATGGAGAATCAACCAACCAGTGTTTGACTTGTACCATACTAATGTCCGTCGTAAAATGTAACTTCCTTTGTCGGAATGAAAAGTAGCAATTGCAGTTTTCCCCATAACCTGAATCACAATATTCGTAGGGGAAATATCTAAATATGGAGGACCCTTTTTCTGGCTTCGTACTGCATCGAAAAGAGATTTAAAAAGTTTTTCAACGCCCTTTCTTCCTTGCACTAGGGTAGTTGTGTCACCATCCAGAAAAACAGTAATATTCTCATCAAAATTTTCTCGAAACGGCTCCCAGTTTAGATTATTAAAATCATTAACGAATGACAACAACTTTTGAGAAACTTGAAGAGAATCCTGCTTAATACTTTTCCTTGATTGAGCTGTTGTTGCATGATTACACAACAACATACTGATAAGAAAAAAGGCTATTATCTGTCGCATAAACATCATTTATTGTAATTTATAAGAACTGCTGAACTTTTGCCAGAACAAGTTAAACATTTTAGCTCCCTTCTGCTTCGTCAGCCAACATTTGGTTTTCGGCTAGACATGTTAGACCCTGGAGCTATGAATTTTATCGCTACTGTGCATTTACTTTAGTGAACAAACGGCCAATTCCCGGCATTCGCAAATAATCGGTCGTTGTTTGCTATATTGACAATAAACCCCAAACTAAAATGGAAAAATTGTTAATCATTGCTTTATTTCTTTCACTTCAAATATCCGTTTTTGGGCAGAAAGCCAGAGCCAGAGATATTGGGATCCCGTTTGATGGAAACACAGGCAAATTCAACGCAATTACAGATGTAAAAGGTATTGAAGTTGGATATAGCACCATTATATCCGGACAAGGTAAAAATATTAGAGGCAAGGGGCCTGTAAGGACAGGAGTAACAGCAATATTGCCAAGAGGAAGAAACAATAATCCGGTTTTCGCTAATTGGTATACTTTGAATGGCAATGGAGAAATGACAGGTACAACGTGGGTAACAGAATCCGGATTTTTGGAGACGCCTATTATGATTACAAATACTAATAGTGTAGGGGTTGTAAGAGATGCCGTATTGAAATGGTTTGTGAAAACAGGATGGTACAAGGAAGATTTTTGGTACACTTATCCGGTTGTTGCCGAAACTTATGACGGTTTCTTAAATGATATTTATGGATTTCATGTAACTGAGAATAATGCTTTCGAAGCATTAGATAGCGCGAGATCAGGTTTTCTAAAAGAAGGAAATGTGGGCGGAGGTACAGGAATGATGTGTTTGGGTTTTAAAGGTGGAACCGGTACATCATCAAGAGTTATAAAAATTAAAGACTCAACATATACGATTGGCGTTTTAGTTCAGTCAAATTTTGGTGCAAAAAGGAATTTAACAATTGCGGGTGTACCAATTGGTAAGGAATTAAAAGACACAATGAATTATGAATTAAAAGCTCCGCCCTCCTATCAGCAGGGTGATGGTTCAATCATAGTGGTTGTAGCTACTGATGCACCATTATTGCCTCACCAATTGAAAAGAATTGTTGCGAGAGTTCCTATAGGAATTGGCAAAGTAGGCGGACGGGGAGAAAATGGTTCAGGTGATATTTTTATCGCTTTTTCTACAGCAAACCCAAATGCTTTTCAAAGAAAAGAATTTACTAAGGTTGACGAACTGCCCAATGATTTAATTAATCCACTTTTTGAAGCGACTGTTCAGGCAGTTGAAGAAGCGATTATTAATGCAATGGTAGCTGCAGATACAATGGACGGTATTAATGGGAATAAAGCGTATGGGCTTCCTCATAAATTAGTTATTGATTTATTGAAAAAATACAACCGGATAAAATAGGGAAACAATTTTTGCTACCTGGCCGGAATCATATGCTGTCCGTGATTAACAAAACAATGCAGAAGGAGGCAAGAATCCTATTGGCCAAAGCGGAAAGGCTGAGTGATATGCTGAGGAAAGAATATCATATTGACTGATAAATATCTAACCATAGGTTTACTATTAATTTAGTATAGCTTAACAAACCATCAAGCATCAATCAAATAGTCTTTAGTCAATAACGAATTGTGATAACCGGGGAGATTATCCCATTAATAATATAAACAATGAAAAGTCAAGTTCTTGCAGGTCTTTTTAGCTTAATCTTTTCTTTCGCCGGTGCCCAAACAGCATACTTTCCTGATTCAGTCTGGCAGGTGAAGACACCCGAAGAGCTAAAAATGAATAAACCATTGCTGGACAGTGCCGTGAGATTTGCGGTGGCCAATGAAAATAAAATTGATAGAAATCTAAGGGTGGGCATTATTAAATCTTACACCAACGAGCCATACTTTGAAATATCCGGGCCAACAAAAGATAGGGGTGGTCCTGCTGGTGTAATAATAAAAAACGGTTATATCGTAGCTCAATGGGGTGATATAAGCCGGGTTGACATGACCTTTAGCGTGACCAAAAGTTTCCTTTCTACCACTGCTGGTCTGGCCATAGATGATGGGCTAATAAAAAATGTAACGGATAAAGTAAACAAGTATGTCTGGGATAATAGTTTTGACGGAGAACACAATTCCAAAATTACCTGGGATCATTTACTTACACAGTCTTCTGATTGGAGCGGAACCCTATTTAACCAGCATGACTGGGCTGATCGGCCACCAAAGGAAGGGGGAATAGATGATTGGAAGAACCGGAAATTGAACGAGCCAGGAACTGTTTTTAAATATAATGATGTAAGGGTAAACATTCTTGCCTACTCTTTACTGCAGGTTTGGCGAAAACCTTTACCAATGGTTATGAAAGAAAAAATTATGGATCCCATTGGATCATCTACTACATGGCGCTGGTATGGGTACGATAACTCCTTTGTAAATATTGATGGAATAATGATGCAGTCAGTAAGTGGTGGAGGTCACCATGGCGGAGGACTTTTTATTAGCGCGATAGACCAGGCCCGATTTGGATTACTGTTTCTGAGAAATGGCAAATGGAAATCCCGGCAGTTAATTTCAGAGAATTGGGTCAAGGCAGTTCATCAACCTTCCACAGCAAATAAAGATTACGGATATATGTGGTGGATGAATACCAGTAAGAAATGGAAAGATATTTCTCCGAATGTTTATTATGCGCTGGGAGCAGGTGGTAATTATATAGTTATTGATAATGAGCATGACCTGGTCGTAGTGGCCCGATGGATGGATGACAGCAAAATGGGTGATTTCATGAGTCTGATTGAACAATCGATATCAAATCAATTCAGCCGGAGGTAGACGAGGATCTGGATCAGCCAGACGGCAAATACTATCAAATACATTTTCTGGTTTTTAATTTAATTGTAAAATAATTTGTAATGAAAAAATCCGCAGTTTTTATTCTCGTTTTAGTTTGCATGTCATCCATGCTATTTGCACAAGCTCAGGAGATAAGTTCTTATACTAAGAAAACGTACATGATACCGATGAGGGATGACGTAAAACTTTTTACAGTGGTACTTGCGCCAACACAAAATGCAAAGCCAAGCCCTTTCTTAATACAGAGAACTCCTTATGGCTCTGATTTTCCCCTCCCTGAAGATTCAACGATTCCGTTAAATAAAATGGGAGGATTGCGGTTGATGGCAAAGGAGGGTTATATTTTTGTATTTCAGGATATGCGGGGAAAATTTAGGAGTGAAGGTGTCTTTGAAATGACAAGACCTCTTTATCATTTAATAGATCCAACAAAAACGGATGAAAGTACAGATGCTTATGATGCTATTGACTGGCTCGTAAAAAATATTAAAAATAACAATGGGAAAGCAGGGATCAACGGAGTTTCTTATCCCGGATACCTTGCCCTCGATGCTGCTGTTGATCCACATCCGGCGCTTAAAGCAAGCTCTCCACAGGCTTCACCCGCTGATATGTTTTTGGGAGATGATTTTCATCATAATGGTGCTTTTCGTTTAAGCTATGGTTTTGAATACAGTTATCTCGTTGAGAATGATAAGTTGTCAAATAGTGATTTCCCTTTTCCTGAATATGATCTCTATAACTGGTATTTGAAATTGGGCTCTTTAAAGAATGTAAACGATAAGTATTTTAAGGGCCGTCTTGCATCCTGGAACGATTTTACAAAACATGCTGACTATGATGATTACTGGAAAAGAGCATCTACACTTACTTATATACATAGACCGCAGATTCCGATTATGCATGTTGGCGGTTATTTCGATCAGGAGGATATGAATGGTCCGCAGATCATGTACCAGCACATGGAAAAGAAAGATAGTTTTCATCGCAACTTTATTGTTCTCGGCCCATGGAATCACGGCGGATGGGAAGGCCGAAAAGCAGACAGTCTTGGGCAGATTAATTTTGGCAGTAATACAGCAGCCTGGTTCCAGGCATTGGAAAAAAAGTGGTTTGATTTCTGGCTAAAGGGTATTGGTGATGGAAAATTTGCTGAAGCGACCTGTTTTCAGACTGGGAGCAATACCTGGAAAACCTATGACTCATGGCCACCAAAAAATGCTGTACCGGAAAAGCTTTATGCAATGCCTGATCATACTTCATCATTTACGAAACCTTCATCTTTTACAGGCTCTGTAAGTTATGTAAGTGACCCTGGCAGTCCTGTGCCTTACCGTAGTTTGCCGATTGAAGCAACTTATGGTGAAGGTAGCCGCTGGTATACCTGGCATGTGGAAGACCAGCGGTTTGTAACGACAAGGCCAGATGTGATAAGTTTTTTGATGGATAGTCTTACGCAAGAAATAACTGTAACAGGTAAAGTAACAGCACATCTTTTTGCTTCTTCCACTGGTACAGATGCAGATTTTGTGGTAAAGCTTATTGACGTTTATCCTGCTTTTGATACTGGCAGCAAAAAAATGAGCGGGTATCAATTACCTGTTGCTATGGAAGTGATCAGGGGCCGCTTTCGCAAAAGTTTTGAAAAGCCATCACCACTTGTTCCCGGAAAAGCAGAAGAGTTTATTATTGACCTTCACGATATCAATCATACCTTTTTAAATGGTCATCATTTGATGATACAGGTGCAGAGCACCTGGTTCCCTATTATTGATCGCAACCCGCAGAAATATATTCCAAATATTTTTGAAGCAAAGGAAACTGACTTTATAAAAGCAACTGAGACGATCTATTGTAATCAACGATTTGCAAGTTATATTGAGTTGCCTGTAGTAAAATAAAAATTGCAAAACTCAAAAAATGGAAGTACATAAACACTCAAGCCTTGGAACCCATAAAAAGGGCTGGGGCGGATACCTGCTTGAATTTCTTATGCTTTTTCTAGCTGTATTTCTCGGTTTTATTGCTGAAAATATCAGAGAAAATTTTGTAGAGTCACATAGAGAAAAACAATTTATGGAGTCGTTATTAAGGGATTTGTCAGTTGATACTGCCTCCATCAGTTATGGAATTCCAAGGAAAGAAGGTAAAATAAGAGCCATTGACAGTTTTTTTACTTTTTTTAATGAGAATAAAAACGCTTCATCAATTACCGGAAGGCTTTTTAAATCTCTTCGCAGGACAACATGGGACCAGCGAATCGACCGAAATACAATTACCATCAGCCAGTTGAAAAATGCGGGTAATATGCGGCTAATTAAAAAAAGGGATGTTACAGATTCAATTGCAGCTTATGATATGCTATGGACATATATCGACCTTTACAAAGAGGGCTATAATACGTCAGGAATGATTTCCAATACTTATGCGGGAAAACTTGTAAATGCAATGGATTTACTTCCTCAATATATTGCTAATAAAACTACAGCCATTGTCGATAATATTTCTGATACAGCAAGGATAAAAATTAATACATCAGAATTGAATGAGCATCTGAATTTTATGATGGTGCAAAAAGCAGGAATCCGCCAGCAATTATTACTTTACGAAGAATTAAAAGCAGCAGCGGCGAGATTGATTGCATTAATCAAAAAAGAATATCATTTGGAAGTTGAGTAAATGAGACTTAATTCAATTTACTAATAGCTTCCCTTAAAAATTCCACTTACCACCACTGAACCTGTATTTTATCGGCAGACTGCAGTAAAATGAACTTCCATATAGCGACCATCAATAGGTGACAGCCTGATCTCATAGACTAAAATTTGTTATGATAAAAATAAAGACCTATTTAACTATTGCATCCGTGGTTATTTCTGTTGTGGTTTCCTTTGCCCAGAGCAAAGTAATTACTTCGGTCAGTGACTTTAATAAATTGCTCGGTAATTGGAAGGGTACATTGACCTATCTGGATTATAGCTCCGGGAAACCTTATACTATGCCTGCTGACCTTAAGATCCGGAGAATTGGAAATACTAGCCAGTACAGTTTTTTAAACATTTATCCTAATGAACCAAAGGCTAATTCTATTGATACTTTTACCATTTCTGCGGATGGAAGATCGATCAATAAAGAATTGATTAAATCCCGAAAAATGCTAACGAAGGGGAATATTGAAATTGTTACTGAAGAATTGGGTAAGGACGGTAATGACAATAAAGAGGCGACGATCAGACATTCCTATACGTTTGGGAAGGCCAAATTTAAAATAATAAAAGAAGTTCAATTCATTAGTGAACAAAAATGGATAAAGAGACACGAGTATTCATATTCCAGGTAGGGCAGGGATTGCATCCTCTAAAACACAGCTTTGAAGATTTTTACAATATTTGAGACCAATTATATTTAAATTAATGAATTAAAAATAAAAGCATGACACAGACGGAAATAATGATAAAAATGGTGCTGGACAGATGGAACGCATCATTAAAAGATATGGATAAGTTGCTCATTGCCCTGAATGACGAAACTTTCCAAAATGAAGTATCTCCCGGCAAAAACAGGGGGATTTATTTACTGGGCCACCTTATTGCAGTTCACGATGATATGCTGATACTTTTGGATATGGGTGACAGGCAATATCCTGCATTACAGGAACCATTTATTAACTCTCCGGATAAGGTAACCGCTCAATTTCCCCCGGTAGCAGAATTGAGAAATTTATGGGCCAGCCAATGCGATGGTTTAAAACAAAAGTTGGAGGGGTTGAAATCAGACCAATGGTTTGAAAAGCATACGGCCATTTCTGCTGAAGACTTTGCCAAAGAACCCCATCGTAATAAGCTGAATATAATCATAACAAGAACTTCCCATTTGCAATATCATTTAGGGCAATTGGTTTTATTAAAGTAATATTTAAGAAGTCAGGTTCGCAAAAACTGCTGCTAAAGTGAAAACGTCCCCGAAATCATTAAGGCCTATAATTGCAGCCTCTACTGTAGGCACTTTAATAGAGTGGTACGATTTCTATATTTTCGGAACCCTGGCCACCATTATTTCTACGAAATTCTTTCCTAAAGAAAATGTGACTGCAGCCTTTCTTGCCACCCTTGCCACCTTTGCGGCTGGGTTGCTGGTGCGTCCATTTGGTGCTTTATTCTTCGGCCGATTGGGAGATATGATCGGCAGGAAATATACTTTCATGATCACGCTGTTAATCATGGGAGGTTCCACTTTTGCTATTGGATTAGTGCCCGCGTATGATACCATTGGTTCCTGGGCTCCACTGATAATTCTTATTCTAAGACTTTTGCAAGGCCTTGCTATTGGTGGTGAATTCGGCGGTGCCGCTACTTTTGTCGCAGAGCATTCGCCGGAACATAAACGCGGGTTCTGGACTTCCTGGATTCAAATGACAGGCGGCTTTGGTCTGGTTGTTTCTTTTGGAGTTATCTTAATTACCAAGCTTTCTATGTCAGATGCTAATTGGGAAGCCTGGGGTTGGCGTATTCCTTTTCTTGCATCGGTGGTTTTACTGGTAGTATCTATCATTATCCGGAAAAACATGTCGGAGTCACCCTTGTTTGAAAAAGCCAAATCTGAAGGCAAGACTTCCACCAATCCATTGGCTGAATCATTCGGTAATAAAGCCAATTTGAAATTGGTGCTTTTAGCGATATTCGGGCTGACACTCGGAATAGGCGTTATTGGTTATTCCACTACTTTTTTCGTGCAGAATTTTCTGGTGAAATTCCTGTTTGTTGATTATGACCAGGTAAATTGGCTGATAATAATTGGAATATCATTAGCGGCACCATTTTATATTTTTTTCGGCTGGCTATCTGATTATACCGGAAGGAAACCATTGCTCATGCTGAGTTTGCTTTTGGCCATTCTTTTCTTTCGACCTATTTATCGACAAATTTACCAGACCGTTAATTTGGAAAATAAAGTTGAAAACAAGGCCGCGATCATTTCAGATGTGAACCGGCAATTATTCCCCGCGGGAGATTCATTGATCACTACCCATACTCAACATTTCTACAATGATGGCACTATCTGCAAAGAAGAAACAAAGCAGACCATCAAGGTTGATAAAACAGAAAGTACCATTACGACAAAAAGTATTGTTGTCAATAATCAAGATTTTAGAATGCTGCTTCTTTTTATAGTTCTGCTTGCCCTTATTGTCACTATGTCTTCCGGACCGGCAGCTGCCTTCCTGGTAGAAATGTTTCCATTAAAGATCCGATATACTTCTATGTCTTTTCCCTATCATATTGGTTATGGAATATTCGGGGGTATGTCTCCGGTAATTATTACTTATTTAATTGGCAAGGCAAAAGAAACTCATTCACCTGAATTCTATTTGGCAGGGTTGAACTATCCGATCGCTTTAATGTCTGTGGCCCTTGTCATTGGAATGCTTTACCTGAAAGATAATAGGACAGGTAAGCCCGGACTCTTAAAAAACTTTGCCAAATCCAATAAAATAAAAAAACTACTGGGTATCATCTGGATACTATTGGGATTGACTGCTTTTTATTTTGGTATATTTAAATTAGGAATCACAAAGATGATGTCAGGCAATCAGGATGACCTGATCTTTGGAATAATCGTAACACTGATTGTTACACCTATTGTTTCCGGGGGATTGCTTCTTTTTGGTAAATATGCGCTGCAAGGCGAGTATAAGGAGTAATCGGAAAAGGTAACCTGGCGAAAACATTTTTTCCTTATTGGGCATTTAATTCTCATTTTAATATGAAAATAATTTTTGTTCTCTTAATAACACTGAGACTATTTTCCGGTGCTTTACATGCACAAAAACAATTAACTAAAGACCAGCAGGCAGTTCAGCAAATAGTTACCCATTTTTTTGATGCATTGTCAAATAGAGATTCTGTTAGCTTGAAAAATTATTGCAGTTCTGATATTGTCTTATATGAAAATGGAAGTATCTGGAATGCAGACACGCTGATTTTAAAAGCAATTACTTTGAATACTGCCTCCGATTTTAAACGGAACAATAAGATTGATTTCATTAGCACAACGGTTAATAAAAATATGGCCTGGACAACTTATAATCTTTATTCTGAAATAACAAGAAAAGGTAAACTGACAACGATCCAATGGATGGAAACAGTAATAGCAGTTAAGGAGAAAAATAACTGGAAAATTAATGTATTACATTCAACCCTTATTAAACGCAACTAAATTATGAGCCCGTATAAAATATTACTCTTCATAGCGGTTAACGTCTTTTTGGCCTGCCCGTGTTTCTCACAAGTGAAATTCAGCGATGAAACAAAAAAATTCATTGAGTATAATGACTCTATTACCGTTTTTAAAAATGCCCTGTTGATTGATGGCAGGGGCAACGCTGCAAAACCACATCAAACTATTATTATCATTAATGGTAAGATTGATTGGGTAGGTAATGATGCAAATGCAATGATACCAAAAGGTGCAAGGGTTATTGATTTAAATGGCAAAACCCTGATGCCTGGTCTGGTGATGCTGCATGAACATATGTATATCTCAGCGCATTCTATCACTCCTCGCTATCCGCATTTGAGACAAGTAGCATTTAGTTTCCCCCGGCTTTATCTGGCTGCAGGTGCAACAACGATTAGAACTTGCGGCAGTATCGAACCCTATTCTGATTTGCGGATAAAAAAGGATATTGATCTGGGGCTAATACCCGGTCCTTTTATGGAACTTACGGCGCCATATATCGAAGGCAAATCATCCGCTTTCCCTCAAATGAAGGAGAACAAAACACCAGAAGAGGCGGCTGCCTTTGTAAACTATTGGGCGGCTCAGGGATTTACTTCTTTTAAGGCCTACATGGGTGTTGATAAACCAACCCTTAAAGCTGCCATAGATGCGGCACATAAAAATAAATTAAAGATCACCGGTCATTTGGATATTGTTACTTATCGTGAAGCTGCGGTATTGGGGATGGATAATCTGGAACATGGATTTTTTGCAAGCACTGATTTTGTAAAGAGCAAAAGGGAAGAGGAGCATCCGGCCCCGGGTATGGCCATAAAATCATTGGCTAACCTGGATATTCAATCTGATAGTGTGAGACAGTTCATTCAATTTTTAATTGACAAAAAGGTAGGCATGACCTCATCGCTGGCGGTATTTGAAGGAGTAACTACTACTCAGCCCCAGCCCAATGAAGAAGCTGTTAATGCCATGTCGCCCGACACGAGGGATTTTTATCTAAGAAGGCTCGCTGCAACTAAATCTGCCAAGGGGCCAACTGATTGGGATAAGGCTTTTCCAAAAGCCGCAAAAATGGAAAAGATTTTTTCTGATATGGGGGGCTTGTTAACGGTGGGCACGGACCCTACAGGAAACGGAGGCACATTGGCAGGATATGGCAATTGGAGGGCAATTGAATTATTAGTTGAGGCGGATGGCTTTACTCCCCTGGAAGCCATAAAAATTGCGACTCAAAATGGTTCTATTGCATTGGGTTTTGAAAAATCAATAGGTACTATTGAAACAGGTAAATCGGCTGATCTTTTAATAATAGATGGAGATCCTTCCAGGAATATCAGTGATTTGCGTAAGGTAATTTTTGTTTTTAAGAATGGAGTAGGGTATAACTCTAAGAAATTATTTGAATCAGTTAAAGGAAAGATTGGATTTAATTGATGGTAGAATAGTATGATTGATACTTTTACCAGTTTACTTTGTCAGGGCTCTGGTAACCAAACTATTCAAATGGCGTTCTTATAGGCATTTTCAGGCATGGAATATTTTAAGTTTAGTATTTTTCGAGAAAGTGTACCTGGCGCCTGCAAAATTCAATTATTATTTCGCTTTAAGTGAATCTATGTTTGACTTTTCTGTTTATAAAACGAAAAAGTCAATCAGAAGTGGAACACCTAAAACTTTCCCAGTTTATATATGCTATAAGTTATCTCTTATTTGCCTCAATATTATTGTTGAGCAAGGCAAAACAAGGGCTTAGACTGGTCGATAATAAGGGCCTGGTTTCTAGCCAGGGTATGCTCATATTATTGCATCTTGCGGGTATAGTCCTGTTTTCAATCCCCTTTTTTTTGCAGCAGCCCTCGTCATTTGATTTATTTAAGGGGGCTTCATTGAGACAAACTTCTACCTTGGTAAGTTTGTCTTGTTTGGTCCTTATATTTTATATTTCTCTACAAATTTCAAAAAGAAAGTATGAAAAATTATTTGCAAATTCATTAGTTAGAAAATCGCCAGGTAGCACCTATATCATTTTCTATTTTATTCTTCGCATATTATTTATTTCTGTTTACGAAATCTGGTTCAGAGGTTTCTTGTTTAATGACTCCATTATAGTTTTGGGTCCTGTTCTGGCTATTTTACTGAATACCATTCTTTATATGCTCCTGCATATTGTAAATGGAAGAGATGAGGTGATCGCCTGTATCCCCTTTGGGATTTTGCTTTGCTGCTTATGTTTATGGCAGGGAGCTGTATGGCCTGCTATCATGCTTCATTTAGTATTGACTATTCCTTATGAAGTGTATTTTTTGAGAAATATCAAAATCAACAATTTAAATGACCAGGAAAATATTAATAACCGGAGCTTCGGGTTATCTCGGTAATAAATTGGCAAATAAACTTGCTCAGCTGGGTAACGAGGTTCATGCCTTGGTGCGTTCTTCCTCTTCGCAGGATTTTTTACGACATAAAAATATAATCATATTTATAGGGGATATTTTAGATAGAGATAGCCTGGCGGCTGCCATGGATGGATGCAAGCAAGTATATCATACTGCTGCCAGAGTAGGAGCATGGGCGAAAGATTCTTCTGTTTTTTATGAAGTGAATGTAGAAGGTACCCGAAATGTTTTGGATTTGGCATTGGCCTCAGGAGTGGAGAAAATTGTTTATACAAGTACATCAGGAGTGATTGGCCCTACACTGAAAAATCCTTTGGAAGAAAATGACCCTCGCCAGGTTGATTTTGTGATTGATTATGATCTTTCAAAAAGGAAGGCGGAGGAACTTGTTTTCAGTTGTGCAAAAGAAGGGATGAATATTGTCATTGTTTCGCCGTCAAAAGTGTATGGCCCTGGCAATGTATCGCACTCGCTTACGGCTAATGCCATTATCAGTTCCTTTCTGAAAAAGGGAATCACGTTTATTCCATCACCGGGTACTTATCGTGTTTGTTTTGCTTTTTCGGATGATGTTGTAGATGGTCATATGCTTGCCATGGAAAAGGGCCGCAGTGGAGAGAAGTATATTTTGGGAGGGATCAATATTTCCTATTACGAGTTTTTTAACAGGATCAGAACCCTTGCAAAATGCAAGGCCTATATTATAAAACTCTCAAAGGGTTTTATTAAAACTTGGGCCGGTTTGCAGGAATTGGGGTATAAGGTCCTGGGTGTTCCGGTTCGTTTTCCGGTTAAGTCAGTGGATCATGTTTTCAGCAATTACGCCTTCTCCAGCAAGAAAGCAATGGAGGAACTTGGCTATACCATTACTCCTCTGGATGATGCATTAATGGCAACCATTAAATTTTTAAAAACAAATAAGCATGTCTGATCAATTTTATACCCTGATTACCGGGGCAAGTGAAGGATTGGGCAGGGCGCTGGCCATTGAATCTGCCAGGCGAAAATTGAATCTTATTCTGGTAGCATTACCGGATTCTGGCTTACAGAATCTTGCTGCCTATATTAAAATAAATTTCTCGGTGGAGGTAACAACTATAGAAAAAGACTTATGTCAAGAAAATAGTTGTCAGGAAATATTCAACGAAGTAATGGATTTGGGCCTTCGTATAAATATGCTGTTCAACAATGCTGGTTCAGGTAGCACCGGAACCTTTGCAGAAGGAAATATTCATTTGTTTGAACGACAGGTCAAATTAAATGTACTGGCCACAACATTAATAACTCACCTTTTCACAGATATGCTGAAAAGGAACAGCCCTTCCTATATTTTAAATGTGGGAAGCCTGGCCTCTTATTTCCCTTTGCCAAAAAAACAGGTGTATGGTGCTACAAAATCTTATATCAATTATTTCTCCCAATGTTTATCCGACGAGCTTAAGAGGGACCGGGTTTATGTAAGTGTATTATGTCCGGGCCCTATGTATACAAATATCAGTGTCAGGTCAGTAATCGAAAATGGCAATTGGTTTATTCGGAATTGTAGTTTTTACCCGGAAGAAGTGGCGCCAATAGCTATGGCGGGTTTATTCAGGAAGAAAAAAATTATGGTTCCCGGTAGGCTCAATAAATGTTATATACTCCTGTACTCATTATTGCCGGATTTTATAAAAACATTTATTACTAACAGATCGATGAAGAAGCTAAATTCTGCAGTATGTCCACAAATAGTTTTATACAATTCATTGGCAATGAATACAGCGAAAAAAGAAAGCAGAAATTATAATTGACATTATTTCAAATTCAAAAACGTTTGATGTATGCTTGCGTTCAATATTATAGGAATAAGTTTAATGCTTATCATTTTTGTAATTGAAATTGCCCTGGTAATCATTCACACACCCGAGAAGAAAATGATAAAAGATATCGGAGCTAATTTCCTTCTGGGTTTGTTTTATTTACTAACTGGTTTATTGATGAAAGGATTGGCTTTCGGTGTTTATTCTTTTTTTTATTATTTCGCAATATTGAGGCCTGGGCCTTCTATCTGGTTATGGATCTTTGCGTTTCTGGGTTGTGAATTCTGTCATTATTATTATCATTGGCTTGGGCATAGGACAAAAATATTTTGGGCGTCTCATGTAACACACCACTCATCTGAATATTTTAATATTTCGACCGGATTTCGAAATAATTTTTTGCATGTGTTTTATCGCTTCCTGTTTTGGTCGCCACTTTGCTTATTAGGTATTCGTCCTGAAATGGTTTTGTTTTTTGAGTCAATTACAGCCATTATTAACTTTATAGTTCATACAGAAAAGATCGGAAAACTTGGAGTACTTGACAGGATCTTTAATACACCATCGAATCATCGGGTACATCACGGAATAAACCCACAGTATATTGATAAAAACATGGGAGGTATTACCCTGATCTATGATCACCTCTTTGGGACCTATGCCAGGGAAGTAGATCCTGCTATTTATGGTATTACTCATAATATCCATACCAGCGACCCGTATAAAATTATCTTACACGAATATATCAGACTTAAGGATGAATTGCCCAAGATCAAAGGTGCTTTAAGTAAACTAAAGTTTTTGTTCTCGCCTCCTGATTAATCCACCTTCGCCTTTCTATTACTCGCTAAAAGTGACAAGTTAAATATTTATTATAAATCGATGGAATACATATTTAACTTAGCAATGAATTTAAGTTAAGGTGCAGCTCCTATTGAGTAATTAATAATGACAATGAACTGCCAAAATTGTAACCATGAACTGCAGGGGAGGTACTGTGTTAATTGCGGACAGCCAGCGCAAACCCACAAGATCAATTCGCATTTTCTCATTCATGATATTCAGCACGGACTAATTCATTTTGACAAAGGCATATTATTTACTGCAAAAGAATTATTTTCCAGACCGGGAAATGCAATAAAGGAATTTATTTACGGGAAGAGGATACAGCATTTCAAGCCAATATCATTAGTGCTTGTTCTGGCTGGTACCTATGCTTTCCTCTTTCATTATTTTCAAATCAATATTCTTTCAAACAATATTCAAGTTTCGGGTTCCGGAAAGGGGTTTAATAGAATTAAAGAAGCAGTTTCCAAACTAGGTGAATGGATCACTGAACATTACTCTGTTCAGGCCATTGTTCAAATACCCGTTTTTGCACTTGGGACATTTATAGCTTTCCGCAAGGCGGTATATAACTTTGTCGAGCATTTGGTGATCAATGCCTTTTTAACTTCACAAAGACTTATTCTGCATATTGTCGCGTTTCCATTATTCTTTATTTTTAATGGCAGTGCAACACTTAGATCTGTTGTCAGGGTAACAGATATACTGGCATTTATGCTCATGGCCTGGTCCCTTTTTCAGTTATTTAGTGGTTTGAGTAAGTTCCAAAGGGCCTGGAGAATTGTATTTAGCCTTTTAATCCCTTTAACAATAGCGTTTATTATTTTGATATCTATTTCCCGGTATATAATTTCAACAGTAAAATAACCGGCAATTTTTGTATTAGGAGATACAAACAGGTACATTCATTTTTCAGGCACTTATAAAACAAAGGATTAAACAAAAAACATGCGAATTATTTTTCTAATTATAGCTCTGAGTTTTATTATGCCTGATCTATCTGGGCAGACAGAAAGACCCAGCAATAAGGCCATTTCTGATAGATTTGAGCGATTTTACAATACCGGAAATTCGGATAGCATTTTTGCTCTGTTTTCCATTGAAATGCAAAAGGCCCTGCCTTCTGAGAAAACCAAAGAGTTTATATCATCATTATATTCTGAGGTTGGAAAAATAATCAGGAGGCAATTTGTAAAATATCAATCTACTTACGCCTC
>JBKJMI010000141.1:0-8084 GCA_046596515.1 Chitinophagaceae bacterium | reverse complement strand
GTGAATTTCATCCCGAGCCGCATCGCTATACCTGGTGGAGCCAGCGTTTTCCCAGTGTGAGATTGAACAATAAAGGATGGCGCATAGATTATATCAATGTGACTGAAGCGCTACGTGGTCAATTGGTCAATGCTGAGATCTATCCTGATATCAAGCATTCGGATCATTGTCCGGTTTTGCTGGAGATAAGGGAAAGTTGAGAAGGTTGAGAAAGTTTAGAACCTCAACCTCCTCAACCTCCTCAACCTTCTCAACCTTCTCAACCCCTCAACTTATGATCATATATAATGTAACCGTAAAAACCGATCATTCCATCTCAGCCGCCTGGTTGCAATGGATGAAGGAGGAACATATTCCGGAGATCATTGCTACTGGTTGCTTTACAAGGGCCACCATACTGCGATTGCTGGAAATAGATGATATCGAGGGACCTACCCACGCCGTGCAGTATTTTGCGGAAAGCAAGGCCCATTATAACCGATACATAGAAAAATTTTCAGGGGAACTGCGTAAAAAAGCGATGCAAAAATGGGGCGATAAGTTTATCGCTTTCCGATCCATTATGCAGGTTGTGGATTGAATGTGGGAAGCGTGTAAATTAATTTTGCAGGTTTCAAAAAGCCTCTAAATTTGTCCACTTCAAGTATTAACTTTCTACTATGAACAAAGCTGACTTAATTGCCAAGGTGGCGGAAGACACTGGGATAACTAAAACAGAAGCAAATGCTGCCCTTGATTCATTTATTGAGGCAGTAACTAAAACACTTAAAGGTGGAGGTAAAGTAACTCTGGTTGGCTTTGGCACCTTCTCGGTATCAAAACATAAAGCACGTAATGGAAGAAACCCAAAGACCAATGAGGTGATCCGAATCAAGGCTAAAAAAGTAGCTCGCTTCAAAGCGGGAAAGGAATTAGCCGCAAGACTCTAAACTAATTAAAACTCATTCGAAAGCTCTGACCATCATCAGGGCTTTTTTAATTATTTTTGCAGTTCAAAATCAATAAAAATGGGAAAAGGCGACAAAAAGACCGCTAAAGGAAAACGTTCTAAAGGATCATTTGGCAAAAGCAGACCTGTCACGAAAAAGAAATCGGCCCCGAAGAAGAAAGATTAAGGAGCCAATCTTTCTATTTTCCACTGACCATCTTCTTTCAGAGAATATTGCAACCTGTCATGTAACCGACCCGGGCGTCCCTGCCAGAACTCGATCATGACAGGTTTTACTATATAGCCACCCCAATGAACCGGCCTGGGCACTTCTCTATCTTTAAATTGTTCGATGCTGGTCTTATATTCCTGTTCCAACCATTCTCTACTGGCAATTACCTGGCTTTGTGGAGATACAAGTGCACCTACCTGACTTTCATGCGGCCTTGAATTAAAATAGTCTGCACTTTCTTTGCTGTCAATTTTTGAAACCAATCCGGTGATTCTGACTTGCCTTTCCAATTCTTTCCAGAAAAAAACAAGGCAGGCCTTCGGATTCTCTGCCAATTGTTTCCCCTTGAAACTTTCATAATTAGTGAAGAACACAAATCCTTTCTCACTGTATTCTTTTAATAATACAATTCTTGCAGAGGGAATACCATCTGCTGATGCGGTCGCCAGTGTCATCGCGTTCACTTCTTCAATATCCGCTTCAACCGCCTGCTCCCACCATTTTGTGAATTGCTGAAAAGGGTCGGGCTTTGCTTTTTCTTCAACTAATTTTTTTTGGGAGTAGGTTTTGCGGATGTCGGCAATGCGAGCCATGATGATAGTTTTGTGCAAAGCTAATAGCTTCTGGCCATTTGGGGCAATATGGAAAGTGAGTAGTCAATAGTGAGTGGTGAGTATTATTGTGCAAGCTGAAAAATATTTAACCCCCGGGCAGAGGATCCACTCCCTACTCCCTACTCACCTACTCATTCCTCAAAATCTTCTGCCTCACTATTCCTCCTAAACAAATCCGATTTCTCCTCCGAAAGCATCTGCAACATACTCTCCAATTCCCCGATACGCTTGAGTTGGTTCTGTAATTTATTATTGGCCTCGGCTACTGATTGAAGATCGATGTTCAGCTCTTCGAGATATGCGATTTTTTTCTGCATCTGCTGCCGCTGAAAATTGGCTTCGCGTAATTTATCTTCGGTCTCATTAAAATCTTCTCTTAATTCACGGTTCTCCATATTCAGCGCACTGGAACGATTTTTTTCTCCCTCAAGCAATCGCGTCAGCTTCATATTTTCTTCCTGTGAATCTTCAAAGTCCATATTCTGACGATGGGAAGAATTTAATTGTGTCTCCAGCTTTCCGATCTTTTCCTGGAGTGATTGAAATTCATTTAAGGCGTTATCAAGCATGCTGCTCATTTCTGCGCTGATATCTTTTTTCTGCGTGGAAGCATGTAATAATTTTTCCAATTTCAGTGTAAGCTCTTCCACTTGTATTTGCAGCATCTCATTTTCTTCTTCCAGTTGCTTTTGTTTTGGTCCACCCAGATCATGGCCTTCGATTCGTGAAAGCATCTCACCTATTTTATCACCATAGGTTTTTAGTTCTGCCTGTGATTCCTTTAATTGTATAGCGATCTCGCTACGATCTTCCTGCACTTGCTTTACTTCTGCAATGGGTGGAGCCTGATCTTTGAGCTTTCGATATTTTTCACGCATCTCTTCCGCTTCCAGTGCTAACTCATCATTCTCTTCCTTTATTTTGATCATGCCCATTCTCAATTCTTCGATCTCTTTATTCTTCCAGTCAATATCATTGAGGTAACGAAGTTTTCTTTCTTCGAGTTCGCGATTTATTTTTTGTTTGGTGATGGGAGAACTTTCGTTCAGGGCCTTTCTGCTTACTATAAAGAAGTGTATAGTAATGCCCAGCATGATGCCACCTGCTATTAGTATTAGCAGCTCAATAATGGTAAGTGGAAGGGGGGTATTCATTTAAGCAGTCAAACTATTAAAAACGTTGGTCTACTACGTTCAATAGTTTCTCACAGGCGTGGATAGGCACTTGAAGATAGTAGTTACTGCAATAGAATCTATGGGGAAATTACTTAGTAAATTAACCCTTAACGAGGGTTCCGACCTTTTCGCCGGTTACAACGCGACGAAGATTTCCTTCCTTGTTCATATTAAAAACAATGATAGGAAGACTATTCTCCATACATAAAGTGAAGGCGGTCATATCCATCACTTTAAGATTTTGAGAAAGACATTCCTGGAAGGTGATCACATTATATTTTGTTGCGGTTGGATCCTTTTCCGGATCGGCAGTATAAATTCCTTCTACTCTTGTTCCTTTGAGAATAACATCAGCGTTGATTTCAATAGCGCGTAATGAACCCGCCGTGTCAGTAGTAAAATAAGGATTCCCTGTTCCCGCACCGAAGATCACTACACGTCCTTTTTCAAGATGACGAATAGCGCGGCGACGTATATAAGGTTCCGCAATTTGTTCCATTTTAATAGCACTTTGCAAACGAGTGTACACTCCCACTTTTTCCAAACCAGCCTGCAATGCCATGCCATTAATTACCGTGGCCAGCATACCCATATAATCTCCATGCGCTCTTTCAATACCGGTCTCTGCTTCATTCATTCCACGATAGATATTTCCTCCACCGATCACAACGGCAACCTGCACACCTAATTCAGTTATGGTTTTGATATCTGCAGCATACTGAGCGATCACATCATTGTCAAAGCCAAAGCTTTTTTCACCCATCAATGCTTCACCGGAAAGTTTAAGGAGAATTCTCTTGTATTTTGGCAACATAGTTTGCGAAGATTATAGTCGTTGCGAATATACGGCCTTTAACGCTTTTTCATTCTTAAACTGTACACCATAGGAATTTTTCCCTCCATGCCTTTTATGTGCCATTGACCCGGGGCGGACTCCACCATATTTCTGAAACAGGAATAGGGCGAATACATATGTTCATTGAAAAATTCAAGATCCAATCCTTCATTCAGAAGGGCATTCAGCACCTCACTCAAACTATGGTTCCAACTGTATTCTTTGCCTTGTATATCGGCCTGCCGGTCAGTATAGGTTCCCTGGTTCTCGATCACAATCACCTCATGGTTTTCGTAATGGTATTTTATATGTGTGAAATCATCATCAAAGGTCCATACGAATGGATGAAACTCAGCCATATAAAAAATACCACCGGGTTTTAAATGGTTGGCCACCACGGCGGCCCATTTATTCAGATCCGGCAACCAACCGATCACACCATACGTAGTGAATACGATATCGAATTGTTCATTAAGTTGATTGGGGAGGTCATAAACATTGCAGCAAATAAAACGAGCATCCAATCCCATTTCCTTGTTCAGTTCAGTTGCTGCGAGGATGGCTTCATCAGAGAGATCCATGCCCGTTACTTTCGCTCCTCTTCGCGCCAAATCAAGACTATCCATTCCAAAATGACATTGAAGATGGAGAAGGCTTTTCCCTATCACATCACCCAATTCATTTAATTCAATACTGCGAAGAGCGGCATCTCCTTTTTTAAATCCTTCAAGGTCATAAAATGCAGAATCCTTGTGGACAAGCGTTCGCTGGTTCCATAATTGACGGTTAGCTTCGAAATACTCGTTGGGATGCATAGATACTTTTTGATACATGAACACTAATTACACGAATTACACTAAATACACGAATAAATACAAAACAGCCAAATTTGGTAAACAAAAAGTATTTGTAACTCTGTATTATTCGGCTGTTTATTCGTGTCTTTCGTGTAATTCGTGGCCTCCCTGTAATTCGTGGCCTTCGTGGCCCCCTCCCTCAAAATAAAAGGCCCCGCTTTTGACGGGACCTTAAAGATATATCTAAAACTAATTATTAACCCAGCGCTACACGCTTGAAAGAAGTAACGGTAACATTTCCGCTTTCTTTCAAATAATCAGCAACTGTTTTGCTACCATCTTTTACAAAAGCCTGGGCAGTTAGGGTCTGCTCCTTAAAGAAAGCGCCCATTTTACCTTCAGCAATTTTAGACAACATTTCATCTGGCTTTCCAGCCATCTTAGGATCTTGTCTCATCAGCTCCATAATGATATCCTTTTCACGGGCGATCACTTCTGCAGAAACGCTGGCAGCATCAACGGCCACCGGATTCAACGCAGCGATCTGCATCGCTACATCTTTACCCGCATCAGCTGCTTCTTTATCCATTCCAACCAACACACCGATACGGTAAGCTCCATGAATATAAGAAGCTACAAAAGGCGCGTCGATTCTTTGAAATTTTGTTACACCAATCTTCTCTCCGATAGCAGCCAGTTTATCATTCACCAGCTCAGCTACCGTAGCAGCACCAGCTTTAGAATTCATCAGCTCTTCCAGTGAGTTCACGTTATTCGCGATGGCGGCATCAGCAATGCTTTGACCAAAGGCAACGAAATCAGCATTCTTAGAAACGAAATCAGTCTCACAGCTCACACATACTACCATACCGGTTTTATTATCGGCAGTAGTTTTTGCGATCACCACACCTTCTTTCGCTTCACGATCACCTCTTTTTGCAGCTACTTTCTGTCCTTGCTTACGCAGCCAATCGATCGCAGCTTCAAAATCACCATTTGTTTCTGTCAATGCCTTACGACAATCCATCATACCCGCACCAGTCATCTGGCGGAGTTTGTTTATATCCTGTGCACTTATTGTTACGGTACTCATTTCTTAAATTTTTAAACTGAAAAAAAAGGAGAAAATGTAAGTGGTAAGTAGTGAGTGGTGATTTGTTTACAGTTCAAACTCTCAATTCCAATTAAGACTCTTGACTCCCGACTAACGACTCCCGACTCCCTACTCCCTACTTTCTACTCCCTACCTATCTCCTCGCTCCCCCAGGTCCTCTGCTTCCACCACCAGGTCCTGTTGAACGACGGCGTTGTCCGCCACCACCACCAGCACCACCGGGACCGCGGCCACGACCACCACGTCCACCTTCAGCTTCTGCTTCAGCAAGCAGTTTAGCTGCTTTTCTTTCTTTCTCATCATCATTCTGATCGTCCAGATCATCTTCTTTAGCAGCCTGCCTTTCAGCAAGTCCTTCAGCGATGGCAGCAACGATATAATTCACGATGATGGCGATTGATTTGGTAGCGTCGTCGTTACCAGGTATCGCATAGTCAACTTTATTAGGATCGCAATTGGTATCTACCACACCAAATGTGGTGATGCCCAAACGCTTTGCTTCAGCCAATGCAATATGCTCATGCCCGATATCAACAATGAACAAAGCAGCAGGTACACGGCCCAGTTGAGCGATACCTCCCAGTACTTTTTCCATTTTGTCTTTATCACGACTAAGAGTCAAACGTTCTTTCTTAGTGATATTGTCGAATGAACCATCACCAAGCATTTTTTCAATGCTCTGCATCTTCTTCACGCTCTTACGAACGGTATTGAAGTTGGTTAGCATACCACCCAGCCAACGCTCGGTAACAAAAGGCATATTCACGCGCTTTGCGCATTCGTTCACGATGTCTTTTGCCTGCTTTTTAGTTCCTACAAAAAGGATCTTCTTACCACTGCGGGCGATCTGCTTCAATGCAGCAGATGTATCCTGCAAACACTCCACGGTCTTATTCAGATCAATGATGTGAATACCTTTCTTCTCAGCGAAGATGTAAGGAAGCATCTTAGGGTTCCATTTCTTCTTCAGGTGACCAAAATGAACACCCGCGTCTAGCAATTGCTGTTGTAATGATGTATTGTTTTCCATTTTATCTTTTTAGCTTTTAGCTATTAGCTTTTGCTACCAGCCATTTTGAATTATGTTAAAGTAGCGAGCCTGAGGCCTGTAGCCTGAAGCCGGCAGCTTATATTAACGTTTAGAGAACTGGAAGCTTCTTCTTGCTTTCTTATGACCGAATTTCTTCCTTTCAACAGATCTTGGATCTCTTTTCAGTAATCCAGCGGCTTTCAATGCCGGACGAAAATCAGGGTTTACTTCCAGCAATGCGCGGGCGATACCCAGCATAGCGGCTTCTGCCTGACCTTTCACACCACCACCGGTAGCGTTGATCTTAATATCAAATTTGTTGGCAACTTCAACGGTCCTCAGCGGACGATCTACCTGGTTCTGCAGGTATACCAACGGAAAATATACTTTGTAGTCTTTGTCGTTAACTATGATCTTGCCATCGCCTTTTGACATAAAGACGCGGGTCACAGCTTCTTTACGACGGCCAACACCAATTTTTTGCTTTTCCATTTTATTTTTTTATTTGACTGAGCTTTATCGCGGATCTTATCTGGTCCCGGTTAAAAACTCCGGACTGATTTAGAATTTAAGTTCTTTTGGTTGCTGTGCGCCATGCGGATGTACATCACTGGCATACACAAATAATTTCTTGAACATCTTGCGACCAAGGCGATTTTTTGGAAGCATACCACGAACAGCTCTTTCGATCAAGTCTTCTGGTTTACGCTTCAACAATGTTGATGCTGACTCTTCTTTACGACCTCCCGGATAACCAGTGTAGTGGTCATACACTTTCTGGTCAATTTTCTTTCCTGTCAGAACCACCTTGCTCACGTTGATCACGATGATAAAATCACCGGTGTCTACGTGAGGAGTATAGCTGGCCTTATTTTTTCCGCGCAAAATGGCGGCGATCCTCGCACACATACGACCAACGGTTTGATTAGTACCGTCCACAACATACCAGTTGCGTGTAACGGTAGCCGCATTCGCATGTTTTGTAGTGAAATGCAGTTTGCTCATTTTTAAAACTTTGGGCCTTGTTCCGGCAAGCCAGATTTCAGGCAGTGATTGAATAATGATCTGAGCTATCCCTTCAGATCATTCCTTTATGAGATTTTGAGTTTCTTAAAGGGCTGCGAAGATAACTCCTGCGAGATTTACAGCCTAAGGTTTTGAGGTGTTTTTTGGAGGAGGCTTTGTAATAAGTTGATTTTCAATAAATATTTTGACTTTGTTTTAAAGTCTTCATCTCTTTTTTTGAAAGGATTTCTTTCTATTCTTTTTTTCTTGATAAAAAAAGAAACAAAAAAATCAAGACGAATCGAAGTGATCTGTTCTTTAGATCGATCTTTTCCTCTGACGATTCGTCGGGGG
>JBKJMI010000108.1:0-36214 GCA_046596515.1 Chitinophagaceae bacterium | reverse complement strand
ATATTGACGATGGCCCATCCGGGTAGCCTTTTTTTTGAGCGTATCCACATAGGGAGTAAAATCAGATTTATCACCTTGTGTCCAGGCACCCCCATGAACCAATATGATCATTTTAGTGCTGGCGGTGGTTCTGCCTTCAGGCAGGTAAACATCCATTTTCTGCTGTGGGTCTGCCCCATAGGAAAAATTCAACTGGGTGGAGGCTGCCACTGCAGGATTCCCTCCTCCATTATTATCTTTTTGGCAGGAAGAAAGGACTATTGCGATGATCAATAGAGAAAAGAAGGGCTTCATTGTGAGGGTTTGCTCTAAAATACAAAAATCCCGCCATTCGGAACCTGTCAACCCTTGGCTGCCTTAACAATTTATTAAATATAATTTTCATTAAATACCGCTCTCAGGGTATGGAAAACGCCTTTTGAAGACGCTATGTTTACATCAGATTTCGAAACGGACAATAAAGAACAAGAAGGAAGAAAAAAGACCATAATATTCATTTCTTTTCTATATTAGCCGAGCGTAATCAAAACTTAAAAATTTAGTCAAATAAAAATTCTAAACTTAGACACATGAAAAAACAAATCCTTTTCTTCGCCCTGCTTCTGGGAGTATTCGGCTTCAGCGCCAATGCACAAAAAGGCAAACTGAAAGCAGAGACCATTAACTCTAAAGCTATTACCACTCCTGACGCTAAGGCTGATGCATTAAAGCGCGCTGGAAACGTAAAAGGCAAACCTGCCGCTCCAACAAGTTCAAGGGGTGATGTATACGGTGCCGACTATAGTGATGTAGTGATCGACAACTGGACTGGTTATTACATCGACGTGTATGTAAATAACAACTACCGCGGTACTATCTCTCCTTATGACAAAAAAGTGACCTGGGCTATCCCTGGAACAAACACTCTTTATGCTAAGGCAGTATTCAACGATGGTAGCTACCTCTACTGGGGTCCAAAAGTTACTGCGACTGGTTATCAGTACACTTGGAAGCTGAACCCATAAAATTCAGTGACCTGCTAATAAAAAATGGCCCTCCTTTGGAGGGCTATTTTTATTTACGATATTCCCATAATGAATTCACTGAGTAAACTGATATTTTGCCACCTTAGCACAGCTATGCGTAAAAAATTCTCATTGTTCATAATAGCGTTAATGGCTATACACCTGGGGCTTGCCCAAACCGTTCCGCCATTTCGCGATACCCAACTGTCTTTTGAAAAAAGGGTGGATGATCTGTTGAGTCGATTGACCCTGGAAGAAAAAGTAAAACAGATGATGCATACGGCACCCGCCATTGAAAGATTAAATATTCCGGCCTATAACTGGTGGAATGAAGTACTGCATGGTGTTGCCCGTACTCCTTATCATACTACTTCTTATCCTCAGGCCATTGGCATGGCAGCCACCTGGGATACGAATTCACTTCGTACCATGGCCGATTATTCCGCTATGGAAGGAAGAGCCATTCATAATATCGCGATAAAAGAAGGAAAGACCGGGGAAGCTTATCTGGGACTAACCTACTGGACGCCGAATATTAATATTTTCCGTGATCCGCGCTGGGGTCGTGGCCAAGAAACCTATGGAGAAGATCCCTTCCTTACAGCAATGCTGGGAAAAGCCTTCGTGCATGGATTGCAGGGAGATGATCCACGCTATTTAAAAGCAGCAGCTTGCGCTAAACATTTCGCTGTGCATAGCGGACCTGAGTCTACAAGGCATTCAGATAATATAATACCCAGTTTATATGATCTATGGGACACTTATTTGCCTGCATTTAAAGAACTCGTGGTAAACGCGAAGGTGGCCGGAGTTATGTGTGCCTATAATGCTGTAAATACACAACCTTGCTGCGCAAACGATCTGCTGATGAATGATATCCTTCGTCATCAATGGAATTTCACTGGTTATGTTACCAGTGATTGCTGGGCCGTTGATGATTTTTTTCGTTATCATAAAACACATAAGGATGCAACAAGTTCCGCTATTGACGCGCTGATCCATGGAACCGATGTGGAATGTGGAAACTCTGTTTATATAAAGTTGCTGGATGCTGTAAAAGATGGCTCGATAAAAGAAATGCAATTAGATATTTCTTTAAGAAGATTATTCATGATCCGTTTTCGTCTTGGTATGTTTGATCCTCCGGAAATGGTGCCCTTTGCCAATGCAAAACAAACTGAACTGGAGTCAGCAGCTCATAAGGAGCAGGCCCTTAAAATGGCAAGACAATCCATCGTGTTGTTGAAAAATCAGGATCATCTTCTTCCCTTATCAAAAAAAATTAAAAAGATCGCGCTGCTTGGGCCCAATGCCGATAATAAAATTTCCATTTTAGGTAATTATAACGGTACGCCTTCGCGAATTTATACTGTGCTGGATGGTTTAAAAGATAAACTGGGTGATAATACGGAGATCTATTATGAAAAGGCAATCAGTTTTACAAATGATACACTGGTTGATCTGGCAGTGTTAAAGAATAAACTGTCTCAGATGGATCTGATTATTTTCGCCGGTGGAATTTCTCCGGAACTGGAAGGAGAAGAAATGCCAGTGAAGGTGGAAGGCTTCAGCGGGGGAGACAGAACCAGCATTAAATTGCCCGCTAACCAAACGCGTTTTATGAAATGGTTAAAGAGTACAGGAAAACCTGTTGTTTTTGTGATGATGACCGGTAGCGCGCTGGCTATTCCCTGGGAAGCGGAAAATATACCGGCTATTATCAATGGATGGTATGGAGGACAATCGGCAGGTACGGCTATAGCCGATGTTTTATTTGGTGATTATATTCCTGCAGGTAGATTGCCGGTTAGTTTTTACAGATCGGATAAGGATCTTCCTGAATTCAGTAATTATAGTATGGAAGGACGCACCTATCGTTATTTCAAAGGTGAAACCCTTTTTCCTTTTGGTTATGGATTAAGCTATACAAAATTCCATTATGGAAATTTGAAACTACCAGCCACATTAAAAAAAGGAACAAGGCTGAATATGAATGTATCCGTTACTAATACCGGAAAATTTGATGGAGAAGAAGTAGTGGAGATATATGTTAGTCATCAGGGGAAAAAGCTACATGCACCAATTCGTGCCTTAAAAGGGTTTCAGCGTATATCATTGCGATCAGGTGAATCAAGGTTGCTGCATTATACATTAACAGCGGAAGATCTTTCATTAGTTGATGAAAATGGGCATGCCTACGAACCTGAAGGCAGCATAATGATCAGCGTGGGTGGTGGACAACCGGGACAAAAAATTAAAATGAGCTCCAATGTAGTTTCACAGTCCTCGATTATATTATAGCCAAAAAGGCTTTTAGTCTCCTAATTCTAAATACCCTGAATGTCTCCTATCTGTCTATGTTGTAATTGTATTTAGCCCCTAAACCCTAACCTCTAAGGTCTCATCGGTACATCATCTCATACCCCTGTACCTGCTCTTCCAATTCAGTAAGATCAGCAATAGACGCAACTACACTCATTTCCCTTAGTACATCTCCTGCTGTTTTTTTTATATTGATCAAAGGGTAGGAGTTATGAGTCAGATCTTTTTTGATAATGGTGATCCTGTTCCGCTCATCAGATCCTGCATGGAAATCCTCAATGGAATGCAGGACCACCATATCAAAATTCTTGTCCGCGATCTTATTTTCTGCTTTCGCAATACTTGAATTTACCTGTTGTAAAAAGCCAACTGATATTTGAGAAGGTGATTTTACTTTTCCAAATTCAGCGGCTATATCAATATTGGGCACCAGTTTAACTGTGATCGCATCACCTGTATATTTATCGGTGCAGATCTTCGCAGCTTTATAATCAGAAACAGCCGCGGTAAAAATGGCAGCATCCACCTGTTCAAAATATCTGCAACAGGCAAGGTACATTTCCGAACCAGTATTCACTTTTACTAATACCAGCTTCGGATGATAAATATTTATACAAAGTGGTCCTGCCACCAGGAAAACCTGGGCTCCCTGTTGTAAAAATTCCTCCGTCAGGGCTATGCCGATCTTACCTGTCGATTGATTGGCTATATATCTTACCTGATCCAATGGTTCCCGGGTAGGACCAGCCGTGATCAGTATCTTTTTGCCCTGTAATCTTTTCTGTGCCATAATAATTGTGTATGTGGCAAGAAAGATGCAAATAAAATGCCCGGTAATTGGAAGATTGAACCTCATCGCCTAACTTTGTGTCTTCACATGAAAAAGAATATGCATATACATCATCTACATCTTACCTGCGGGTAGGCTGGATGTGTGTGCAATGATCATAACTTGTTCAAAACATCAGGCTTACCTCAGGGTAAGCCTTTTTTATTTATAATTAATTAAAGATTATGGCACTTAAGATCGCTGTTCAGAAATCCGGAAGATTGCATGATGGATCTATGCAGTTGTTAAAAGAATGTGGTATCGAATGCTCGAATGGAAGTAATCAGTTACGCATCCGGGCCGCAAATTTCCCCCTGGAAATATTTTTTCTTCGTGATGATGATATACCGGAATATGTTCAGGACGGGGTAGTAGACATTGGAATTGTTGGAGAAAATGTGATGCTGGAGAAGAAAAAACATACCAGGCTGGTAGAAAAACTTGGATTTGGAAAATGTCGCTTGTCAATTGCGGTTCCCCGTAATGAGGAGATCAGTGACATTACTCATCTAAATGGAAAACGAATAGCCACCAGTTATCCCGTCATTCTTCGATCCTTTCTTGATATTAACCAGGTCTCTGCCTCCATTCATGAGATCAGTGGTTCCGTAGAGATCGCACCGCGTATCGGACTTGCAGATGCTATCTGCGATATCGTGAGTTCAGGAAGTACACTTTTTAATAATGAACTCAAAGAAATTCAAACAGTACTTAATTCTGAAGCGGTATTAATTACCCATGATGAATTGACAGAGGAAGTGAATACAGAATTAGAACGCCTTCTTTTTAGAATCAGATCGGTTAGAAAAGCCCGTTATAACAAATACGTTTTGCTAAACGCCCCCAATGATAAGCTGGAAATTATTTGCCGCTTATTGCCCGGAATGAAAAGCCCAACAATTCTTCCACTGGCAGAGTCAGGATGGAGCTCTATTCATTCTGTGATACATGAAAATGATTTCTGGGAAGTGATAGAACAATTAAAGGCAGAAGGCGCAGAAGGAATTCTGATAGTGCCTATAGAAAAAATGATATTCTAAAATAGAAATTTACTTCAATGGAAATATATAGATACCCCGATAAAAAGGAATGGCCCGGCATTATTGCAAGACCTCCGGGCATCGCAGCTTCTCAGGGAAAGAAAGTGAAAAAAATTCTGAAGAAAGTAGCCAAAAATGGTGACAAGGCACTTAAAAAATTTACTAAAGAGTTTGATGGGATAGTATTGAAGCAGATCATGGTCTCAGAAAAAGAAATTGAAAATGCCGGAACTGAGTTATCTGCAGAACTTAAATCAGCCATACTACTTGCAAAAAATAATATTGAAAAATTTCACCGGCATCAGATCAGAGAAGAACAAGAGATCGAGACCATGCCTGGCATTCGATGCTGGAGAAGGTCATCGCCTATTGACAGCGTAGGTTTATATGTTCCCGGTGGTTCTGCGCCATTATTTTCCACCTTAATTATGCTGGCCATACCGGCAAACCTAGCGGGATGTTCATCTATCGTTCTTTGCACTCCGCCTCGAAAAGATGGATCTATCCATTCCGCCATTCTATATGCCGCTTCCATTTGCGGCATTACTAAGATTGCGAAAGTAGGAGGAGCTCAGGCCATCGCCGCAATGGCCTATGGAACAGAGAGTATTCCTAAAGTGCATAAAATATTTGGTCCTGGAAATTCATTTGTCACGCTTGCTAAACAACTCGTGCAAAGAACATACGTCGCTATCGATATGCCTGCAGGTCCTTCCGAAGTGCTTGTAATCGCCGATGCTACCGCGGATTCCGATTTTGTGGCAGCAGATCTTCTTTCGCAAGCAGAACACGGACCTGATTCGCAGGTAATTTTGGTCACTACTGATCCTGCATTACCAAATAAAGTTATCTCTTCAATAGAAAAACTGGGTAGTAGCCTTCCACGAAGAGAACTGGCGGAAAAAGCATTGTCGAATAGTAAGATCATTATTGTAGAAGAAATGGAACAGGCGTTTCAGCTTTCTGATCTATACGCACCAGAACATTTGATACTTTCTATTGGCGATGCTGAAAAATGGGCCGGTCAGGTAAAAACAGCGGGCTCAGTTTTTGTTGGACATTATTCTCCTGAAAGCGCTGGCGATTATGCCAGTGGCACTAATCACTGTCTGCCTACAAATGGTTTTGCCTCCATGTACAGTGGAGTTTCCGTAGATAGTTTTGTAAAAAAGATAAGCTTCCAGCACCTAAGTCAGGAAGGGTTGCGAAATATAGGATCTGCCGTAAATCTAATGGCGGAGGCCGAAGGATTGGAAGCTCATAAACAAGCCGTTGAGATCAGATTAAATAAATTAAATAAGAGCTATGGAATTTGATGCCAACCTGCTGGTTCGAAATAATATCAGGGAAATGAAGGCCTATTCTTCCGCAAGAAATGAATTTTCGGGAGAGGCATCCATTTTCCTTGATGCTAATGAAAACGCTTTTGGTTCTCCACTTCCCGGAAACTATAATCGATATCCCGATCCGCTTCAGACGGAATTGAAAAAAAAGATAGCCCAGATCAAAGGAGTACCCGTACAAAATATATTTCTCGGAAACGGCAGCGATGAAGCCATTGATCTGCTGTTCCGTATTTTTTGTGAACCAGGAAAAGACAATGCCATAATTTTTCCTCCAACCTATGGCATGTATGAAGTGGCCGCAAACACAAATGATATTGAAATAAGAAAGATTCCATTGACATCCATGTTTCAAATTGATCTGGAGACGTTGGAGTCTTCCATAGATGCGCAAACAAAATTGATCTTTATATGTTCCCCGAATAATCCAACCGGGAATATTATTGACCGGGAAACGGTAATGATGATACTAAATAATTTCAATGGATTGGTCATTGTGGATGAAGCCTATATCAATTATTCAAGGCAACGTTCTTTTATTGCAGACCTCATAGAATATCCAAACCTGGTAGTGCTGCAAACTTTTTCTAAGGCCTGGGGATTAGCTGCATTGCGTTTGGGTATGGCATATGCCTCACAGGCTATCATCGATTATTTTAATAAAGTAAAGTATCCTTATAATATTAATCTGGCCACTCAGCAAATGGCTTTGCAGGCATTGGATGAAGTGACTACTATCAATGAATGGATCCGTCTTACAGTTGAGCAAAGAGAATGGCTTGCTATTAAACTGGGAGCACTCCCTCAAACTGATATTGTATATCCTTCAGATGCCAATTTTTTACTGGTAAAAATTGAGAAAGCTCACTTACTCTGGCATTTTCTGGTGGAGAAGGGCATAATTGTCCGGGACCGGTCACGTGTAACCCTCTGTGAAGATTGTCTTCGGATCACGGTAGGAACTCCTGATGAAAACAAAGAACTGATGGAAGCAATTAAACTATTTCAATTATGAGAAAACTGCTTTTAATTGACCGGGACGGAACTATCATAAAGGAAGCACCTCCTACCTATCAGATCGATGATTGGACCAAACTAGAATTCTATCCGGGCATGTTTCAATGGTTAGGTAAACTGGTATCAAGAAACGAATTTGAACTGATCATGATCAGCAACCAGGATGGTCTCGGAACTTCTTCTTTTCCTGAGGAGAACTTCTGGCCAATTCAAAATTTTCTGATAAAGACCCTGGCAAATGAAGGCATTCATTTTAATGAAGTATTGATCGACCGGTCCTTTGCTTCAGATAATGCACCCACAAGAAAGCCTTCAACAGGTTTATTGGCTGATTATATTTCCGATCATTCAATAGACTGGAAAAATTCATTTGTGATCGGTGATCGTGTAACTGATTTACAGCTCGCCTCCAACCTTGGATGCCAATCACTCTGGTTGAACAATGACCCTTTACTGGGAGCAGAAGATTTGAATGAAAAGGATTCATGGCGCAGATCAGTTGCCCTGGAGACCAGCCAATGGAAGGATATCTATGAATTTCTTTCATTGAGTTCCCGCGTTATTATTCATGAAAGGAACACGAACGAAACTAAGATCCATATTAAACTTGATCTCGATAATAGATCGGGCACATCCATTCACACAGGACTGGCATTTTTTGATCATATGCTTGAGCAATTATCAAGACATGGAAATATAGGTCTTCAATTAAATGTAAAAGGTGATCTGGCAATTGATGAACATCATACCATTGAAGATACTGCCATTGCGCTGGGAGAAGCTTTTGCAAAGGCGCTTGGAGACAAAAAAGGAATTGGGCGCTACGCCTTCAGCTTACCAATGGATGATTGCCTGGCAATGGTGGCCATCGATCTTGGCGGAAGGCCCTGGCTGGTATGGGAAACTGAATTTAAAAGAGAAAAAATTGGGGATATGCCCACTGAAATGTTTTTTCATTTTTTCAAATCATTTTCCGACTCGGCTAAATGCAATTTGAATATAAAGGCCGAAGGAACTAATGAGCACCATAAGATCGAATCAATTTTCAAGGCTTTTGCTCGTGTATTAAAACAGGCAGTAAAAAGAGATCCGGAAAATATGAATTTACCAAGTACAAAAGGTTTGCTCTGATGGAACTGGCAATCATAAAATACAATGCGGGTAATATCCGTTCTGTGCTGTTTGCACTTGAAAGGATCGGTGTCGCTGCCGAAGTGACAGATGATCCAGAAAAGATCCGCAGAGCTGATCGCGTTATATTTCCCGGAGTAGGGGAGGCCAGTACCGCCATGCGATACCTGCAGGATAAAAAACTCGATCAGGTTATACTTGACCTTACACAACCTGTACTTGGAATTTGTCTGGGTATGCAATTACTCTGTCGGCATTCTGAAGAAAATAATGTGGATTGCCTGGGTATATTCGATTGCAACGTGAAGCGATTTTCAGATCCGAATACTAAAGTTCCCCAGGTAGGTTGGAATAATATCAGCCAATTAAATGGCCCTTTATTTTGTGGTATTAAGGAGAATGAATTCGTCTATTTTGTTCATAGCTATTTCGTGGAACTGAATGAGAACAGAATCGCCACAACAGCTTATGGCTTGGATTTTACTTCTGCCATGGCTAAAAATAATTTTTACGGAGTTCAGTTTCACCCGGAAAAATCGGCAGGAGCAGGGGAAATAATACTTAAAAATTTTCTATCAATATCATGAAGATCATACCTGCTATAGATATTATCGATGGAGAATGTGTCAGGCTCTCACAAGGCAATTACGCTAGTAAAACGAATTATGCGGATGATCCACTAATTGTAGCCAGGGAATTTGAATCCTATGGCCTCAACCTTTTGCACCTTGTTGATCTGGATGGTGCCAAAGAATCAAAAGTCAGAAATTGGGAAGTCCTGGAACGAATTGCTGCTAACACTAATTTGACCATAGATTTCAGTGGAGGATTGAAAAGCAGGGAAGATATTCAAAAGGCTTTTCAAATGGGAGCGTCTTATGTTGCTATTGGTTCTATGGCAGTAGAGCAACCTGAATTAGTAAAAGAATGGATCATGGAGTTCGGCGCTGAAAAATTCATCATTGGCGCCGATATAAAAAATGAACATATTATGATTCATGGCTGGCTTACTGAAACGAATATGAGCTGGAAGGAAGTTTTTAAAAAATATATTAACCAGGGTGTGGAGCGCATATTCTGTACAGATATCAAAAAGGATGGGTTGTTACAGGGACCTGCATTTGATCTTTACAGATCTATTCTTCGGGCATTCCCTTCTGTTAAACTTATTGCCAGTGGTGGAGTTTCCAGCCTTTCTGATCTGGAAGAATTAGCGATAATTGGGTGTGAGGCCGCGATAGTGGGTAAGGCGATCTATGAAAAAAAGATCAAACTGGAAGAACTAAAAATATTTAATGATTAATGCTGACAAAAAGAATTATACCCTGTCTGGACATAAAGGATGGTCGCACCGTAAAGGGTACGAACTTCATTCAGCTTCGTGATGCCGGCGACCCGGTAGAATTGGCCAGACGTTATTGTGATGAAGGGGCTGATGAACTCGTATTCCTGGATATCACCGCCACTGTAGAAAAAAGAAAGACGCTGGCCAGCATGGTTCATTCCATTGCAACGCATATTAATATTCCTTTCACAGTAGGAGGAGGAATATATTCTGTGGAGGATGTGGCCATATTACTTGATAATGGCGCAGATAAAATTTCTATTAATACAGCGGCAGTAAAAGATCCACAATTGATCAGTGAAATTGCAACTCAATTCGGATCGCAATGCCTGGTGCTTGCGGTAGATACAAATTTTATAAATGACCAATGGATGGTTAGTACCCATGGCGGTCGTGAAATAACAAATTGGAAAACGCTAGATTGGGTAAAACGCGGAGCCGAACTGGGTGCCGGAGAAATTCTTTTAACCTCCATGACTAAAGATGGTACCAGGGAAGGGTTTGCTCTTGATATTACCAGGGAAGTAGTAAGATCAATCAACATTCCAGTGATAGCCTCCGGAGGTGCTGGCAATAAAAAGGATTTTGCGGATGTATTTCTATCAGGAGAAGCGGATGCGGCACTAGCCGCCAGCGTTTTTCATTTTGGTGAAATACCTATTCCGGAGTTGAAGAAATATTTATCTGAACAAAAAATATCTGTAAGATTATGACCCCTGATTTTAATAAATATGCCGATGGCCTGATGCCTGCTATAGTTCAGGATGCTCGTACAAATAAAGTGTTGATGCTGGGCTTTATGAATAAAGAAGCTTATGAACTTACCCTTTCTTCGCGGAAGATCAGTTTTTTCAGCAGGTCTAAACAAAGGCTGTGGACCAAGGGAGAAACTTCTGATAATTATTTGTCCCTGGAAAATATTTTGTTGGATTGTGACCAGGATACACTTTTGCTTAAGGCGATCCCCGCGGGCCCGGTTTGTCATACAGGAGCGGATACTTGTTTTAATGAAATAAATGACCCATTCGATCTTTTTGAACTCGAAAGGGTCATTCGAAGCCGAAAGGAAGTTCCATCAGAACATTCTTACACTTCTTCACTTTTTAATGCGGGTATCAATAAGATAGCACAAAAACTTGGTGAAGAGGCGGTGGAGCTGGTGATCGAAGCCCTGAGTGATAAGGAAGAATTATTTCTAAATGAATCTGCTGATCTGCTTTTCCATTACCTGGTCCTTTTACAAGCCAAAGGTCAATCTTTAGAAAAAGTTGTCGCCATCCTAAGGCAAAGACATCGTTGATCATTTCAGGTCATAATTGGTCTTTAAATCCTGCTTATAAAACTCCGGAAGATTTTTATGGTGATAGGCTTTATTGGCAAATTCTTTTGCTTTTACCGCGTCCTCCATCTTAACAGCAGCCAGGATTTGCATCATATATATCCAGCACTCCTGATCTGCATCTCCTGGTCTGAGTTTATATGTTTGTAATGCAGAATCCAATTTGATGAATTCAGCCTTTTCAAACTTATCAAAATTATCGATCATCCACCTGAATATAGTTTGTACGGGGACATCATTTTTTGTTTCATTTAAATATCCTATGAATAGATCCATGGTTCCCGGAGCATCGCTCTTTACAAATAAAGCGATACGATATTTGAGATCAGCTCTTGCTAATTCTATCTGGGCCGGATAAACTCTACCGAATGTTGCCATAAAAGAATCCACAGAAGAATTGTTTTTTAAATATGACTTCAGCGCATGGGAAAAGACCATATTATAAAGTTCAAGGTTCGCAGTAGCAGAATCCCATTTCATAAGGGTAGATATTTTTACCCTCTCTTTTAATAACAAAGCGACCCTTGTATCAGATTTGATAGAATAGTTGATCACTATGTTCAGGATATCCTTGTTTGCAAAAATGTCTTTTTTATTTACTACATATTTTTTTACCAGCTCATCTTTATCATCATCTTCCAGTTTATCTGCCTGTTCCACCCATCTCAGGAAACTGGCATCATCCAATAATCCTGTTTTAGCTTTATTTTTTAAAGTGAAATATTGTTGATCTGGTTGCCGGGCTTTTTTACCCAATTCAATAAACTCATCAATTTCCAGGGCGCCAACAGATTTATGGACCAATTTTCCCTCTGGTGTAAAAAATAAAAAAGTAGGATAAGCGCTAACATTAAATTCTTCTGATAGAGTTGGACCTTCACCGATCTCCATATCGATTTTTACATTGATATAATTTTCATTAAAATAGTCAGCTGTCTTTTTATCAGAATAAATATTTTCTTCCATGTATTTGCATGGACCACACCAGGAGGCAAAAGCATCGAGGAAGATCATTTTATGTTCTTTCAGTGCTTTGGCCTTGATCTGGGCCCATTTTAATGTTTCAAACCGAATACCGTCTGCGGCGAAAAGGGTAGAATGAAAAAGTATTGCCAGAGCGAGAATCTTAATTTGTTTCATGTTTAGACGGTTTTGTTCCCTGTTGATGAGGACTGGGCCTCTTTTACACCTGAAGTTATTGTTAAAAATTTATTAAGGACCTTCTTGAGCAATTTCAAGAGATATGGTGAGCTACATCATTGGAACAGGGCCTGTGAAATCGCTTAATTTGCTAAGTAAACAATTCCCTATGTCTCAGCAGTCCGAAAATAAAAACCTGTTTCAGGCCTCTGTCTTCTGGCTGAATGGGAAAAAGGGAATGATCACCTCCAGTGAAGTAAATGGCACTATTCATGTTGAAACGGCCGCTGTTTTCGGTGGCAAAGGACAATCATGGTCGCCGGAGCACCTTTTCCTGAGTTCTCTCAGTAGCTGTTTTATGTCTACATTTTTAGGCTACGCTGAAAAATTAATGCTTTCAATAGATGGGTTGAGCTGCAGAGTAAGTGGAGTAGTTGAGATGGTGAATGGAAGATTGTCTTTTACGAGGATAGACTTGTATCCTGATATATATATTGAGAGGGCAGAAAATGAGAAGATCGCACATCTGGCACTGCAGCAGACTCATAAACAATGCCTGATCTCTAATTCCATCAACTCGGAGATCAATTATCATAGTTCCATTCGACTTTCCAATGATTTGATCGAAGCCTGACTTATTTTTTAAAGAATTTTTCGAATAGCTGATTTACTACATCAGATAATTTGCCGCTTATTTTATCGGATATATTGTGAAGGGTTTCATCTACCTTATCATTACGCATGAAGCCTTCGAAAAAACCTGATCTTTCTTCTTTTTCTTCCTCATCTTTTCTTCTACGGAAAGAATTCCATATGATAGCGCCAAAATGTTGTCTCATTTTTCCCCATTGCCGGTCAAGCTGATGCTCAGTATCCTTTTGCCGCAGTTGCAGACGCAGGATCTCCTTTTCCAACGAATCTATATTATGTATTTTCATTCCCTAAACTTTAAACTTTCAACTCACTCAACCTCTCAACCTCTCAACCCCTCAACTCTCTTCCCCAACCACCGACTTAATCATTCTCCTCATCACCGGATCAATAAATAATTTTTTTCTCAATAGCACAAGTACAATTATTTTAATAAAAATAATACTTGTAACGATCCCAAATCCTTTTACATAACTTCCTGTTATTTCACTTAGCCAGTAACCTGCAGTAATACCCAGGAATATAACAAAAAGGGATAACAGGAATAAAAGCACGATCATCCATATCAGGTTGCCGGCCATTTTGGAACTGGTTTTCACCATTTTCAGCTTTTGGATATTTACCTGCGTTTCAACCCAATCTTTTACCATGCCGCGGGACTCTTCAATAAAATCTTTCAGGTTTCCATGATCCTTCATAAGCCGTATTTATTATTCTAAGGTAATAACTAATGGGAGGTTTCGAAGCGGCCGGTCTTTTCTGTGAACAAGATTCGGAAAACCACTGATTTGATCTGCCCCGGAGAGTGGGGATGGACCCGTTCAGGGGCCATTTCAGGTAAAATGGCTGTATCGCTGATCTTTAAGTGCATCATTCGGTCTACAAAGACCTTCATGGCTTCATAGCGCTGTCTTTCTGTAGTAAGTTCCTGGTATTCTCCCCAGGCGATCACACTTTTCCAATTTGTAAGATCTTTCATATCATCTACTTCAAAACAGATCCTTGGATTCTTTCGCATCATGCGGATCTTCATTCCTTCAATAGAATGAGCAATAATATATCGACCTTCCATATAAACATAGGTGATCGGTACGATATATACTTTTTCTCCATCATAACAACCTAATCGTCCAAGGATATTCTTCGACAAAACTTCATCGATCTCCTGTTCTTTCAGTTTTCCTATCATAAAAGAAATTATTCATGAATGGAAAGAAGCGGCCTCTTGCTGTGAAGTGCCAGATCTTTGGATTCACTGTGGTGAAGAATATTTCCCAGCAGATCATGCCGGGTAGGTATCACTATCATCATATTCAGTTTCTGCTTTTCGGAAAACTCCAGTATGGTCCTGCTAACCTCTTTGTCAACAATAAAACTATAATGTGGTTTCAATTCTCCGAATTCATTCTGAAATTGATCAGCTTCTTTTAAAAGTTTATTTGATAATCGATCTGAACCGTTTTTCATGATGCATATCACATGTAGTTCTGCCGCGAAAGTTTTTACAAGTTCTTTGATCTGGTTCAATGGCGCTATATCTTTTAAATGGCGGTAATTCCATGCCAGACCAATTCGGGCTATTTTTTGAAAACTTGCTTCAGAAGGAACAATGATCAAAGGGCAGGCAAGATGCCGGGAGGCCCATAAAGTATGACTACCTAATAAAAGTCTTTCCATTTTTCCCGCGCCATGACTACCCATGATTACTAGCATGGGTTCTGTCTTTTTTATTACTTCCAGAATATCATTACGGATATTACCGATCCTCAGATCCATTTTAAGCTCAATTTTTCCCATTGTCCTTTTTTCCAGACCATGGCGAAGATCCTCCATTCGCCATTCCAGGTTATCGAGGGCTTTTTCCATCTCTGCAGGGGGCATAGGTAGTTCTGCGTAAACAGAGGCAGGAGGCTGATAAATATGGAGGATACGTAGCGATGCATTCAGGCTTAAAGCCATATCCGCTGCATAATTTACCGCATTGATAGATTCAGAAGAAAAATCGGTAGGAACAAGTAGATTGTTCATATACAAAATCTTTAATAGGAGAATTGCAATCTATTCAAAAGCATTTCAAATAATATTGATGGCACTCAAGCTGAACTTTGATTCTTATCAATTATTTCTGCTATCAGGCTTTAATCAGGTTGCCCAAAAGAATTGAGTATGAAAGAATTTGAGGTAATTCATCAGCTGGTTAAAGGTTTGGGTATTTCTGCAGTTGCAAGACTGATGAATCTGGCTCCTTCTACTATTGCTACTCACAAGAGCCGGATTTTTGATAAACCGGGAGTCACCAACGTGATCGACCTTTCACAATCTGCCACCACGGCCCAATCTTAAAATTAAACTTGAAACAATTAATACTTCCCTGAATAACCCGCAAAAAAGACCGCCCCTTTTGGGACGGCCTCTTTTTGGATAGGCCTGGTTTAAAATTTAATTATTGTTTTATTGGAGCTTAATCAGTTTAATAGTCTTACGAACATCTCCTTGAATAATTTCCATAATATAGACCCCATTTCCATAATTGTCACCTATTTGCAAACTGCTGTTTGGCGACACATTTTTACGTGTTTCAATTAGCCTGCCATGTTCATCACTTATTCTTACAACCATTGGCTGACGATTGTTACTTACTGTGCGGATATTAAAATTTGTTGAACTTGGATTTGGGAATACCTGGATATTTAGTGAGGGAACAATTTTAACTTCAGGTTTCATTTCTTTTGATAAAACGGTTGCTGCAGCTGGTTGAGTACCATCTAATATTGTTACTATTCCAATAGATTTAGTAAAAGTCTCAGAGGTATTTTTTGGTGGGGTCAGGTTAACATAAAAATATTCTGTCAATTCCGCTATCCCATCATTGTTAACAGTAATGCTTATTGTAGATGTTAAAGAACCTGCAGCGATTGTAACGGTTCCTTTAGCAGCAATATAATCTGCAGGAAGCTTTCTGATGCTTCTACTTGTCGCTGTCCCATCTGCTGTTGCAAAATTAACTTTAATGGCCTGGGTACTTATTCTTGACAAGCTAACCGTGAGTGTTGCAATACCCTGTGACTCATAAACGGTAACATCGTTTATGCTTATAGTGAGAGGTGGAACCGGGCAATTTTCATCGATTAGTCCATTGCAATTATCATCTATCCCGTTCCCACATATTTCTACTGCTCCAGGGTGTACGGCATTATTATTGTCATCACAATCAATATTGTTTGTAACATATCCTGCTGGTTGGCTGCATGCCTGTATTGTTATAGTGGCACTACCATATGTATCTAAATCTGCATCTCTGTAATAAGTTAATGCCGGGGTTACTGTAACTCCAACCAGGGTTCTTGAGCCTTCACAACTTCCCAGAGTCTGACTAACATAATAATTCTGGGTGGTTAGTACCGTACTAAGAGGAAGAGAGGAGCCACCTGTTACCGCAGTATACCATTTGTATGTACCACTCCCTTGTGGCAACGATCCCACTATTGGATTACTTGTTGAACAAAATGATTGAGCTCCCACAACAGGTGGGCCGGGAGTTTGATTAACCACCACTGTAACATTCAAAGTGGATGAGCAAGTTCCGTTTGTAATTACAACAGTGTAAGTACCACCCGCTGTTGTTGTAGCATTATTGATCACAGGGTTTTGTGTGGTGGAAGTAAAGTTATTAGGGCCTGTCCATGCATAAGAAGTACCACCCGTTGCATTAAGCTGCAAATTTGTTCCTGAACATAGGGGACTATTACTTGTTGCCGTAGCTCCTGGTACTGTACATACACCCATGGTTAGTCTGACTGGCTCAAAACCATCAGTGATGGTAAAGCATCTCCCTGAAAAATAGAGATCTGAATTGTATTCTGTAAAGTAATATCCCTGGTCCGGAGAATAAGTTGCATCTATAGGAAAACTGACGTTTGTAACAGCGGCATCTTTTGTCCCTGCTAATGTTCCATCACTTTCCTGTAAATGAATAATACCCTGTCCATCTGAAATATACATCTTACCATTCCATACAGTAACTAAATTTACCGCAACAAACATGTTTTTCACCAATGATGTTCCTACTGCTGTTCCATCTGTTTTCCATAATTCAAAGGTTGCCCATGTGGCGAAATATAAAAAGCCATTGTATACAATGATTGAATTAGGCAAACTGCTATTTGGGCCAGTTAGTATATCTACTACCAATTGAGTGCCGGCTTCAGTGCCATTGGAAACAAACAACTCCCTGCCATGCGTATCATCCTGAGCAGAAAAATAAAGCATGCCGTTGAACACTGTCATTGCTTTGGGATTACCATTACCAAATACACCGCCTCCATCTGCCATAAGATTTTTTACAATATGGGTACCAACTGTAGTTCCATCGGTCACCCATAGTTCTGTTCCGGCTGTAGCATCAGCCACATTCAAATATATTTTGTTATTCATTATGGCCCACATTCCGGGAACTTCGCTGGCTATAATATCGCCTTTTACCAAGACTGTTGTACTGCCATCTGTTTTCCATAGCCCATTTCCTGTTCCTGTTCCATTATCACTATCAAAATAAAGATCAGTGCCAAGAGTAGGATGAATACCACCATGACCACCAACCAATAAAATCTGATTTCTTATTAAAGTAGTTACTCCAATTATACCATCTGTTGCATATAAATTGTATGAACCATTACTGCCAACTGCATCTATAAACAGTTTTCCGTTATTTACAATTAATGCTTCGGGCGATGAACCAGGCAAACCAGGATTGAAATCCATAAACAATACAGTTCCGGCAGTCGTGCCATCGCTTGTCCATAGCTCTGTTCCATGTATGCCATCATCATAGGCAAAGTATAAATTGTTATTATATGCAACCAGGTTAGAGATACTATTTCCAATTCCAGGTCCTGAAACGAAATCAATTAATTGGGTAGTAGCATCTGTGCCCGTAGTTACCCATAGTTTATTGGTTCCGGAATTATCAGCGGCAACAAAGAACAATTTATTATTGCACACTGTAAAATTCCTTGGGTTAGAACCCTGATTAGCATTTGTATTAATTTCCTTTACTAACTGAATTATTTGTGCATGTGATGCAGTAAATAATACAGTGAGTAAAAAGCATAATACAATTAGTCTCTTTTTCATAAAAGCATATTTAATAGTAAAAATGATGATTTCATTTTAGTGTATTAAAGATGCAGGATATAAATGCCATCGGTAATCACTCATTTGGGTGAGTGATTTGTGTATAAAGCTGGCGGACTAAACAATATGTTCACCTAGTGCTTTACCAATAGCCTCTTTACCGCTATTGACATGTAGCTTCTGGTAAATATTTTTTAGATGGGAGCGGGCAGTATCAAAAGAGATATTTAGATCAGATGCAATCATTTTAGCGCTGTACCCTTTAATGAGTAGTTGCAATACTTCCAGTTCCCTGGCCGATAAAAAATATTTATTGGCCTTACCATGTTGAAAACTGTTAAGTACTTTGCGAGCTATTACCGGGCTCATGGGTGCACCACCTGCTATTACTTCCTGTATTCCATCAAATAATTTTTGAGGCGGAGTTTGTTTAAGCAGGTAGCCATTGGCCCCTGCACACAGGCATTGAAATAATTTTTCATCATCTTCAAATACAGTGTACATGATCACAGCAGTTTGGGGCCGTGTTTCTTTCACCTTTCTTACGCCTACGATGCCATTTTCGCCAGGCATATCTATATCCATCAGTACCACATCGGGTTTGTATACTCTTGTAATATTAGCTGCATCTTTACAATTATCATAGTCACCAACCATTTCATATTCCGGTTGGTTTTTGAGAAGGTAGCTTAACGAATCCCTTAATTTATCATTGTCTTCAAAAATAATTATACGTACTGGCATTTTTCGAAAGTATGATTGATTATTCAATTTTGTATAACTCATATGGGTTCTCTTCATCCTAGTGGAATGATGATTTCAATAATGGTGCCTTTTCCTTTTGCTGTTTCAATCTGAACATTTCCTTTCCATTTTTCTGCTCTGTAGCGAATATTTTTTAAACCGTTACCATGGCTTTTTTCATCTGGTTCAAATCCTTTGCCATCATCTTTGATATTCAAGTATAGTTTTCGGTTTTGGCCTTTTAAATTTATCCATACATTACCTGCAGATGCATGTTTAATTATATTGTTCATTGCCTCCTTGTAAATAAGGTATATATCCCTTCGCTTTTCCATATTTAATTTTTTTGTGGCAGCGGTTTCATCCATTGTCAGGTGGAAAAGAATAGAACTATTATCAAACAGATCGGCAGCAAAGCGTCGCATCTTCAGCATAACTTCGTCCATAGAATCATTATGACTGTTTATGTTCCATATAATATCGTTTAAAGCCTGACTGGAACCGGTTACTTCCTCCGAGATCCGGTGTAAAAACTTCTCAGCTTCTTCCGGTTGTTTTAAATTTTTGCGGCTTATCTCTGAGAGCATATTAATATTAGTAAGAGTGGCGCCTATATCATCATGAAGATCAGTGGCAATACGGTTACGTACTTCCTGCAATTTCAAAAATTGCCTTATCCGGTATAGATAAATAAAATAGAATAATAGCAGAACAACCAAACCGATAAATAAATAAAACCACCAGGTTTGCCAAAAAGGAGGGTTTATTATAAACGAAAAACTGGCCGCTTCACCCAATGAACTATCCCATCCAATTGTTCTTACCTCAAAACGATAATGGCCGGGTTGAAGGCTTGCATATGAAATAGTGTGCAGGTTGGCAGGCTGGCTCCAACTAGTATCTGTACTGCCTATTAAGTGATAGCTATAAAAAATTTGATTCTCGTTTATAAAAGCAGGGGAGGAAAATTCAAACTTCGCCTGGTTTTGATAGTATTTTAACTGCACTTTTGTAACTGAATTATATGGGCCATAATTAAAATTGGTATCACTCAGGATCACAGAAGTAATATATATTGGTGATGGCGGCGTTAGTTCTGTTTGTCCGTCAATAATATGGGTAAGCCCGCTTCCTGAAGTAACCCATAGGGAATGGTCAACTTCCCGTGAGATAGAATGGATATGCGCAAAATAATTGTTTACCCTGCTGAAATTGAATACACGGTAAGAGCTGCCTGCTGGTATTAATTTGTCAAGGCCGAGATCAGTCCCTATCCAGATACAGCCATTTAGGCCTTCAGAAATGGTACGTACCCAGTTGGACATAAGGCCGCTTTGAATATTATATAACTTAACATCGTATTGTTCTCCGTTTTTATGTTTTAATTCCACAATTCCCTGATTCCTCATTCCTATCCATATATTGGCTTTGCTATCTTCATATACACAACGTATTTTTTTTTCCGGAAGCCTGGATGAAAAATTCTGAATAGATACGTTAAGCTGGTTGCTTGTTGGCTCGTTTTTATTTATTGAATAATTTATACGAAATAAACCATTATCCCATGTTGCCGCCCACAGGTCACTATTTTTATCAATTAACAGATCGGTGATCCTGAATGGAAAGTCTTTAATGTAATATGAATTATTCAGGAACCGGGCAACAACACCGGTATGGGTACCATTGAATATAATGCCATTATCATCCATTACAGAACAATAAACTACACTTTCCGGTGGGGTCGGTAAAATATGATCTTTGATTACAGCATTAAGAGTATCATATTTCCCAAATCTGTTATCATTAAAGAAAAACAATAAAGGATGGCTGTTTTTTACTAGACCAGTATAAACGAAATTGTCCTGTACTTTAACTGGAAGAAAATTTTTGCTGGCAGTATTAAATAATTGTGAGCCGGTTTGTGTACCTATTAACAATAAATTCGGCTTAAGCTGCAGCAAATAACTCACATAATTGGGGGAAAATGTATAGTTGCCTCCATAAATAAGGATATCATTTTTTGTTACCAGTTTTGCCAAACCAAGGGAACTGCCTATCCATATATTATTTTCTCTGTCCTGGTAAATGGAAGAGATATTATGAGATGGCAACCCGTCTTTTTCTGAGAATACCTGGTAAGAATTATCTGGCTGAACTTTTACAAGACCATTAGCAGTGGCTATCCAGAGATTCTCTTTTTTGTCTTCTATGATATCATTGATAATATCATTTTTCAGTTCAGGTAGATCAAAGGGAGATGGCAGTAAATAAAAAATTGGCTTATTGCTACCCGATTGTATAATGGATAAATACTTTAAACCATAATTGGAACAAACCCACACTCTGTTCTTTGAATCTTTATAAATTCTATTTGAAAGGAAGGCATGTTCTTTTTTTATTTCTGAAACAAATTCAAGTTGCTTGTTTAGTATCGTCATTGGGCCTTCAGATCCACCTAACAAAAGGGAGTCGTTCAGGTAAGAAATATCAGTATAAGAAAAATGGGGAAGCCCCTGAGGCGGTTTTACTAAAGTATTGTTTTTTAGTTCATAGAGACCTGCACTGTCTGTTATTGCAAAAGTTCTGTTGTTTTTTGTTGTATAGAAACGATTGATAACAATATTTTTGAAAGCCGCTTTATTAACAACTGCATCCTGCTGCAAAACATCAACCGATCCATTGTTCTCTGCAATGTATAATTTGCCCTCAGGTGATTCATATAGGTCGTTGATTAAATTATGGGAGAGGCCATTGGCAACTGTGAAATTTGTAAATTTATCGCCATCGTATTTACTTAATCCCTCCCAGGTGGCGATCCAAATAAAGCCTTTTTTATCCTGTAAGATGCGTCTTACCGGGTTTGATACAAGCCCATCTTCAACTGTATATTTTTTAAATATAAGTTGCTGAGAGAAGATATCGGTCCCGGTAACCAGGAATAGAATTAAAAAGATCGCCCGGAATTTTTTAAACATGCAGGTGGTTCAATTATTAGTAAGTTAATAATTAGAATAGACATTGATGAATCAATTGGGAAGCTCGTTTAATCAGCGGAGAACATTTAAGGCAATCCTGGTTTACCAGGTGGCATCCCTAATATTTTCTATAACATAAACAGTTACAAAAAAAGGCCTGAAAAGATCAGACCTTTAAGCTAGTAGCCCGTACGAGATTCGAACTCGTATCCCCACCGTGAAAGGGTGGTGTCCTAACCCTTAGACGAACGGGCCCATTACCTGCGGTAATTAAGGGCAGCAAAGATAGCCGCCGCAGCCTTTTACACCAAAACTTTTTGAAGCCTGTTTTACCCTGATACAGTATCTTCCTTTTCTTCCTGCTTTCTGGCTACCAATACCAGCCGAAAATTTTTACCCCTTCAAACCAGTCCCATTATTTACCGGCTGGAAAAGCCCGTTTATGAAATAAACAGAAACATAAAGATCTTTTTCATTATTTAAGATCTATATAGGGTTCGAATACAAGTTGGCCAAATTGCTGCGCCTGTTTTAGTGAAAAAGCACCATGGAATCGAATATAAATATCAAATCTTATGGGCCCTTCCTGGTCGGCCTTATAATTAGTATGCCAGTAATTGTTGAGCGCATATAAGAAAAGGGTAGAGGAAGAAGAAGCTCCATCTTTCCATTTTTTATAACCGCCGTTCACTTTATTCTCATTGATCAGTTCTCCTACTTCAAATAAAGCGCCCTGCGGACAACTGATCGTTACACCTCTTTGTTTATTTGATACATCGATCCAGCGTTGTACAGAGAAATAATCGCAATTGGCACCGGGCAGTTGATTATAGCCAGGTCCGATCAAGGTATCACCCATACCTATTCTGACCTTTGCTTCAGGTATAGAAAATGGTAAGGCTATATGTATTGATTCCTTTTCGCGTATAGCTTTTTTATCAATGATAATGGAAAGATGTATGACATCAGCAGCCGGACAACTAATAATGCTTGTCACCTGATTGCATCCTTCCAGTTCGCCCATCAATGCAGTCTTGACAGAGAAATGGCTTTGTTGTTTTAGTTTACTGTAAAATCGAACCTTCGGATCGGTTCCCTTAACATATATAAGTTCGCCCAACCCTCCATATTGGCTTCTGTCTATATATTCCTTTCCTTCGAACACTAGGCTTTTGATTGCCAGACTTTGTCCTGTCAGGTATTTATAAGCTATACTGTTATTTATCGGTTCTACTTTCTGCCTAACTGCAACTTCCTTTTCAAGTAAATGCAGATAATAATAGCCTGTGTCGAGATACGCCTTTTTATAGTTCCATTGATGAGTGGTGAATTCAGCATCAGGTTCAGAAATACTGTTCCACGATCCCCATGTATGTTCGTGAAATAATACTACTGATCTCTTAGCCTGATAAAGCATCTGTGAATCCAATTTGATCTTCTTTATTCGTGCCAGCTTTTCCAATTGAAGGATCGCCTGACTAAGTTCCCTTGCTTTTCCTTCCTCGCTGGCAGTAGAATATGCCCCATCTTCCCAATAAGGAGTGAGATCACCGCTGTATACAGGCAGGGTATTACCATAAGCCTTCTCAAATCGTTCGAACAGGTCATTTACATTGGCCAGCACGAGCACAGGAAATGCATATCGCTGGTTCCAGTCTCTTACAAAATCACTGATGCTGCTATCCGTCGGACCATTATCCGCACCGATATTATATCTCCATTGCACCATGGAATAAGGATAATCCTGTGTATCCAGTTCATCCAGATACTCGGCGATCTTATCCGGCCCGCGATCTTTTACAGCACCTGGAGCGAGTCCATGCCAGGAAGAGTATCCTTTACCACAAGTCCAGTATAGTATGCTGTCTTTACCATCAGTGGTCTTCCACCAGAATGCTTTATTTCCCCAGGTATTGAGAATATGTCCTATCCGGTCTCCTTTATCAGGCAATGCTTCAACATAATTAGGTCCATTAGAAAAATAACGTACTCCATTCCTGGCAAGGGCATCTACCATGCTCCAGCTCATACCCGGTATATCCGTCATCATACCCGTTCTGATGGGCAAGCCATACCTGCTTCTTAATTGATTGCTGTATTCCATGATCCAGTTCAACTCCTCTGCTGTAGCCAGTCCTGTCAATACATTGGCGAAAGTGGCAGCAATCACGATCTGTCCTTTCCTTACTTGATTTATGAATTGGGCCTTTTCAAAATCGCTGGCCTCGTTAAGAAAATTTTCGACCGCCCAGGAACTTTCAATATTCCATACAAATCGGCTTCCTACAGGATAGTCAGCTGTTTTTTGAACCAGCCTTAATGCTTCCCTGATATTCTGATCCTGTATTCGAATAACCTCTTCCTGTATATGAGAATACCCTATATCCGTATGCGAATGATGTAAAAGGTCGATCTCCATTTTCTTCACAGGCTTCATCAGCACTATTCTTTCCAAATGGAAATCTTTACCAATGTCTGCTTTTATATTCAGGCTAACGGGGCCATTCACCGGATCAATAGGTATTTCAAAGACCTGGAAACCGTTCTTCACTGCCAGTCCCGGATGGCGTTTATCATTTATGGAATAAGCCAGTGTGTCATCAGGTCCGAAATGCAGCACCGTAAATTTCAGTACCTGTTTTTCACCATTCACCGTTTTCAGCAGGAAAGGAAGCGCTGCCATATCGACTCTTTCCTTAAATGCATATTTAAAGGTCATATACCAGTCGTTACTGTTCATGGCCTTTCCAATTACTTTGATCCGCACCGGCTTTCCTTTTTCAATTCCCTTCATGGGTAAGCGCAGGTAAGCCATACCATGCGCATCATTGGCGCCATCGCGGGTCTTAAATTCAAAGACCAATCGGCTCGAATCCGATTTGGAGCCAAAGCTCCACCAGGCCGGATAATTATTCTTATGGGTAGTAAAGCTCAGGCAGTATTTATCATTCACATAAAGATCGAATTCACGGTCGCCACTATTCGTGCCAGTACTATGCGCTGCGATCCAGATGAAACAGATCTCAGGTTGGTCCCAATTTGCGGGAACAGTATCAGTTTCCCATTCAATGATCTTTTTTCCATCTGTGCACCGGGTTAAAAGAGCCTCCCGGGCATATTTGGGATAAACAGAAAAATAAGGCATGACTTCTCCTGAGATTGAACGCAGATACCCATTTACAAGTTGCTGCCGGCCCAGAACCGGTACATCCTGTTGGGCCTGCAAAGAGCAGAGGCAGCTAAGAAGGCAACAAAGGTTCAGAAGGTATTTTTTCAAGCGGGCGTTTTGTAGCTAAATATAAGGTCTTGCGGCAATTTTCAGATTAAATCGGGGGTCAAAGAACCAACGATTTCCTAACTTTGCGCTCCTTTATCTTTGTTTTTTATTTAAAGCTTAAATTCTCAAATTATGAGCACTATCAAAGTCGCTATCAATGGTTTCGGACGAATTGGAAGATTAGTTTACCGTCAGATATATAAAATGGAAGGGATCGATGTGGTAGCCATCAACGATCTTACCAGCCCTAAAGTATTGGCCCACCTGCTGAAATATGATAGCGCCCAGGGCCGCTTTGACGCCGATGTTAAATCAACAGATGATAGTATCATAGTAAATGGAGATACTGTAAAAATATATGCACAGAAAAATCCAGCCGATATTCCCTGGAAATCGCATGAAGTAGATGTGGTGCTGGAATGCACTGGCATCTTTACCGATAAGGATAAAGCCACCGCCCATATTACCGCCGGGGCTAAAAGAGTAGTGATCTCCGCTCCTGCAACTGGTGATTTAAAAACAGTTGTTTTTAACGTGAATCATCATATTCTGGATGGCAGCGAAACGATCATTTCCTGTGCTTCCTGCACCACGAATTGCCTGGCTCCAATGGCTAAAGTACTTAATGATCAATATGGTATTATAACAGGTATCATGACTACCATTCATGCCTATACCAATGATCAGAATACGCTCGATGCACCTCATCCAAAAGGTGATCTTCGCAGGGCCCGCGCCGCCGCCGCTAATATTGTTCCCAATAGTACGGGAGCTGCAAAAGCGATAGGTCTGGTTATGCCTGAATTGAAAGGTAAACTGGATGGTAGTGCGCAGCGCGTACCTGTTATTACGGGTTCTCTTACCGAACTTACTTCCATTCTATCTAAAAAGGTAACCTTAGAGGAGATCAATGCTGCGATGAAAGCAGCAAGCAATGAAAGCTTTGGTTATACTGAAGATGAAATTGTTTCTACTGATATCATCGGCATTCATTTCGGATCACTATTCGATGCTACACAAACTAAAGTGATGACCGTTGGTGATCATCAACTGGTAAAAACAGTGAGCTGGTACGATAATGAAATGAGCTATGTTTCACAACTGGTAAGAACTGTTAAGTATTTTGCCGGACTGATCAGTAAGTAGAATTTATATCTTGGTTAAGATTGGCGTTAAGGTTTTTGGGCTCTGAAGGGTGGTATTTAAACCATGGAGTTATTATGAAGATCCAATTGAATGGCTTTACTGCAGAAGAATTGCACAATGAAGTCCGGAACGGAGGAAAATTTGTTTATTATTCCTATTCTATTTCTTTACTGGTGTTCACGATCAACCGGACCTCAGGAATTTTCCTGGTGAAACCAGGTGAGAGTGGCGTAAAAAAAGGAATACCTTATACTGTCATCAGTTTTTTATTTGGATGGTGGGCCATTCCTTTCGGACCCAAACATACCATGGCCAGCATCGGAATGAATTTGAAGGGTGGCAAGAATGTTACCGATGAGGTTGATTCAATACTTGCCGGCCATCTTTTATTTAAAGAGGCCCAGTTAGAAAAAAAAGCGGTGAATAACGTTTAAATATTTTCTATGTCTACTTTTCAGGATTACGATTTCAAGGGTCAGAAAGCACTCGTAAGAGTGGATTTCAATGTTCCGCTGAATGATAAATTTGAAATAACCGACGATACCCGAATAAAAGGAGCTATTCCAACAATCAAAAAAATTCTGGAGAATGGAGGCAAAGTGATTTTGATGAGTCATTTGGGTAGGCCCAAGGATGGTCCTGAAGACAAATATTCACTTACACATATATTACCCACCCTGGTTGAATTACTTGGTGGTAAGACCATCGTATTATTTGCCAACGATTGTATCGGAGAGCAGGCCCAGCTTACAGCAAGTATGCTGAGAGAAGGTGAAGTGTTGCTACTGGAGAATCTTCGTTTTTACAAAGAAGAAGAAAAAGGGGATGTCGCATTCGCGGAAAAACTTTCGAAATTGGGTGATGTATGGGTAAACGATGCATTTGGTACCGCTCACAGAGCACATGCTTCTACAGCCGTGATCGCACAATTTTTTCCAAAAGAAAAAAGAATGTTTGGATTGCTGATGGAAAGTGAAGTTGCCAGCGCTGAAAAAGTATTGCACCAGTCAGAAAAACCATTTGTCGCCATCATTGGCGGTGCCAAGGTCAGCGATAAAATCCTGATCATTGAACAACTTCTTGATCGGGCCACCGATATCATTATCGGCGGCGGAATGGCTTATACATTCATGAAGGCGGAAGGTGGTAAAATCGGAAATTCTTTATGTGAAGAGGACCGATTGGAAACGGCATTAGCCATTCTTAAAAAGGCGGAAGAAAAAGGAGTTAACATTCACCTCCCATCAGATTCAGTGATCGCCGATAAGTTTGCCGCGGATGCGGAAACATCAATGGCTCCAAGTAATAATATACCTGAAGGCTGGATGGGATTGGATATCGGTGCGAATGCCTGCAGTCAGTTTTCGAATGTAATCCTGCAGTCAAAGACCATACTCTGGAATGGTCCCATGGGTGTATTTGAAATGCATAATTTTCAGCACGGGACCCGCCATATCGCTCAGTCAATTGCAAAGGCCACAGAAAAAGGAGCCTACTCTTTAGTTGGAGGCGGTGATTCTGTTTCCGCAGTGAACCAATTCGGCTTTGCAGATAAAGTGAGTTATGTATCTACAGGCGGCGGAGCCATGCTGGAATATTTTGAAGGCAAAACTCTCCCGGGTATTGCGGCAGTAATGGAATAATTATTTCTTACTAAAAACTTAAACCAACTAACATTAGAAAAAGCAAGTATCTGGACCTCTTCAGAATCTGCCGGAACACAGGCCTATACGATTTACTGGTACAATGGATCCTTGTATAAATCGCAGAAAGTAGAGCCGTATACAGTGGTTTGTTTGAAAAAAGCAGAATAAGTCAACTTTTTTGCAGTTTACCGATGATGCAGGTGAGCTTGCCGAAATTTTGCAACCTCCATTTCAAAATGTCCTAATTTTATATTCTAAAATTAAAAACAAACTACCATGAAAGGACGTAATACGGGTCTGCTTGCGATTGTCGCTATCGTACTGATTTTTATTTTTTGGGGCTGTAGTGGATATAACGGACTGGTGAAGCAGGATGAAAAAGTAAAAAACACCTGGAACGATGTAAATACAGAATACCAGAAAAGATCCGACCTCGTAGATAACCTGGTGAACACAGTTAAGGGTGCAGCCAATTTCGAACAACAAACACTGGTTCAACTGGTGGAAGCAAGAGCTAAGGCCACTTCTATTCAACTGAAGGCAGATGATCTCACTCCTGCGAATTTGCAAAAATTCCAGGAAGCCCAGGCCCAGTTATCTGGTGCATTGAGCAGATTGCTTGCCGTAGTGGAAAATTATCCCACCCTGAAGGCTACAGACAATTTTAAAATGTTGCAGGGTCAGCTGGAAGGAATTGAAAATGATATTCGTAATTCACGAAAGAATTTTAATGAAGCAGTGAATGCATACAATGTAAAAGTCAGGTCCTTCCCAATGAATTTGCTTAGCGGCATGTTCGGTTTTTCTAAAAAAGAAGGCTTTAAAGCAGATGAAGGAGCGGATAAAGCGCCGAAGGTTAAATTCTGATAAATGAACAATAAACGAATTCCCTTCCTTATTGGTGGGATACTGCTATTGCTCATTATCTGGATGATCGTTGCCTATAATTCATTAGTGAACAAACAGGAAAAAGTTAGTCTTACCTGGGCTGAGGTGCAGAATACCTACCAGAGAAGACTTGACCTGATTCCTAACCTAGTAAATGTGGTAAGGGGCGCTTCTGATTTTGAAAAGGAAACCTTCAGAAAGATCGCAGAGGCCCGGGCCAATGCCCAGTCAAACCTGGGAAGCACGGACCCAACCGCGGAAGGATACAAAAAACAACAGAAGGCCCAGGATAGTCTTGCTATGAATGTTAATCGCCTGATCGTTCTGGTAGAGAAATATCCGAACCTGACTGCAACAGCCGCTTACACTGGATTGCAAACGCAATTGGAAGGCACGGAAAGAAGAATACGTATTGCAAGAAAAGATTTTAATGCTGCAGTGGCTATTTACAATAATAAACTGAGAAGTTTTCCTACCAACCTGGTTGGCGGAATGCTGGGCTTCAAAACTAAAACAGGATTTACGGCAGCGGAAGGTGCTGAAAAAACGGTGGAAATAACATTTAAATAAAGCCCGTGTTTGAAAGACTTCGAAATAAAAAACCATTTTTCTCCGAACAGGAGAATCATCTAATCGTGGAAGCGATAAAGTCTGCTGAAAAATATACCAGCGGAGAGGTGAGAGTATTTGTAGAAAGCAAATGCAAATGGGTAGATGCTATTGATCGTGCCGCGGAATTATTCTTTCAATTAAAAATGGAAAACACCGATCAGCGCAATGCCGTGCTGGTTTATATTGCAATTAAGGATCGCCAGCTGGCTGTATTCGGCGATGAAGGGATTCATCAGAAATTAGGAAATGAATACTGGAACAAGGTTGTAAGTGAAATGTTATCTCTTTTTGATAAGAATGATTTTAGTAATGGTATTGCGAATTGTGTAAGACAGATCGGTGAGGCATTGCATACTCATTTCCCTTATGATGGTACAACCGATAAAAACGAATTGCCTGACGATATTGTCTTTGGCAAATAAAAATGAAAAGACTTCTTCTTATATTCTCTTTGCTTATTTCTTTTTCCCTGTTTGCCCAGGTAGAAAAAGTCATTCCCAAAAGACCTGATCCGCCTAAGCTTGTCAATGATCTATCAAATAAACTTTCAGCTGCGCAGATAGAAGAACTGGAAAGGAAACTGGTGGCTTATGATGACAGTACCTCGACTCAGATCGCTGTGGTGCTTATTAAATCATTAGAGGGAAATAGTGTAGAAGATTATGCGCTTGCTCTTGGCAGAGAGTGGGGCGTTGGTGGCAAGCAGAATAATGGGATCGTGCTTTTGGCCGCAATGGAGGATCATAAGATCAGAATCGAAGTAGGCTATGGACTGGAAGGTGCCATACCTGACCTTACCTCAAAGTCGATCATAGATAATGATATTACTCCGAATTTTAAAGATGGCAATTATTACCGTGGTTTAAATAAAGCAGTTGATGATATTATACTCGCAGCAGCAGGCAGGTATAAAGCGCCGGATGGTTATACAACAAGGAAAGGGAAAAAATTTAACTGGGGGACACTATTGGTTATTCTGATCTTTATAATCATCGGTTTGAGTGGAGGTGGTAGAGGTAATGGCACCAATTTTTCCCGTGGTGGTTCGAGACGCGTTGGTGGAGGATTTCCATGGTGGATGTTCCTCGGTGGTGGCGGTAGCGGGGGTGGTTTCGGTGGAGGCGGAGGAGGAGGCAGTGGCTTCGGCGGATTTGGTGGCGGTAGTTTTGGTGGTGGTGGATCCAGCGGCTCCTGGTAAATAATAAGAGAGTAATAAAAAAAGGCCCCGATCAGGGGCCTTTGATATTTCTAACAAAGAAGTTTTACAATCTTAAAATGATTTTTTCTCGTCGGCTGGTAAAACGGATTTAATATAGTCCACCGTTTTTTGTGCACCTGGATCTTCTTTTATTTTCTTATTTTTTTCAGTAAGAATGCCGGTCAGGATCATACCATTTATATATGGACTTGTTTGTGACTGATAAGCAGGAGGAACAGCATCCCTGAATTTTACGATCTCATCAATACCCCATTTCACTTTATCAAAATTTTTGATCGCAACGAGATAAGTCTTTAATCCGGCCAGTTTTCCAAACTTGGCATCACTTATTGGCATTTTAGCGAAATCGCCAATGATCTTATCTGCCAAGCTCTCATCTCCACTCTTCAATATTTCTTCCATCAATACGGTATTCAGCTTTCCTTTTGTTTTTTCCGCATTCATTGTTTTCATAATAGCGGAGGCAGTTGAAGGATCTATCTGTACCAATGCCTGAAGTGCATTTCCGGCTACTGTGTAGGATGAATCATTTGCAGCAGCACTGAATAAACTGGCATATTCTTTTTTCTTCAGGTTACCCAATGATGCTATGGCTGCCGCTTTCACTAAAGGCTTGGGATCATTTTTCGCCAGATCAACCAGAATAGGTTCGGCCAGCTTTAGCATGTCAGCATTTCGAATGTTTACCCGATTAATAGCCAGAATACGTAATCCTTCAAATTTATCTTTAAGGGCCAGAGCCATTAGTTCCCTTGCTTTTGGGTCTTCCATTTTTTTAGAAGCGAAATCAATCGCTTCATTTCTATCCAGGTATTTACCTGCATATTTATATTGATGAATATAATTATCGATGGTCTTATTGTCTTTTTTTGACCATAACATTATTTTATCTCCATCCACATTTACCAGGTCGGGTCTTTTGCTGTAATTAAAAGTAAAACTATCTACGCTGTTTTTTACCCAAACATTGTGACGGGTCTTTTCTGCTCCATTGTATACGTCAATAGCTAACGGAAGCTGAAATATTTTGCCGCTTTTTTGTATTTGCTTAATGATCACTTTCACGGTACCTGCCGCATCATTGTATTCATAATTGATATCTACTTCAGGGTTTCCACTGCCAAAATACCATTGATTAAAGAACCAGTTCAGATCTTTTCCTGTCACTTCTTCAAAAGCCAATCTCAGTTGATGAGCCTCTGTTGATTTGAATTTGTTGGTGGTGAGATAATTATTTAAGGAACGGAAAAAGGCACTGTCACCAACAAAATTTCTAAGCATATGTAAAATACAACCACCCTTCTGATAACTTACCTGATCGAACACCTGCTCCTTATCCTCATAATAAAAACGAACCAGATCCTTTTTTTCCGAACCACTCCTCAGATAGCTAAAAAGTCCCTGATAATTTTCATCATCGCCCGCGTCTTTTCCATATTTATATTCTCTCCAAAGTGTCTGACTATAATCTGCGAAAGATTCATTCAATGTAATATTGCTCCAGCTTTCTGTTGTTACATAATCGCCAAACCATTGGTGAAACAATTCATGCGCAATGGTAGATTCCCAGCTGTTTCCATCCACCAGTTCTCTTGCATCCTGCTGTGCACTTTCCTGGTGAAGAGTGGCTGTTGTATTTTCCATAGCACCAGCAACAAAATCCCTTCCGGTGATCTGTGAATATTTTGCCCATGGATAATCTACGCCAGTGATGGTAGAAAAAAAGTTTATCATCTCCGGTGTCAATCCAAATATTTTTTTCGCAGTGGATGCATAGGCAGGTTCGACATAATAATTCACTTCCTTATTTCTCCATTTATCTTTTATCACCGCGTATTCTCCCACGCCAAGAAAGAACAAGTAAGGGGAATGAGGAAGGTCCATTTTCCAGCTATCAGTACGTGTACCATCTGCATTCTTTTTCTGAGAGATCAGCAATCCATTAGAAAGGGTTACGTATTTATCTGCAATAGTAACGCTGAGTTCTTCCGTGCATTTCTGGTTGGTTTTATCAATGGTAGGAAACCAGGCAGAGCTGGATTCAGTTTCACCCTGTGTCCAGATCTGAGTAGGTTTATCTTTTTCTTCGCCTTTAGGATTGATAAAATACATTCCTTTTATTCCCAGCATATCACCATGGGAGTATTTTTCTTCATACTCATTTGGTTTTGCCGTGTATTCAATGTAAATGGTGAAGCTTTCTTTTGCTGTATAAATTTTATCCAGTTTGATATGTAATTGGAAATCATCATAACTGTATTTCAGAGCCTGTGCCTGACTATTCTTCCAAAGCGTGATCTTTTTTATTTCCATTCCTTTTGCATCCAGGGTCACTGTATCTGAAGAATAGAAATGAGGTTTCAATGTGACCCATGCTTTGCCATAAAGCCAGGATTTACTGAAATCAGGACGAAGTTCCAGTTTGGTATGCACCAGGTCATGACTGCGGGTAGCAGTTTCCCTGTAGATTTTTTTCCAGCCGGAATCTGCTGTGGGTTGTGCAAAACTGAACAGGCTTGCTATCAAGAGGCAGGTCAGGACAAATATTCTTTTCATTATTCCGATTTAGGTGGGCAATTTAAGAATTGATCGGTATGCTAGACGAAGAAATAGGACAAATGGTTACATATTTCATAAGTTCATAACCGGAAAGGCCAGTTTGTCTTATTTGGATTAAATTTGTCTTAACCAAATAGTACAATGAAAAAAATAATTTTCTGCATTTTACTGGTCATGGGGCAGCAGCTCCTGATGGCTCAAAAAGTATATTTTGTTTATCTGCAATCGGAGAACCGGCAGCCTTTTTATCTGAAAATGGGAGGGAAGACCTTCAATTCCGGTAATAGCGGCTACCTGATCATATCCAAACTGAGAGACAGTGTGTATCATTTCACGATCGGCTCGGCAGAGAATAAATATCCTGAACAGGCTTTTACAGTTATCGTTAACAAAAAAGATCATGGCTATCTGCTGAAAGATTTTGGAGAGACCGGCCTTGGACTTTTTGATCTTCAGAGTCTGGAAGTATTGAAAAGTGAAACGACAGTACCCAAGAAAGAGCAAGCGAAAACAGGAGAAGGCAAAAATGTTTCTTTGTTTACAGAAGTACTCGCAAAAGCAGCCGATGATCCTTCGCTGAAGGAAAAAACCGCCAGGGTAGAGCCAAAACTGGAGATCAAAAAACCTGAGGAGAAATTGCCTGAGGAAAAAATTGTGGTGAAAACGGAACCAGCGCCAATTGTGGTACCTGCAAAAGATACACAGGCATTGGTTATTCAAACCATACCTGAAAAAAAAAAGGAAATTCGGGATACAGTTGAGCAGATCATTACCCCTCCCTATCAGCGATCTGATGTAAAGCGTCGTGCAGAAAGTTCTACTACGGAGGGAATGGGAATCGTGTATACTGATGATATGGGCAAAGATGGGCTGGATACTATTCGAATCCTGATTCCTCCGCCTAAGCATGCTTTTGCAGGGAAAAAAGATATTCCGCGCGAGGAGAAAAAGTTTCTGAATGTAGATTCAGTGAATGTGAAAGATGATAAAAAAATGGCGGAGGTTAAGAGCCTGCCTAAGGGTACTATTAATGTAGAAGAAAATACGATCGCGAAAATCGATTGCAAAGAGCAGGCGGGGCAGGACGATTTTTTTAAGTTGAGGAAGAGCATGGCGGCTGTTGCTTCCGATGAAGAAATGATGGAGGAGGCCCGCAGGTATTTTCAACTTAAATGTTTCAGCACGTTGCAGATCAAAAATCTGAGTTCACTTTTTCTCAATGAGGAAGGTAAATTTCATTTTTATGAAGCTGCGCAGCATTTTATTTCAGATAAGGAGAATTTTGCCAGTTTACAATCAGAGTTGAAGGAAGAGAAATACATCCGGTTATTCAGTGCACTTGTTGTTCAACACTAAACCTTCAACCCCTCAACTTTCTCAACCTGCCCAACCTTCTCAACTCTCTAAACCCTAACCTCTAACCCTTAACCTCTTCAAGAAATGCGTTATTTCCTCGAGCTTACCTATAGGGGAACAGAGTATTCAGGATTTCAGATCCAGGAAAATGCGTATACAATACAAGCCGAATTAGAGAATACGCTTGCGATACTTTTCAGAGAAAAAATTGAATTGACGGGATCTTCAAGAACAGATACCGGTGTACACGCACTGCAGAATTATTTCCATTTTGATCTGGCATTTCCATTGGCAAAATATAAGCTGAAGGACATCAGAGAATTAGTGTATAAACTAAATGCAATACTTCCCACCGACATTTCGGTCCGATCGATACAAGAAGTAAAGGAGGAATCTCATTGTCGTTTTGATGCGGTATACAGGGAGTACAATTATTATTTGTCGAGGAATAAGAATCCGTTTTTGCAGGACAGGTCCTGGTATTTTCCTTATCCGGTTAATATGGACCTTTTGCAAAAGTCGGCGAAGATCCTGATGGAGTATAAAGATTTCACTTCATTCAGTAAGAAAAATACGCAGGCAAAGAGTTTTGAGTGCCGGATCACAGTGAGTGAGTGGATGGTAAGGAGGTCGATGCTAATTTATACTGTTCGATCAGATCGTTTTTTAAGGGGGATGGTAAGGGCATTGACGGCGACTATGCTGGATGTAGGAAAAGGGAAGACCAGTTTGGTGGAGTTTCGTTCTATAATAGAAGGTGGAGATTGTACGAGGGCTAATTTTGCCGCGCCGGGTCAGGGATTATTTCTGATGAGGGTGGTTTTCCCGGAAGGTTATTTTGATAAGGAAATGGCTTTCAAAAAATAATAAGGGAGATAACGAGTTGGGCATCAATGCTCATTTTCTCTCCACCCTTCATATTTCATTGATTATCAGTAAAATTTTAGTCAGCTTGGAAATTCATCAGGATTGGGGGTCAGATTTGAACAAAAAATGGAGTAAATAATAGAGATTTTTTTGGAGAATAAATGCAATTAAAATTGGTAGGTAATAGCTTCCTCCCTAACTTTGCCTCCCGCTTCGAGAAAAGGAGCAAGTTCTTTACAAAACAGGTTGATTTTCAAACCAGATGATTCGAGATTATTTTCGAAAAAATCAAAGAAAAATTTGGTAGAAATAATATGGTCCTTACCTTTGCACTCCCATTCAAAAAATGGGGTGGCAATAAAAGGCCAAAAAGATCTTTGAAAGTTGGGAAACAATAGCACTTTACTTCGATAGCCATCGAAGTAAAAACAGAAGGTAAGTCAAGCGAATAATTATTCGATTTTGACAAGTTAATTTTTTCTTTTTGAGAATTTTAAAATGTCAGTATCAAACTTCATTTACAATGGAGAGTTTGATCCTGGCTCAGGATGAACGCTAGCGGCAGGCTTAATACATGCAAGTCGAGGGGCAGCATGACTGTAGCAATACAGTTGATGGCGACCGGCAAACG
>JBKJMI010000100.1:0-3877 GCA_046596515.1 Chitinophagaceae bacterium | reverse complement strand
TTTTTATTTTTCCATTTACCTTTTTCTACAAGTTCACTTGAATAATTTTTTACGATCATGGAATCAGTATGCGGATCCCATACATCGTTATCGATACCATTGAGTATGCCATAACTTTTTCCTTTCTCGTATTCAAAAAGTTTCTCCAGTCCGTTCGCTTCTTCTTTCAGTTCATCGAGATAACTATGACTTACGGTAGTAACCTTTGAAGCACATTTAATAGCGGAGGCCAGCGGATTAATCGCTTTATCCCATTCCAGCAATCCCGTTTTCCAGGTATCATAGAAAGGAATATAATGATTCTTATCCCATCCCATCCATCCCTGGTATTGGGCATTATGCACCGTGAATATGGTAGGAATAGAAGCAAGTTTATCCCGGAAAGCGAAACAATGCTGCATCATAAAAGGGATTAGCCCTGTATGGTGATCATGACAATGAATTACGGCTGGTTTATGCTGCCATTTATTGAACCAGTCGCATACGGCGATTTGAAAAGCCATGAATCGTTCGGTATCGTCGTTATACCCGTAAATTTTTTCCCTGTCAAGCAGTCCGTTAATATCTATCAGATAAAGATCGAAGCCAAGTGAATTGGTTTTCTCTTTGATCACCGCATAATTGAAGGCCTGCGAGCCCAGGTTTTGTGCTCCTTCATGCACGAGTTCCCATTGGTGATTATAGAGGAATTTTGTGCGGTACATGGGCATGACCACCTTGGTAATATGACCCAGTTCCGCCTGGTATTTAGGAAGGGCGCCAACCACATCTCCCAGTCCCCCGGCCTTGGCAACCGGGTAACATTCGGCCGCTACATGAATGATCTCCATAGAGGCAAATTAAGCAAAGGAAAGGGTATCATGAAATCGCGCTAAAGAAGGTTGCATTATTTTTATACAAGCTATCAACATAGGTCGATTTTTATGAGCCTGCCAATGAAAATTGTTCTACTTTCAGCACTATTAATTTATACTACTTAACGAATTGCAATGAATCAACAAACCAAATGGTCACAGTTCAGCGTATTGATCAGTGTGTTCTTCTTCTGGGGTTTTGTGGCTGCCTCCAACGACATCCTCATCCCCGTATTTAAAGAAAAACTTCATCTGGCTCAGTGGCAGTCACAGATGGTATCCTTCGCCTTTTATGTGGCCTATACTATTGGTTCACTTATTTATTTTGGTCTATCAAAACTTTCCGGAGGAGATATCCTCAATAAGATTGGTTACCGTAATGGTATCTCCATAGGGTTGATCATTTCCGCACTTGGATCTTTATTATTCTATCCCGCGGCACAACAGGAATCATTTAATTTGATGATCACTGGTCTGTTTATTGTTGGCCTGGGTTTTTCACTACAGCAAACTGCGGCAAATCCCCTGGCTATTGTAATGGGAAATCCAAAACTGGGATCCCAGCGTTTAAGTATGGCAGGAGGTATTAATAATCTGGGTACGACCATCGGCCCCACAATCGTGAGCCTGGCCATTTTTGGAACCATCACGGCTACCAGTACCAATGTAGCCAGTATTCAAAGTATTAAAACGCCTTACCTTATTCTTGGTGCCGCCTTTTTACTGGCAGCCATCGTATTTCGTTTTTCTTCTGTTCCCAATAAAATAAACCTTGACGAGGTTGCCGAAAAAGAATCCGATGCACCTACCCTGGTACAACATAAAAAAACAGTGATGCAGTATCCACAATTGGTACTGGGTATGATCGCCATCTTTGTTTACGTGGGTGTGGAAGTATCAACGGCTTCCAACCTTCCGGAATTTATGAGGGTTCATGCGAACACCGCCACGAATAAGATAGCACCCTTTGTATCCCTGTTCTGGGCCAGTTTGATGATCGGCCGCTGGACAAATTCAGTTGGTGCTTTTGATATTTCAAAAGGAGCCAAGGAAGTGTTACGATTCATTATGCCTTATATCGCCTTTGGTGTGTTCCTTTTAATTAATAAACTGGCCAACCACGATATCACCCCATTTTATATTTATGCACTGGTGATCATTGCCATGATCATTGGAGATATTATGAGTAAGGGAAGTCCCGCCAGACAATTACTTATTTTCTCCGCTATGGGTATTACAGCCCTTTTAATTGGCATGCTGGCCGATGGAATGGTAAGTGTGTATGCATTCATCTCAGTAGGTTTATTCTGTTCTACTCTATGGCCATGTATTTTCACGCTCGCTATCGCGGGATTGGGAAAACATACCAATGAAGGATCCAGCTTCCTTATCATGATGATCATGGGTGGTGGATTTATCAGTTTGCTCCAGGGTTTCCTTGCCGGCAATCAATATCTCGGCATACAGTGGTCATACCTGGTAGGTGTAGCTTGTTTTGCTTACCTGGCCTATTATGCTATTAAGGCCAAGAGTATTTTAAAATCACAGGGTATAGATTACGATCACCTCGAAGGTGGTGGCGGGCACTAATAATTAATAATTATTAATTAATAATTAAAGAAGTACATGAAGGACCTTGCAATAGGCATTGATATAGGTGGCACCAATACCAAATTCGGTATTGTAGATGCGAAAGGACATATATTGGAACAGGACCGTTGTCTGACCAATGAGAGTGAGCAGGTGCAGGATTTTATTGACAACCTGCATAAGAAGCTTACCCCGATAATCGAAAAGGCCGGCGGACTAAGTAAGTTCAGCGGCATAGGCATTGGTGCTCCCAATGGAAATTTTTATTCCGGTACTATTGAATACGCACCCAATTTAAAATGGAGAGGAATCATTCCATTAGCTCAATTAGTAAGCGATCGTTTTGGTTTACCTACCAAACTCACCAATGATGCAAATGCCGCCGCCATGGGCGAAATGATGTATGGATGCGCGAAGGGAATGAGACATTTTATTACGATCACGCTGGGTACCGGTGTAGGAAGTGGGATTGTAATAGATGGAAAGATCGTATTGGGACATGATGGATTTGCAGGTGAATTAGGACATACTATAATCAGACCAGGAGGAAGATTACATAAAGGCACAGGTATCAGAGGTACGCTAGAATCTTATGCATCCGCTACCGGAGTAAGAGAAACAGCTTTAGAAAAATTAACCGATTATCCAGAGCAGGAAAGTTTGTTAAGAGATTATAGTATTAATGAATTAACCAGTCAGTCGGTTTTTGAATGTGCCATGAAGGGTGATACTATAGCCAATGAAATATTTGAATATACCGGCCAAATTCTTGGCGAAGCACTTGCCAATTTCGTGATGTTCTCCTCTCCGGAGGCCATTGTACTTTTCGGCGGATTGACCAAGGCCGGTGATCTGTTGATGAACCCCACCAGAAAAGCCATGGAGGATAATCTGATCCAGATCTTTAAGAATAAGGTCAAGTTATTATTCAGTGAATTGAAAGAAGCCGATGCGGCGATATTGGGGGCGAGCGCGTTGGTGTACGGTTAGGAAAGTTTGAAGTTTGGAGTTTGTGTTAGCTAGTCCCGGGCCTTCGAGAGCCTCAGGCTCCGGGCTTCCGATTACCAGTGATTGATTATTCTGAACATACCTACGACTACTGAACTTCAAATCGGCAGAGGGGCCGGTGGCTGAGGCTCTCGAAGCCACTGGAGTAAATTCGTGTAATTTTTTAAAATTCTGTATTATTCGTGTCCTGTATTTTGAAAGCTGGGGGCCACGAGCGTTGAACTTGTCATAAGGTCATATCACTTAAACCTATAACTCGCTGTCCTCTTATCTCCTTTAATCTTTAACAGGCCAGATTCAACTGCTGCTTTAAGATCCCTGCTGGCCGTGGCGCTGGAAATATTTTTATATTGTTCTAGATAATCCTTTCGGGTAAAACTATTTTTACCTACCCTATCCTGGAAAAGTTCCACCCTGGCTTTGGC
>JBKJMI010000145.1:0-5081 GCA_046596515.1 Chitinophagaceae bacterium | reverse complement strand
TTATTTTGTCAACTCAACTAAGTAAACCGTAATGAAGAATCCCCTGCTGAAGAAATTACTTCCCCACCTTCTGGCTATTGTTGTATTCCTTATTGTATCCGTTCTGTTTTGTAAGCCCGCAATTGAGGGCAATGTGCTGGTTCAGCATGATAATGTGGGCTGGAAAGGCATGGCGCAGAATGCGTTTGAATATAAAATTCAGCATGGCCATTATCCTCTCTGGAATCCCAATCTTTTCAGTGGCATGCCAAATTACCAGGTAGCAATGGAAGGAAAATCCGTTCTCCCGGATATGGTAAAGGTTATTACGCTGGGATTGCCCAAGCCAATTAACTTTTTTTTCCTGGCCTGTCTTTGTTTCTACATACTTACTCTCGCTATTGGCATCCGACCATTGATCGGCATCATCAGCGCCCTGGCCTATGCCTTCTCTACTTATAATGCCGTGATCGTTTTCGCCGGACATGATACCCAAATGCTGGCAACTGGCTTAATGCCTTTATTACTTGCCGGGTTGATACTGCTTTATGAAAAGAAATATTGGCTGGGATTTGCCCTGACTACCTATGGCGCTTATCAGCAGATCGGTGTGAACCATTTACAGGTGACCTATTATTTTATCATCATAGCAACTCTTATCACACTGGGCTATCTGGTAAAATGGATCAAAGAAAAAGACTTTAAACATATACTTATCGCGGGTGGTCTTGCTATAGTAGCTGCCATCATTGGAATAATGAGCAATGCCCTGGTGCTGAAGACCACTTCAGAGTATGCCAAATACACAATGAGAAATGGTAAGGATGTGGAGATCGTTGGTGATTCAGTGAAGGCCATAAAGACCACTGGTCTGGATACCAGTTATGCATTTGAATATTCAGTAGGCAAGGCAGAAACTTTTACTCTTTTCATGCCGGAAGCATTCGGCGGAAGCAGTTCAAAAGCGGGTGATGAACATTCTCATGTGGTAAAGAAGATAACGGATGCCGGATATAGTGAATCAGACGGATTGCAGATCGCTTCACAAATGCCAAAATACTGGGGTGAACTTCCTTCTACAGCGGGACCTGCCTACCTGGGCATATTCATTTTTCTTTTCGGATTGATTGGATTTTTTACAGTGAAGCATCCTCTGCGCTGGGGTTTGCTGGCGGCTACCATTCTTGGAATATTCATGTACTGGGGTAAGAATTTCGGAGGCTTCAATCTATTTCTATTTGAACATCTTCCATTGTATAATAAATTTCGTTCACCGGCTTTTGCCCAGGTTATACCCCAACTTACCATGGGAATAATGGCTGCCATGGCCATGCAACAATTACTGAATGAAGAAAAAAAGCAATGGCTGAAAAAAAATTTCAAACCAATTATTTACACGGTAGGTGGAGCAATCGGGTTAGCCCTCATAGGTTACCTGATGGTTGATTACTCCTCTCCGATCGACAAACTCATCATCAGTGGTTATGTAGATAAAAATGGTAGTGATCAATTAGGCCGATTGATCGTTTCCGGTTTGAAGGAAGACAGAAAATCCATGTTTATTGGACAAACATTCAGGGCCTTATTATTCGCGCTATTGCTTGTTGGCGTTTTATGGATCTATATTAAGAATTGGATCAAATCATGGATGGCGGCAGCCATTATTCTTGTGATCAGCACAGTTGAGATTACAGTGGAGAGTAAAGATTACCTGAAGGATGATAATTATGTTGCTTCAGGAGAATATGATACAATGAATTTTTCTCCTTCCCCGGTAGATCAGCAGATACTTGCCGATAAGGATCCGAATTACAGGGTATTCAATCTGGCGACGGATACGTATAATGATTCCCGCACTTCTTATTTTCATAAATCAGTGGGTGGATATCATCCGGCCAAACTGAGAACATACCAGGATATTATCGAGCGCTATTTGCGCCAGCGCCCGAATCCGCAGGTTCTTAATATGCTCAATGCAAAATATGTGATCGTATCCGATCCTAAGAGCAGACAGGAAAGCGTAATGAAAAATGACGAGGCTTATGGTAATTGCTGGTTCGTAAAACAGTTGCAATCTGTTCCGGGAAGAGCGGAATCCATGATCGCCCTTGGTAATACAAATCTGAAGGATACTGCTATTATTGAATCTTCTCTGATGAATGGCATTGCTCAACCACAATGGGATAGTATGTCAACCATACAAATGACCCATTTTGACAATGATGCCATAGATTATGAATCCAATTCAACCGGGAATGGTTTTGCTGTATTCAGTGAGATCTATTATCCAAAAGGCTGGAATGCATATATCGATGATAAAAAAATGGATTATCTCAATGTAGATTATATACTCAGGGGATTGAGTGTTCCTGCAGGAAAACATAAGATACGTTTTGTTTTTGAACCTGAGTCTGTGAAGCAGGGAACTCAATTAATGTTCATTGGTTCCATACTTACTCTGCTGGCATTGGTTGGCGGATTGTTCATGGCCTGGTGGACGGGAAGGAAAAAGACCCTGTGAAGAAAATACTGGTCATAGCTCCTTATAAATTTTTACCCTGGTTTTCAGGAGGGCAAAAATTCATTGGACTTTTTCTGCAGCATTTGGCAGAAGAAACTGAGCTAACTGTGATCAGTGTGCCCTCCAATGAGATCGGGCTGGCGAAAAATTATAAAATACTTCCCTGGTTAAAAACAGGATTCTCGCGTTATTATGACCGAAGCCTGATCGGTAAGATCTCACAATTGGTAAAAGAGGAAGAATTTGATGCTCTGATCTGGGAGCATCCTTATTACTGGTGGCTTGCCTCTCGTGTAAAAAAAATAACTGAAATACCCACCTATATACACACGCATAATATAGAATATCAGCGCTTCAGATCAATGGGAAAATGGTGGTGGCCCTTGCTTCAGTTTTATGAAAAGAAAGCATTTAGAGAAGCCGATGGTGTTTTTTTTATAACTCCCGAGGATAAATCCTTTGCTATAAATAAATGGAAGAATGATCCTGAGAAATGTATTGATCTTCCTTATGGAATTGAAACAGAGAACCCGCCAGAAGATAGAATGGCCTGCCGTGAAAAAATAGCCGCCATTCATGGTTTTTCTCCTACGCTGAGAATATTTTCTTTCAACGGACTGTTGAGTTATAAACCGAATATAGATGGGATCAGGCATATAATTGAGGATATTGATCCATTACTTGAAAGCAGCGGGATATCCTATCGGATCCTTATCTGCGGAAAAGATCCTCCATTGGAAATGGTTGAAGCGATCAGTAAAAAGAATAATATTATTTATGCCGGGTTCACAGATCGAATTGATGAATATGGAAAAGCTTCAGACGTTTTACTAAACCCCGTTATGGCTGGAGGAGGTATCAAAACAAAAATGGTAGAGGCGATCGGTTTGGGTACTACAGTCGTATCTACAAAAACAGGGGCTATCGGAATGGATCCCGGGATATGCGGCAACAAATTAAAAGTAGTTGCGGATAATGATTGGAATGAATTCAGTGAAGCTACGATCAAAGCAGCGAATAATAATGATGGCACACCCCTGGCCTATTATGAATATTATGACTGGAAAAATATTGTAAGAAGAATTGCAGACAAATTATAAAGAGCGATCACCTCAATAATTTGCCCGTCATTTTAAAGATCATCCATTTGATTGCATTACGTATCCCTTCTTTAAGAAAAAAGATCAGTTGAAATAGCCGGTAATAAAGCCCCTTCCCTTTTCTCTCCTTCATGATCGCCAACTCATGTTTCATCATAGTTTTACGAAGGCTCAGTTGTTTATCAAGAGCTGTACTGCCACTGTTAATATGAACGATTGTTGTACCTGCGAAGAAGCGATTTATATAACCTAATTTTTTGATCTGCTCGCACCATAGCTGATCTTCTCCATACATGAAAAAGCGGTCATCCAATTTTTGACCAGGCAGTTTATTGAGTATTTTTTTTGAAAACATAAACCAGGCGCCATTCAGCCAATCGCAATCCATATTACGGTCATGACGAAAATATTTACCCAGCATTCTTCGGGATCTTTTTTCATAATTCATCATTAATGGGATGAAGCGAAAAAGATCCAGCAATTCCCAGCTGATGCTTCGAAAGCGGCGGGCTGTGTATTGGATCCTGCCATCTGGATAAGTCATACGGCAGCCCAGCACGCCGGTATCTGGATGCTGACGGTAATAATCAACAGAAGCCTGAAAACTGTCTTCATTAATGATAGTATCACTGTTCAGGAGCAGAATAAATTCACCATTGGCTATTTCAATGCCTTTATTGTTTCCAAAAGCAAAACCACCATTTCGGCCACTGCGAACCAGTATTATGGAAGGGAATAATTCAAGAAACTGGCCCGGGTCACACTCAGTAGAGTCATTATCTACCAGAATGATCTCTGCATCCAGGTCGATTGTATGAGCCAGCACCGACCGGATACAATCCGTCGAGAGCTGAAAGCTGTTATAATTGAGTATAATGATGGACAGGGTCATCAAAGAGTATAAAATGGCTTAATATTGCAGGCTCAAAAGCGGTAAAATTAATGTATAAAGAGATTACAAATTGCAGGATCAGTGGAAGTGCCAACCTGGTTACTGTTCTTTCCCTTGGAGAGCAGTTTCTTACAGGGGTGTTTCCCACCTCAAAAGATCAGGTAGTAACCAAAGGTCCTGTCGATATGGTATGGTGCCCCGACAGTGGATTAGTACAAATGAAACAATCCTATAGCCTGGAAGAAATGTATGGCGATAATTATGGTTATCGTTCCGGGCTCAACCAGCATATGGTGAACCATCTTCAGAATAAGGTCAACTACCTGCTGCGTAAGATCGAGACAAAGGCAGGAGATATTATTCTTGATATTGGCAGCAATGATGCCACCTCTTTAAAATGCTATCCATCAAATTTGAGAAGGATTGGCATTGATCCAACCGGAAACAAATTCAAAGAATTTTATACGAACGATATTGAACTCGTTCCTGATTTTTTCACTGCCGCCAATTTTCGCAAAATATTTCCAAACGATAAGGCAAAAGTAGTAACCTCCATTGCCATGTTCTATGACCTGGAGGATCCGGTACA
>JBKJMI010000124.1:0-7341 GCA_046596515.1 Chitinophagaceae bacterium | reverse complement strand
CAGAACAGATCCTGAATATGAATTTAAAAGCAGGCGATGTACTGGAAGCTGAGGCCGACCCTGATGGCTCTAAGCTGAATTTTACTTTTAAGAATAAGGAAGAGGAAGCGAAGGCGTGAGAAAGGGTGAGGGGTTGAGAAAGTTGAGAAGGTTGAGGAGGTTGAGGTAGTTGAGAAGGTTGAGGTAGTTGAGTTTGCTCTGAATTCTCGTTTTTGTTTAGATATTATTGGGTCATCTGCATTGGCAGGTGGCCTTTTTTTATGGTTTGCCTTTGAAACCTCAATCTCTTATTCCGGGGCTTCGAGAGCCTTTTCCCCTTGTGCCTTCGAGAGCCTCAGGCACCGGGCTCTTGTATAACAGTGGATAATTACTCGAAACATTCCTACGTGCAATAATTAACCAGTATGTACTGCTACCGGTGGCGGTTCCTGAGGCTCTCGAAGGAGAGGCTCTCGAAGCCCCAGAATACTAGGTTCTACTCAACCCCCTCAACCCCCTCAACCTCCTCAACTTTCTCAACCCCTCAACCTCTCTTAGAATTCCTATTTTTGCCCTTTATGCCTTCTCCCAAAAAAATAATCATCACCATCGACGGTTGGTCCAGTTGCGGAAAAAGCACCCTTGCAAAAAATTTAGCCAGAGAACTTAATTATGTATATGTAGACAGCGGAGCCATGTACCGGGCCATAACTTTATTTTTTCTTCGCAATCATGTGGACTGGACCGATGTGGCTGAGGTACATACTGCTTTGGAGAGTATTAATCTTGAGTTCAAACCAAATGAACATTCCGACTCCTGTGAGATATATCTGAATGGTGAGAATGTAGAATATGTGATCCGTGACCTGGTAGTGGCAGAAAAAGTAAGTGATGTAGCGGCGGTAAGGGAGGTAAGAGAGTTTGCCGTTCGACAGCAGCAGAAATTGGGGGAATTTAAAGGGGTAGTTATGGATGGTCGCGATATTGGCACCGTGGTCTTTCCAAATGCTGCATTAAAGATCTTTTTGACAGCTGATAATGCGGTCAGGGTGGAGAGAAGGTTCCGGGAATTATTTGAACGTAACCCCAATATCAGCATAGAAGAAGTAAAGAATAATCTCGAGATGAGGGATTATATTGATTCACACCGCGAGGTGAGTCCGCTGAGCCAGGCAGCCGATGCCCGCCTATTAGATAATACCAATTTGAGTATGGACGAGACCTTTCACCGGGCCCTGAAATGGGTAAAGGAGGTGATCGGAAACGGAGATTAATGTCTTTTTATACTGTTTGGTAAGATTTTTTTGTCGGGAAAACAAGAAATTAGCAAGGAACAAGGGTTGTAATACTTTGCTATTTAGTTCCTTACAGGGGAGGGTATATTTACTTAGAAAAAAAATTGCTTTTTGCTTGCAAACTACGTGACTGAAATGTAGATTTACAGCCTCAAGGGTTAACCACCCTGTTTTCCACTCCTAAGAACCCAAACCCCTCCAAAATTTTAGAATGACCTTCTGGGCATGCTGCTTCATTTTATATGAGCATGGCCAATCCATCCTCATCCTTTAGAAACAACTGTTTCGCCTATCCACTATTTTGAACAAGCTTCAAAGTCCATTCTTCTGAAACCATCAACCAATTTCCCGGGAAACCCCCAGGTACGCGGAATAATCATTAATCATAAAAAAAACGCTGAGATCCGATCAGCATTTGTTTATCAAAAACCTTGAAGCATGAAAAAGATTTTACTTTCGATCGTCACATTTGTGGTAATAGGAGTTTCCACCAATGTAAAAGCCCAGTGTGATCTGGCATTTAACAATTTGACTATTCAAATTGTAGGGGCACCAGTGCAAACCGCTGGCCCAAAGTGTACAATAACATTTAACGCCAGTTTTGACATTAACACCAATTCAGGCTTTAAGTATTTGTTTTTCCATTCTTGGCTTGCGGCCGATTATCCAAATCCTTCCATTTTTAATTGTGGAGGAAGCTCTCCAGCAGTGAATCCGGGTACTGCCTTAGAACTAGGTACTGCTGTTGACCAGGTTGGTAAATCTTTTTTGGACTTTGGATTTGTAGGTCTTAAAGATTTTTTGGCAGTTAATAGTGCAGCTACCCCTACAGATATCACAAGTTTGGTTGCACAAACTTATTTACATGATAATACGGTTGTATTAACCAAGCAATCAAATGCTCCAGGCCTTCTTGCAAAGGTCACAAAAACTGGAATGATCTTACATTTCGATATATCAAATATTAAGGTTACAATTAATCAATCCTGTGCATCGGCTGTTGCTGTTAAGACAGATATCTGGGGTTCAAACAGTAATGCTGGCGATCCTAAGGCTCAGTGTTATATTTGCGCAAACCAATCATTCTTTAATGATCCTTCAATTACTGGTTTCAGAACTTGTGCTACTCCAAGGACATATAATTTAGGAATTCAAACAGTTGATCCTACACCTAAAAATATAACCTACAAGATTTATCTCGATATGAATGGTGATGGCGCTTATGATATTGGGGATGTTCTGGCATTCACAAGTGGAACTATTTCAATTTCTTCCGGTTCACCATTTGTTGGTGCTAATTTGACTTTGCCAGCTCCTTATTCAAATACTCAACCTTTTTCTGAAAAATCATATTTGGCGGTAGTTAGTGGTCCAACTTTATCAAATACTGTAATTGGTCTCTTGCCAGCTGCGGGTTGTATTCCTTTACCTGTTGGTCTTTCATCATTCAGCGCTTCCCGCAATCTGGATGCTGTAATGGTTCGTTGGACCACCGCATTCGAGCAGAACAATAATGGCTTCGCTATCGAGCGTAATACAACGGGAGCATGGGAGCAAATTGGTTGGGTAGCTTCTGCCGCTCTTAATGGCAACAGCTCTGATAACCTTTCTTACAGTTTTGTAGATCGTACAAACAATTTCAAAGGTATCAGCCAATATCGTCTCCGTCAGATTGATATCGATACGAAAGCTACTTTGAGTGAAATCCGTACGGTTCGTGGAGATGGCCAGGTTGGTAAGATAACCATCTATCCTAATCCAAGTGGTGATGGTAAAATTAACATCCTCTTCGATGATGCTAACGTAACCAGGAATATCTCAATCTCTGATATGAGTGGTCGTATGATCAAAGAGATCAGATCAATCAGTAATAATAATATTACAATTACGAACCTGCAGCCAGGTATGTACACTGTGAAGATCGCAGTTGCTGAAACCGGCGAACAGGTAGTACAGAAGATCGTGGTGAACAAACGATAAATGCTCAGGGTTTTTAATTAAACCTCCGGGGGATGGCTTATGCTGTCCCCCTTTTTTTTAATAAAAAAGACTTACTCTTTCACTTGCATTAATGATCATCATGAAGTATTTTTGTTATTCATCCAGCGAAAATCCTTTCGAATTTCCAACCGTACCGATCTCCCCAAAAACCCAGTTCAAATTTTATTAGTATCTGTTGACCGAAAGGTTAACATCAAAATAATTTGCATTCACAAATTGTGAACGAAGTCATTTAATATATGTCATCATGGTAATAGTAGTACGATAAAAATTCTAGGGTTAGGGATTAACCATTGGGGGGTGGAAGGGGTTCCATCCTCCTTTTTTATGCTCATAAGCAACAGCATTTTACCGGCCCTTCCAGGGGGTTATAGGGAGTTTATAGGGACATTATAGGGAGGTTATAGGGAGTTTACCGGGAGGTTCATGGCTAGTAAAAGGAAAGTATAAGGCAAGTAAAAGGAAAGTATAAGGAAAGTAATGGGAAAGTAATGGGAAAGTATAAGAAAAGCAAAGCTAATACAAGCCTGCCTGCCGGCTAAAAAAAAGCTATTAGCAATTATCTCTAACTACTAATAGCTTCCATTTATTTTCAAGTCATCGAGCTAAACTATTTAGACTCCCGACTCCCGACTAACGACTCCCGACTCAATTCGCTTTCTTCACCGACAACAATTCAATCTCAAACACCAGCACTGATCCACCGGGAATAGGTCCATAATCACTGGCTCCATAACCTAAAGTATAAGGAACAAATAATTTGTATTTAGATCCTTCATCCATTAACTGTACTCCTTCGGTCCAGCCTTTGATCACCCCATTAAGCTGGAAAGTAATTGGCTGACCACGATCGTAAGAATTATCGAAACCTTTACCATCAATAAATGTTCCGCGGTAATTTACCGTTACGCTGTCAGCAGCAGTTGGTCTTACCCCATTACCTGCACGGATCATTTCATATTGTAATCCGGTAGAGGTTGTTTTTACACCTGCACGTTTTGCGTTATTGGAGAGGAAGGTGGCACCAGAATCCGCTCTAGGTTTTGATTTGTCAGCCTGAAGTTGTGTCATATAGTTATTCATTACATTGGTTACAGCTGTTTCATCCAGCAAAGTTTTTTTAGCAGCCATTACATCATTGATCCCCTTTGCTACCAGGGCACTGTTCACTTTTTTCATTCCCTGTTGTTTATAGAAAGTAGCTACACTAAATCCGATAGCATAATTAGCACTGTCTTCCAGGTTCTTCAATCCGCTGGCCGGAGCAGGAGCCATAGTTTTCTTTACAACGGGTTTACCGCCCTGCGCGGATACTGCGCCGGAAATAGTTAAGGCGGAAATAAGGATCATCGATAATTTATTCATGCGTTTGTTTTAAGGGGGCAAAAATAAGAAAATTCACCCTAAGAAAACCCTAAGATAGGAGTGGGAAACGGATCACCTTATCGGGAAACCTTGAGGCATAACTGAAAACCAGGTTACGTATATAACTGTTCTCATGATAAACGGTAACCAGGTCTTTGATCTCCCCGATATTTTCAGGGGAACTGAGCCCCGCCAAATAACCCATACCATAGAATTTTCCTTCCTCTACCAGTATGCAGGAACGATCCTCGCCATTTAAACCCTTGTCCATGATGGCAAAACTGGGAAGGGTTTTTAATGCTTGTATGGCAAGGTCCACTCTACGGTTATAATCTTCTTGTGATTCTTTTTGCTGGCAGGCACCATGACAGTCCCCTGGTCCATCAAGCTTACAGTCTTCCGAATCTTTTTGCAGGAAACATAATTTCGGACAGAGACCATGATCTTTTATCATTTTCCGAAGTATGGCATGTCCATCCGTTATATAATGAAAACTATGCACCGGGTTCTGTCTTTTTTTACACTTATCAATGGCCAGCCGGCGATAACCATTCTGATCTTCAAAACTAAAAATGCCATAAATGTCTTCCCATTTTTTCTGCGCTGCATTAAACCTTGGCCATAATTTTTTTATCTCTGTAGATTCCAGAATGCAGGCCATGAGTTCGGTGCCGCAGGGTTTATAACTAATGGTATATACATGCTTCATAAAATTCTGCTTCTGCCGGCTTTCGGAATTATTGCTGAAATGACTTCCAACACGATAACGAATATTAGCAGCCTTCCCTACATAAACGATCTTCCCTTTCCGGTCATGGAAATAATAAACACCGGGTGTATAGGGAAGAGATTCAAATTGTTCTTTGGGAACATTCGGAGGAAGAAAAGATTCTTTTGAATTTCGCTGCAGACTTTTTTCAATATGCTCTTCCTTATCATGCTGCTGCATTAATTTAAACAGAGCCAGCGTAGCTTCTGTATCACCACCGGCACGGTGCTGATCACGAATAGTAATACCAAGTGAAGGACAAAGATTACCCAGACTATAAGAAGGCAGGCCCGGAAATATTTTTCTTCCCAATCTGACCGTGCATAGTTTGCGGCAATCTAATTCATATCCTTCTTCTTTCAGATGCGCCTTCACGAAAGAGTAATCAAAATTTACATTATGCGCGATAAAGATGCGGTCCTTCAGAAGCCCCGCTATCTTAGCTGCCACAGTGGAAAAACGAGGTGCGTCGATGATCATTTTATCCGTGATGCCCGTCATTCGCTGTATATAATAAGGTATGGGCTGACCCGGATCGATCAGGGATTGATAATGCTCCGTTTCTTCTTTGCCATCATAGAGACGAATGGATATCTCGGTGATACCATTTGCTGCAGCATAACTGCCCGTGGTTTCTATATCTACGATCGCGTACACTTAAAATAGGAGTTAAGCCAGGAAGATTAACTTTGGCCGATAAATTTCGTAAAATAATTTGGGTCGGCAATGAATGATGAAAAGTTCCTGATGTTTCACAACCGTTTGGCGAAAGTATATCGCCACCGGCGCAAACTGGCAAAATCCGGCGGGGTGGATTGCTTTCGCATTTACGACCATGATATTCCAGAATTTCCAATATGTATTGAATTATATAAAGATCAGCTCTATGTAGCTGAATATAAAAGGCAACATGGATTATCGGATGAGGCACATGCCGAATGGATGAACAGAACCCGGGAAGAGATCATGGCGGTAACGGAGATACCTAAAGAAAATATTACACTGAGGCTAAGGCAAAGAAAAGCAGGAAGGTTTGGGCAATACCAAAAACTGGATGAACAGGCGCACGAGTTCATAGTGGAAGAAAATGGAATGAAATTTATTATTAATCTGACCGATTACCTGGATACCGGACTTTTCCTTGATCATCGGTTGACCCGTGAAGCAGTTAAGAAGATCGCTGCCGGGAAAAAAATTTTAAACCTATTTGCTTACACCGGATCTTTCTCTGTTTATGCGGCCAGGGGCGGAGCATCACAGGTGGATACCATCGATATGTCGCGCACCTATCTTACCTGGGCGGAAAGAAATATGCAGTTGAATGGTTTTGATGAAAAAGATAAATACAATTATATACAGGCAGATGTGATGCAGTTTCTAAAACAAAAAACTTCCATCAAATATGATATCATCATTTTAGATCCTCCCACTTTCAGTAATAGTCAGCGAATGGAAGATATTTTAGATGTGCAGCGCGATCATGTGTTCATGATCAATGCTTGTCTGACCCTGCTTGCCCCCGGCGGCCTGATCTATTTCAGCACCAACTTCAGCAAATTTCAATTGGAGAAAGAGAAAATAAAAAGCCCCCTGGTTAAGGATATCACGAGGGCCACTACGAGTTTTGATTTTGAAGGAAAGTTTTCGAGAAACTGCTTTTTGATTGGTTAGGGGTGAAAGGTTGAGATGGTTGAGGAGGTTGAGTGAGTTGAGCTCTCAACCTTCTCAACTTCCTCAACCTCCTAAACTTCTTAAAGAACCGAATTCATACTCCTAACCGCTTCCGCACTCTTATCAAACGCTGCCTGCTCCGCTTCATTCAATTTAAAATCAAGAATTTTTTCCCAACCATTTCTTCCAATGGTAACAGGAACGCCGAGACAAATATCTTTTTGTCCGTATTCGCCATCAAGCGCCACACAGCAGGTAAAT
>JBKJMI010000068.1:0-2884 GCA_046596515.1 Chitinophagaceae bacterium | reverse complement strand
TATAAGTTATACTACTGGATAGTAAAATCTGCTTCAGCGATATTTCTTACAGGTTGTGAAATCTCATTCAGGATAAATATTTCCGATTGAAAATTATTCGCTTTCTTCATATTGACTTTGGTTATTTTCCTCGATTTATTGCCTGCCCATTTTTTTATGAGTAAGATTGTGTAAAGCTTGTTCCACTCGGTCAAAAAGATGGACAGGAAATTTTGTTTGGATTGGAATCCTTGATAAATGAATTGGTTGAAATACAATAAGTCCAAAGCTGGAACGCTACATGCATCCCCTCGGCGGGCTCAAAGTTTTTATTTGCGGACTGGGAATGGTTTTATGGGTTGGTAGATATCCCCGGGCTTCGCCCAGGGTTACTCATATTAAAGCCCTTCGGACTTTGCCGCAGCTTTAGATCGTGATAAAATTCTAGCCAATATAGAACCATTCATATTTACTGCATTATACCCATTCATTATTAAAAATTCACCTAACAGAAACATTAGCCCGAAGGGCTTTAATATCATTAACCGCAGGTGCAACCTGCGGAGAACCACACCAACCCCGGAAGGGGTTGAATATATTCTGCGGCTTAATACAGTATTGCATTGATTGAGCCTGCTTTTTTCAAATCGACATTTATAAGTGCAACTAAATATTATATTGCAATTAAAACAAAACTTTTATGGGTACTTATCGTCAGATCTTTTATCAGATTGTTTTTGGTACAAAATACCGCAAACCAACAATTGCTAAAGCGTATGATGATGAGTTATACAAATACATATCTGGTATAATTAAAAATAAAAATTGTAAACTCTACCGCATCAATGGTATTGAAGACCATATCCATATCATGTCCGATCTGCATCCGTCAGTTTGCCTTAGTGATTATGTAAAAGATATAAAAGTAGCAAGCAGCCTATGGATGAAAGGAAGCGGTAAGTTCCCGGAGTTTGAAGGATGGCAGGATGGCTATGGCGCTTTCACGTATTCCATCAGGGAAAAGGACATGATCATTAACTATATTAAAAATCAAAAAGAACATCATCGATCAGAAATATTTTATGATGAATTTAAGCGGTTGCTGATTGAAAATGATATTGAATTCGATGAAAAATATTTATTGTAGTGTTGGTAAAAAATATTTTGTTTACCAACATTTAGTTTCTATAGCATCATCGTGAAGTTTATCCTGAGTTTATCGAAGGGGCACTCATTTGTACTTGCAGATTCATTGCGCAGCTTTTATAGAAGCGGAAATTTTGGGGGAGAAGTTCGTGGGACACGACCCGAGGCAAGGAGTTACTATTATTATTTATTCCGCCAATCGTTTATTATACTTTTTAAGCAGCCATTCAAGCACTGCCTGTTGATCCTTTATTGTTGCCCGACGAATTTGAGCCAGAAGATGAATTCGGTCAGGCTTAGGCAATGCAGTATTTTGAAGTCCTTCGTTGCAATTTGTGCAAATGGCTCTTAAGTTTTGTGGTGAGTCATCGCCGCCTTTCGATTTATCCAGGATATGACCCATTGTTAATCTGACTGTTCGGGTTGGATTATATGGGTCTATGTCACCGGCAGCCAGTCCGCACATTTGACAAGTATACCCATTTCTCTCTAATACCCAGGCACGGGTTTCTTTTGAAATATTTCGTGTAAATGCGGGAATGCGCTTTGCACTTTCCATCAGGTATTGATTGGGTTTTAGATCAGATCTATCTTTGTGTGATAAGATTTGATAACCATCTTCATTTCTTAGCTCACGTACACGTCTTGCCCATTCTGAAGCACCGCCACTTGCTGTTTGTATCTGACGGGATTCAAGAACTTTTCCAATGTTCTGAAGAAAAAATTCTAAAATAAGTTTTTTTGAGCCTGGGGTTCGAGCCATTTAATTTTTAATTAGTTTTCTGCAACAAAACATTGAAACTCGGGTTGAATAGACAAGCCTCTCGATAATGCAATCTCTGCATAAGTTGGATTCAGCTCAATAATTATTGCTTTGCGATGAAGCTCATTTGCAACTATTCCCGTTGTTCCTGACCCACCGAAAGGATCGAGTATGATGTCTCCCTCACTCGAACCCAATCGAATGCATCTTCGTGCAAGTTCCCGGGGAAAAGCAGCTGGATGTCCGTATTTTCCTGCGTCTTGATTTAGAATCCAATAGTTTTTAAGATTAGCACCGCTTTCTTCTCTTACACTTTCAGGGTTATAATAGTAAGAAGGTGATTTTGCAAAAAGAAAAATCTCTTCAGTTGCGCTGGTGGGGCGATTCTTTACACTTTCAGGCATAGGATTTTTCTTTACCCAGGTAATCTTAGAGCGCAGAATCCACCCATCTTCCTGAAGCGCAAACGCAACACGCCAAGGTATTCCTAAAAGGTCTCGATCTTTGAGTCCCCAACAATCAGGTACTTTACAATTTCTTTTTTGTATTTGCTTTTTAGTGTTTCCAACTATTGCATTCGGACCATGTTTGCCTACGCCTCCATTGCGGGCATAACCATCTCCGATGTTAAGCCATAGAGTTCCATCTTCACGTAATGTGCGTCTTACTTCTCTAAAGACTTTTACCAGATTTTGTACATAATCAACAGGAGAAGATTCTGAGCCAATTTGTGCAGAGTGATCATAGTCTCTTAGCCCCCAATATGGTGGGGATGTAACACAGCATTGTACTGATTCACTTGCTAATTTTGGTAGTAGTTCTAAACTATCACCTACTAATACTTCTAAGTCTTTCATAATTGTTTTTTCATTATTGATCCTTATTACAAAATACAAATTTATTGGCTTTCGTCTTTAATTAATATTTGATTATGCAACATTCCTGAGGACGACTATCCCAACAAGTTCTCGTTTTCAATGAGGATTAAGTATAGTG
>JBKJMI010000040.1:0-45181 GCA_046596515.1 Chitinophagaceae bacterium | reverse complement strand
ATGAATTTTAAATTACCAGCCAGCACCGAGGTGATCGAATTAAAGGGCATGACTTTATTACCAGGCCTTATTGAGGGTCATTCTCATATTTTTCTGCATCCATATAATGAAACACTTTGGGAAGATCAGGTTCTCAAAGAATCAAGAGCCGAAAGAACAGCACGTGCTGTAAACCATGCAAGGTTAACACTAATGGCAGGTTTTACTACTATTCGTGACCTGGGTACGGAAGGAATGTTCTACGATGATGCTGGTCTGAAAAAAGCCATTGAGAAAAAAATTATTCCCGGTCCGAGAATGATCATCGCTACCAAGGCCATTGTAGCAAAAGGATCTTATGCACCAAAGACTGCTGACCCCGATCTTCATTTGCCTCAGGGTGCAGCCGAGGTAAGCAGTCCTGATGAAATGGAAGAACAGGTAAGAGATCAGATCGGGAAAGGGGCCGACCTTATAAAGGTATATGCTGATTATGGATATGGTCCTAAAAGGCAGGTGATGCCCACTCTTACTGTAGAAGAAATGACCAGAGCTGTTGCTGTTGCCAACGCCAGTGGTCGCATGGTAGTGGCCCATGCTTCCAGTGCGCAGGGAATGCTGAATGCAATTAAAGCCGGTGTAACTACTATCGAACACGGCGACCATGCTACCCTGGAAGTTTACAAACTGATGGTTGAAAAAAATGTGGCGCTTTGTCCAACCCTTGCCGCCTTCGAAGCCTACCAGGAATATTTTTCAGGATATAAAAAAGGAATAGATCCGGAAACCAGCGCTATACTTGAACGAAAAAAGATATTCCAATTAGCCCTGACAAGCGGAGTAAAGATCTGTATGGGTGGTGATGTGGGAGTATTCACTCATGGAGATAATGCAAGAGAAATGGAAATGATGGTAAGCTATGGAATGAAAGCAATCGATGTACTTCGTTCCGCTACTTCAGTGAATGCAGATGTATTTGGATATGGTGATCGTATCGGAAGAATAAAAAAAGGATTATACGCCGACCTCATCGCAGTACAGGATGATCCTTCTGTAGATATAAAAAATATAAGAAAAATTCAATTGGTCATCAAAAACGGAGAGCGGTATAGATGAGTTAGGAGTTAGAAGTTAGGAGTTAGGAGCCTACCTGCCGGATAGGCAGATTAAGAGCTAACCCATCTAGTCAATAAATAATGCCAGGGAATCGAAACTCCTAACTTATAACTACTAACTAGTAACTAATTCTCCATATCCTCCCTTCTTTATCATCACTGATCAACAGCGATCCATCAGGCATTTCAGCTAGCCCGCAGGGACGATATTTTGCCTGTCCTGATCCGGCAACCGATTCTCTTCCGGTAAACCCATCTGCAAAAATTTCATAACCGCCCTTGGGTTTTCCTTTTTCAAATGGAACAAAGACCACAAAATATCCGCCTTGTTTCAACGGCGCGCGATTCCAGGAACCATGAAAAGCGATAAAGGCTCCGTTTCTATATCGGGCAGGAAACATTTTTCCGGAATAGAATTGAAGGGCATTGGGTGCCCAGTGACCTGGAAATCCCATAATAGGAAGCGTTTTGCTGGCGCATCTTCCAATTGTTTTTCCATCACCCCCATATTCAGGATTCACAAGTTTTTTCTTTTGCAAATGATCATAATAACAATATGGCCATCCGAAATCGCTGTTCTTTTTTACCAGTAAGAATTCCTCTGATGGAAGTTCAGCACTTTGTTCTTTCGAATATTTTTCTGGCGCCATATCTCCCAACTGATCACGACCATGCTGCATGGCATATAACTCTCCATCGTTTTCATTCCAGTCAATGCCCACTACATTTCGTATGCCTGTGGCAAATCGAATACCTTCTTTATAACCCTGGTTCAGTTTGTTTACTTTGAATTGCCAGATACCACCCGCTTTTTCTAATAATGGACAAGGATCCTGACCGGTTGAGCCTGGAGTACGATCCTTAGTCTGGCAGGCGTTAGATGGAGCACCGATAGTAACAAAAATATTTCCTTTATTATCCAGAGCCAGCGATTTTGTATTATGCTGTCCCTGGTCTATCAATCCCGTAACAATGGTTTCTGGTTCATCCGGATTTACTATTTCATTATTTGCATTGAACTGATAACGATAAACCGACGTATTAGAAGATGCATATAAATAACCTCCTCCAATAGCAATTCCCGTTCCTCCGTAATTGCCAAATGCCCTGACCTGGCTATAGGCACCATTCACTTTTCTCAAAACAATAATGCCCTTACCATTTTTCAGATTGCTGAGTTTTACATATATATCTCCATTCCCATTTACTACCAGATGCCTGTTGGCGCCCAGCGATGCTACCACCGTTTCAGCTTTAAATCCTGCCGGAAGAGTAAGGGTAATATCCGCATCACCCGGAGGCGGGGCGCATAAAATATTTAAGCTCAGGACGCTTATTGATAACGTAATTAAAGGCCGAAATTTCATGTGCAGTTTATTTAGATTATTCAGAAAACTTTTATCGGACTCTTATATTGGTGCTAAAATTACAGCTTTGTATATTCTAACTGCCAAAACAACGCCTGCTGATGATCATTCTCTTCATATTGGGTGTTTTTGGGGTTATTATGCAACAAGCTGGCCCATCTACTTTCCATGAACTAAACCAGCAAAATTCATTTTCCAACCTACCGTTTTTTTAAAAAGAAAGCAATAAATCCATATCATTTTACCAGAATTATCAGCTGCGTCCCCCATTCTTAATTTATTAACGGAACGAATGACAACCATTCGCTACTGAATCACGACTTTTACATAGTGAAAAAGGTTATTTTCTATACTATTTACTTTATATGCCTGTCGTTTTATGCTCATAGCCAGCAGATCGATAGCATTTCTTTTCATTTGTATACCGACAGCCTTAAGAAAGGGCAGCATAATTATATTAATGTTGATGGGAAGATGTCCAATGGAAAATGGTTACCAATGACCGATCAGGAGATCCAGTTTAGCTGCGCAGAGGCTAGTTTCCAGGGAAATGAACTGATCATTCCGGAAAATTTTCCACTTTCAAAGGTTACTATTAAAGCAATTCTTAAAAAGAATACGGCCATGCAGATTGAACAGACCATCTGGATCAAACAAAGACCCGATCCACCGCTCCCTGCGGATGAAAACCGTTCTGATAAACCTTACCGAAAAAATAAAAGGAACTAGATTATTGAAATTTCTTTGCATCTTCCAGAAACTTGGCCAGACCGATATCTGTAAGAGGATGTTTTAGCAAACCAAGAATAGAATCCAGCGGACAAGTGCAAATATCTGCACCTGCTTCAGCGCATTTCACAATATGTAAAGGACTACGTATAGAAGCAGCAAGTATCTCTGACTTAAAACCCTGTATGCAATAAATATTCGCAATCTGGCTGATAAGTTCTACTCCATCCCAGCAACTATCGTCAATACGACCAATAAAAGGAGAAACAAATGTAGCACCCGCCTTGGCCGCTAAAATAGCCTGACCTGCAGAAAACACCAATGTGCAATTAGTGCGAATACCATTTTCCGTGAACCATTTCAATGCCTTTACACCATCTTTTATCATGGGTACTTTCACTACGATGTTCGGATGAATGGCAGCCAATTTTTTACCCTCTTCCACCATTTCATTGAAACCAGTGCTCACCACTTCAGCGCTGATCGCTCCATCTACAATTTCGCAGATGGCCCTGTAATGATTCATTACTGCGGTCTCCCCTTTAATACCTTCTTTGGCCATCAGGGAAGGGTTAGTGGTTACGCCATCAAGTATACCAAGTTCATTCGCTTCCTGTATCTGAGCCAGATTTGCGGTATCAATGAAAAATTTCATGTTGAGGGAATTGTGTTGCAGCAAAAATAAGGGATTAAAATGCTGCCCTTAAAATTTTATAGCCGTACAATTTATTAAATGTTCTTCCTGATTAATCACTGAGGAGGGCCACCGGCTTGCGGCTTTTTCCTATATTTGCGGCGGCAGGTCTTACACGACCAGCTCCTGCTGAATCTCCCAGGGCCGGAAGGCAGCAAGAGTAGGTGGTTGAGCGGTGCGATGTAAGTAGCCTGCCATTTTTTTTACCTCTGAAAGCTCGAATTTAACCGGGCAAACCCCACTAATTCATCGTATCTGGCGCCAAAAGGACGATAATAAATCATCACCAGGTAACTGTTCTCTGTTCCCCAGTAATTCCCTTCTGTATTTTCAAAACTGGCAGGCTGATCTTTACGATCCGTTAAGGTGACATAAGAATAATTATAATATCCCTGCTTCAGATATAGCGCTTTTTCATACACTCCTTTCTCTTCATTAAATATCATTTTCGATTCCTCATTCTGTTCATAATTGGTAAGCTCTCCGAATAAATAAAGACTTTTGCCTTCAAATGCTTTACCACCCGGAGGAGAAAAAGTAAAATGTACCCAGCTATAATCACTTTGCCATAGAGGATTATTGTTGTCGCGGTTCTCAATGATATAAAGTCCATTCAGATCCTTTGTATAGATATAAACTTTTTGCCTGCGTTCTTCATCTGGCTGAACATATACATCAATTCGATTAGTATTATTTCCATCTTCTATTCTCAGCATTCGATCACTACGTAAACGCAGACTACGCAGGTCGATCCAGCGCCATTCTTTTCCTGCAGGAAAAGTGGTCTTCTCATCATCACTGTATTCATAATAATTTCCTCTGAAAATAGTTGGCCGGTCCATAAGAACAGCAGAACTCCAGTTATAATTTTGCAATACTACCACCTTCAGATCCTGTGGAGAAATAGTACTGATCTGGTTCGCCGTAGTGGAAACCTTTACCTGCACCCTTTGATGGGTTTGAAAAAGATTACCATTATAAGGTTGTGTCACAAGCCCCGAAACTTGCGCCTTATCTCCTACTACCAGGAATCTTTTTGTAAGGACCAGCTTCGAAGTATCATCATTTAAAAAGACCTTAAGTAAATAGTTTCCGGCCTTGGTTGGAGTAGAATTTCGCTCCGGTACACTCGCGGAATAATGTGTATATCGGGTGCCCACAATATTGGAGTTTCGGTAATTTCCTATCCTGTTTGATTGAAATCCCCGGATATAATCAAATGGTTGAATTCGGGCCGGCTTCCAGTCGGCATCACAAAGCACCATGCTGAAATAATACCATTTCACATCATTATCCATATCATCAAAATGCAGTTCCAGCAGATCCGCACTATTCAGACGGATCACCGGATAACTGTAAATGTTTCCTGAAACATAGAGCTTCACCGAATGTATATTGGATGCGTAGATATGATCCGCCATCTGACCCCGGGCAACAAGGCAGAAAAGGCATCCTATTAAAAATAGTAAGTTTTTCATTTGTTTATTAGCAAACCTAAATTAGGGCTTATTTTTGTTCCCGTTGACCATTAAGACAAAATAAACAATTTGAAGGTTGCAGGTTTCATAGCAGACAGGATCGCATTCAGCAAAGGGAATGAAAAAGGGAAGCCTTCATTTTCCCGTTTCATTATCCGTCTCTCTGTAACAGCTACTATCATCAGCGTGATGGTCATGATCCTTACCCTCTCCTTTGCCAACGGATTCCAGGAAACCATAAGTCAGAAAGTATTCAGTTTTATAGGCCATATTCGGATCAAAGAGAAAGAACCTGATAAGGCCATTATCTCTGAAGAAACTCCTATTATCCGAAATGATACCCTGATGGAAAAAATCCGCAAGGATCCGGATGTGGAGAGCATTTATCCCTATGCCAGCAAAAATGCGATGCTCAAAACTAAAACGGGTATTGAATCGGTATTAGTAAAAGGGCTTGACAGCAGTTATGATTTTGATCGCTTTCGACGCTTTATGGTCGAAGGCCGGCCAGTGGCTTTTTCGGATAGCAGTTATAAAAGAGAGATTATGGTCTCCGCCTATACCGCCTCCCAGATGAATATCAAACTTCATGATCGTATTCTTGTTTATTTTATTCGTCCTCCCGATAGTACCGGCGAAAGAAAAATGGGAACCGACAAACTGGAAGTGGTGGGCATTTATAAAACCGGCATTGAAGATTATGATCGCAATTTTTGCATCACAGATATTAAACTTATCCGGAGACTCAATTACTGGCAACCAAATGAGATCGCAGGTTATGAGATCTTTCTAAAAGACTATAGAAAAATAGATGCCGTGGCTAACCGGATCTATGAAGCTGAAGATTTTCCCATGACCTGGAATACTGTAAGTGCAAGAGATATTTCTCCCAATATTTTTTCCTGGCTGGGACTCATGGATAAGAACCGAAATATTCTGATCGGACTTATGCTGGTCATTGCCGTTATCAATCTTATCACCTGCCTGATCATTCTCGTTTTGGAAAGGATCAGAATGGTGGGTATTCTCAAATCGTTAGGTGCCACAAACTGGACGGTGCAGAAGATATTTATTCGATATGCGGCTATTATCGCCGGAAGGGGAATAATTATTGGAGCAGCCATTGGATTGCTGATATCTTTTCTTCAGCTGAAGACAGGTTTCATTAAATTAAAAGAAGAAGCTTATTATGTAGATACCGCTGCGATAAAGATCATCTGGTGGCAGGTGGCCGCCATCTGTGGTGGAAGTTTGCTAATCACCATGCTGGTATTAATGATCCCCTCCTTTATCATTCGAAAAGTTCAACCTGTTCGCGCTATTCAATTCCGCTGATAACTTATTTCACCAGATGAGATAATATAATTCCTGTAGCCACAGCCGCATTCAGTGATTCCGCTTTTCCAATTCGGGGAATAGTCAGTTTTTCCTTTATCTGCCTTATCAGATGTTCATTTATTCCCTGTGATTCATTGCCTATAACAATGATTCCCTCTTTTAATAAAGGCATATCGTGAATAGACCTTCCATTTAATACAGCCGCATAAGTATTCACGTCCTGCTCTGCAAGCCAGACCTCCAGATCAGTATAGTAAACGTTTACCCTGGCAATACTACCCATTGTAGATTGCACCACCTTTGGATTATAGATATCCGCTGAATGCATGCTGCAAACCATATTACTGATCCCATACCAGTCTGCCAGCCGAATGATCGTTCCCAGGTTTCCGGGGTCACGTATCTCATCAAGGGCCAGTGTAAAACTATTTTTCTCAGCTTTAATTGCAGATATGGGAAATTGCTCCACAACAGCCAGCACCTTGTTAGCATTGGTCATTTGCGAGATTCGTTCCAGTTCCCGTTCTGAAATGGCTGTTAGATTTGCATTTTTCACTAAAAAACTATGGTCTTCTATCCATTGATCCAGAGCCAGTACCTCCTTCACCATTACGCTTTTTTCCTTCAATAACTCTTCCACCACCTTGGGCCCTTCGGCAATAAATAACCCTTCTGAATCTCTGAATTTTTTCTGGCCTAAAGTTTGAATATATTTGAGCCTGTTTTTAGACAGCATTGCACTACGTTTTAACCTATTATGCCTACCGATCTCCCGAATTTACGGCAGTTATCAGCAAAAGCAGGATTCGCCTGCTTTCTTATTTTTTTATTGGCCAGTTGTACGGTCGTTAAAAAATATCCGAAAGGAAAACCTTTCGTTTATAAAACAAATATTAATCTGGTAGGCGACCTATCCAATTCTGAAAAGCAATTATTAAATACCCGGCTCAAAGCACAATTAGAAGATAGCCTGCGTCCACCTTCTGTTTCAAAATTATTTTACAGTGTACTTAAACACCCGCCAGTTTTTGATACGGCCAATGCGGGTAAGACACTGGTCTATATGGATGCCCTGCTTAGTTCATTGGGCTACTTCCGGGATACTGCGAATTATAGTTATAAGGTCGACACAGTAAAAGACCAGTTAAGAACAATCGTAACCTTTACTGTTCGCCCTGGTAAGGTTACCCGGATCGACTCCATGGCCTACAACATCCGTCAACCGGAATTGCAGCAACTGGCTATTGCCGCACCGAAAAAGGCCCTGATAAAAAAAGGAGATCCTTTCGCCAAAGGCGTTATTGCAGCAGAACTTGACCGGCTGGTAGAACTTTACCGTGAAAACGGCTTTATGCGTATAACCAGAGAAGAACTGATTGGAGTCTGGGATACATTGGATATCTCACTTCTCAAACCTACCCTGGATCCATTTGAACAGACTCAAATGCTGGAACTACTTAAAAAACGGAGAGAGAATCCCAGCGCCAGTCTTGAGATCACTTTAAGACCCGGATATGACAGCAGTAAATTGAAAAAATTCTATGTAGGCAATATCACTGTTTACCCGGACATGACCTTAGATACAACAGGGTATCATCCAAAAACCACCAGGGTAAAAGATGTAAATGTGGTCTATTACCGAAATATTTTCAAGCCCCGCATCTTTCCTCAAAACATTTATTTCAAACGAGGAGAAATCTATGACCAGCGAAATTATTTCCGAACCATCAATCGTTTTAATTCATTAGGAGCCTGGCGCCTGGTAAATATTGAGCAATTACCCCGCAGAGATCAGGACACAGCAGATTTTACCATTCGCCTTACGCCGGCAAAAAAATATTCTTTCTTTGCTAACCTGGAAGGAAGTAATAATAGTAATGCAGTATCCGGAAATCTATTAGGTTTAGCAGTAAATGTGGGTATTCAGAATAGAAATTTTCTTCATGCCGCCAATCAGGCCAACACAAATATTCGTTATGGAATTGAAACAGGTCGTGACACCTCAACGGATGTCAAATTCATTCAAACCAGGCAGCTCAGTTTAAGTCATACTATTTATTTTCCCCGCGCTATTCCCGCCATGAATTGGATACCAGAAAAAGTAAGGAATACATTTCGAACTGTTTTATCCCTGAATGGCGCATTAACAGAAAGAAGAGAACTTTATAACCTGAATACCATAAATGGATCATGGGGTTATAATTTTACTGTAAGAAAAAAATCCTATACCATCCGTATCCCTAATATCGAATGGGCGCAATTCGATTCTAAACCAAGGCTGGATGCTATATTTATTACCAACCCTTCCTTAAAAAATATTTTTACTGACGGATTGATCTCCTCTGTCAATATAGGAGTAAATATTCCCGGTAATTTAAAAGGACAGGTTAATAATCTTCGGCTTAATGGCGAGGTATCCGGGCTCTTACTTGGAATGGTCAGAAATAAATTTCTGGATGAAAATCTTTATCGCTTCCTTAAGTTCGATTTAGACTTTGCACAGAAATTTGATCTTAAAAACTCCAGTCTTATCTTTCATTTCTTTGGTGGATTGGGTTATGAACTGAATTCAACAACTAATCCTCTCAAACAATATAATCTTCCTTTCTTCCGCCAATATTTTGCAGGAGGACCGAATAGTATGCGTGCTTGGGGGCTTCGTAAACTGGGACCAGGCTCATCTAAAAAATCGTATACTATAGCCCCTGACCGTTATGGTGATGTGCAATTGGAAACCAATCTTGAATATCGATTCTCATTGTTGCGTGGTGCTGGCTATTCTGTAAATGGCGCTCTTTTCAGCGATATAGGAAATATCTGGTTTCTTAAATCTGCTCCAAACCGGGCTCCGGAAGAAGTGATCAAATTAAGTCGCTTGTTTAATGATCTGGCAGTTGGAGTTGGGGGTGGACTACGGATCGATTTCAGCTATTTTGTTATCCGCCTTGATTATTCAATTAAAGCTAAGGATCCCGCTAATGTGCAGAATGGATGGTTTGGATTCAAAAGCTGGAAAGAGGCCGATCAATTTCAAATTGCTATCAGTTATCCATTCATACTCTGATCTTTCTCTTCCTTAATTTGCTTTTCAAATTCCTCCATTGAAAGAGCTTGCTCAATCCTGAAATCTCCAATTCTTGTACGGCATAAACGACTCAGGTAAGCACCGCAACCCAGAGTTTTTCCAAAATCATTTGCAAGACTTCGGATATAGGTTCCGGTAGTACATACCACCCGGAAATAGACAAGTGGCAATTCAATTTTAGTGATCTCAAATTCTTTGATCACAATAGTTCTTGGCTCCAGCTTAACTTCAATTCCCTGCCTGGCCAATTCGTAAACCCTGATCCCATCTTTTTTTATTGCGGAATGTGCCGGTGGCACCTGTTGTATCTCTCCTGAAAAATTCTTTGTGTTATCCTTTATTTTATCCTCTGTAATACCTTCGATAGATCGCTGTTCAATCGGATCTGATTCCAGATCATAGGTTGGCGTAATGGCGCCTAGTGTAAAACTGCCGGTATATTCTTTTTCCTGAGACATGAATTCATTGATACGCTTGGTGAATTTGCCGGTACAAATGATCAACAAACCAGTTGCCAATGGATCCAGTGTACCTGCATGGCCTACCTTTTTTATTCTGATAAGATTTCTGATTTTTCTTACCGCGTCAAATGATGTCCAGTGAAGTGGTTTATCGATCAGCAATACCTTTCCCTCCTCAAAACTGTTTTCCGCCATGCGTTTGTGTTAATCGCGCAAATCTCGACTTTAATTGTCAAATTCTTTTAAATAAGCAAGAGTAAGATCAGATGGACATCCGCGTTTTTAGTTCCAGGTATTTATTCACTGTGTTTACGGTAAGGTTTTCCGGGCTTGTAAGTATAGAAATAATGCCATTTTTCTGAAGCTCTTTCACCATCAGTTTCTTTTCATAAGTGAATTTATCGGCGATGGTTTTTATATATATCTCTTCGAGACTGTTTACCTTTTTTTCAACCATTGTTCTTAATTCGGTGTTTTCAAAAAATACCACCATCAGCAAATGATAACGGGCAATCTTTTTCAAAGCCGGCATTTCTCTTTGCAAAGATTCCATTGATTCGTAGTTCGTAAATAAAACAAGCAGGCTGCGTGTACTGATACGGTTACGAATTACTGAGAATAACTTTTCCAGGTCAGGCTCAAGAAATTGCGTTTCCTGCCTGTACAATATTTCCAGCACCTGGTTCATCTGCGTAGGTTTTTTATCTGCAGGAAGAAAAACATCTACATCTTTTTCAAAACAGATCAATCCCGCTCTGTCTTGTTTTACCAGGGCCACATTACTAAGAACCAGCGTTGCATTAATTGCATGATCCAATAAACTAAGACCGTTGAAAGGCATTTTCATTACACGCCCTTTATTTAAAAGGCAATAGATCTGCTGACTTTTTTCATCCGTAAAATTATTCACCATCAGCCCATCTTTCCTGGCCGTGGCCTTCCAGTTTATAGTACGAAAATCATCTCCGCGAACATATTCTTTGATCTGTTCAAATTCCATACTATGGCCTATACGGCGCACTTTTCTTACTCCCAATTCCTGCAATCTATTCGTAATAGCCAGTAGCTGGTATCTCCGCATCTGCATATAAGAAGGATAAACTTTAACCACCGTTTCAGAAGAAAAAATATACCGACGTTTAATAAAACCCAGAGGAGCCTGAGCATAAACATTAATATCGTGAAAAACATATTCGCCTCTGTCAAATGGCTTCAGCGCATACTTCAATTGGAAAGAAGAATTAGCAGGCATTTGCACAATGCGAAGCCAGTTTCTTTCCTGGAACTGCATGGGCATTTCATCGATCACACTGAATCTTGCAGAGAATCCATATTCATTTCTTAAATGGATCAGCACATTATTTTCATCACCCATACTAAATCTATCCCCCGTTTCTCTGCTGGCTTTTGCTCCATGCCGGTGGCTATAAATAAAGATCAGATCTACAAGCAGGCATAATAATAGAAGTACCAGAATTAATTGACCCACCAATCGCAGGTCGGGCCAGAAATAACTGGCCGCGAAAAAAACCGCGGAGGAACCGGCAACATAATAAACGATATTGTTAAGAAATATGGATCGCATCATGATTATTCAGGTTCTATCTTGGCACATCCAGAGCCTGGATGATTTGTTTGATCACTTCATCTTCTGTTACTCCTTCCATTTCTTTATCCGGCGAAAGAATGATCCGATGACGCAATACCGCTGGCGCAATGGCCAGGATATCTTCCGGAGTAACAAAATCTCTTCCCATGATGGCCGCTGTCGCCTTTGCCGCATTCATAATAGAAATAGAGGCCCTTGGAGAAGCTCCCAGGTAAATAGATTTATGGTTGCGTGTCTGGTTCACCAATCTGGCAATAAACTGAATTAATCTCTCTTCTATTAAAAGGGTTTTGATCTGTTTTTTTAATTCGATGATCTGTGGACCGGTCAACACCGGATGCACCATGTCCATTACCGGACTGTTTCCAATCTGGTGAAATAGTTTAAGAATAGTTACCTCTTCTGCTTCGGAAGGATAGGGAACCATGATCTTGAATAAAAAACGATCCAACTGCGCTTCAGGAAGTCTGTATGTTCCCTCCTGTTCTACCGGGTTCTGTGTAGCCAACACCATGAATGGAGAAGCCATTGGATAGGTTTTTCCATCTACAGTTGCCTGTCTTTCTTCCATGATCTCCAATAAAGCAGACTGCGTTTTAGCAGGGGCCCTGTTGATCTCATCAACCAGAATGATATTACTGAATACAGGACCTTTTTTAAAATCAAAGCTGGCCTCTTTAGGATTGAATACAGGTGTACCCAATACATCTGATGGCATCAGGTCGGGCGTAAATTGTACTCTTGAGAATCCCGCATCTACACTTCTTGCGACCAATTTAGCTGTAAGTGTCTTGGCTACGCCTGGCACTCCTTCTATCAGTACATGACCGTCGGCCAGCAATGCTGTAATGATCAGTCTGATCATTTCATCCTGACCCACGATCACCTTCCTGATCTCGTTGCTGATCGCGCTTATTGCCTGGTTCAGGGCGGTCATGTCGGTTCTCTGTTGAAAGATTTCTTCTTCCATGATGTTTTAGTTTATGGGCCTAAGCCGTTCGGTAAAAATTTTCGAGTTTGCTATAAAAATTATTTAATTGCTTCGCGCTGATATTCTTCGCAGTATCCAGGTGGTTAATATCATTGACTATAGCCTGAATTTGTTCATGCTCCACTCCAGTTTTGAATTGTATGGCCTTTACAAAATTTTCATCCAGTACACTGGTTGGAATTTTATACCGGCTGCGTACATGCTCCAGGAAATAGGATGCCATTTTCTTCGCCAGGTTTTGGTGATCCCCTTTTTCATAATAAAGTCTTCCGATGGTCTTCACAAAATCCATAGAATCATTTCCGGGCCGACTATATACAGGAATGATCCGTTGTTTCCTTCTCATTTCGGCAAATGCATATACAAGAAGGGTCAGTAGCCCAATGATTACTGCGGTGCTTAGACCAGGATAACGCATCAGCACACTGAACCAACTCTGCTTGTGTTCAGTTTTAGTTCTGCGGGTAAGAAAATATTCATCCCATACAATTCGTCTGATGCCCGGCGACAGATAGGACATGGCTCTTTCATAATATTCAAAATTTTGCTTGTGCAGCAAAAAATAATTCGTGAAAGCCATCGGTGCGCGGTGAAGGAAAAATTTACCCTTGCCTGCATTTAACTGAATAAAATTCGGTCCCCCCTCTTCCTCACCTAAAACAAAGGCGCGGGAAGTATCCAGCCTATTGAATATGTAATTATTGCTGGCACCGGGATATCGAAATATTTTTTTGCCTGGTTTCAACAAGCTAAGCGACATACTATCCCGGCTCATTCTCGATTTGATCACATAATCAACGGTATTGCCTTCCTGGTATTGAATTAATTTTTCTTCCGCATTATAAGATAGTTCATAAGCGCTGACAAAAACATCATTTCCTGCTTTCACAAAATCAAGGAGCTTTTCCATCTCATATTCATCCGGATCAAAATTGGGAGTAATGCAGATAAAGGCCTGATGACTATCATTCATTGAAAGAGAATCCCATAAACCTGGCATACTCTTGCTGGGAGAAACGCTGGCCCCTGGAAATAAAATGGGAAGAGTTCTATAAGCAACTTCAGTTCCGTATGGAATCTTATCTTTTTTCTGCAGGGTAATTTTATCATTGAACTTTTTACGGTCCCTCAAACCATAAAATACCAGCATGGCCGCTGCAAGGCCCGCCACAAGAAAAATAGTATTTACAAAATTCGATTTCAATTCAGTTGTTGCTTCAGTTTTTGGAAATCAGTTTCAATCAGTGTATAACTTTCCCTGCTCACTTCGAAATGCCCGTACCAGCTATATTCATAATGACGAACTACTCTGAAAAAATCAGCATAGATGGATTTCCCTCCAAGTTGAAAAATATAATCCATATTGGTACGGTCCTGCCTGTATTGCAAAACCCCTTTCTCTGATAGCAGGCGAAGAATATTGAGGAATTGCAATCTCACCGCCAGCCGATAGTTATTTACTCCAAGGGCTTTCTTCAATTCCTTATCATAATTAATGTCAAAAATATTTTCTGGTAATTGCTCATCGGATTCAGCCTTTAGCGTAAGATCTTTTTTACGGAACAAGCGGATGTTATTACTATACAGGTACCAGGCTAAAGCCAGGGCAAACCCTCCTACCACCAGGATCCAGAAAATGGTCTTCACCCATCCCTGCATAAAAAATGGCGTTCTGTAATTTGCAGGTTTCTCTTTCTCTATAAATGAAGAATCCGCATACCAGAATTGCTTTTCTTTTTTGATCTCTTCCAGCTTTCCGGGAGGAAGTCGCCTTGTTGTCATATCTACCTGCCTGGTCTTATGATCAAGAAAAGGATCTCCTTTTTTTTCTTCCTGTTCAACCAATTGCTCGTGAATAGGAATACTGTCCGATTGAAATATCGTTGTATCAATGGGAATACCATTCTGCGCAGAGACCGCGGAAATTTTACCCAATAAAAGCAAAATAAAAATAAACACTCGTATACATTCGGGAAATGATCTCACTAAACTTCCTCCTCGTTTTTTTCTTTACCACACCTCTTTCCAAGGCGCATCGGATAAATGATGAAATACCAGATCACAAACACAACAGAAGATAACATAACCAGGGTAGTAAAAATAGAAACGTCGTTATATAATCGGGTAATAAAAGTTTCAAAAAATGCCGCCAGGGCGAAAAGCGGAATAAGACCAACCATCAGCTTAACTCCATCCCTGGCTCCCATTTTAAAAGACTCCCATCTTTTTACTGTTCCCGGAAAAAGATAACTTTTTCCAAGTATGACACCAGCGGCTCCGGCAACAATTAAAGAGGTGATCTCTATGGTACCATGTATAAAAACAACCAGCCAGAATTCCAGGCCCAATCCGCGCGCTGCAAATAGCTGATCAAAAGTTCCAACCATTACGCCATTTTGTGCTTCCATATATAAAGTAGGCACGGCGCAGAAAATTCCCGACACAAACATGATAAAAGAAATACGGATATTATGGATCATAATAGCCAGCCAGCTATAAAAAGGATTTCCTCCCTCATAAATACCAAATGGATTTCCCTTATCTATATTTTCCTGGGTCTCTGAAATATAACCATCTCCTAATATGGATCTTGTAATACTATCATCTTTCATGGCAGCGAGATAGCCAATGATCATAAAAGCAGCAAAGAATACAAATGAAAAAAGTAAAACACGATGATAGCGGTAAAACGTAAGCGGGAGCTCTTTTTTCCAGAACTGAATTATTCGGTTATTGTCTTCCTTTCTGTTACGATAAATTGAAAGATAAATACGTGATGCTTCGGCATTAATAAAGCCAGTGACCTTTCCCGAAGGATAAAATGTTTTAGCATAGGCAAGATCATTTACCAATTGGGTAAAATCAGATGCCATTTCATCGGGATCAGCAGGGGGTTGTTGTTGTACCCTTAACCAGCGGTCTTTATTCTTCTTTATAAACAGGGCTTCGCGCAAACAGGATGGTTTAGTTCGTAAAATAATATTTTTAACGACGCTATTGGCTTATTGTGGTCATTTAATTCCCAAAATATATACTAAATTGGACCATTATCACATTATCAAATATCCGGCAATGGCCGTTATAAAAGTTCCCACTAGTTTTAATATTGATCTCGAATTCCAGGTGCCGGAATTTTATAAAAGATTCCTGTCCCTGCTAATTGATATCATTCTTGAGTATTTCTACATCAGACTGGCCATTAAATTTCTGGAATCATCTGCCGGAGGAAGAGATGGAATGGATACTTATGGCATTGTGCTGGCCATCATGCTCCCACTTTTTCTTTACCATCCCATTATGGAGATCACGATGAATGGACAAAGTATAGGAAAAAAGATCCTGGGAATACGGGTGGTAAATGAACAGGGAGGCCGGCCCTCCATCAGCCAGTTTCTTATTCGCTGGATGCTTCGTGTCTCTGATGTATGGATCGCCATCGTAATATTGATCATTGCCACTATTTCTCAATATTCAGGTTCTGCAGAAACCACTTTCGCCATTGTAGCCGCTTTTTCATTCCTGGTTACAGATATTGTACTGGTAGTTTCTTCTGCTAAATCTCAGCGCATCGGCGATATTCTGGCAAAGACCATACTTATCAATGTGCGTACAAAAGGGAATATTGAAGAAACCGTTTTCCAGGAAGTAGCCGATAATTATATCCCTTCTTTCCCGCTGATCATGCAATTAAGTGATCGTGATATCAATGCCATCCGATCTATTTTGGCTACAGCCCGAAAAAAAGGTGATACTAATATGGCTTATCAGGCCTGCGAAAAAATAAAAAACCACCTCGGGATCGAATCAAACCTTCCTGCATTTGATTTTCTCGAAGTGGTTATGAAAGATTATAATTTTCTCTCTACAAAATAAATTACTGATTAGGCTACCGCTAACATCGTGATCACAAACGCAAGAATATAAATAGACAAAACGATGATCGTGAGTATCCCAAAAAATTTGAAGACGGATTTAAGATTTTCAAAAGCGGCGGTCAAAGTGGTTTGATCATCAGAACTCAGTGCTACGCCCATTTGATTAGAAAAACGGAACAGGTAAAGGCAGGGGAAAAAATAAAGCACTGCAAAAAGAACATACACTATCGCCATAGCAGGTCCAAAACTTGCCAATGGTCCTAAACCTGCATCACGAAATGCATTGCCGCCCTCTGATAATTTCATGGCGAAGAAAATGCCTCCAATAGCGATCAGTACGCAGACAATAAACCCAATAATAGACAGGAAACGACCCCATTTAGCAGTTTCAGTAAGAAAACGTTTTGATTGAGGATCGATTGTCAATCCAAACAATTGATTTTGCTGGTCCATTTTAGTTGTTTTGGTTATGGCGACTAAAATAAGCAAATCAATTAAGACAAAAAGGCCCGTTTAGTTATTGTGGATATTAATAGGCCCTTGCAAACAATACCCGCTGCGTAGAAGGCCGACCCGTCCATACACATTTTCCCTCTTCCTGCTTGTTATTGAGTGGTATGCATCGAATAGTGGCCTTGGTAGCTTCTTTGATCGCATCTTCCGTTTCGGCTGAACCATCCCAATGCGCTGAAAAAAATCCTCCCTTTTCATCCAGAAGGCGAAGGAATTCTTCTTTAGAATTCACCTCGGTAATATGTTCATCCCGGTAACGCTTAGCTTTATCGAACATGGCTTGCTGCACTTCTTCGAGCAACTGACGAATATGATCCGAAATACCATCAAGTGATACCGTTGATTTTTCCCTTGTATCCCGGCGGGCGATCTCTACCACGTTTTGTTGCAGGTCCCTGGCACCAATGGCCATTCGAACCGGAACTCCCTTCAGTTCATATTCTGCGAATTTCCATCCCGGCCTTGCATTATCACTATCATCATATTTAACCCGAATACCATATGAACGAAGTTCCTTCATGATCGCAGTAACCTTATCATCGATCATTTTTTTCTGCTCATCTCCTTTATAGATCGGAACGATTACTACCTGAAAAGGCGCGATACGCGGTGGAAGGATCAATCCTTCATCATCACTATGCGCCATTACTAATGCACCTACCAATCTCGTACTCACTCCCCAACTTGTGGCCCATACATATTCCAACTGATTTTCTTTATTGGCAAATTTCACATCAAAGGCTTTCGCGAAATTCTGTCCCAGGAAATGCGATGTGCCTGCCTGCAATGCTTTTCCATCCTGCATCAGAGCTTCTATGCAATAAGTATCTTCCGCACCAGCGAACCGTTCGCTTGCTGTTTTTAATCCCCGGATAACAGGCATGGCCATAAACTCTTCTGCGAACGTAGCGTAGACCTCCAGCATTTTTTCTGTTTCCTCAATGGCCTCTGCTCGCGTAGCATGGGCCGTATGACCTTCCTGCCATAAGAACTCAGCAGTGCGAAGAAACAAACGCGTACGCATCTCCCATCGCACCACATTGGCCCATTGATTTATCAGCAAGGGCAGATCGCGATGCGACCGGATCCAATCCTTATAGGTATGCCAGATAATTGTCTCAGAAGTTGGACGAATGATAAGTTCTTCCTCCAGTTTAGCATCCGGATCCACAATTACTCCTCCGCCATTTGGATCGTTCATCAAACGGTAATGCGTAACGACCGCACATTCTTTTGCGAAGCCTTCCACGTGCGCCGCCTCCTTACTTAAAAAACTTTTTGGTATCAGTAATGGGAAATAAGCATTCACGTGACCTGTTTCTTTGAACATCCTGTCCAGGTTATCCCGCATGTTCTCCCATAAAGCAAAACCATAAGGCTTGATCACCATGCATCCTCTGACTGCTGAATAATCCGCCAATCCGCCTTTCAGCACAAGGTCATTGTACCATTGAGAATAATCGGCCTCCCTTGATGTGATCTCTTTACTCATGTTATTTTTCTATTGTGGCTTTTAAATGATCGGCCGGCTTTACATATAAATTAACAGGACAGAACGCAATAAATCGGCGAATGGTTAAATATTTGCTGCAGAAACAGATAGCTTTTTGGCGTCCTCTCTGCAGGCCGCACAAAAGTAGTAACTTCAATCTTAACTGTAAACCAGATTTGCCATGAAACCATCTTTACTTCTCCTGGCATTGATTTCCGCTGTAACTTTTACAGGATGCAGCACTGCCTATCGTACCGGACAAACTCCGGATGATCTCTATTATGCCGCTGCAAAACCTCAAAAAGAGGACGATAATCGCGATCGTGATGAGGTTCGTGATGAAAAAGAAAAAGTTTTTACTGAAGAATATTACGACGACAGATTTCTTCGGATGAAAGTGCACAACTACCGGCAATGGAGCAACCTGGATGACTGGTACTATTATGATAAATACAGTTCCGTTTATTCCTATTATTACGGTAGCTACAATAACCCTTATAATTCCTGGAATTATTATTACAATCCTTATTGCTGCTGCCACAGTAATTATTATTCCTATTATGGCGGCATTAAATATCCGGCAAATCCTCCGGTGGTAAAACGTTATTTTAATCTAGCGGGGTACACGAATACCAATCATAATAATAATGGGGGAAGCTATCGCGCTCCTACCATAAGATCAACAAGGACCTACAACACTACAAATAATAATAACAGCAATGGAGGTATCCTGAAGAACATTTTTAATAAGGATAATTCTTCCGATAGCCGAACCTATACCCCTTCTACAAATAATGGAGGTGGCAGCGGAAATTCCGGTTCTGGTGGATCCGGTGGTGGATCGGCCCCTGTAACCAGACCAGTAAGAAAATAAGGATGAAAACAAGATTAATTTTTTTCAGCCTCCTTATGATCGCTGTTTCTGCTAAAGCACAGCTACCGGAAGAAGCCCTGCGTCTTTCATGGCTTAACCAAATGGGCACGGCCCGTAACCAGGCTATTGGTGGTGCAATGGGTTCGCTTGGCGGAGATATTACAGCCAGCATTGTTAACCCTGCCGGACTTGCTTTTTTTAAAACCTCCGACTTTGTGATCAGTCCTGCCATTCAGATGGGAAAAATGAAATCAGATTTCAGGGGAACAAATACCAAAGACGCCAACCTGCAGAAATTTGCCTGGGGCAGCTCCGGATTTGTTTTCGGTGGAAAAGGATATCGTGGCAAAAACAGTTATTCCATAAGCCTTACTCAAAAAGCTTCTTTCAACCGATCATTCAGGTATAATGGCAATAATGATTACAGCAGTTTTGGTGAACCATTAGGTGATGAATTTGCCGCTTCACATCTTACCATTGATCAGGCATTGAATAGTCCCGATATTTCACTCACAACAAAAATGGCTCTCTATACCTACCTGGTTGATACAGCTATTCAAAATGGCAGGCCGGAGGTTATTGTTCGGTCTGAAAACACGTCTCTTCTTCACCAGGAGTTTAGTACGGAAATGAAAGGGGGTATCACAGAGATCACGCTGGGCTTCGGACATGAATCAACAAAAAAATGGATGCTGGGAGGAAGTATAGGTATTCCCATTGTACAGGTGGACCGCAATAATTATTTCCGTGAATCGGATGCGACCAATATTCTAAATGATTTTTCTTACCTGGCCTTCAGAGAAAAATATAAACTCACCGGAGTGGGTATCAACCTCCGCGCAGGATTGATCTACCGGCCTAAAGAATATATCAGACTGGGTTTGGCTGTTCATTCGCCCGACATGTATACGATCAAAGAAAGTTACGATGCAGGATTCGCGGCAAATCTTGAAAAACTTTTCGCACCCAATAGCGGTTATGATAGTGTAAGCGCCGCAACAGTAAATAATGGCGCTATCCCCGATGTAAAATATAGTCTTAACACGCCGGCAAAGATCCTTCTGAGCGGATCCTATGTTTTTCGTGAAATATCCAATGTAAAAAAACAAAGGGCCTTTGTTTCTGCAGATATAGAATACATGAATTATAAATGGAGCCGGTTCTCCGATCTGCAGCAGAACAGTCCAGAATCTAAAGCCTACTACAAACCTTTTAATGACGCAATTAAGGCGAGTTATAAAGGAGCTTTTAATTTCCGTTTAGGTGCCGAAGTAAAGTTTAATATTTTAATGGCCAGACTAGGCTTCGCTTCTTATGGAAGTCCGTATAAAGATTCAGAACTACGATCATCAAAAACTTTCCTCAGCGGAGGATTAGGTTATCGCGATAAAGGAATATTTGTAGATCTTACCTATACATACCGAATGAACAAGGATGTACATTTTCCTTATCGGATCTCAGCCCCAAGGGCCAATACATTCGCCAGCTTAAAAGATAATGGAGGACAGGTGATGCTTAGCGTTGGTTTCAAAATCTGATCAATAAAAAAGCCATTCCGGTGGGAATGGCTCTCGGGGATCGTGCTCTTGTATCTTTTAAATCCTAAAGTGAGCAAAAGCCTTGTTGGCTTCAGCCATACGATGGGTATCTTCTTTTTTCTTGAATGCGGAACCTTCTCCTTTTGATGCGGCTACAATCTCACCAGCAAGCTTGTCGGCCATGCTGCGACCATTACGCTCGCGGCTATAACGAATAAGCCATTTGATGCTAAGGGATATCTTCCTGTCCTGGCGAACCTCAGCAGGGATCTGAAAAGTAGCACCACCGATACGACGGCTGCGAACCTCTACGGCAGGTGTTACATTGAACAGAGCTTTTTTCCAAACCTCATAACCATCTTCATTGGTTTGTTTGCCTACTTTCTCCAGCGCGTTATAAAACGTAGTGAAGGCAACACTTTTCTTACCCTGCCACATAATGTTGTTCACAAAACGTGTAACAAGTTTGTCGTTATATCTTGGGTCCGGTTGAAGGGGAAGCTTCTTTGCTTGTGCTTTACGCATGTTATTCTGTAATTAGATAGTTGATTTATTTTTTAGCCTTTTCTTTCTTAGTACCATATTTGGAACGGCTCTTCTTCCGATCCTTTACTCCCGCGGTATCCAGCGAACCACGAACGATATGATAACGTACACCCGGAAGATCTTTTACACGACCACCACGAATAAGCACGATCGAGTGCTCCTGCAGGTTATGGCCTTCACCCGGAATATAGGCGATCACCTCAATCTTGTTTGTCAAACGAACCTTAGCCACCTTACGAAGCGCTGAGTTAGGCTTCTTTGGTGTGGTGGTATAAACCCTTGTACAAACGCCACGGCGCTGAGGGCATTGATCCAGTGCCCTTGACTTACTTTTGGCCCGGATGATCTCTCTTCCTTTACGTACTAATTGCTGAATTGTAGGCATTCTTGACCCTGATTTAAATCCGAAAAATTTCGGGAGGCAAAAGTAAGCCCAACAGGCGTAAATTCCAAAACTGTTCGGGCCTAATCCCAAATAAGCTTTCCCTCTAAACAAAAATCCCGAAATCATCAGATTTCGGGATCGTAATACATTTAATTTCAATCTTTTATATCTTCCACATCCAGTTGTACTTATCTTCTCTTCTTCCTTCCCGGATATCAGTTAGCCATTTTTTTACGGTAGGAGCCGTCTTCCAGCTGTCTACATCGAATTTCATTACAAAATCTTTATACCTCAATTCCTTGATCATGGAGATCGTGGCCGCTGTTCCGGTTCCAAAGACTTCTTTAAGCGTTCCGTTCTTATATGCCTCCATTATTTCATCTACACTCAACGGAGATTCATCCACTGTTAATCCCATTTCCTGTAAAATAGTAATGGTGCTCTGACGGGTTACACCTGCAAGTATGGTTCCCTGCCCAAGATCAGGAGTGATCGCTTTATTTCCAATGATGAAAAACACATTCATGGTTCCGATCTCCTGCACATATTTATGCTCAAAAGCATCTGTCCATAATACCTGGTCGTAGCCTTTCTTCTTTGCTTCAGCAGTTGCAAACATTGCCGCGCCATAATTTCCGGCCGCCTTGGCATAACCCACTCCGCCGGGCACTGCACGCACATAATGCTCTTCCACATAAATACGCATAGGAGCAGCATAGTAAGGTCCGGTCGGACTCAGTATGATCATGAATTTATAACTATCGGAAGGATGAACACCAATACGCTCATCCGTGGAGAACATAAATGGACGGATATAAAGAGAATGATCTTCCCTCTGTGGGATCCAGTTGCTGTCAAGCGCTATCAGCTGCTTCATTCCTTCCATAAATAATTCTTCAGGAACAGAAGGCATCTGCATCCGATGAGCCGATACATTGAAGCGTTGAAAATTATCATGAGGTCTGAAAATAAAAGCTTCTCCTTCCGCATTCTTGTAAGCTTTTATTCCTTCGAAGATCGACTGCCCGTAATGAAGTGCCGCCAGCGACGGACTTAACAGCAATGGCTGATAAGGTTTGATCTCAATATTTTTCCACTCACCATTTTCATAATCTGCTTCCAGCATATGATCCGAAAAATATTTTCCGAATGGTAAATTCTCAAGGTTAAGGTCCTGTAATTTGCTCCGCTCCGCTTTTGTAATCGATATATCCATTGCTGCAGTCATAATACTTTATTTTTGACAGGTCAAAGAAACGAAAAAAAGCTAACACCTATTAGTTATCTTATTCAAATTATGGACCTGAATCATATTGAACTTCCCGCTTCAACAGTTGCTGAACTTTACCGTTCAAGTCTGGTAATTCCTACTGATAAAAAGGCGGATAAACCCGGGTATGCAGAATCGGATGCTCCCAAATGGCTGGGTAATAATAAAAAAAACGTATTGATACTGGTAAAGCACGAGGATGCCATTCATCTGCCAGATGCTGACCTGGAATTGCTGACCACCATTCTTACAGCCTGTAAATTATCTCTGGAAGATGTGGCTATTCTGAACCTGCAATCGCAGGCTGCCTTTGATTATAAAAATGCTCAGCAACTTCTTAAACCTGCACAGTTGATCTTATTTGGAATAGAACCATCTTCCATCGGACTTCCTTTGAGCTTTCCTCATTTTCAGATACAGGCATTTCAGCAAACCAGTTATCTTTTCTCTCCCACCCTTGCCATGGTCGGCACTGACCGCGCCCTAAAAACATCTCTCTGGCAAAGCCTGAAACTGTTATTTAAATTATGACGCGTACACTCATATTCGCAACCAATAACCGGCATAAGGCGGAAGAGATTCGATCGATGCTTGGAAACAAACTTTCTATTGTTACTTTAGAGGAAGCTGGCATTGATAAAGATATTCCCGAACCTTACGATACGCTGGAAGAAAATGCCCGAACAAAATCCAGGACCATCTACGAATGGAATGGAATGGATTGCTTTGGCGAAGACACCGGATTGGAAGTATATGCACTGAATATGGAGCCCGGGGTGAAAAGCGCCCGCTATGCAGGTGACGATAGGTCTCCGGAAGCCAATATTGAAAAGCTATTGAAAGAAATGGAGGGCCAAACCGACCGCCGGGCTCGTTTTCGCACTGTTATATCGTTGTTAATAGATGGTAAAGAAAACATATTTGAAGGCATCTGTAATGGCCGTATTATTAATGAAAAAAAAGGGAGGCAAGGCTTTGGTTATGACCCTGTTTTCATACCTGAAGGAGCCGATCGCAGCTTCGCTGAAATGACCATGGAAGAGAAGAGTCGCTACAGTCACCGGGGCCTCGCAGTGCAAAAACTGGTAGCATTTTTGTCTTCTCTGGCATGAAAGAAGTTTACCATGATCAAAACACTGAAATTGACACCCAGAAGCAACCAAATGACCCCAGAGAACGACCTCATACAAGGATGCCTTAAAGATGACCGCAGAATGCAGGAAGAACTGTATCAGCGATTCTCTCCAAGGATGTATGCCGTCTGTCTGCGTTATGCCGGCAATGCCGATGAAGCGCAGGATGTTTTGCAGGACGGATTCATCAAGATCTTTAAAAAAATGGATAGTTTCCGGGGTGAAGGTTCCTTCGAAGGATGGATGCGAAGAGTATTTGTAAATACCGCTATCGAACATTTTCGCCGTAAGCGTTACCTGATGCCGGTCACCGAAAAAGAAGAAAATACCCTGGAAGGGAAATATACTTCTGTGCTCGATGATCTTGGCGCCAAAGATATACTGGCGTTGGTACAGGAACTCTCTCCAGGTTACCGCACTGTTTTTAACATGTACGTGGTAGAGGGCTACACCCATCGTGAGATCGCCGATATGCTGGGCATTAGCGAGGGTACCAGTAAATCGCAGTTATCCAGAGCAAAGGTCATTTTACAGGATATGGTTCGAAACCATATCGATATTCAAAGAGGCATCCGCAGCAAGTAATGAATAACATAGTCCAACATAAACTTCTTGAACTTGAGATCCTGCCACCACCGCAAGTATGGCAATTGGTGGAAGAAGAATTAAATGCAGCTTCTGATGATAAAGCCTGGAAATCCAGCCTTGATCAATTGGAAATTGCAGCCCCTTCAATGGCCTGGAATCATATCGCTGCTGCATTAGAACCTGTTCCGGAAATGGACCTTACTTCAAAACTTCGTGAAGCTGCTGTTGTTCCTCCAGCCGCAGTATGGAATAGAATAGAAAAAAGTCTGTCGCCTTCAGTTTTAAAAAGAGGATGGATACGCTATGCTGCAGCAGCCGTAATGGCCGGTTTACTTTTTTCAACTGCCTATTTTCTTTCTTTTTCCCCCAATGAAAAATTAGCATCGGTTAAAAATGAAAAAACCGGCAGTCCCGTTACTGTCAGCAAAGATTCTAAGAGCAATGATCTTCCTGTTATTGATCAGGACCAGATAAATGATCGCGCACTGGAACAAAGCAAACACACCTACGCAAGTGTAGATATAAATAGAAAAAAAATATCCCGGATCGCTTCAGGATATAAATTTTCTTCGACCGATGATATCATTGAACCAAATGATGCGGTTACGGCTGATATAAATGACCGCTATATTGTATTGATGACGCCTGATGGAAATTTTATCCGTGTCTCGAAAAAATTAGGCAACCTTGTTTGTTGTGTTTCCGGAGAGGAAGTAGACCTTTCCTGTAAAGATCAGGTGGTGAAATGGCAGAAACAAATTGCCTGTGCCGATTTGTTACATTCAGGAAATTTTGGAGATATACTTAGCCTTGTCTCTGAACTGCAGGAGAATAAATAATCATTTGTTCCAGATCTTCCAGCTTTCTTCCGCCTGAATGATCAGCATCTCTTTCCCATTTTTAATTTGCGCTCCCATCTCTTTTCCTTTACTCAGGAATAAAGATTCCTCAGGATTATAAATCAGGTCATAAAGAAGATGATCCTTCCCAATATAACGGTAAGGAATATTCGGGCAACTTTCTGTATCGGGAAAAAGCCCCAACGGTGTAGTATTTACGATCAGGGTATGCTCCTGAATTATTTCTTCATTCAATTCACTATAATCAAGATCAGCGCCTTCGCGTTTTTTCCGGCTTACAATATGTGTAAGGATTCCAAGTTTATTTAATACATAAACAACGGCTGCAGTAGCCCCTCCGTTACCCAGTATCAATGCGGCCTTATGACCTTTACCCAATAAGGGTATCAGACTATTTTCAAATCCGATCACATCTGTATTGTATCCGCTGAGCTGACCATTTTTAATTTGAATGCAATTGCAGGCATCAAGCCCGGCAGGCAAATGAGTTCTGTCCTGCAAAAAATCCAATACCGATTTTTTATAAGGGATGGTCACATTCAATCCTTCAAGAAAAGGATTATCCAAAATCAATTGGGGAAGTTCATTTATCGATGCTAGTGGATAATTCTCATAGTCGTGATCTGCCAGGCCATCCATTTCAAATTTTTCACGGAAAAATTTCCGGGAAAAAGAATGACCCAAGGGATACCCTATGAGACCAAACAATCGCATCAGGCTTCTTTATGATCCAGGTATAACATGAAAGTATCGCCACGAAGTCCTAAGCGCATAGTTTCCAGCGGAATTACTTCAGAAGGTGCGATATTTCCCAGGTTGGCATTGCAGCCCAGTAATTCTATGAAATAAAGTTGCTGTGCTTTCTGTGGCGCTTCCCAGATGATTTTTTCCCCTGGTATCTGTGTAAGGATCTCCTGTACCAATCCTTCCCTTACCTCACCGCTACCGCGATAGATACCCACATTACCTGCCTCACGCGCTTCCGCGATCACATAGGTAGAGCCAGCTTCCAGTTCCGCCTTCATTAGTTCGATCCATTTGTATGGCGGAATAATATGCGTGGCATCTTTACTACCCACCTCGCTCAGCACCGTACCATATTTAGTGAGTTTCTCTATGTATCCGCATTTTTCGGCGTGTGGAATGGTAATAGAACCATCACTCACTTCCATATAGGTGATGCCGTAATCACGACAAACACTGATAAAATCTTCAAATTGATTTCTGATAAGAAAGGCTTCAAAAAGAGTGCCTCCGAAATAAACGGGAATATCAAATGAACGATATACTTCAATTTTCTCACGAAGATTTGGAGTGACATATGAAGTACCAAAGCCAAGTTTCACCACATCCACATGCGGACTGGCCGCACTCATGAAATTCTTTGCTTCTTCCACGCTGAGACCTTTGTCCATCACCATTGTAATTCCTGACAAACGTGGTTTTGTCTTGCGATCGGGGATATGGGAGAGATTAAAATTCATTGGTTGTTGATTTGAATCAAAAGAGCCGCAAAAATACGAAAACAAGGCCTAAATAGACCGGTTACGTTTATATTTTGCGATCACATCCACCACCTGCTGATTTTGCAGAATGGAAGGATTCAATTCAACGAATTTTTTCAACAGCTTGGGCGATTTACCCATGGCCGTTTCCAACTGTAGTATTCCTTCTTTTGAACGACCAGCCGCCATCAGAATAGAGGCTTTATAGAATTGAAATATCGGTTTGTTATTTGATACACGCAAAGCAACATCTGTTTGTTCCAGCGCCTCATCAAAAAAAGTTCCTTTGTACAAACAGCGGATCAATGCTTCCCATCCGCTTATATTTTTTGGTCGCAACCTGACTACTGTACTAAAATATTGCACGGCTTCTTTATAAGCCCCAAGAAGCATTTTACATTCTCCCGCCAGCAAATGATATTCTGCCGGTTGCTTTTGCATACGCAGCGCAGTTTCCAGTTGTTTCATGCAGCTTTCATACTGCTCCTCTTTAAAATACGTATACGCGATCTTATAATAAAGCTTACTATCATCAGGCCTTAAGTGAGATGCTTTGCGGTAATGGATTCTTGCCTGCGCGTAGTTGTGGAGTTTTTCATAGCAATAACCCAGGGCTTCGAAAATCACATCTTCGGGCTTTGCCAGTTCATTTACTTTTTCCAGCGCTTCAATGGCCTCCTTATATTTTCTTAACCGGATATAGGCGTCTCCAATATTACGGTAAGCATAATCGAATTTTTCTTCGATGGTAATAGCAAAAAGGTAGGCATCGATCGCTTTTTCATAAAGCTTTAATCCCTGGTAAGCCGCACCGAGATTGAACCAGGCCAGCTCACTGTATGGAAAATCATCGATAATACGCTGATGCAATCGGATGCTTTCTTCATTACGGCCGGTAAAATCGGTCCAGAAGCAGATCTTGTATAATGCTTCTTCATTAGTGGGCTCGTCTTCCAGAATCATGCGCAGGCAGTCAAATACCTTATCAAAATCCTCATAATCATCATATACATCTGCCAGTTCAAAAAGCAATTCAATTCTTTCTTCTCCGGTAAAAAGTTCCAGGGCCTGACTTAATAACTCTACCGCTTTTTCCTGCTGATCAAGGGCAAGGAAGGCATCAGTCTTTAAAATGTAAATATTGATATCGTTATGGTCGTATAACTCGGCCTGATCCAGCAGATCTATGCAATCCTGGTAACGGCGGTTGGCCAGCAGGATATCTGCCTTCTTTACGATCAATAAAGCTGAAAAAGGATATTGTTCCGTGGCCGTTTCTGCAGCATCCATGGCCCGGCCCAGGTCATCACTTTCCTGGTAATAGTCGATGATCTTTTCGAAAGAATCTTCATCTATAAAAGAATGCGCAAGTCCGCTGCGAAGATTCTCATACTGCTGTAATAACTCCTTTAATTGTTCCCTGTCTTCCTGGTAAGGATTCTCTTTCATGCTTCTTCCTTTTGATGAACTAATTTGTTGAAGAGCCAGATAGGAGCAAAACTATGTTTGCTACCTGAATTTATTACTATACAACAAGTTAACCTAAAATTTCTCCTAAGCTTAAGGCAGAGTTTTCCCCATATGTGAAAAAATGATTGGATATATCTGTAAACCAACGCAAGAAATTCCTGTCTATTACGTTAATAGATGTATAAACTTATTTACGAACGGTAATTTTTATCAAAACTTTTGTGTTTACTTTTGTAAGGAATGAACCACCCCGCATCCATATTCAATCAAAGCAAAAAGTGGATAGCCATAATGGCTGTCTCCCTGCTTGCTGTGGGCGCGTTCGCAACACTTGGTGAAGGCAATAAAAGAACTTCACATCCCGGTAATGGTCTTGGACTACTTTCTTCCCGCAGCCTCATTAAACCTGGGTACTTCTCCCTTCGCTCCGGTTATGATTTCCGCGGATCCAAGGTGATCAGCACGGAAAAAAAATATTTTAGCCTGACTACCATGGTAAATGTGCAGAAAGGCAAAACTAGTTATGTTATTCCTCTCAAGAAAAAAGTGCTGATCGATAATATTCGTATCGATATTGGCAATCGTCAGTTTCGTAAGTAATTCTTATTTCCCTAAACTTTCTTCGTAGGTCATTACTCTGTAACCTGATTTAGGCAGATCAAATTTTGTCTGCGGAACAGGATTGAAACTAATAGAGGAAACCGTATAGGTCACCAGCAGGTTTCCCATGGCAGCTTCATATTGCATAGCCAATCCGGGAAGATGGCGGTTTAAATATTGAAAATCCTTATTTACCGGAACCAGGTCCTTTGTAAAATAAACAGTGAACTCTGTGCTGTCTGCAAGCCGGCCGATGGCCTTCTGGCAATTGTATCCGGAGATCACTTTATACTCTTCACGGTAAATAAAATTTACATTCTCATACTTCCGGTTCATCTGTTTCCAGTTATCAGCCGTCAGGTTGATCATGTACTGCTGATTTCCATAACTTTTTAAAACAGTTACCTCCTTTGTCTTTCCATCGATAATAGTGGCCTGTGTTCCCAGGGAACTGATCATTTCAGATCGGCTGGAATTGCCTTTCAGATAGATCACACTGGTAGCTCCGTCAAGCAGATCGGCTGCCTGCGGACTTTTATTTGTGGTATTGATCACTATATCATAGGAAATAGTTGCCTCGCTCAGCCTGCGCTGTGCCCTGGCGTCCCCAACAGAAATAAGGGTCAGTAAAACAAACGATATGGTCTTTATTCTTTTCATTGTATTCATACTTAATCTACATTAAAAAGACGTGCCAGAATGCTGCTAAGTTGCAGATTACTTTTTGCGCTGCTTATCCTTAAGTTGCTTTTGCTGCTCCTGCATCTGCTGCATCTGCGACATTCTTTCCTGCCACTTGGATTGCACTTTTGGCTTTTTCCTGTTCTCTCCAATTTTCAGCATGATCTTATCGTGGTCGATAATATAGGTTTGTATAACGATCTGTATAAGCAGCGTAACTACGTTAGATACGGTATAGTACCAGGTCAATCCCGAAGGAAGATTGTTAAAGAATAACAAAAGGAAAAATGGGAAAATATATGGCATGTATTTCATCACCGGATTGCTCTGGTCCGGAGTCATACTCATACTGTAAAAAGAGATAAGGAAACTGGTAAAACTGGCCGTTACGTTGAAAAGGCTCAGGTGATTACCCAGCAGCGGAATATTCGTTTTCCAATGGATCAGCATATCCGGCGCTGAGAGATCGGTTGCCCATAAAAAATGCTCCCCGCGAAGATCTACTGCTGAATTAAAAAAGCTAAACAGCGCGAAGAATATCGGTATTTGTAACAATGCCGGAATACAACCTCCCAATGGATTCACACCCGCTTCCCGGTAAAGTTTCATCTGCTCCACGCTCATAGCCTGGCGATCATCCCCTACTTTCTCTTTCAGCGCATTTAATTCCGGACGAAGCGCCTTCATTTTGGCACCACTTAAATAAGAGCTGTAATTCAATGGAGAGATCAGTACTCGTATCACAAGGGTAAGCAATACAATTGCCAGCCCCATTGATCCTGCAAAGCCTTTGAAAAAATCAAAGATGGGAAGGATCACAAACCTATTCAGCGGACGAACAAATGAATACACTCCCTGACCAAGATTAACCAATTGTTCAAATTTCAGATCATATTTTTTAAGTATATGATAATCTGAAGGACCATAATATATTCTTAGAGGAATGGCCACATTATTGGCTGGAACGCTCAATTTCAGAGTTGCTATAGATTGAACAACATTTGTCATTGAATCATGGTTCCACTCGATCTTACTATTGGCATTAAAATTATTATCAGCTACCAGTGCGCCCATAAAAAATCGCTGTCGAATGCCCACCCATTTTAAGGATTGACTGAAATCTTTAGAACTTCTTTTGGCGATCGTGTGATAATCAAAACTTCCATCCTCCACATATCCGATCTGCGTGTTCTGCTTTTCATAATCCAGCCTTCCCTCCTGTTTGGCCGCCACATATTTCCAGCTGAGATTCATGACTCCGCCGGTGATCAGTGAACCAGCCACCCGAATATTCATGTCGATCATATAATTATCGGGATGAAGAATATATTCATGTTGAATACCCTGACCGCTACTGTCGCTTAAAGACAACACGATCTTTTTTGAACCATCTGCGAGTACAGAAGTATCTACTTTATCAAAAGAAAGATCACTGGTCTGCGCAGTGCGATTAGGTCCGGTATTGATGGTATAGCTAAGGTCATCATAATCACTGCCTCCCATTTTTACGAGGGTGCTATCCGGGCCTTTGAATTTTTTCAGCTCAACTTTATGAAGCTGCCCACCCCGGCTGCTGAAATGGGCGATCACAAGGTTATTTTCTAATGTATAAACCTTTTCACTGATATCTGTAGGTACGCCAAAACTACCCGCCGTGTTCACCCTGGTAAGCGAATCCTGGATACGGTTCAGAGAATCCTGTTTTGGTTTATCCAACTTTGCAAGTGAATCATTCATCCTTTTCTGCGTTTCCTGTTTTTGTGCTTCGATCTTTCTGGCGGCAGCTATTTCCTGATTATTATACCAGAAATATCCAAAGAAAAGCAGGGCAAGTATGACAAAACCAAGGACTGTATTACGATCAAATTTCATTCAGGGGTCTTTTTAAGAGGGAGCAAAGATAATGGGTTTCTATTTGTTAGTATTATACTGTCCTTTTGCTGCGGTAACGGAATTTATTTTATCTTTACACGACCCTCCGGATATAGAAAGGCTTATCAGATCTCTTCCGCCTGGTCAACAGACAATCACGAACATTTAAGGACCCAGAACACCACCCAACCAGTCGTATGGCAAAATATATATTTGTAACCGGCGGAGTTACATCCTCATTAGGAAAAGGTATCATCGCGGCCTCCCTCGCGAAACTTTTACAGGCAAGGGGCCTTCGCGTAACCATCCAGAAATTTGATCCTTATATCAATGTGGATCCCGGCACTCTCAACCCCTATGAACATGGTGAATGTTTTGTTACCGAAGATGGGGCCGAAACTGATCTGGATCTTGGCCACTACGAAAGGTTCCTGAATATTTTTACTACACAAGCTAATAACGTTACTACCGGTAGAATCTATCAGACTGTAATTAATAAAGAAAGAGAAGGCGCCTATCTTGGAAAAACAGTTCAGGTCGTTCCGCATATCACAGATGAGATCAAAAGAAGAATGCAATTACTTGGACAGGGAGGTGAATATGATATTGTGATCACTGAGATCGGTGGAACAGTAGGTGATATTGAAAGCCTTCCATTTGTAGAGGCTGTACGTCAGCTTCAATGGGAATTACCCGATGAAGATTCAGTAGTAGTGCATCTAACGCTGATTCCTTATCTCAAAGCAGCTAAAGAACTTAAGACTAAACCCACCCAGCATAGTGTGAAAATGCTGAGTCAGGAAGGCGTACACCCGGATATCCTTGTTTGCCGTACGGAAAGACCCCTGGGACCCGAACTGCGCAGAAAAATAGCCCTGTTCTGTAATGTAAAACAGGAGGCAGTAATCGAAGCTGCCGATGCCCCTACGATTTATGAAGTACCAATATTGATGATGATGGAAGGTTTAGATACCATTGTCCTCAAGAAAATGAACATCACCGGATATGGTGAACCAGAAATGACCAAATGGAAAGGATTCCTGGATAAGTTGAAATATCCAAAAGGAAAAGTGAATATCGGATTGATCGGAAAATATATTGAACTGCAGGATGCCTATAAATCCATTCTTGAATCATTCATACATGCAGGAGCAATGAATGAATGCAAAGTGGAGATTACCAATGTACATAGTGAATTCATTACCCAGGATAATGTGAGTGAAAAACTCGCAGGACTTGATGGACTGCTTGTAGCTCCGGGATTTGGACATCGTGGAGTGGAAGGTAAGATCGTGGCCGTACAATACGCTCGGGAAAACGGACTTCCATTCTTTGGTATTTGCCTGGGGATGCAAATGGCTGTTATTGAATTTGCACGCAATGTACTTGGCTTAACCGATGCACATTCTACAGAAATGGATCCCGATACAAAAGAGCCGGTGATCGACCTGATGGAAGAGCAGAAAAAAGTTACAGCGAAAGGAGGAACCATGCGACTGGGTTCTTATCCATGTACAATAAAATCAGGATCACTTGCAGAAACCATTTATGGCAGTACTCATATTAATGAAAGACATCGTCACCGTTGGGAATTCAATAATAAATACCTGGAACAATTTGAAAAAGCCGGTATGATGGCCAGTGGAAAAAATCCGGGCACCGGACTGGTAGAGATCATTGAGATACCAAATCATCCATTTTTTATTGGAGTTCAATATCACCCGGAACTTAAAAGTACAGTTGAGAATCCTCAACCCTTATTCGTTCATTTTATAAAGGCAGCTAAAGCTTATGCAGAAAGGAAATTAGAAGTGAAATCTGCTGTACTTAAAGGAGAAATGATCTAGACTAATAATAAATTTTGGGCTCAAGGTATTTCTTCACATAATCTTCTACTCCTTCTTCCACTTTAAGAAATTCTTCATTGTAACCTGCCTTGCGAAGCTTGCTCATATCGGCTTCTGTGAAGTATTGATATTTATCCCGAATATCTTCAGGTATATCAACAAACTCAATTTTCACTGATTTTTTCAAAGCATTAAAAATCGGAGTTACCAGGTCAACAAAACTGCGCGCTTTTCCTGTACCCAGATTATATAGTCCCGAAGTTATTTGATCACTCTCGTGATTTTCCATCAGCCAAAGGCAAACACGGGCCACATCCTCTACATGAATAAAATCTCTTAACTGCTCGCCATCACGGAAATCCTCACGATGAGAACGGAACAGTCTGATAGTTCCGGTCTTTTTTATCTGGTTGAATCCATGAAATACCATGCTGGCCATTCTTGCCTTATGATATTCATTAGGACCATATACGTTGAAGAATTTTAATCCTGCCCAGAAGTGTGGTTCAGAACCAATGGAGGATTGTTCCAGCGCCCATTTATCAAATTCATTTTTGGAAACGCCATAAGGATTAAGCGGAACAAGATCCTGAACCAGTGAATGATCATCACTATAACCTTTTTCACCAGCACCATAAGTAGCCGCGGAAGAGGCATAGACAAGAGGAATATTTTTATCCTTACAGAAGGCCCAGATCTTTTTTGAATATTCCACATTCAAACGCTCATGAACCGAATAATCAAATTCAGTGGTATCCGTACGGGCGCCTAAATGAAAAACATGATCAATGGGTCGGGCATCTGATGAAGCCAGCCATTCAAATAGTTCTTCTCTTTCTATTTTCTCTTTAAAATCCTTTTCATCAAAGTTGAACCATTTGTCCTCATCGCTGAAATCATCTGCAATGATGATATTTCTGTAGCCTTGTTTGTTGAGGTAACCGAGCAGGTAACTACCGATAAAACCGGCTGCTCCTGTAAGTAAAATACTTTTTTCTTTGTCCATCAGATCGAACTTAATGCTGAGCCAGCTTCTTCTTTAATTAAATATTTTTCAATCGCGGTATCGTAAAGTTCTTTCCAGTCTTCTACCCTGCCCCAATTCATTCCATCTACTTCAATGCTTCCGTCGGTTACCAATCCCAGTTCTTCCCAGGCATGGCCCTTAAGCATCTCTTCCACTTCTTTCAGGTTCTCTCTTTTTACAGAGATCAGAATACGACTTTGTTTTTCCCCGAACCATTGGGCATCTTTACGAATACCAGAATCATTTGCCACTACATCAAACCCAAGTCCGGCGGGAAAAGCTGATTCCAGCAGTGCAACAAACAGGCCACCTTCACTAATATCATGAGCGGAACGTATTAATTTATTTTGAATCAGCCTGCTTAGTTTTTCCTGCAATTGCCATTCTTCTTCCAGGTCAAATTCAGGTGCAGGAGAATGATCCACCCCGCAGCAATGCGCCAGGTATTGTGATGAATTAATATCATCACTTGAAGAACCGATCATCAGCAAGAGATCACCCTCTTCTTTAAAATCAAGCGTCATCTTATCATTTATATCTTCCAGCAATCCTACCATACCAATGGTTGGTGTGGGGAACACAGGTCCATCAGGATTCTGATTATAAAAACTCACGTTACCACCAGTTACTGGTGTATCGAAACGTCTGCATGCCTCACCCATTCCTTTGATCGCATTGACGAACTGATAATATACTTCAGGGTCATAAGGGTTTCCGAAATTCAAACAGTTGGTCACACCCAATGGCTGCGCACCAGTACATACAATATTTCTGGCGGCCTCGCTTACGGCCATCATGGTTCCTTTATATGGATCCGCATACACATACCGGCTATTGCAATCCGTTGTGATCGCAATGGCCTTGCTGCTTCCTTTTACCAATACAAGGGCAGCATCTGTAGGTTCATTGGTGGATGTATTTACGGTCCCTACCATGCTATCGTACTGATGATAGACCCAGCGTTTCGATGCGATCGATGGAAGTTGCACTATCTTTTCTGCCATTGCTTTCAGATCGACGGGAACCATCACAGTTTCGGGGTCAAAGGCTCTTACTTCAGATAAATAAGCCGGCTCACGATATTCCCTGTCGTATTGTGGTGCCCCTCCTCCCAATACTAATTCATAGGCAGGAATTCTTGCCTCCAGCTGACCATGCATATAAAAATCAAGCATCCCATCATCTGTTACTTCACCAATAACAGAACAGGGAAGATCCCATTTCGCGAATACGCGGGTCACTTCTTCTTCTCTTCCTTTTTCTGCAACCAATAACATACGCTCCTGGCTTTCGCTGAGCAAAAGTTCCCAGACCTTCATTGATTTTTGACGAGTAGGTACTTTATCCAGATCGATTCTCATTCCGACTTCTCCCTTCGCGCTCATTTCCGCAGTGGAACAAATAATTCCTGCCGCACCCATATCCTGCATACCGATAATTGCACCGGTCTGTATCACTTCAAGACAAGCCTCTAATAATTTTTTCTCCTGGAAAGGATCGCCTACCTGAACGGCCGGAAGATCCTGCGCACTTTCAGCAGTAATATCTGCTGAAGCGAATGAAGCACCACCGATTCCATCTTTTCCTGTAGCACTACCTACAAACATTACTGGATTTCCTTTCCCTAAGGCTGTTGCAGAAACAGTTTCTCCCACACGCACAATACCCACACTCATGGCATTTACCAGTGGGTTAGTATGATAACAATGATCAAAATAAATTTCACCTCCAACGGTAGGTACACCAAAACAATTTCCATAATGACCAATACCATGCACAACACCAGACAAAAGGTGTTGCGTTTTATCCTCATTAAGGTCACCAAAACGAAGTGAGTTCAATGCGGCAATAGGCCTTGCACCCATAGTAAAAATATCGCGGTGTATACCTCCTACTCCTGTTGCCGCTCCCTGAAATGGTTCAATGGCCGAAGGGTGATTATGTGACTCGATCTTGAACACCAGCCCCCATCCGTCTCCAATATCCATAAGACCCGCATTTTCTTCCCCTGCTTTTACCAGCATGCGGCCTCCTTCGCGAGGAAGCGTCTTCAGCCATTTGATGGAATTTTTATAACTGCAATGCTCACTCCACATCCCCGAAAAAGCACAGAGCTCATTGAAATTCGGGATACGACCCATTTTTTGTTTTATAAGTTCAAATTCCTCTTCTGTAAGTCTTAACTGCGCGGCTGTTTTTGCGGTGATCTCCATGACCGCAAAATTAATTGAATATCGCACACCGATGACCCAACAACGAAATTGAAAATTCAGAACATTTCCCCATTGCAGAGGAAACTTCAACACATACTCTGGTTATTTTAATTATTTTGCGGTCAAACCCTTCCGTTGAAAGAATATCCCCTGTTTATTATTTACCTGGTTGCGTTTTCCTGGCTGGTCACCCGTGTCCGTTTTTTTTACAGTTCGGACCTTTCAAGGCCTCAGCTTATCATACTTTTTCTTTTAAAAGTGATGGCCGGCATATTCTATGGCTGGATCGGAGTATACTATGGTGGTTTGGCTCAGATGCAGGATACCTGGAGTTTTCATGCGGGAAGTATTCAGGAATATCATTTGTTGTTTACCCATCCCGGAGATTATTTCACCAATATTTTCCATAACCCCTATGATAATGGAATGGAAAAATTTTTTGCTGCCAACGATTCTTACTGGAACGATCTAAAAGGGAATGTGCTGATCAAATTATTTTCCGTCTTCAATATTTTCAGCTTTGGATATTATTATGTTAACGTGATCTTCTACTCCTTCATTTCACTTTTCGGTGCCGTAGCTATTTATAAAGTAATGGATCATGCTTTTCCCGGCAGAAAACTGGTGATCATTCTTTCTACTTTTCTTCTTCCATCATTTCTATACTGGTCCAGTGGTCTGCATAAAGAAGGATTGATATTTACGGGCATTAGCCTGGTGGTTTATAGTATTTACTTCAGCCAGATAGAAAGAAAAATGTCCTGGAGAAGAGTATTGATGCTGCTATTTGGATTACTGATCCTACTTGCTATCCGAAATTTTTTACTGGTCCTTATTTTTCCTGCGATTCTTGCCTGGATGCTTGCATTTTTCTGGCCTAAAAAAAATCTGGCCATATTTGCAGGTGTATACCTTGTATTCGGCATTCTGTTCTTCATGGCCAGATACATCGTTCCTTCTCTTGATTTTCCGCAGGCAGTGGTAGAAAAACAACAGGCCTTCCTTCAACTTCAGGGTGGTAATTCCAATTTACCCATCACCCAATTGAAACCTACTGCTATCAGCTTTATCAGGAATACTCCGGAGGCCATTAATCTTTCTTCCATACGACCCTATCCCAGTGATGTGAAGCATATTCTTTCCCTGGCAGCGGCTATAGAGATCGATGTGTTATTAATAATGTTCCTGTTTTTATTTATGCTGCATCGTGGACCCTGGCGATCTCCAAACAACCTGGTCTATTTTTGTTTGTTCTTTTCCTTTTCGGTCCTGATGGCTATTGGATTCAGCGTAAATAATCTGGGAGCCATCGTGCGCTACCGAAGTATTGTATTGCCTTTACTCATTATTCCATTGGCTGCTTCCCTTGACTGGAAACGATTTGGGATGCTATTCAATGGTGAAATTAAGAAAATTAATAATGTTTAATTTTTTCTGATTTTTAGTCAAAAAAACATAGAATTAGGTTATAAATTTTCATTTTCAGCCTAGTTTTCCCCATTTTTTGCAGGAAAGAGATAGAAAAGCAGATTTTTTGCAGCAAAATCCTTTGTTTTGCAAAAAATAATCTCTCATGTCTTTACGATTAAGCGCCATTAAAAATCTTTCTTCTCAGGTACTTCCAAGAACCGAAGCTACCTCCAAGATCACGGGTATTTTTAATAGTAATGTATTTACCCTGAATGTGGCCCGCGAGTTTTTAAGCGATGAGGCTTATAAAAGCCTTCGTGCTTCTATTAAGGCTTATCAAAAGATCGATCGGGCTATGGCTAATCAGATCGCCAATGGTCTCAGGGCATGGGCAGAAAGCAAAGGTGTAACCCATTTTACACACTGGTTTCAACCACTGACTGGTACCACTGCAGAAAAACATGATTCATTCTTTACGCTGAAAGCAGATGGCACGCCGATCGAACAATTCGAAGGTGATGCCTTGGTTCAACAAGAGCCGGATGCTTCCTCTTTTCCGAGCGGAGGACTTCGTGCTACTTTTGAGGCCCGTGGTTATACCGCATGGGATCCATCCTCTCCTGCATTCATTATGGAGATAGGTGAAGGCAAAACACTTTGTATTCCTACCATCTTCGTTTCTTATACAGGTGAATCATTAGACTATAAAGCACCATTGCTGAAAGCACTTGAAGCATTGAACAAGGCAGCTGTTGAGGTTTGTAATTATTTTGATAAAAATGTTACCCGTGTAACTCCCACATTGGGTTGGGAACAGGAATATTTTCTGATCGATGAATCCTTATTCAATGCGAGGCCTGATCTGGTTATGACCGGTCGTACTGTATTCGGTCATAATTCCGCCCGCAACCAGCAGATGGAAGATCATTATTTCGGTTCAATTCCTGAAAGGCTTTATGCGTTCATGCGCGATTTTGAAAAAGAATCTTATAAACTGGGCATTCCTCTTCGTACCCGTCACAACGAAGTGGCGCCGGCGCAGTTCGAATGTGCACCTATATTTGAAGAAGTAGGTGTAGCGGTAGATCATAACTCACTTCTCATGGATATCATGGATCGTGTCGCGCGTCGTCATAAACTCCGTGTACTGCTTCATGAAAAACCATTTGCAGGCATCAATGGAAGTGGTAAACATAATAACTGGAGCATGGCTACTGATACCGGTGTCAATCTGCTTGCACCCGGTAAAACGCCAAAGACCAATCTTATGTTCCTGGCATTTTTCGTAAACACGATAAAAGCGGTTCATGATTATTCCGATCTGATGCGCGCTTCTATTGCTTCCGCACAAAATGATCATCGCCTGGGTGCTAACGAAGCACCTCCGGCCATTATCTCCGTTTTCATTGGAGAATACCTTACTAAAGTATTACATGAGATAAAAGAAAGGGTAACAAAGAAAATGGATGAGGCAGATGAAACCTTGCTGAAGATCGAGATCCATAAAAGCATTCCTGAATTGTTACTGGATAATACAGATCGTAACCGTACATCTCCTTTTGCTTTCACTGGAAATAAATTTGAGTTTCGTGCTGTGGGTTCTTCTGCCAACTGCGCAAACGCGATGACAGTATTAAATACTATTATGGCGGATACGCTGAAGAAATTTAAAAAAGATGTAGATGGTCTGATTGAGAAAGGTGATAAAAAAGAGATCGCCATCATGCATACCATACGTGAGTATATCGTTGCCAGCGAAAATGTTTTGTTTGAAGGAGATGGTTATAGCGAGGCATGGGAAAAGGAAGCTAAAAAACGAGGATTGCCTAATGTAAAGACCACTCCATTAGCGCTTGACGCCATGATCACAGAAAAGGCCAAAAATCTTTTTCATAATAACCATGTCTATCTTCATTCAGAGCTGGAGGCACGTCATGAAATTGAATTGGAGAAATATATTAAGAAGGTCCAGATCGAAAGCCGAATCATGGGAGAACTGGCTACCAGTCATATTCTTCCCGCTGCGATCCGCTACCAGAATCTTTTGGTAAATAATATCCTTGGATTAAAAGAAGCTGGCTTAGGTGATGCTTCCTTCAAGCATCAGAAAAGCATTGTGGAAGAAATTTCCAACCATATCAACATGACCAGTGAACTGGTAGAAAAAATGATCGAGGCCCGGAAGATCTGCAATAATATAACTGAATCACGCACCCGTGCTATTGCCTATCAAAGCCAGGTGAAAGATGTTTTCTTTGATCAGCTCCGCTATCATGTAGATAAACTGGAATTACTGGTAGATGATAAAGAATGGTATTTGCCGAAGTATAGGGAGATGCTTTTTTTGAGGTAGGATGAGGGGTTGAGGAAGTTAAGATGGTTGAGAAAGTTTAGATGGTTTATAAACTCAACCTTCTCAACTCTCTCAACCTTCTCAACTTACTTCATTGTAAATCCTTCCAAAAACTTAGTATTAAAATCGCCGCTGCGGAAACGTTCATCCTGCATCAGCTGAAGATGAAAAGGAATCGTGGTCTTTACCCCCTCGATCACATATTCACTTAATGCGCGGTACATGGTTTGTATAGCTTCCTGCCTGGTTTGTGCAACGGTGATCAGCTTACCGATCATTGAATCATAATACGGAGGAATTACATAGCCAGCATACACATGACTATCTACTCTTACACCATGTCCACCCGGCTGATGAAGCACCGTGATCTTTCCGGGTGAGGGACGAAAATCATTATATGGATCTTCTGCATTGATACGGCATTCGATAGCATGGTTCTGTGGTATATAATCTTTTCCGGAGATCTTCTCTCCCATAGCGATCTTTATCTGTTCTTTGATCAAATCAAAATTGATCACTTCTTCCGTTACGCAATGTTCTACCTGGATCCTTGTATTCATTTCCATGAAATAGAAATTGCGATGTTTGTCAACCAGGAATTCAACGGTACCAACGCTTTCATAATTGATAGCACGAGCTGCTTTTTTTGCGGCCTCTCCCATTTTCATTCTTAGTTCATCTGTCATGAATGGGGAAGGTGATTCTTCCACCAGTTTCTGATGACGACGCTGTATAGAACAATCTCTTTCACTGAGATGACAAATTGTGCCGTACTGATCGCCGGCAACCTGGATCTCAATATGTCTTGGCTCTTCTACAAATTTTTCCATGTAGATGCCATCATTCTTAAATGAGGCAGCAGCTTCCTGTCTTGCCGTATCATAAGCACGTTGCAATTCAGATTCTTCCCAAACAATACGCATTCCTTTTCCTCCTCCACCGGCAGTTGCTTTAAGGATAACAGGATAACCCATTTCCTTTGCAAGTCCTTTGGCTTCATCCACACTTTGCAATAATCCTTTTCCACCGGGAACAACAGGTACACCGGCTTTGATCATGGTATCTTTTGCGGTGATCTTATCACCCATAGCATTGATCATTTCTGGCGTAGGGCCAATGAATTTAATGCCATGATCATTACATATCTGAGAGAATTTTGCGTTCTCTGCCAGGAATCCATAACCAGGATGCACTGCATCGGCATTAGTGATCTCTGCAGCCGCCATCAAATGCGGGATATTAAGATAGGAATCTATACTGGCTGGTTTACCAATACAAACCGCTTCATCTGCAAATTTTACATGCAGACTATCCCGATCAGCTGTTGAATAAACCGCTATTGTTTTTATTCCCATTTCACGACAGGTGCGAATGACCCTAAGGGCAATCTCACCCCTGTTCGCTATCAAAACTTTCTTGAACATTGATTTAGTTAGTTGTTAGGTAAGGAATCATTCCATCATGCTGGTTCTACAAGGAACAAAGGCTGATCATATTCTACCGGGGAGCAATCCTCCACCAGCACCTTCACGATCTTTCCCTTTACCTCACTTTCAATTTCATTAAATAATTTCATAGCCTCTATGATACATACAATGGAGCCAGTATTTACCTGGTCGCCTACTTCTACGAAAATGGGCTTGTCTGGAGAAGGGCTGCGATAAAAAGTACCGATCATCGGACTTTTAATTGTGATCAGGTTGGCAGCCGGAGTTTCAGCGCTTTTAGAATTTTCCGCTGAACCTGCACCAACAGCGGGCAGACTGGCAACTGCAGGTTGTGGAGCCGCTACATGAACCGGCTGCATCTGAACGGGAGATCCCATTATCTGCGTTACATGTTCTTCTTTCTGTTTGATGGTTACTTTGAAATCCTTTTGTTCAATGGTCAGTTCACCAATATTCGATTTGTTGACCATCTTGATCAACTCCTGAATCTGTTTGAAGTCCATGTTTTTCAATTTAATTTCTTTAATGATATCCTGCCAGCAGGCAGGGGCGACTAAGTTAAGTAAATCAAAATGAGAATAAGGCAGATTTTGCCCGTTTTTTGGTGATTTAGCCTGTTTTACCAACAAAAATGGCCTAAAATCGAGTATTTTAGGCCATTTTTTATAAAATTTACCGTCTTATTCTTTCACTCTTTCTACATATTCACCAGTCTTTGTATTCACCCTGATCAGCTCTCCTTCATTTACAAAAAGGGGCACATTCACCGTGGCACCAGTTTCTACGGTAGCCTGTTTCAGTGTACGTGTAGCTGTATCTCCACGAAGTCCGGGTTCAGTATAAGTTACTTTTAAAACGATCTTATCCGGCAACTCAGCTCCAAGTACCAGGTCATTTTCTGTATTGATCAACACACCTACTTCCTGTCCATCTTTCAGAAACTGTGGAGCATCAATTGTTGTTTCCGGAAGGGCCACCTGCTCAAAAGTTTCATTATCCATAAAATTGTAGCCAGTATCATCCTTATAAAGAAATTGATAAAAACGTCTCTCCACCCGCACTGGGAAAATATTATCTCCTGAGTTCCAGGTCTTTTCAATCGAGCGGTTATTATCTACCCCTTTCAGTTTAGCCCAAACCTTTGCTGCGGCCCTGGCTGTTTTGTTCTCGCCGAATTCCACCACGGTATAAAGACTCCCTTCCAAATTGAGGATCATACCCCTGCTGATATCTGATGTATTTGCCATAAAACGATAAGAATTAATAGGAGTCGTCTCCCGGATTTGAGGCGGCAAAGATAATAGTTGACCCACGGACGGCAAAGAGAAATCCACACAACCCGGATACCGTTTTTGCCGTCATGGATTGTAAATAATTGAAAAATCCTTTTCTTTAGGTTATGAAACGTATTACCCTGATCCTGCTCATCTCCCTGATTCAATTCACCGCCATGGCCCAACCGGGTGTGGCACCTTATACGAAGACCAAGAACTTCCCTCCCATTAGTCTCCTGCTTCCAGATAGTACAACTATTTATACCCGGGATAGCCTTCCTAAAAACAAATCGGTACTGCTTATTCTTTTTAGTCCAATGTGCGAGCATTGTAAGCATGAGACCGAAGAAATGTTACAGCATATCGATGATTTCAGTAAGACACAGATCCTGATGGTCACATCCCTTCCCTTCGATTCTATGCTCACCTTTCGTGACCATTATCAATTGAAGAACTATCCAAATATTACCGTAGCACAGGATCCGCATTTTTTTCTGATCCCATATTTTAACCTGAGCAATATGCCTTTCCTTGCTTTTTATAATAAAAAGAAAGAACTGATCTCTGTGCATGAAGGTTCATGGCCTATTCAAAATGTGATAGCGGAAATAAACAAATAGGTCATCCCTTTTCCTCAAGGTTTGCTTTAACTTTGCGCTTCCGGAGAAACCGGATCATTAATTTTTTTACCTAAATCACCTCTCATGAAAGTTACCGTAGTTGGCGCAGGAGCAGTTGGAGCCACCTGTGCGGATAATATCGCCCGCAAAGAACTTTGTACTGAACTAGTATTATTAGATATCAAAGAGGGCCTGGCAGAAGGTAAGGCACAGGATATGATGCAGACCTCTACTCTTCTGGGTTTTGATACGCGTATCACCGGTTCTACCAATGATTATTCAAAAACGGCTGGCAGTGATGTAGTGGTTATTACTTCTGGTATTCCTCGTAAACCAGGAATGACTCGTGAAGAACTGATCGGAACGAATGCCGGTATCGTAAAAACAGTTTGTGAGAATATTCTGAAATTTTCTCCAGAAGCGATCATTATTGTGATCAGCAACCCGATGGATACGATGACCTACCTGGCATTGAAATCCACCGGCGTTCCAAAACATCGTATCATCGGTATGGGTGGCACATTAGATAGCAGTCGTTTTAAATATCAGCTTAGTCAGCATCTTGGTTGCAGTCCCGCTGACCTGAATGCTGTGGTTGTGGGCGGACATGGTGACACTACCATGATCCCTCTTATCAGATTAGCAACATGGAACAGCAGTCCGGTTACTAATTTTCTTTCTGCCGAACAGCAGGAGAAGATCGTAAAAGATACCATGGTTGGCGGAGCAACGCTGACTGCACTTATAGGTACCTCTGCATGGTATGCTCCCGGAGCAGCCGGTGCGGCACTGGTTGAATCTATCGTAAGAGATGAAAAGAAATTATTTACCTGCTGTGTGGCGCTTGATGGCGAATACGGACAAAAAGATATTTGTCTCGGCGTTCCTGTTACCATTGGAAGAAATGGTTGGGAAAAAATTCTTGATTTTAAATTGAATGA
>JBKJMI010000123.1:0-70118 GCA_046596515.1 Chitinophagaceae bacterium | reverse complement strand
ATATTTTTCTGCAATCGCATATCCATCGGCATTACTCATCAGACCTGCAACGGGTAAGGGAAGAATCAATTCATCACTGTCGCCATCATAATTGGGCATTACGGCACTTAATCCTCCTCCTGCATTAATCACAAGATTCACTGCCTTGCATAATGAAGCATCATCGGCACCAACAGCTACAATATTATGACTATCATGAGCTACAGAGGAGGCCAGTGCTCCCTGCTTTAATCCAAAATTTCGAATAAATGCTTTGGCCACTGGGGAAGTATGATAACGGTTTATCACCACGATCTTCAATACATCATCCTTTACACTGCTTTCTATTCTGCCATGATGTGCATCTAACTGGTGCAAGATCTGATTAGTGATCAATTGACCTTCCAGAGCTTCAATTACGGGAATTGTCAATGAGTCATGTATTGTATGCACTGCCAGATCATCTTCTTGCTTCAACGAGCAATTGAATTGATTGATCAATCCGGCTGTTTTCGTTTTTATAAATGAAATACCTTTCTCTGCAACCAATTGCCCGTCGATATAGGTTTGTATAGTTTTAAAATCTTTAAGATCTTCAACTATTATCAGATCAGCCGGGTCGCCTCGTTTTAATTGTCCTATATCGAGTTTATAATGAGTAACCGGATTAATACAAGCTGCTTTCAATACTTTAAATACATCGATTCCTTTGGCCACTGCGCGGGCACATAAATGGTTAATATGTCCAAGAAGAAGGCTGTCGGGGTGTTTATCATCACTGCAAAACATCATATTGTCTGAATGATCGTGCAGGAGATCAGCAAGTGCCTCGAAATTCCTGGCGGCACTACCTTCCCTGATCAGGATCTTCATGCCGTATTGCAGTTTCTCCAGTGCCTCTTCAGAAGTAAAGCATTCATGATCTGTGCTGATACCCGCATCAATATATTGTTTAGCCTTTTCCCCTCTTAAACCCGGGGCATGACCATCAACAGGTTTTCCAAGTTCATGAGCCGCTTCAATTTTCTTCATCACCTCCTCGTCATTAAACAATACGCCGGGGAAGTTCATCATTTCACTCAGGTACTTTATCTCTTTTCGCTGAAGTAATTTTTTTACATCGGGGGCATGAAGAGAAGCACCGGCAGTTTCAAAAATAGTGGCGGGCACACAACTGGGCGCTCCGAAATTGAATTTAAAAGGAACGGTGTTTCCGTTTTCTATCATGTATTCCACACCTGCCAATCCACAAACGTTGGCTATCTCATGCGGGTCGCTTACGGTACCCACGGTGCCATGCACTACGGCCAGCCTGGCAAATTCAGACGGCACCAGCAGCGAGCTTTCTATATGCACATGCGAATCAATGAATCCCGGAAGAATATATCCGGAGGAGGGTGCTGATGATAGGTCTTCCTGAAGCTCCTGTATTGAGGAGATCCGTCCATTTTCAATATTAACTTCCGCATAGAATATTCTCTTCGACAAAATATCCACCAGGTTTCCTTTCAACGAGATCGCCATCTGAATCAATTTCAATAAAGATAGAACCCTTTATCAAAAATTGGCGTCAGGAACAGGAGTTATTACTATCTTCCCTAGCATAATCTTCAGTATGCGAAAACTTATATTTTCCCTGCTCACGGTATTAGTGGCTTTTTCCATCCAGGCGCAGAAATCAGCTCCTGCAAGCATTGCAATAAATGATAATAAAGAAGATGTTCTTTATAAAAACGTTAAGTACCGCCTTGTTGGCCCTTTCCGTGGAGGTAGAAGTGGTGCTGTAGCAGGAAGCTACCGAAACAGAAATGTATTTTATTTTGGAGCCACAGGAGGAGGGGTATGGAAAACCGCTGACGGAGGAAATAACTGGAAAAATATTACCGATAAATATTTTGGCGGAACAATTGGTTCAGTTGCCGTGGCCCCAAGTGATGAAAATATTATTTATGTAGGAGAGGGAGAGAATACCCTTCGGGGAAATGTAAGTGAAGGATTAAATGGTGCCTGGCGCTCAGAAGATGGCGGTCGTACCTGGAAAAATATAGGATTAAAAGATGGTCGTCATATAATTCGTATGTTGATCCATCCACGCGACCCTAATACCGTTTGGGCGGCCGTCACTGGTCATTTATTCGGACCTGGAAAAGAAAGAGGTGTTTACAAAACCACCGATGGGGGAAAAACATGGAGAAAGACCTTGTTTGTAAATGACCTTACCGCCTGCAGTGATCTGGTGATGGAACCAGGTAATCCTTCCGTATTATATGCTGGTATGTGGCGAGTGATCCGCACACCATATAGTATGGAAAGCGGGGGGGAGGGAAGTGGTTTATATAAAAGTACAGATGGTGGTGAGACCTGGACGAATATTTCTGGCAACAAAGGATTGCCAAAAGGTGTTTGGGGAATTGTTGGAATCGCTGTTGCCCCATCCAATCCAGATAAGCTCTATACCATTGTGGAGAATAAGGATGGCGGCGTATTTGTAAGTAATGATGCAGGGGAAACCTGGACGCTGACCAGCAGTGATAATAATGTAAGACAAAGAGCCTGGTATTATTCAAAGATATTTATTGATCCAAAGAATGAGAATACGGTCTATTGTCCCAATGTAGATTTTATGCGCAGTCGCGATGGTGGACGAACCTTTCAGGGCTCACGTACACCCCATGGAGATCACCATGATCTATGGATCGATCCGGAAGATGGAAATCGTATGATCGTAGCGGATGATGGTGGTGCACAGGTTAGTTTTGATGGTGGCGATAACTGGAGTAATTATAATACACAACCTACTGCGCAATTCTATCGCGTGTCAACTGATAATTCATTTCCTTATCGCATACTTGGTGCACAGCAGGATAATAGTACGGTACGAATAAAAAGCCGCACCTATGGATCTTCCATTACTGAGCAGGACTGGCAGATAACTGCAGGTGCAGAAAGTGGATTTGTGGTAGCTGATCCTTTAAATCCTGAAGTTGTTTATGGTGGAAATTATGGAGGATTAATTTCCAGACTTGATCATCGCACGGGCGAAAATCGTATGGTCAATGTATGGCCCGACAATCCTATGGGCGGCGGCGCAGAATCCATGAAATATCGTTTTCAATGGAACTTCCCGATATTCTTTTCTCCTCATGATCCTAAAAAAATTTATACAGCTGGAAATGTTTTATTCGCAACAACCAATGAAGGCGCATCATGGGAAGCATTATCGGGTGACCTTACAACCAATGATAGATCTAAACAGGTTTCCAGTGGCGGACCGATTACGCAGGACAATACCAGTGTAGAATACTATTGCACCATTTTCGCTGCTACAGAAAGCTGGGTAGAAAAAGATCTGTTGTGGACAGGTTCAGATGATGGTGTGATATCTGTTAGTCGTGATGGTGGAAAGAACTGGGAGAATGTATCACCTAAAGATGCTCCCAAATGGATCATGTGGAACTGTGTTGAAGTTAATCCCTTTAAAAAAGGGGCTGCCTATTTTGTAGGTACAAGGTATAAGCTGGATGATTTCACTCCTTATATATATAAGACCGAAGATTATGGTAAGACCTGGAAACTGATCACTAGCGGCATTGATAATTTGCATTTTACAAGATGTCTTCGTGCCGATCATGTTCGTCCGGGACTCCTTTATGCCGGTACTGAATACGGCATGTATATTTCTTTTGATGATGGGGCACATTGGAAAAAATTTCAGCAGAACCTGCCTATGGTACCGATTACGGACCTTGCTATCAAAGAAAACGATCTTGTAGTAGCTACCCAGGGTCGTGCGTTTTTTGTATTGGATGATCTCTCAGTATTGCAGCAGTCATCTAAAGAAATAACTGATAAAAGTCTTTACGCTTTCAATTCCAATGCAGCTTATCGGATAGCTGGCGGTGGTCGCGGTTTCCGTGGAAATCTTAGCGTGCCCGCTAATGCCGGCGCCAATCCGGTAAACGGTCCGGTGATCAATTTTTACATAAAGGAACTGACAGATTCTACCAGAGCCAGCCTGGTGATTATGGATAAGAATAAAAAAACTATCAAGACCTATTCTACTGAAGGAAAGGAAATTCCAGAGGGAAAAGGTCCGGAGAAACTGAATATCTCTAAAGGCATGAATCAATTTGCCTGGAACATGTTGTATCCTGCACCGGAAAAAACAGATGGTATGATCTTGTGGACAGGAAGCCCATCGGCAATACTGGCCCCTCCCGGAGCATATTATTATAAACTAAAAGTAGGAAAAGATTCTGCTGAAGGTGGATTGACTTTAAAGGGAGATCCGAATTATAAGATCAGCCAGGAAGATTATGATGCGCAATTTAATTTTCTGCAACAGGTCAGTGACAAGTTTAACGAAGTGCAAAAGACCATCCGGGATATTCGTACAGTTCGCTCCCAGATCAATGATTTCGTAAGCAGGCAGGGCAAGGATATTCCTAAAGAGATAAAGACAATGGCGGATTCTATCAATAAAAAAATGACCCTTATTGAAGAAACACTTTATCAAACAAAATCTAAAAGTGGTCAGGACCCTTTAAATTACCCGATCAGGTTGAATGATAAATTATCTGGCGTATTCAACGCTGCTAACAGTGGGATAGCGACTCCTTCAAAGCAGGTGAAAGAAGTATACCAGGAGCTGGCTGCACAGTGTGATGTTCAATTCGCGGCCATAAAAAAAATACAGGAAGATGAACTGGTTAAATTTAATCAGATGATCCGTGAAAAAGGACTGTTGATCATCGGTGTCGGAAACCGGTAATTAAGCCGCGTATTGGCTCTTCATTTTTCTTGTTCTTTCTTCAGCCGAAAGTTTCCGGGTTCTTGCCTTCAGCAATTCTATTGCTTCCTCTTCATTGGCGAATGTTCCGTTGATATTAACCAGGTGAGCCGCGAGCTTATCGTATCTCCGGTTCATCAGCCATAAAAAAATATGCAGATAATGAATACCATCGAAGACCAGTGTCTTGTCTTTAGCAAAAAGATCCAGATTTTTCTGAAATTCAGTTGGAATATCAGTGTAATGTAAGGCAGGGCGGAGATGGTGCACTGAATGATACCCATCATTCCAGCATGTATGATTGTATTTGGTATTAATGCAATTGATCGTGTTGTGCTCCGGATCACTAATATCAATAAAAGCGTGCTGGGCCCAGTTGCCGATCATCATAACCAGTCTTGCAAACGCGAAGGGGATGATAAAAATAAAAAGTGTTGCCTTAAAGTTTACAAAACACATTCCCACACAGAAAGCATAGAAGGCCATTTCGCCATAGGTAAGGCGCATATACATCTTCTTTCTGTTTCTGCTGAACAGGTACATAAACGTATCACGGAATCCAAGAATAAAGAAACGCAGCCAGTAGTGTACAAAATCTAAGAGACTGTCACGCTGATATGGAAGAGTAGAACTGGCATCATCTTCCATATTGTTTTCTACATGATGCATGGCCATATGATGCACAAAATAAGATTCAGGTGTATGACCAAAAAAAGGACAAACCACCCAGATGGTCCAATGATAAAGCCAGGTATACCCTTTCTTAAATAATTTGCGATGACTAATGCAATGCAGCATCAGGCCAAACCTTCCTTTAAAATATAATTGTGAAAAATAGAAATAGGGGACATAGGCCAGCCACCAGTACCAACCCTGCAAAACAGGGGTATAAAGTAAAATAGCGATAGGTATGACCAGGAGATGTATGCCAGTAAGGAGATGAATAAATGGCATGTCCCTTTTATCATTGATATATTTCAACCAGAATTTTTCATAGATGGAAAACTCTTTGGGTTCCTTGTAAATGGGGTCCGTAATGATGGGCAAAGACTTCATTGATAGTATTAACTGTTACCAGAAAATGCCTGAGAGCCTTTTTTAAACTGAAATATTCTCTATATGTCAAAATAGCTTGGTCAGGGGCCATAAAATTAACAGATTTGCCTTTAAGAAATATATTTCGTTTGAGAATTTTCCCAACGGAGTTTAATGATTTATGTCATTCATTAGCAAGGGATAACATGGAAATTAATTCTAATTGACCGGGTTATTTCATCTTGAGTTCGGGCTTTTCATTTCTTACCCCCGTGTTGCCCCCTCCATTCAGAGTTATATCCACTGGTTTATTATTGGTCCAGGAACCCCTTGTAAAATCCGGGATCTCCACAGAACTTGATTTTTTGGAAACAGAACGCTGGCTTAAAGGTACCAGGCTGCTCCACGAAGCCGCATCATACACATCCTGATCAAGCGGTAAACCGTTTCTCAGACAATCGATCAGTCGCCAGTCCATTATGAAATCCATACCTCCATGTCCGCCTACATCTTTAGCAATGCTTCCGATATGGTTCACAATGGCAGGGGAATATTTTTTATACAGATCATCCAATTCTTCTTTTTTGATCCAGCTATGTCCGAAAGCAATTCTTTCGGGGCCAGGCCATTTTTGAGCGATGCCTTTGGTTCCGCTTACTAAATGAATACGGGAATAGGGCCGGGGAGTAGAAACATCATGTTGTATCATAATGGTCTTTCCTTTATTGGTCTGAATCATCGTGGTATTCATATTACCCCGATAAGACTGATTGGTATAGGGTTTGAAAAATTCATCTTTGGATGCCATTTCATCAGCCAGTTTGCCCAATGAAAAATCAACACTACTCATGCTCACCAGTCTCTCAAATTTATCTCCGCGGTTAATATTCATACACTGCGCCACGGGACCCAATCCATGTGTAGGATATAAATTTCCATTATGGCCGATATTCTCTTTCAATCTCCACATATCGGCATAAGCATTCTTATTGAATAAATAATCCTTACTTAGATCATGCAGGTAAGCGCCTTCCGCATGTACGATCTCTCCCAACATGCCATTTCTTACAAGAGTTAACGTAAGCAATTCAAAAAAATCATAACAACAATTCTCAAGCATCATACAATGCTGTTTGGTCCTTTCGGAAGTTTCCACCAGTTCCCAGCATTGATCAATGGTCTTTGCCGATGGCACTTCGGTCGCTGCATGTTTACCATGTTTCATCGCGTATACAGCAATTGGAGTATGGAGTGACCAGGGGGTAGGAGTATAGACCAGGTCCACGTCATTACTTTCACAAAGCGCCTTCCATCCTTCCTCACCACTATATTCTTTCGCCTTCGGGCGCTTCATGTTTGCAAGTGTTTTTTGCGTACTGCTTACCCGGTCAGGATATTTATCACAGATGGCAGTTATTTCAACACCATCTATATAGCTAAGTCTTGATACTGCTTCTGAGCCGCGTTGTCCAAGTCCGATCACACCTACCCTTACTTTATCCAATTTAGGTGCGGCATAACCGCACATGTTGAATGTTTGTCCTTCCGATTGAAATCGAAGAGAATTTTCCATTTCCTGATCTGTGGTAGCTGTTATTCCAGCCATGGCTGGCAAGCCGGCGGCTAATGCAGTTCCACCAAGGGCTACGTTTTTCAGAAATTTTCTGCGATCCTTATTCATCGTTTTGATTTAGAAATGAAAATAACCGAAACCTTCCGAAATGACGAAAAATTATGTGGAGTCTGATCTATTTTTCTCCGAGTTCGGGCCTGCGCTCGCTGGTTCGCATCAGCGATTGATCATGACGCCATTCATCGATCTTTTTATGATCGCCACTTAACAGTATATCCGGCACTTTCCACCCACGAAAATCAACCGGTCGGGTATAAACGGGTGGAGCCAGCAAGTCATCCTGGAATGAATCAAAAAGAGCGGAGGTCTCATCATTCAACACGCCGGGTAATAATCTACCAATAGCATCTACAAGAATAGCAGCAGGTAGTTCGCCACCGCTAAGTACATAATCACCAATAGAGATCTCCATGGTTACAAAATGTTCACGGATCCTTTCATCAATGCCTTTGTAATGGCCGCAGATCATTAATAATCTTTTTTTCAATGAAAGTCCATTGGCCATGGATTGCTCCAGTTTTTTTCCATCTGGGGTAAGAAAAATTATCTCATCAAATGAACCATATTCAGTTTGAGCGGAAAGTTCTTCAATGGCTTTTGCCAGCGGCTCGCACATCATCACCATTCCAGCACCGCCGCCATATTGATAATCGTCGATCTGACCGTATTCATTCACGGCCCATTGACGTAAGGGATGCACTTTTACAGTAAGCAAACCTTTATCCTGCGCTCTTTTCATCATGCTGTGCTGCAAAGGACTTTCCAAAAGCTCAGGCAAAACGGAAATGATATCTATATGCATATTACAAAAATACAGTTTAGGGGTTAGAGATTAGGGTTTAGGAAATTCTGCTCAATTGTAAAACTATTTTCAAATTGGAAGCTCTTAAACTCTAACCCCTAAACTTCTCTTTAAACTTGTATATGAAAGAAGCCCCCGGGGAACCGGGGGCCGTACAGAAACAAAAACCAACAATAACTCCTTTCGGAGTATAAAATGTTCGATGTTTTATAAAATTAATAGCATGCTCGCATTAGAAAGTTGATTCTTATCAGCTTTCCTTTTGATTAGAATCAGGGCTCACAAACGGCCATCCCTTCATGCGGGCTCGCGATATGCGGACTCAAAAAAGGAATACCCAGATTTAATCCGCGAAATACAAGCAGACATCCGGTGATTAGAATAAATACAGGGATCAATCGTTGAATGGCCAGGCGATTCCTCCATTTTAATTGCTGTCCGGCCCAGGTAGTGGCAAACATCATAGGTAAGGTACCGGCGCCAAACAATGCCATAAATAATACCGATTCCTGAATAGTAGTAAAAGATACAGCAGCCAGCGTAGCCATATAGACCATGCCACAAGGCAAAAGCCCATTGGCAGCCCCAAGCATCAATGACCCCGAAAATGTTCCGGCTTTTTGTAAGGCTCGAATAATGAGTTGTCTTACACCTGTATAATAGCGGCCAAAAAATCTTGATTCAAATCCCTGGCGATGAAAAAAATAAATCACTCCCATAATAAGTGCAAGAGAACCTGCACCAATAGAAAACCAGCGCTGGTATCCTGCCAGGTAAGATGTTCTGCCAGCTAATCCTATCAACAGACCCAGCAGGGAATAGGTGAAGATCCTTCCACCATGGTAGCTAAGAATTAATAAGATCTTTTTTGAGGGACTTGCCTGGTGAACAGGTAGCATGAGACATAAGGGACCGCACATACCAACGCAGTGCAGACTACCGGCTGCACCTAACGCAAGCCCTGATATAAGTAGTGCTCCGTTCATGTCAGAGTACCGATAATTTTTTTTCCATATAATATTTATTATTCTCCTCGGCCCAGTTGATCTTCACAAAAAAATGACCAGAATGCAGGAGGTTGGAAGGAATTATTTGTTTTCCCTCACTATCCGTCTGTACAGGGAATGTCCGATCAGATTTGCGATTGTAAGCACAGTAAAATAAAATACTGCCTTCCAGTTTTTTATTTCGCATTTCTTCGGGAAAGCGAATCGTTATTCCCCCGGCATCCTGATCAATACTTACCGGCTTACTTAACGCGTTGGCATTTTTGCTGGCGTCGATCTCCTGCTGATACCGAAGCTCTGTGCCATAATAATCAGTTTCTACCAGGTCAAAACTGGTATGCGTGCTTCGATAAACTAGGTATCCCATGCCCAGTGCGAATACAATAAATACCATTAATAATCGGTTACCCCAATTCATAGTCTTGTTTTATAAATTTCTTTTAAATGGCCCCATAAAATTGGTAGTGGATGTGGTGATCAGTTTATCACCCTGATACAAGCCAACTTCCAGTTTTGTTTTACGACGACTGATATAACTATTTGGAAGAACAATAAAGAAGGTTCCTTTTCCAATATCTTCTTTTTTTACAAGAATATCTCTTCCTTCTGCTTCAATGATCCTTCCTGGTGCATTCAATAATTTTAATGTAAGCGGAATATCCTTCAGCGTTTTATTCACCACTTTAATGATATAGAGATTGGAGATGCTGTCGGTACCCCTTTCCTGATACAATTGGCCCGTGGCCCTTACAATGGTGCTTCCAATATCTTTACGGGTTAAAAGCAGTACCGTAAGTACTCCGGTTAGCAGGATCAACAGTACCATATAAAATTTCATACGGTTAGTATAACTTAATTTCTTACCCTCTTCAATGCCATTCTCCGAGGCATAGCGAACTAATCCCTTCGGCTTATTGATTGCCACCATTATTTTATCGCAGGCATCAATGCAGGCAGTACATCCTACACATTCCATTTGTGTACCGTTGCGAATGTCAATACCTGTAGGACAAACTTTTACGCATTGGAAACAATCAATACAATCTCCCTGGATTGCCAGCTCAGGCTGTTTCTTTAATTTACCTCTGGGCTCACCTCTTTTATGATCGTAAGCCACGATCATAGAATTTCTGTCCATTAGCACACTTTGCAATCTTCCATAAGGACAAACTACCGTGCAGACCTGTTCTCTGAACCAGGCATAGACTCCATAAAAGATGGCAGAAAATATCATGAGAGAAAGAAAGCCTACAAAATGTTTGGTCATTGGTTCACGAATGATCTTCATCAGATCATCTACCCCGATCACATAAGCAAGAAAATAATTTGCGATAATAAAGGATAGGAAAAAAAAGACAAGATGTTTTGTGGTTTTGATCCGGATCTTTCTCCCGTTCCATGGCGCTTTGTTCAGCAATAATTGTTTACCACGATCTCCTTCGATAAAAAATTCCACTTTTCGGAAAAACATTTCCATAAAAATGGTTTGAGGGCAGATCCATCCGCAGAACAATCGTCCAAAGGCCGCAGTGAACAACACGATGAAGATGATGAATGTGACCATCGTCAATCCAAAGATGAAAAAATCCTGTGGCCAGAAGATCTTTCCGAAGATGATGAACTTAGCCTCTGGTATATTAAAAAGGAAGAGTGGACGACCATTTACTTTGATCCAGGGGAGTGCAAAAAATAAACAAAAGAATCCCCATGACACCCAGGTACGGATATTATAGAATTTACCTTTGGGCCTCTGTGCGAATACCCAGTTTCTTTTTCCTTTTTCGTCAACAGTTGCGATACGGTCTCGATATGACTCGGTACCCGGCAACTCAGTCGCTTCCGTGGTTTCTGTTTCTTCCATAAAACTGCTTTTCACTTTACTTTGGTTTAGCGGTTAGAGCAGCAGCGTTGGTAGTATCTTTTTTAGTAGAATCGGATGGGTTGGCAACCGGAATTTCTTTCATTTCAACACCCTGTGGTGCTTTTGGATTTGGCGGGTTCGTGCCGTGCAAAGATTTTACATAGCTGGCCACCAATTGTATCTGCTTATTAGAATAAGCCATTTGCCATTGGGGCATCGCGTTAAATCCATAACGAATAGTTTTGAAAACAGTCTTGATGTCATTTCCATGAAGCCAGAAATCATCTGTGAGGTTAGGACCTACATCACCGCCACCTGTTATTTTATGACAGGTAACACATGATTTTTCAAAAATGATCTTGCCTTCATCAAGGCTGGCTTTATCTGTAAGACGGGTCACAGAATTTTCATCCACTGCTTCTCCCTTCGCTTTTATATAGGCATCAATTTCCAATCTGGCTTCCGTTATAGAATTCTCATATTCCTGCGCGCTGGATGGTCCATTATGTGATACATGGAATCTCCAGAGATATACGCCGGCGAAAATGATGCAGAGATAAAAACCATAGAGCCACCATGGTGGGAGACGGTTGTTCAGCTCACGGATACCATCATAGTCATGACCCAGATCGAGTTCTGATTCCTGACTTACTGGTCTCAACCTATTGAAACGATCCCACCAGCTCAGCTTATTTTGGTCGATCTCAATTTTTACCTTTTCAGTAAGTATAGCCTCATTCAATTTTTCTTTTTCTACTGTCAGCAATGACCTGATATTCATAAGCAGCGCAAGAATGACCAGCAGTTCAACAAAAATGATCGCAATCATTATGTAAAATGTGCCCTTGGTCATGTCGCCAATGGTAGTGGCCACTGCTGACTGCGTGCCACCAGTACCCTGCGCGAAAAGAGAAGAACTCAACAGCAGAAAAATGGGAATTAGAATAGTAGCAATACCAGCTGCTTTTTTCTCCTCTTTTCTTTTTTTGAGTTTGATATCTGCGGTACCAATTAGCATGTTGGCCAGAATACCAATAACCAGCAATAGTACTGCCTGCAGCAATAATAGTGATAAGGCCAGGGCGCTGCCGAATATAGAAGGAGAAGGAGGGCCGGCGGCCCATACAGGTTGAGTGGTAAACAGCAATGCAAGTAGCAGGGCTGAAATGATTTTTATTTTGATACGCATGTTCATTGTTGTTAATTGTCTAATGGCAAGCGGTTGATCTCATCCAATTTTTTCTTGCTGCTGCGGAATACCCAGGTGAGCATTACAATGAAGAAAATAAAGAAGATCAAAAGTGAACAAAGACCCATGATGTCTACTCCGCTTATTTTTTCTATGTAGTTAATGAATTTCATTTCGGTTATTTTACTTTGATATAGTTTTCACATCTCTTCCCAAACGCTGGATATAGGCGATCATTGCCACGATCTCAGATGTTGGAGATGTCTCGATCTTATCAGCTTTTAAACTGGCTGTGATCTTATTAGCCTGCATAAGCAAATCAGCATTAGCTATCTTATCAAATCCTTTTGGATAAGGAACACCCAGTGTTTGCATGGCTCTGATCTTTGGTGCCGTGCTGCTGGTATCCAGTTCATCATCTATGAGCCATGTATACTGAGGCATGATAGAACCAGGCGACATGGAACGCGGATCATACATATGATTAAAATGCCAGCTGTCGGGATATTTTCCTCCCTCGCGGGCCAGATCCGGACCAGTACGCTTGGATCCCCATTGGAATGGATGATCATAAACGAACTCACCTGCTTTTGAATAACCACCATCACCCGGATTTGGTGCGTAACGGGCCACCTCATCACGGAAAGGACGGATCATCTGAGAATGACATAAATAACATCCTTCACGTACATAAATATCTCTTCCCTGTAATTCAAGTGGTGTATAAGGTTTCACCGATTTTATAGTAGGGATATTTGATTTTATCAGGAAAGTGGGAATCATTTCTACTAATCCTCCTATGGCTACCATCACAAGACTTAATACAAGCATGGCCAGTGGTTTTCTTTCCAGTATACGGTGCCAGTATTCTTTTTTAATCTGTGTTTCTTTTACAAGTGGAGCGGCTTCGGCCTCTTCATTAGCAATGAAATTTCCTTTCCTGGTAGTTTTATACAGATTATAACTCATCATAAGAGCGCCGATCAGGTAGAGAAATCCACCTACGCTACGGGCCCAGTACATGGGTTTAATATTATTTACGGTCTCCAGGAACTGAAACTTCAACTGACCTTCGGGTGTAAATTGCTTCCACATGGAAGCCTGTTCAAATCCGGCCCAGTAAAGCGGAACCGCATAGAGTATGATACCTATTGTTCCTAGCCAGAAGTGATTGGTCGCTAATTTTTTTGAATAAAGGGTGGTATCCCACATGCGGGGAACCATATAATAAAGAATGGAAAATGCAAGGAAACCATTCCATCCTAAACCACCTATATGTACGTGTGCAATGGTCCAGTCTGAGAAGTGAGAAATAGCATTTACGCTTTTTAAACTAAGCAATGGTCCTTCAAGTGTTGACATACCATAACAGGTGATGGCCACCACCATAAATTTCAAAACCGGATCTTCTCTTACTTTATCCCAGGCGCCACGTAACGTAAACAATCCATTCAGCATACCTCCCCATGATGGGGCAATTAGCATAATGGAGAATACAACACCCAGTGACTGCGCCCAATCGGGAAGGGCACTATACAAAAGGTGGTGAGGGCCGGCCCAGATATAAATAAAGATCAATGCCCAGAAGTGAATGATGGAAAGACGATAAGAATATACCGGGCGATTTGCCGCTTTTGGAAGGAAGTAATACATCAATCCAAGAACAGGTGTGGTAAGAAAGAAGGCCACCGCATTGTGACCATACCACCATTGTACCAATGCATCCTGTACACCGGCGAATATAGAATATGAACCTGTCCAGGAATAAGGTAATTCAAATGAACGAACGATATGCAATAAAGCCACAGTGATCCAGGTAGCGATATAAAACCAAATGGCAACATACAAGTGTTTTTCTCTTCTTTTCAAAATAGTACCGAATAAGTTGATACCGAAGATTACCCATACCAGTGCGATGGCAATATCAATTGGCCAGATCAACTCTGCGTATTCTGCTCCATTGGTCAATCCAAGCGGCAGTGTAATAGCCGCCGCCACAATGATCAGTTGCCATCCCCAGAAATGGATCCAGCTAAGCTTATCACTGAACATCCTGGCCTTACATAAACGCTGAAGCGAATAATAAATTCCCGCAAAGGAGGCATTGCCTACAAAAGCGAAAATGATAGCATTGGTGTGCAAAGGGCGAAGACGTCCGAATGTAGTGGGAGCAAAGTTGAAACTGATAGCAGGGTAATATATCTGAATGGCAACCCAAAGTCCCACAAGCATTCCGACAATACCGAAAATGACCGTGGCATAACCAAAGGCCCTTACGATTCGGTTGTCATAATAAAACTTTTCTAATTGCATAAACGAGTCTGTTTTAAATGGTATTATTCTTTAGTTTCTGGTTTATCGTCGAATAATATCCTTGAAGCCGGTGAAAAATCATCTTCAAATTGACCGGTCTTTACACTCCACAGGAATGCAAAGAGGAAGATAGCCGCAACAGAAATACTGGCAATTAGGAGTATTAACATGACGCTCATAAGGAGAATATATAATGGTAAAAATATAGGGGAGGATGCGTAGCCCTCTTAATGCATATCAAGCGGAAAACTGATTTTTATCATAACAGTTTTCAGGGGAAACATCAGATTATTTCATACCCTGAAAACGGGCCAGTAAACTACTGCTGCCAAATGTTATCAGCAAAATGGATAATGAGCTGGAAGGCATCAGGATAGCTGCCACCAGGGGAGATAAGTTGCCCTGTACGGCGAATAGTAATCCAATGATGTTATAAGCGATGGATAAAACAAAACTGGCCATGACAATACTCCGGTTCGCCTTGCAAAGTCGGATGAAACGGGGTAAACGCCCTAATTCCGATGCTGCAATGATGGCATCACTGGAAGGAGTAAAATTATTTACCTGTCCGGACACGGCAATTCCCATATCGCTTTGCTTCAAAGCTCCGGCATCATTCAATCCATCGCCGATCATCATTACTTTATGTCCCTTTTCCTGCAGTTGACGGATATACTCCAGTTTATCTTCAGGCTTTTGATTGAAAAGTATAGTGGAACTCTGACCCAGCAATTTCCGCAGATGATCTTTTTCCTGGTCATTATCACCAGAGAGGACAGAGATCTCGTGATCTTTTTTCATTGCCCTGATCAGAGAATCCAGATCCTGACGATAAAAATTCCTGACCTCATAATATCCGGTCAATTCATCATTGATAGAAAAATGGATCATTGTCCCTTTGGTACGGGCAGAATTTCCATTTACATATTCAGCAGATCCAATCTTTATAAGATTGCCATCGACCTCTGCACTCAGACCTTTCCCGGGAATTTCTTTCAGCTCTGTAACCTCGAGTCGGGTGGGGGCATAAATATGTTTTGCCATTGCGCGGCTCAATGGATGTGTAGACTGATTCGCTACAGCGGCCAGCCATTCCTCCTGTTTTCTGGTCAATGGCTTTCCATGGTATTCCAGTATCTCTTCATCGGCTACAGTAAGTGTACCTGTCTTATCAAATACTATATGATCGATGCCGGAAAAATGTTCAATGGTCTGTGCATTTCGAAGATAAAAACGATTTCTTCCAAGAATGCGAAGGATGTTTCCATTGGTAAAACTATTAGATAATAAAAGAGCACATGGACATGCGATAATAAAAATGGCGGATACAGCGGGCCATAAACGGGAAGGATCATTAAAATGCCAGTATACTCCTGTGATCAACGCAGTGCTCAACACGATATACGTGAAATAACGGCTTAGCAAATGCACAAATGAAACTGGTTTTTCTTCTTTGTTATTAAACTCCTCCCGGTTCCAGAGTTTGGTAAGATAGCTTTGGGCGACTTCCTTTACCACCAGCAATTCTATATTTCCTTCAGTTTGTTTTCCCCCGGCATAGATCAATTCTCCTACCTCCTTTAAAACAGGCATAGACTCTCCAGTAACAAAACTATAATCAATAAATGCTTTTCCTCTTGTAAGAATGCCATCGGCCGGTATCAGTTCCTGGTTATGGATCAATAATTCATCACCGGGTTTTATATCTGGCAATAGTGTGGGCTTTTCCAGTTTTTCTTTCAATACAGTTACTGCCAGAGGGAAATAAGAACGATAGTCCCTTTCAAAAGATAATTGCCGGTAGGTACGATCCTGAATGATCCTTCCTGCGAGCATAAAAAATACAATGCCCGTCATGGAATCAAAATAACCTCCTCCTGTACCTGATATCACTTCATATGCACTGCGAATAAATGTGATCAGAATAGCCAGCGCAATAGGCGCATCTATATTGAGAAATTTGTGTTTTAAACTTTTATAGGAAGATTCATAAAAAGGCAGCGCAGAATAAAGAAATACGGGAATGGCCAGTGCAAAATTCAACCAGCGAAAAACACCACGTAAACCAGCCTCTGTTGCGTCAATTCCCAGGTATTCAGGAAAACTCATCAGCATGATATTACCAAAACAGAAACCTGCAATGCCTAATTGATAGACCATTGCTTTATTGATGGCAGGTCTTTTAGCCGACATGTCCTGAAGGGATATATAAGGCTCATATCCAATAGCACTGAGTATCTCCGCGACTTTTCTTAACGAAGTTTCATTTTTTGAAAAAACCATATCCACTTCTTTCCTGGCAAAATTTACTTTTGCGGAGATCACCCCAGGCTCCAGGCGGGGAAGATTCTCCAGCAAATAAAGGCAGGAGCTACAGTGCATCTGTGGCAGATAAAAGGTAAGATGCGTCTGCTGTTCATCAGTGAAACTTACCAGTTTGCTCTCTATGTCTTCATCATCAAGAAAGGCGAATTTATCACCTCTTATCCTTGACCGCTGATTGATCCCTGGTTTGTCATTCAGGGAATAATAATTGCAAAGAGAATGTTTATTAAGGATCTCATAAACCATCTTACAGCCTTCACAGCAGAAGAGCTTCTCTTCAATATGTATATGAGTTGACGTTGCGGTTTCGCCGCAATGATAACAAGTGAGTTTTTGTTCTGTACGAGTTGTAGACATAGAAAGACCCACTAAAATAGCTGGTCCATTCCTGTACATAACTGAGAAAATTCAAAACTTTTCCTGATTCTTATCAATTATATCTGGACAATCAAAGCGCTCTTGGAAAAAGGATATTGTTTTCCAGGTGAACGTGCTGATGCAGGTCTTTTTCATAGGCTTCCAATCCCTGAAACGCTATTAAATAGGTAGTGCAGGCGTCATCGGGTGCTGTATAGTCGTTTGTAAGGCTGCGGATCTCCGCCATCAGGGCTCCTGCGCTCTCATGTTCCTCTTCCATAACCTGAATAGGCGCTGCAAGGAAGTTATCATGAATACGGTTAGAACCTTCTTTTTCCATTTCCTTAAGTCTCGGAAACAAGATCATTTCTTCTTTTTGCATATGTTGTTCCAATTCCAGTTTCAACATAGCAAATGCCTCATAAAGGCGTATCAATTCCGGATGCCTCTCTCCATGCTTTCCAGCGATCTTTTGAAGAAAATACAGCAATTGAGGTGATTCAGTTTTTACAAAAAGATGATGTTTTAGCAGTATATGGTCGATTAGCTGGCTATTAGACATTTTTTCAAAGCTAATTGTAGTATCCTGGTTTCGGGTTAAGGCAATCAGCTCCCCCACCAGTTCATCCACTGCGATCTCCTGTTCCTGGCAGGCATTTTCCAGCGTTCTTTTTCCTTTACAACAGAAATCCAGTTTGTATTTGGCCATCAGACTTGCGGTTCGGTGATCCTCAGTTACAATTTGTCCAAGGGTTTTGTTAAGAAGTTCTTGCATAACATTGTTTTTTTAAATGGAAATAATTATTAAATATCTTTTTTCTTAAAAACCTGGATGGCCCATAGCAATGGCAAAACGATCCAGAGTACCATAATTGAACTGGTGAATAAAAGTCCCGTACCACTGCCAAAAAAATCTTTATATAATGCGCCTGTATAGCCCATCAGGGCGCTGATATCCATCTTCAGCATAATGAATATGCGACCCAGATCCACAGGATTCAAGGCAGTAAGCAATAAGGTTACTTTTTCAAGTGGATAGTCATTGAAACTAAATAGGATGAGTAAGACAAGGCCATCATAGATAAGCGCGAAATAGAACCATAAAAGCAAAACGGTGCCTATGCCTCTTGCCTTATCTCTTGCTTTTACAGAAGCTAAAAAGGCAAGTGAAGTAAAGATCAGCGTAAGACAACAACCGGTGAATATTAGTGACATGCCGCTTTCATCAGGGGAGTAGATCAGAACAGGTAACCCAACACCCAGCAGAAATGCGGTTAGTAATGAGAGGGCGGTGCCGGCATATTCACTAAAAATGATTCGGGTACGACCCATTGGCTGAGATAACATCAGCTCTATGAATTCATAAGAATTATAATAATGAATGGTGGCAAATACAATACTTACCAGCGGCAGCACGATCAGCACAATATTCATAAGGCTTAATATGGCCTTGCCCTGATTCTCCTCTATCTGGAACAAGCTGAGGGATACGACCAATAAAAAGATCGTATAGGCCAGGATCACCTTGTTCCGGATGATATCATAAACAACATATCGCGTAAGTTTCATCATCTCAAGAAATTTTTTGTTCATTACTTGAAATAAACATTTTCTTTATGCAGTCTTCCTGGTTCGAGTTTCCTTTCATGATACGGGCAATGGCCTTTCCTATTTTCAATTCTCCTGTTTCAATTTGCAGGGTATCCAGGTCCTTCAAAAAGATCATCTTCCCTTCCTGCATATACATCACATGAGTAGTCAGCTCATCCAGATCACTTAGAATATGGGAAGTAATCAGGATCAGTTTGTTTTTTTTCTTCTGATCGATGATCCTTGCTTTGAGTATTTCTGCAGAGAGAGGATCAAGGCCAGCTGTAGGTTCATCCAGTATCAAAATGGCGGGATCAAATAAAAAGGCCAAAGCAGCGCTCACTTTCTGACGAGTACCTCCGCTGAGGGTTCTCATTGGTTTATCATAAATTTTTTCCAAGCCGAATTGTTCTACCAGCACTTCATCCAATTGTGTTTGTTTATCATGGCGCAATTGTTTCATCATTTTGAACAATTGCCCTACACGCATATTATCCGGATAACGGCCTATCTGGGGCATATAACCGATCATTCTTCGATATTCATGTTCCTGTTTCACTGCATGCCCGCCTACATAAATATTTCCTTTATCGGGACTAACCATACCCAGTATCGATTTAATAAGGGTAGTTTTTCCGGATCCATTAGGCCCTATCAGCGAAACTGACTGTCCTTTTTCAAATTGCGCATTGATATTATCCAGCGCCTGCAGTTTTCTGAATCGTTTGCTTATGTTTTCGATCCTGATCATTGTTTTATATATTTCATCAAAGGCTTTTCATCTGTTAGATTTCCTGGTGTGATGGCGGGTAGTGCTTTTTCTGCTTTATCCAGCAATTGCACGGTGAAACTTCTCATCAGCAGCAGGGCATTGGGGTTCTCCTCGATGATCATCGAGTACATGCTTACCGGCCGGTAGGGTACATCACCAATACCATCGCGGTTAAGATCATAACCTTCATATTTATCCCAGTAATTCTGGCTGAATTCATTAAGTGAAACAGAGCCGTTTGTACCTACATCAAAACTATTGCCGGTGAAATTATTAAAATGAAAACCGTTGTCGTCGCAACTGGCCTGTACCTTAATGGCCCATCCATTGTTCTTAAAAATATTCTTCTCTATTTCAATCCGGCTGGTTCCCTCCATATGAAGGGCCACAGTATTTTTTAAAAATATATTTCGTCCGATATAGCTGTCAGAAATATCTTTTAACAGCACACCATAAGCTGAAGCACCCCAGTTCAATTCAAAACGGTTGCCTTCCATTCTTACTTTTTTCGAATACATCACTGCCACCCCTGCACCATTATTGCTGAAAATATTTTGAATATAACTATCGTCATTACTGAACATGAAATGCAGGCCGTATCGGATATTCTTTTCGCTCCGGTTTCTGCGTATTGTTGAATTTGTAACAAACTCAAAATAAATTCCATCTCGGTGACCAGTTATATAATTATTCTCTATTAATGCGTAGTTCGATTTCCAAAGATGAATGCCATTACCGCTTAATTGTTCTGATCGGGGAGTTCCCTGAATGGTATTATTTCTGATTACAGCACCGCGAGTGTTTGAAATATGAATGGCGAAATAAGCGTTGATGATATGGCAGTTTTCAATAGTTATATTTGCTGCATCTACTATTTTAATCGCGGCATAATCATCCATTGCTGAATAACCTGCATTTTGAATAGTAAGACCCCGGATAAGAATATTTTTTCCACTGATCAGCAGGACCTGGTATTTTTTCTCTCCTTCCAGTATAGCATTATTTCCAATAATTGTTATAGAATGAGTGATCAGCAAACTACCTTCTTTATATATGCCCGGCTGTAACAATATAGTGTCGCCATCTTTCGCCTGGCTGATCGCCTTGCGCAATTCTTTTATGGATTCAGCAGGACCAGTAATAATAGTTCTTGCTTCGGAGAGAAGCGCAAACAGAGATAATATAGTTGAGATTATAAATCGCATTATTTCAGGTCATTCATCAGTTGTTCACCTTTAATTACTGTACCATGTTTTTCATTGGCCATTTCCATGGCTTTTTCTTTGCTGGAGAAAGCTGCAGCATTACTGCCCATCGGACTTTTGTTTTCTCCACTTATCATAAACCAACAATCACTAATATCCCTGAATTCATTTGGCTGATCGAAAAGCACGGTAAGTTTTTTGTCAATGTCTTTTTCATTTAAAGAACCTTCTTTTAAAAACCCTGAGACGCAATGCATATCATCGAATAAATAAATTTTTCCTTTTTTACTTATGATTTGTCCGCCAAATCTTGTGTCCATAATAGACATACGACAATACTGACAATTGTCCTTACCCGGATTAAACTTTACAGGACTGGTTTTGCATGAACTGATAAATGGAAGCAGGGCAATCAAAGCAAGCAGGGCGGGGGAAGATTTTATTTTTTTTGCCAAAAGTTTATGGTGGCGGTACCATTCATAGAACCATACTGAAAATGCGATCATGGCTGCACCGATCACCACCCATCCTCCTACATCCGGAAAGGAATAAGCATCAAAATTCAAAAGGCGTTTATGTCCCAGCAGAGGAGGCTGATACGATAATCCCGGAACCTGGATAGGGGCTTTAGGGTCCAGGTTATGCCCATAGTCATAACCCCAATTATAAAAATCAATCATTGCCAATGCCCCGCCGAGCGCAGTAAGCACCAGGTAAACAAGCAGGAATTTTATTCTTCCGCTAATGGCAACCAGAATTCCAAGCAGGATAAAAAAGATCACTACATAAGGAAGAAATTTAAATTCGGGAAACATGGCTACGGTAATATGCTTCATACCGATATAGTGATTCAATCCATTTATTATGTCAACATCACCTGAAAGACCATTGATCCAGATGTTCAGAGTTAAACCTTCCGGATATTGTGGCGCAAACAGATCAATTCGCCAGGCCGGTAAGAAGAACACGACGATCAGGGCGCCGGAAGTAAAGGCGACTATTATACGGGAGGTGATGCTTAGTTCTTTCATAATTTTTATTTAAACGAATCATTTCTTTGCCGGTGGCAACAGAACGCCGTCAATCACATGTACCATTCCATTAGATGCCTGAATGCTTGCAATTATAGTGGCGGAATTGTTCAGCATTACTTTACCATCTTTCACACTGATCGTGATCTTATCTCCGTTTACCATACCAATAGTTTGCCCATCCTTGAAGAAATCCATTTTTAATGAAGAAAGGGTGACATGGTATTGAAGAATATTCTGCAGATCGGCCTTGTTCTCATCTTTCATCAATTTATCAACTGTACCGGCGGGTAGTTTGTCAAATGCAGCATTCACGGGAGCGAATACTGTGAATGGGCCCGCATTGGAAAGTGATGTTACAAGGTCAGCCTGTTTAAGTGCTGCAACAAGTGTCGTATGATCTTTAGATCCTACAGCTACTTTTACTACGTCTTTTTGTGATTCATCATCTTTCACCGCTTCCTGGCCGCCACTCAGATTATTTTCTGTGGTAGTTGTCTCAGGGGCAGGTTGGCTATTATTACATGCTGCGAATGAAAGCAGCAATACCAGTGGCAGGAAATTCAGTATTTTTTTCATAACGCTTTTTATGATTGTAAAAGCGGGACCCGGAGGCCCCGCTACAAAATTTTTATTTGGTTGGAATGGAATCTGGCGTGGTCTTGCCAGTGCTGAAACTGATAGGTACATTAGAACCAGCAGGACTTACTCTGATATATCCCTGCATTTCCTGGTGAAGTGCTGAACAGAAGTCAGTACAATAGAAAGGAAATACAGTAGATCTTTCAGGCACCCATTTAAGTGTTTGTGTCTCGCCTGGCATCACCAGCAGTTCGCCATTATTGGCTCCCTTGATCGCAAAACCATGTGGAATATCCCAATCCTGCTCAAGATTGGTCAGATGGAAATAAACCACATCTCCCAATTTCACGCCTTCAATATTATCAGGTGTAAAGTGTGAGCGTATACAGGTCATATAAACATGCACTTCATTTCCTTTACGCTCCACCCTTGTATTATTATCACCCATTGCGACAAAAGGATTTTTATTCTCTTCAATTTTAAAAATCTTCTGGCTGTTCTTTGCAATCATGGAGGCGGGTATCATTTCACCATAGTGTGGTTCTCCAATGGTTGGGAAATCCAGCAATAATTTCATCTTATCTCCTTCAATCGAATATAGTTGCGCGCTCTGCGCCAGTTCTGGTCCTGTTGGCAGATAGCGATCTTTTGTGATCTTATTATAAGCGATCATATATTTTCCCCAGGGTTTTTTGGTTGGACCACCAGCTACTGAAAGGTGACCTACTGAATAATAAGTGGGCACGCGGTCCAGTACTTTCAAACTTTTCACATTCCATTTTACGATCTCGGAAGAAACGAAGAAAGAAGTATAGGCGTTACCCTTATCGTCAAATTCAGTATGCAAAGGTCCAAGACCTGGCTTCTGAACTTCACCATGTAAAACAGATTCATATTTCAATACAGGAATGCCATCATAACTGCCATCATAACTTTTGTTTGCAATAGCAGCCATGATCTTTGTAAATGAAAATACAGGAATGGTGGCCGCCAACTTACCACTTCCTACAATGTACTCACCAGTAGGATCTGTATCGCAACCATGTGGCGATTTAGGGCAGGGCATAAAATAGATCATGTCAGGACAATCCTTAGGATCAAGTACCAGCACCTCATTCATAATAGTAGAAGTGGCGCTGTGAGTAACATCACTATAAGTGTTATGGGCATATCTCACAGCTTTCTTAACACCTTTACCAGCCTTCACATATTCTTCCGCTTTTTTCCAGTTCACGCACATGATGAAGTCTTTATCTTTTTGTGAGGCATTTACTTCAAGAAGTGTGTTGGCCTTTTCAGAATTATAGCAACTAAAGAAAAACCATCCATGCGATTTTCCTTTACCTGCACGTGCCAGGTCAAAGTTTACGCCAGGGGTTAGGATCTGAAAGGCGATATTCATATTACCGGAAGTTTTATCTATGCTGATAAAACTTACAGTGCCTTTGAAATTCTCTTTATAAGAATTGATTGGGACATCCTGTTTATCTCCCAGTGGTACACTAAAACGGGTGCCTGCTACTACATATTCGGAGTTCTCTGTAATAAAAGGGGAGGAATGATTACCGGCGCTGTTTGGAATTTCCAGTATCTCGGCGGTACAGAATGTTTTCAGGTCCACTCTTGCCACACGAGGAGTATTGTTTCCATTGGCGAAAACCCAGCGACCATCATGTATTCCATCTGTTTCGGACAGAGCAATATGGTGGAGGTCGTCCCATGGAATAAAACCATTGGAGGTGTTAAGCATAGGTTTGGTCTCTTCACTATAGCCATATCCTTTTTCCGGATCAACAGAGAATACAGGTATCACGCGGAGCAGACGGCCCGAAGGAATGCCATATACGGACATCTGACCGCTGAAACCACCGCTGACAAAATCATAGAATTCATCATATTTGCCCGGAGCAACATATACTTTTAAAGCAGCATCGCCACTTGTAGCTGAACCGGCGCCTTTAGGTTTACATCCCTGAAGAAATATATTACAGGTTGAAAAAAGCAATACCAGGGATAAGAGGGACTTGAATGAATGTTTCATTTTTTAATATTTATCGTAAAAGATGTGGAAGCTTATTTTTCGCCATCATTGGAGCGCATAAATTCTACTACGTGCCGGGCCTGGTCCTTATTTAAATTCTGGTTTGGCATTCTCACCAAACATTGTTCCAGCAGTTTCTGCGCTTCGGCATCTGTTTCAAGCATCATTTCTACATTGGTAGCCATATTCATGATCCATAATGGTTTTCTTCTTTTAGTTACATCTTTCCATCCCGGACCAACAAGTTTTTCACCTGTAAGGCGATGACAACTCTGGCATTTGAGGTTATAGATAGCCAGACCTTCTTTTATCCAGTCCTGGTTTAGAGGATTCGTGATAACGATGTCGGATTCTTTTAACTCTGAACCATGTTCCTCTTTTTGATTTTTTGTCAGATCCTGGAGGTCAATGGTTTTTTCATCCTTATTTACTCCCTCATTTCCACAGGAGAATAATCCGGTTGTTGCCACAGCCAGAATCAGGGTCATTTTGAAAAGCGATGGTTTCATGTGTTTGTATTTATTATAAAATGTTATCTATTAAGGATACTAATGTCAATTAAGGACACTAACGTCTTTAAACAAAAATAAAGTCGCCTCCAGGTCAACAATATGACTAGCATCAAAACCGATACTGATATTTATCAATGCGCAGGGGTCTGGCAAAAAATAAATTTGTTGCTATGTTTTTCTCCAAATCATTCGGTTACGCGCTAAGAAGTGTTCTATATGTGGCCTCAGTAAATGAATGCCAGGGTAAGATTCCCCTGGAAAAAATTGCGGAAGGCTTGAATGTACCCCGCTATTTTCTGGGCAAAGTGATGAAGCGGCTGGTAAAAGATGGAATACTCTCCTCTCAAAAAGGACCCAATGGAGGGTTTTCTATAAATGATAAGACATTGCAAACACCTCTTATTCAATTCATACATCTTACTGGCGAAGATGACCATTTTAGATCCTGTGTACTTCGCCTTCGAAATTGCGATGCTTCAAAACCTTGTCCCATGCATAGCAGGGCCGAGCAACTCAGGAATCAATGGGAGGAAATATTTTCAAAAACAAAGGTGAATGACCTGTTAAATAAGGACCAACCAAATTATATAGACAGCATCGCGATCCTTTGAATTCATATTGGCGATTGACATTAATCATCATAATTTAATCGGCAACCAACTTAATTTGTTCTCTAATCCTTATGGCGATCACCTCCAACAATATGTTCCTTCAAAGTATCCCGATAGATAAAGACATGTCTGTCCATGATATTGTGAGCAGGGATTATCGCACTGCCGATGTTTTCCGTAAATATGAAATTGAATTTTGCTGTGGTGGTAAATTGCCATTGCAAATAGCCTGTGACAATAAAGGGGTGGATACTGATAAGGTGATCAGGGATCTTCATCTGGTAACCAGAGATATTCGCATTTCTTCAGCTAATCTCGACTTTAATGAATGGGATATTGATTTTATAACAGATTATATAGTCAAGGTCCATCACCAGTATATCAGAAAGGCGCTTCCACAACTCAAGGTTCAATTAGAGCAATTCGCAGAAGGCCACAAAAAGAAATTTGAATACCTGGAGGAACTGCTTCGTTCTGTAAATCAGTTCAGCAAAACGGTATTGGTACATCTGGAACAGGAAGAAGAGATCATTTTTCCTTATATAAAACAGATCGCGCATGCTTATCAGAGTCGCGCGTCCTATGCAAGTTTGCTTGTAAGAACATTACGTAAACCGGTAGATGATATTATGCAGCATGAGCATGATGTAACTGCCCGAATGCTGAAACGCTGGAGAGAACTGACCACTAATTATACCACCCCACAGCATGCCTGCATCAGCCACCAGGTGGTATTCAAAAAACTTAGGGAACTTGACAATGACGTCGTGCAACACCTTCACCTTGAGAACGATATTCTTTTTCCTAAGGCAATCAGTATGGAAAAAGAGCTTCTGCACAATAACGGGCAGGATTCAATCTGACCGTTCCCATATTTTTCAGTAATTTGAAGCATAGAAGGCACAAATGAATACTGATCCACAGCATCTTATATCACTATTTGAGAATTCCACCGAGGGCATCATTCTTACCGGCGGTGATGGAAATATTATGCTGGTGAACCCGGCTGCTGAAAAATTATTCGGGTATCCTTCCACAGAATTAGTGGGCCGGCCCATAGAAGTTCTCATTCCAGATAAATCCCGTCATCATCATCATGAACTTAGAGAAGGATTTTACAATCATCCTTCCAACCGGGTCATGGGTCAAAATCGTGATCTTTTTGGGCGCAGAAAAGATGGTGTTGAAATACCCCTGGAGGTCAGCCTCAGTCATTACCGACGGGAAGAGCAACTTTATGTGATCGCTTTTATTGTGGATATAGCACGTAGGAAAGAGATCGAGGCCAGCATGATGCGGCAACAAAAAGAATTGCAGAAGATCAGTTCCGAAATAAGAAAGCTAAATGCAGATCTCGAAAGAAAAGTAGAAGAAAGGACCGTGATCCTGAAAGAAGCACTTCAAAGATTGGAAGATTCTCAAATTGAACTTAGTGAGGCCTTGAATAAAGAAAAAATGCTTAATGAGATCAAGGGTAGATTCGTATCAATGGCTTCGCATGAATTTCGCACCCCGCTTAGCACCGTGCTTTCTTCAGCTTCTCTGCTGAGTCGATATACCACAACGGATGAACAGGACAAACGTAACAGGCATATAGAAAAAATCAAGAATTCCGTGAAACACCTGAATGATATTTTGGAAGATTTCCTGAGCCTGGGAAAACTGGATGAAGGGAAAGTGAGCATACATACCGGAGATTTTGACTTGCAGGAGTTTGTGAATGATGTGGTAGATGAAATGAAAGGCTTTGCCAAAAAAGAACAGCTGATCGATTATTGCCACATTGGTAGGTCAATGGTTTTTTCTGACAAAAAACTATTAAAAAATATCATGATCAACCTGATTGGAAATGCCATCAAATTTTCGAATGAAGGCTGCACTGTAATTATTCGATCCTCCACTAATGGGGATTTGGCCGTAATTTCGATCTCCGACCAGGGTATTGGTATTTCAAAGGATGACCTGGAACATCTGTTTTCCAGCTTTTTCAGAGCCGCCAATGCTATTAATATCCAGGGTACCGGCCTGGGATTACATATTGTAAAGAGATATGTAGATCTGTTAAACGGCGAAGTAAAAGTGGAAAGCGAATTGAATAAGGGAACTACCATAACATTAACCATTCCTATCACAAAAGAAGAATTATGAAATCTGTTTTAGTCATTGATGATAACCAGGATATTCGGGAAAATACGGCCGAGATTCTTGATCTGGCCGGGTATAAAACATATACTGCAGAAAATGGGAAAAAAGGCGTGGAAACAGCGCTGAAGGAACATCCCGATTTGATCGTTTGCGATATCATGATGCCCGATCTGGATGGATATGGCGTATTGCACCTGCTTCGTAAAAATGAAAGCACCCAGCATACTCCTTTCATCTTCCTGACGGCAAAAACAGAACGAGGTGATTTTCGCAAGGGCATGGAAATGGGCGCGGATGATTATATAACTAAGCCATTTGAAGATATCGAACTACTAAATGCAATTGAAGTGCGATTAAAACGCTCGGCTGTTCTTGAAAATAATTACGCCGCTTCGCCCCAGGGTGTGAGCCAGTTCATTAAAGATGTAAAGAACTCCGGACTGATCGAACAACTTTCCGAACAATACGAAATGATCAATCTGAGTAAGAAACAATCCCTCTACCAGGAAGGAAAAAGACCCCGCTTTTTATATTACCTGGCAAAAGGAAAAGTAAAAGGATTTAAAGTGCATGAAGATGGTAAAGAATATATCACTGACCTTTTCAGCATGGGTGATTTTATAGGTTATCCTTCTCTTATTGAGGATAAGAATTATGATGATAACGCAGTGGTTCTGGAAGAAGCAGAGATCATGCAGATTCCCCGTGAGGATTTTCAGCATATGATTTATGGCGATCTTAGTATTGCTACAAAATTCATCAGGATCATTACACAGAATGTAAAAGAAAAAGAAGAAAGACTAATGAACCTGGCCTATAGCTCCCTGCGCAAACGGGTAGCCAGCGCACTGGTGGATATTCATGGAAAATTCAATGCTATCGGCGAAAATAAACCCATTGAGATCTCCCGGGAAGATATCGCGCATTATGTTGGAACCGCAACTGAATCATTGATTCGTACACTCAGCGATTTCAAAGCAGAGAAACTGATCGAGATCAAAGAAGGAAAGATATTAATTGGGCAGGTGGAGAAACTAAAACATTTGCTATACTAATTATCCATAAAATCTTCGAGATCCCTTCTTTCTTTTTTTGTTGGACGGCCTATCTTGCTGGGACGCTTGCCGGTATGAAAACTGGCAGCCTGAAATTTTAATCTTTCTATTTCTTCTTCGGGAGTAATGTCAATGTAATATTTTATTACCTCTTCATATTTCTGTCGACTGGTCAATAATCCGTGAACGCGAATACGCCATTTTTTAGCTTCGGTCTTTACTTCATATTCTTCACCAATGCTTACCTGTTTGGCAGATTTTACTGATAAGCCATTGCACTTCACTTTACCGGAGTCGCAGGCAGCGGCCGCCAGGCTGCGGGTCTTGAATAGCCGGATGGCCCATAGATATTTATCGATTCTTAATTTCTCCATGGGAATCAATAATCAATAATTAGAAATTAATAATTATTGATTACTCAGCAAAAAACTTATGGAAATATGGAATTGTCTCTATCCCCTTATAATAATTTTCCAGGTTGTATTTTTCATTCGGGCTATGCAGGTTATCATTATCCAATCCAAATCCCATGAATATGATCTTTATACCCAATTCTTTTTCCAGTATAGAACAAATTGGTATACTTCCTCCACCTCTTACCGGAATAGGCGTCTTACCAAAAGTAGTTTCAACCGCTTTCGACGCAGCCTTATAACCTTTACTGTCTATCGGCGTCATATATGGCTCACCACCATGATGCTCAAATGCCTTTATACTCACAGAAGCAGGAGCAATAGATTTAAAATAATTCAGTAACATCTCTGTGATCTTATGTGAAGATTGATTGGGCACCAAACGAGCGGAGATCTTGGCGGTAGCTTTGGAAGGAAGTACGGTCTTTGATCCTTCTCCTGTATAACCACCCCAGATACCATTCACTTCGATTGTTGGACGAATACCTGTTCTTTCATAAGTGGAATAACCTTTTTCTCCCCAGAGTTCAGTTACCCCCAGGTCTTTTTTATATTCAATATCATCATAAGGCGCTTTATTGATCAACGCTCTTTCTTCGGGACCCGCTTCCACTACATCATCATAAAAACCCGGAATGGTTATATGATTATTTTCATCATGACAGCTGGCGATCATTTGTGAAAGGATGGTGATAGGATTTGCTACCGCTCCTCCGTAAGTGCCGCTATGAAGATCACGATTAGCTGCCGTCACTTCCACTTCAATATAGCTGAGTCCACGTACACCAGTATCCAGTGAAGGATTTTCCATGCTGAGCATAGAACTGTCACTGATCAGAATAACGTCCGCCTTTAATAATTCTTTATTTTCTGAAACAAATTTTCCCAGATTTGGTGAGCCCACTTCTTCTTCTCCTTCAATAAGGAACTTGATATTGGTGGTCATCGTATTTGTCTTCGTAAGCATCTCCAATGCTTTTACATGCATATAGAACTGGCCTTTATCATCTGCGGAACCACGAGCAAAAACTTTTCCGTCCCTGATCACTGGTTCGAAAGGTCCGCTATGCCAAAGCTCCAGCGGTTCAGCAGGCTGCACATCATAGTGCCCATATACCAGTACCGTTGGTTTAGAAGCATCGATGATCTTTTCTCCAAATACAACAGGATGTCCTTTAGTGGCCATTACTTCTGCCTTGTCACAACCAGCAGCCAGCAAACTTTGTTTTACTGCTTCAGCACATTTCAGCATATCCGCTTTATGTTCGGTCCTTGCACTGACAGAGGGAATTCGAAGTAATTCAAGCATTTCCTGAAGGAACCGGTCCTTATTTGCTTCCTGATATTCTTTCCAGATCTGTGACATATAGTATAAGATTTTGCGTTTTAAAAGGAAAGCAAAGATACGTAAATCGGTTCTTGATGATTTCAACAAGGAACCTAAGGGTCCTTTTTCTTTTTTCTTGCGGACACCGCTTTTGAAACGGAATGACTGCCAAATTTTTCTTTAATATCATCTACGGCCCGGTAAAGATTTAATTTCTCCAGATTGTTTTCAAACAGACTCATCTGAGTGCTGATAGGGATCATATGACTGAAACGAACACCCAGCAAGCGTACCGGACGTCCTTTTTCAACGCTTTTTTGAAACAGCTCTTTTACCCTTTCTATTAGTACATCATCCAGGGCAGTATAATCAATGGTTTCCTGTCTTGATATAGTTTCAAAATCAGAGTAACGGATCTTGATAGTGATACAGCCAGCCATTTTTTCATCCTCCCTCAAAGAATAAGCGGTCTTTTCCGTTAGCCTTACTAATTCAGTATTCAGAAAATCCAGATCAGTATGGTCCTGATCAAATGTATTTTCATGACTCATACTTTTCTGTTCCCAATTAGTAACGATCTCCGCACTGCCTCTTCCATGGGCTTTATGCCAGAGAGCCACACCCCATTTACCCGCATATCTTTCCATAATCTCTACCGAACTGCGGGCAATATCTTCAATAGTATAAAGGCCAAAACTTTTCAATTGCATTTCTGTTTGCTTGCCCACTCCGTTGATCTTCTCAATGGCCATGGGCCAGAGAAATTCCATTTCTTTTCCATGTGGTATTTCCAGAAAACCATTGGGCTTGGCCTCATTGGTGGCCATCTTACTGATGAACCGCGCAGAGGAAAGACCTGCAGAAAGTGGTAGCCCTGTTTCAGAAATAATAAAATGCCTAAGTTCTTCCGCATATTTACGTACGCCAAAGAATTTATCCATGCCGGTAAAGTCAATATAAAATTCATCGATACTGGCTTTTTCAAATAGTGGAACTTTCGATGCAATGATCTCTGTCACCCAATGTGAATATTTGCTGTACTGATCCCGGCTTGACATAGTTACAATAGCATGCGGACAAAGCTGAAGCGCTTTTTTCATTGGCATGGCCGAATGAATTCCGAATTTTCTAGCTTCATAACTACATGCAGCTACCACGCCTCTTTCATAACCACCTACCAGAACAGGCTTGCCTTTTAAAGAAGGATTATTCTGGATCTCTACTGAAACAAAGAAAGAATCCAGATCAAAGTGGGCTATATAGGGGAGGGTTTCCAATTAAAGCGCATTGTCAGGTACGATGTTTTTTTTCCTTCTGAAAAGACGGGCAATTTTCGCATACCGTTCCTTATTGAACAGTTGTGAATCATGCATGGCTTTATAGGTAAGAAATACACCAACAGGGACCAGAATGAAAGTAGCCATCCACATCCCAAAGAATGGAGTAATTGAATTTTCGCTGGCTGATTTTTCTCCCATGGTACTGGCGAAATAAAATATCATGAAGAATATAATGGCAAAGATCAATGGTGTTCCCAGCCCTCCTTTACGAATAATAGAACCCAGAGGAGCACCAATCAGGAACAATACCAGGCAGGCCAGTGATAATGAGATCTTTCGATGCCATTCAATTTTATGCTTGGCCAGATTTTTCTCCCTGGCTTGTTGAGTGAAATAAAAATTCTCTGCATTCATTCGCATGCTCGGCGCATAATTCTTCACTGTTTGTGAAATATTATGACGAGCAGAATCAGGTAATAACTGATCGAAGGCGGTGACCTTAGCAGGAAGAATAGCTTTTTCCCATGTAGAATCGAGGTATTGTACAAAACGGAAACCATGGCCATTATCGCTCTTGCTTTTTATCGAATATTCAACATCTTCTTTATTGAGAGAGTCGATTGCTTTTCTTAATTGACGCATACTCAGCATCCGTTCATTATTACGGTTCACACTGTCGGCGGTACGGTTAGTAAATCCCAGGTTACTTAGATCAAATTGTTTTTTGAATTCTTTGAAACCAATGCGAACATATTCACCAGATTCCTGCACGTTATTTCCACCTCTTTCCTGGTAGCGCCAACCATCTTTTAATAAAAATTCCAGAAAGCGTTTGTCTTCTGTAACTCGCATCACGCCTGATTTAGCGATCAGAAAATTATCCTGCAAAGGATTTCCCTGTTCATAAATGATCACATCATAAATAATGCTGTCTGCTTCTTTTTTTCCAACCTTAATAGCGAAACCATTGATCTTATCATAAAATTCTCCTTCCTTCAGATCGAAAGCAGGCTTTGCATATACGATATCGGCAAGCAGGGTCCGTGACTTTAAATTTGCTACTGGTATCACATAATTCGAAAAAAGAAAAGCGATCCCACTAATGAAGATTGTGACGATAAATAATGGGCGCATGAATCGGAGAAGTGAAATGCCTGCAGATTTGATCGCTACCAGTTCAAAGCTTTCACCCAGGTTACCGAAAGTCATAAGGGAAGAAAGAAGAACAGCCAGCGGTAGCGCTAATGGAACCAATACCGCGCTCTGATAAAGAATGAATTCAAAAATAAGCTTGGTGTCCAGTCCTTTTCCTACAAAATCATCGATATATAACCAGAAGAACTGCATGATCAGCACCAGCAACGTAATGAAGAAGGTGGCGATGAAAGGGCCAATAAAAGCCTTTACAATAAGTTTATCCAGTTTTTTGAACACGTATCTTTATTGAATGGGAACAAAAATAAGGCTTTCAGCAGAGGAGAAGCGGCTGGTGCGAACAGAACAATTCATTTTAACAAAGAACCGTATTCTTCAGAAACTGATGCAATTGATGGGAGATCTGAAACAGGAATTTGATCCCTTACTGAGTGAGGTAATATTACCTGAAGGAACAGCTTCCGCAAAAATTTCGAGAGGAGAGAATTATAAAGGACTACCCTGGATGATGCTGGATCATCCCCGTTATTTCAGCGGGAAGGAAAGCCTGGCCATCCGAAGTTTTTTCTGGTGGGGTCATTACTTCAGCATCAGCCTTCAATTGTCGGGCCTACCAAAAGAAAAAGCAGTTCCCCGCATTCTTGAACAATTTAAGGAATTACGCAAAGGAAATTATTTTATCTGCGTTCATAAAAATCCATGGCAGAATGATCTGGGGAAACCATATTATCGTTGCCTGAAAAAAATGAAAGAGGAAGAATTCCATGAATTAATTACAACCAAAGAATTCATTAAACTTTCTGCCCGAATGGAATTGAGAAAATGGCAAGGGGTTGTGAAGCCGATGAGGAAGAGATTTGCTGAGCTGGCAGGGCTGTTAACCTAGAAACGCATTTACCTATAAACGTTCCTCAATTACCTAAACGGTGGAATAACTCTTTCACCTGATAATCCCATAGCATACTCTGATCCTTGATCTCTTTTTTCTCCGCAAAATCGCGGACAATAAGGATGGTTTGATTGGTGATCTCGGATTTTTCTATCCGGAATTCGAAGTATTCTTCCGCAGGGGCAGTAGACCAGTGAAAACGGACATATTTATCTTGTTCTGACTCTAAAATCTCGGCATTTTCAAATGTGCTGCTCCAGCCAAAATAGAAAGTACCGTCTCTTTCATCGACTTTATCGGCAAACCATTCAGCCAAACCGGCCGGGGTGCTCAAAAACTCGTAAAGTATTGAAGGTGAACAACGAACTGGGAACTCTAAGGTGTATAATTGCTTACTCATTCTGCTATCAAGGTACTGCGACCGCTGCAATAATAAGGAAATAATGGTAGCCCCAAAATATATTTTTTAGGGCCCAATAAGGGGCATCGGCCAGATAGCAAAGACATGGGCAATAAAATTTTGGCCTGTATCCAAAAAAAAGTTAATTTGCTTTGAAGTTCAATATGTTCTGAAATATCCAATTAACCGAGATGACTTTTCTAGGGTGAAGTTTTACCAAAATAATAACTTAAAACCCTTTTAATACATCTGAAAAAGCCAACCTATGAGCATGAGACAACTAAAGATCACGAAATCTATCACCAATCGTGAATCTCAAAGCTTAGAAAAGTACCTGCAGGAGATCGGCAAAGTCGAACTCATTACCCCCGAAGAAGAAGTCAAATTAGCAACCCTTATTAAACAGGGTGATCAAAGTGCATTGGATCGTTTGACCAAGGCCAATCTTCGCTTCGTGGTATCAGTAGCTAAACAATACCAGAACCAGGGTCTTTCCCTTCCTGATCTGATCAATGAAGGAAATGTGGGTCTGATCAAAGCGGCCCAGCGTTTTGATGAAACGCGAGGATTCAAATTCATTTCCTATGCTGTGTGGTGGATCCGCCAGAGTATTCTTCAATCACTGGCCGAACAATCAAGAATTGTGCGTCTGCCATTGAATAAAGTAGGTCTTACCAACCGAATTCAAAAAGCCTATTCATTACTGGAGCAGCAATTTGAAAGAGAGCCTTCGGCCGAAGAACTGGCAGAGGCACTTGATATGGATATAGAGGAAGTAACAGCCACCCTGGGTATCAATTCCCGTCACGTAAGCATGGATTCTCCCCTTTCTGAAGGTGAGGAAAATACACTGATCGATGTGCTTGAAAATCCGAATGCCGATAAAACGGATGGGGAACTGGACCATACTGAATCGCTGAAAACAGAGATCGATCGTTCGCTGAAAACACTTACCGACCGGCAGAAAGAAGTGATCTGTTATTTCTTTGGTATCGGCGTGGATCATCCGATGAGTCTGGAAGATATAGGAGAAAGATTTAGTCTGACCCGCGAGCGCGTTCGTCAGATCAAGGATAAAGCTATTACCAAATTGAGAGCGAATAACCGTTGCAAGACATTAAGAACCTACCTGGGCACATAATAGGCCGGCAAGTTTTAGGAATAAGGTTGAGCCGTTTATCGTTATCTTTGTGAACTTTTTTAAGAATGCAATCTTTAAGGTTGCATTCTTTTTTTAACCATACTTGAAAGAAGAAGAATTATGTTTAACAGTCTTCAGGAAAAACTGGAATCGGCCTTTAAGAATCTCAAAGGGGAGGCCCGGATCACCGAGATCAATATCGCCGCTACAGTAAAAGATATTCGTCGTGCCCTGGTGGATGCCGACGTTAATTATAAAATAGCCAAAGATTTTACCGATCGGGTAAGGGAAAAGGCTATGGGAGAAAAAGTTCTTAATTCCATTTCTCCCGGTCAATTGATGGTGAAGATCGTCAGGGATGAACTCGCCGAATTAATGGGTGGGGAAGAAGCAGTTTTTAATGCAAAAGGCAATCCCGCTGTGATCCTGATCGCCGGATTACAGGGCTCTGGTAAAACCACTTTCAGTGGTAAACTGGCCAATTTTCTAAAAACAAAAAAAGGACTTTCTCCGATGCTGGTCGCGGCAGATATTTATCGCCCGGCGGCAATGGAGCAGTTAAGAGTATTGGGTGAACAGATCGGAGTTGATGTACATATTGAACTGGAAAGCAAGGATGCCGTTTCTATTGCTCAGAATGCAGTGAAGGAAGCAAGGAGTAAGAATAAAAATGTGGTGATCATTGATACTGCCGGCCGATTAGCTATTGATGAGATATTGATGAACGAAGTATCCAATATCCGGGCTGCGGTAAATCCACAGGAAATTCTTTTCGTTGTAGATAGCATGACAGGACAGGATGCGGTGAATACAGCCAAGGCCTTTAATGACCGGCTTGATTTTACCGGTGTGGTGCTAACCAAGATGGATGGCGATACCCGCGGTGGTGCGGCCCTCTCCATTAAATACACTGTAAACAAACCGATCAAATTTACCAGTAGCGGGGAGAAATTGGATACCCTGGATGTATTTTATCCCGACAGGATGGCCCAGCGAATTCTGGGGATGGGAGATATTACAACCTTGGTTGAAAAAGCGCAGGCAGAATTTGATGAAGTAGAGGCTAAAAAACTGGAAGCCAAACTCAGGAAAAATAAATTCGATTTTGCAGACTTTAAGATGCAGCTGGAACAAATTAAGAAAATGGGGAATATGAAGGATCTTCTGGGGATGATTCCGGGGGTTGGGGGTAAGATCAAGGATCTGGACATTAATGATGAGTCATTTAAAGGCATAGAGGCTATGATCAATTCTATGACCCCGGCTGAGCGGGGGGACCCCGATCTGATCGACGGGTCCCGAAAAAAGAGGATCGCCGCCGGTAGTGGCCGGGATATTCAGGAACTTAACAACTTCATGAAACAATTCGAGCAAATGCGCGCCATGATGAAGAATATGAATAAGATGGGAGCGTTTGGACGAATCATGAAGCGTTAGTATATTTGCTGTCCGGTTTCCACCGGATCAACAATTATTGTTTAACGCCTTTAAATTTCTATTTAAAATGGCAACCAAAATCCGTCTTCAAAGACACGGGTCTAAGAAAAGACCTTTTTATTTCATCGTTGTTGCAGATGCAAGAGCCCCACGCGATGGCAAATTCATTCAGAAATTAGGAACTTACAACCCACTGACTATTCCTGCTTCTATTCAGCTGGATCGTCAGAAGGCATTAGAGTGGCTGAACAAAGGTGCTACACCCACCGATACTGTTCGCCGTATCCTCAGCTTTAAAGGAGTATTGTTCCTGAAACACCTTCTGCGTGGAGTGGGCCTCAATTTATTTGACGAAGCAACAGCTATGGAAAAATTCACCCAGTGGAGTGCAGAGCACGAATCTCAAGTGAAACGACGCCAGGAAGAAGCACAACGCCAGAGACATTCTCGTCGCGCCCCAATGGGACGCAGACCAGAGCGTCGCCCTGAGGGCAATGGTGGTGAGGAAGCATAATTTCGAATCCTGAAATTTCTTGATCCCGGCTTTGGCCGGGATTTTTTTTATGGCGACTGTTGCCAGTAAATTTGTGCTATGGCTGAATATTTCAATATTGGGAAAATGGTTGCTGCCCATGGTTTAAAAGGAGAACTTATTCTTCAACATGACCTGGGAAAAAAAACATCGCTTAAAGGACTGACCACAGTTTTTATCGAGGATAAAAAAAATTCTTTTCTTCCCTGGTTCATTGTGTCTGCACTGATAAAATCTGAAAAAGAGATCTATATCAAACTGGAAGGATTGGAAAGCCGCGAATCCGCAATGAAACTGGTGCCTAAAAAAGTGTGGCTGACAGAAGCAGAGCATAAAAAATACGCTGCCAAAACATCCCCTGCCAGTATTCTGGGATATATGATCATTGATGAAGGAGTAGAATTGGGCAAAATACTTGAGGTAATTGAACAACCACAGCAACTTCTTTGTCGTTTGGAGATAAAAGAAAGGGAAGTGTTGATTCCTCTGCATGAAGAATCACTTGAAAAAATAGATCATCGGAAAAAACAGGTGCTGGTCAATCTTCCGGAAGGGCTGCTTGATATTTATCTCGGATAAGAGTAAGATTAGGTGAGGACAGGATATTCATCAGTCATTTCCTCCTATTATTTTAGTTGATTTACAAATTCATTTCCCTCAAAAATTTTCAAATCAATTTCATTGAATAGCTCCAGTCAAAATCTTCGGGTACAAAAATGGGTGGCCTCCATATCAGTGGTGCTATTGGTGATTAAATTTGCCGCCTATTATCTTACTCATTCCGTAGCCGTGCTTACTGATGCGCTCGAAAGCATAGTAAATGTTTCCGCTGGGTTTATCGGACTTTATAGTTTATGGGTATCCTCCAAGCCCAGAGATATAGAACATCCTTATGGTCATGGAAAAGCGGAATTTCTTTCAGCCGCTATTGAAGGCACTATGATTGGTTCTGCCGGCGCCATCATTATGTACAAAGCGGTTCAGCATATCATTCATCCCGAGCCACTGAAAGAGATCGATAAGGGAATTTTGCTGATCTCCATAACAGCTATTGTGAACCTGATCACGGGCATGCTCTGTCTCCGAACAGGAAAAAAGAATAATTCTTCGGCTCTTATTGCAAGCGGACAACATCTTTTATCAGATACCTGGTCCACATTGGGAATCATTGCCGGATTGGTGCTTCTTTTTTTCACGGGTATTAACTGGATAGATAGCGCCGTGGCCCTGATCTTTGGAATTTATATTATCTGGACAGGCTATAAAATTCTTCGTTCTTCCATTGCAGGAATTATGGACGAGGCTGATATGAAGATCCTTGAAAAAATGGTAATGTTGCTCAATTCCAACCGGCGGGAAAACTGGGTGGATCTTCACAACCTGCGTGTGATAAAATATGGAAGCGTGCTGCACCTGGATTGCCATCTCACTGTTCCCTGGTATCTCAATATTGCGGAAGCGCATAGGGAGATCGATGCACTGGCCATTCTGATCCGCCATGAATTTGGTGAATCGCTTGAACTCTTTGTGCACAATGATCCCTGTCTGCCGATCTCCTGCCCGATATGTACAAAAAGCGATTGTGAAGTGAGGCAACACGCATTTCAAAAAAGAGTGGAATGGACACTAAAGAATATTTTAGCGAATAAAAAACATGAACTTTACCAAAACCCACCAGAATGAAAACCATTACTTCCTGGAAAAAAAATCATGAGTTCCTCAGCATACAGGATCATAACACCATCGACCTGGATGGAGCGGTTCAAAATGGATTTAGTCCCAAAGCACTTCTTCTTTCCGGACTGGCTGCTTGTTCAGGCATAGATGTAGTTGACATACTGGAAAAAATGAGAGTGACTATAACAGGTATGAGTATTGAAGCAATGGCGGAGCAAACTACTGAAAATCCAAAAGTATTTCTCGATATTCATCTTGTCTATCGTCTTCATACAGATCCCGAGAATGAGGATAAAGTAAAAAAAGCGATCGATCTTTCATTGGAAAGATATTGTGGAGTATCGGCCATGCTGCAGAAAAATTCACCTATTCATTATAAAATTGAGATCGTCTGATCATGCTATCAAAAAAATCTCAATATGCATTTCAGGCGCTGGGCTTTTTAGCAGAGAGATATCAGCAGGGACCCGTATTGATCTCTGAGATCTCCCAGAAAAGAAAGATACCTCTGAAATTCCTGGAAAATATTCTGCTGGAGTTAAAAAAAGAGGGTTTACTCGAAAGCAAAAAGGGGAAAGGAGGAGGTTATTTTCTCGCCTCTGATCCGGCAAAAGTAAAAGTGGCATCCATTATCCGTCTGCTGGATGGTCCTATTGCTATGCTGCCCTGTGTAAGCCTGTATTTTTATGAACGTTGTAAAAATTGTAATGAAAAAAGCTGCGGACTGCATGACATGATGTTGCAAGTACGGGATGCGACGCTTCGTATACTGGAAAACAGAAGCCTGATAGATCTGGTTCAGAAATGAATATCCTACTATCTTTGTAGACTATTATAAATTAACTTTAAATTTTATCTTATGAGTTTACGATTAGGCGATCAGGCACCGAATTTCAGTGCAAATACAACCGAGGGTCAAATAGATTTTCATGAATACCTTGGAAATAGCTGGGGTGTACTTTTTTCACATCCTGCCGACTTCACACCGGTATGTACTACCGAACTGGGAAGAACCGCTATGCTGCAGGAAGAATTTGCTAAACGTAATGTAAAAGTACTGGCAGTAAGTGTGGACCCGCTTGATAAGCACCTGCAATGGAGAAATGATATCAATGAAACCCAGCATTGCACTGTGGGTTTTCCCATCATTGCAGATGAAGATCGCAAAGTGGCTACTCTTTATGATATGATTCACCCCAATGCTTCTGCAACAGCTACTGTGAGGTCGCTTTTTGTGATCGGTGCTGATAAATTGGTCAAACTGATGATCGTTTATCCTGCTTCTACCGGTAGAAATTTTACAGAAGTACTACGTGTAATTGATTCATTGCAGCTTACTGCAAACTATAGTGTGGCTACTCCAGCCGATTGGAAAGAAGGAGAGGATGTGATCGTTGTTCCATCTATCAGTACGGAAGATGCGATCAAGAAATTTCCTAAAGGAGTGAGAGTAGTGAAACCCTATTTAAGGTATACACCGCAACCGAACAAATGAAAGTTGAGAGGTGAGGAGGTTGAGCTGTTGAGCTGTTGAGGGGTTGAGCGAAAATTCATTTCTTTTGTGTATTCGCTCAACTGCAGAAGGCCTCAACAGCTCAACTCCTCAACCTTTCTTCCTCTTCCTCAATTGCTGCAATGCCGCACGCAAATCTTTCGGCAAAGGCACTTCCATTTCAATCCATTCATCCTGCATATCCATAAAACCCAGTTGCCATGAATGAAGGGCAAGGCGATTAATGATAGGTCTTTCCTCATCTTCTTTCTTACTCAGATTATAACGTGATTTTAAAGCGGAGACAAGTAAAGGTTTTCCATCGCCATATAATTTATCACAAACAATTGGATGTCCGATCTCTTTCATATGAACGCGGATCTGATGCGTTTTGCCGGTATGGATCCTGAATTTTACCAATGAGAATATGCCGAAATCTTCCAGCACTTCGTAATCAGTGATGGCTGTTTTTCCCTGCCGGTGCACCATCATGGAACCATTAAGCGCGGGATGTTCTTTTATTGGGTCATTTATAGTTCCTGTTTTTTCTGAAATGGAACCGATCACCATTCCCTGGTAGATCTTTTTTACTGCTCTTTCTTCTCCTGCAGAACTTGCCATGAATCCGGCGGAAAAATGTTTATGTGCGTCCGCATTTCGGGCAAAAAGAATGAGTCCACTGGTCTCCCTGTCAAGACGATGTACAGTGAAGATCTCACCATATTTTTCCTTAAGCATTACTTTCAGGGAGATCTCTTTGCCTTCCCTGTCGGGAATGGAAAGCAACCCGGCAGGTTTGTCAATAATAAAATAATCAGCCGTTTCTTTTATGATCAGTGAAGAAAGATTCATGATTTTTGATCAGTGGGTCTGGCTTTTTTTGATTTGGGCTTGGAGAAATATTTTAATTCACGCACTTCTTTCTCAGAGAGAAAACGCCATTTCCCCCGCTCCACGTTTTTCTTGGTGAGTCCTGCAAAAACAACCCGGTCCAGTTGTTTCACGTCATATTTAAGAGACTCAAATATGCGTCGCACGATGCGGTTTCGTCCGCTATGGATCTCCACGCCGATCTGTGATTTATCTTTCGCGTCGGCATAGGCCAGAACATCTACAGAGGCAAGTCCATCCTCCAATACCACACCATTTATAATACGTTCAAAATCTTTTTTATCCAATGGCCGGTCCAGTGTTACATGATATACTTTCTTCACTTCATGTTTGGGATGGGTAAGGCTTTGGGCCAGTTCACCGTCATTGGTAAATAACAATACACCGGATGTGTTTCGATCCAGGCGACCGATAGGATATACTCTTTGCGGGGTTGCTCTTTTTATAAGATCAAGTACTGTTTTTCTTCCTCTTTCGTCACTGGTTGTAGTAATATAATCTTTGGGTTTGTTCAGCAGAATATATACCAGGTCCTTTTGTAAAAATGTTTTCTTCCCATTCACCACTATTTCATCCTTTGCAGAAACTTTATGGCCCGGTTCAGATACCAGTTCACCATTCACTTTCACTAATCCTTTCTTCACCAGTTCGGCAGCTTCACGACGTCCGGCTATACCAGCATGCGCAATGTATTTATTCAGGGGCATAATGCCCGGATCAGCTCTTTCAATTTTGGCTTCCACTACAGGCTTTTCACCTCTTGCTTCGGCTTTTTTGCGGTCGAAGAACACTTCCCGGTCTTTTTTCCAAACTCTTTTCTCCTGTTTAAATTTTTCCTTGATAGCCGCATTGGACTTCTTAGTAGAGAATTTGGCAAACTGGCTGGACTTCTTTTTCATTCCCTGCAAAGATAGGCCGCAAAGGCCGAAAGGCAGGGCATAAAAAAGCCTCCCCGGGAAGGGGAGGCCACTTAAAAAACTCGATGCTTTATACTTCTTTTCTATCTCCGGGTTTTCTTCCTCTGAAATCACCTTTCTTATCATGCATTTCCTTCATCTTCTTCTTTTGATCTTCGGAAAGAATAGAATTATTTTTTGCTTTTTGGGCCTTCATTTCGGTTTTGATAGCCTCTCTTCTCTTTTCATCGCTCAGCGATTTATCATCACAAATGACTTTTATCCTGGAATGAAGTTCTTCCCGGTTCTTTTTCATTTGGATTGTTTGCTCCTCTGTAAGACCCAGACGGGTTTTCATTTTTTCGCTACGCTTATCGGTCTGATGATCGAAACGTCCTTTAGCATTTTCTTTCTTTTTCTCGAGGGTAGCTTTCTGATCTGCAGTAAGAATTGATTGGAAAGATTTTTTTTGTTCTTTCCTCAGGTTCTCCATCCGGCTGCGGTATTCTTTTACTGTGATATTATCTTCTTTTTTCAGCGCCTCGAAGCGGGAGCGCAGATCTTCATGATTTTTCTTAAGTTGATCTTTCTGCTGTTCTGTAAGATTAAGATCCTTCGCCATCATTCTCATGTGATCATGACGACCCCTCATTTCCCTTTCATGCATACCATTATGCATACCGGGCTTATCCATTTTTCTTTCAGGAATTTCCTGTGCCTTTACACTTGTAACAATGGCAAAGCCCATGAGGAGAAATAATAGTTTTTTCATAGTTTTTTTATTTATGACGCGCAACGGTTATAATAACCTTCGTTTATCAGCGAAAGCATGAATATTTCAGGAACATATTATGGACTGCCAGAGGAGAAAGAGGTTTAAGCAAGTAGGAAAAATTTCGTAGTCTAATCTTTATTGGCCAGCTGCCCACAGGCCGCGTCAATATCCTTTCCCCTGCTTCTTCTGAGGCGAACATTCACCCTGTTTTTTTCCAGGTAGTTCATAAAAACCTGAACCTTTTCATCTTCGGGCTTTTCATACTTCGCGAATTCAATGGGGTTATATTCAATGATGTTGACCAGGTCAACAGGTACCTGGCGATAGAGTTTGATCAGATCATCCGCATCAGCGAGTGAATCGTTAAAATTCTTGAAGAGAATATATTCAAAGGTGATCTCGTTACCGGTTTCCTTATAAAAATAATTCAACGCGTCGGTCAAACTCTTGATATTATTTGTATCGTTGATAGGCATGATCTCATGCCTCTTTCTGTCGTTAGCCGCGTGAAGGGAAAGGGCCAGTTTGAATTTTACTTTATTATCACCCAACTGACGAATGCCTTTGGACACTCCCGCAGTAGAAACAGTGATTCGTCGGGGACTCATCGCCATGCCTTCAGCAGAAGTGATCCTTTCAATAGAATGCAAGACATGCTTATAATTCAATAAAGGTTCTCCCATCCCCATGAAAACAATATTGCTGAGCTTCTGCCCATGAGCGGCTTCACAATGCCTGTTGATCATCGCCACCTGGTCATAGATCTCATCAAACTCCAGGTTTCTTTTTCTTTCCATATATCCGGTAGCACAGAACTTACAACTAAGGGAACAACCGATCTGCGATGACACACAGGCAGTGAAACGGGAAACGGTCGGTATCAAAACTCCTTCGATCAAATGACCATCATGTGTACGAAACCGGAATTTATCTGTTCCATCCTCCGAATGTTGATGAAGATCGATGGTTAGTCCGGGTAAAAGGAACTGATCGGCCAATGCACTACGCAGGTCCTTCGACAGGTTGGTCATTGAATCAAAATCCTGCACAGCTTTGGACCATAACCATTCATAAACCTGTTTGGCCCTGAATTTCGGTTCGCGTCTTTCACTTAACCAGAGTTCAAGGTCAGCGAGGGTAAGATGACGTATATTTCTTTTTGATGGTGATTTCATGAGCTGCAAAGATAACAACTCCTATCCAGCAACCGGTCCTTAAGCAAGGGGCAGTCTCATAGACTAAAATCCTATTTTTACAATATGAATTCAGTATATATTATTGATGCGATACGTACTCCGATAGGTAAATATGGCGGAGCACTTTCTTCGGTTCGTCCGGATGATCTGCTGGCTTGTACCATCAAAGGATTATTGGAAAGAAACCCTGGTATTGATCTGAATCGTATTGAAGATGTGATCGCTGGGGCCGCTAACCAGGCCGGGGAAGACAATCGCAATGTAGCCAGGATGGCCGCCTTGCTGGCAGGTCTTCCGGTTACTGTAGGAGCTAATACTGTGAACCGCCTTTGTGCCTCCGGATTGCAGGCTATCATGGATGGCAGCAGGCAAATTCAATGCGATGATGCAGAAATGATCATTGCCTGCGGAGTAGAAAGCATGAGTCGTGCCCCCTTTGTGATGGCAAAAAGTACGGAGGCTTTTTCCCGTAACCAGGAGATATTTGATACAACAATGGGATGGCGTTTTATTAATCCTCAATTATCGGCCATGTATCACCCATATTCAATGGGGGAAACAGCAGAGAATGTAGCAAAGCAATGGAAGATCGGAAGAGAAGCGCAGGACCTGTTTGCATTGAATTCACAGGAAAAATATTTCAGTGCAAAGAATAAGGGAAAATGGAATGAAGAGTTGCTGCCGGTTACAACGACCAAAGGAAAAGAAACTATTCGCATAGATACAGATGAACATCCCCGTGAAACCAGTCTGGAAAAATTGGCTTCATTAAAACCTGCGTTTATAAAAGAGGGTACGGTCACTGCGGGAAATTCTTCTGGAATCAATGATGGAGCCGCCGCTTTATTGCTTGCGAATGAGAAAGCAGTAAAAGATTTTGGATCAAAACCACTGGCAAGAATAGTATCTATGGCTATTGCTGGTGTAGATCCTTCTATCATGGGTATTGGCCCGGTACCGGCAACACAGAAAGCACTAAAAAGAGCAGGACTTACTATCAATGATATTGGGCTGGTAGAACTGAATGAGGCCTTTGCTTCACAGTCGCTGGCCTGTATACAGGATCTGCAATTGGATCCATCTATTGTAAATGTGAATGGGGGAGCTATTGCATTAGGACATCCATTGGGATGCAGTGGTGTACGCATTTCTACCAGCCTGCTTCATGAAATGGCCAAAACAAAAACCCGGTATGGGTTGGCTACTATGTGTATTGGTGTAGGTCAGGGTGCCGCCATTATTTATGAGATTTGTTAACAGAGCATCTTATTTATTTCTTCTATTTTTAGAGTATAAAAACCAGCAATGAAAAAATTATTTCTAGGACTACTTATCGCCTTTTCTTTAACACAACTATCTGCACAGGATGCACCACCGCCACCAAAAGCGCCAAATGCTCCAAAGGATACTACCCAGCTCATGGAGTATACGGCTAAGTATAAATTTCCTGATGGAAGTCCTGTTACAGAGATCACTGTTGTTATTGAGAATGGCATCCTTATGGCACAAACAGCAATGGGAAACACTGAATTCAAAAAGACAGAGAATAAAGATGTTTTTGAAGTGGTAGCCTATTCCGGAACCGCCACATTTAAACGCAACCCTGATGGCAAGATCGTTGGATTGGTGATACAGGTAAATAATATAGAAATGGAGGGAGTGAGAGAGTGAGTTATGAAAATGAATAATTAACTAACTCCGGAAAAGAAACCACTTCCTGCCTTCCACTGGCCAGGTGTTTTATATTGGCGGTATGTGAGCCCAGTTCATTTTCACCAATGATCACCACGTATGGAATATTCTTTTTTTCCGCGTATTTGAATTGTTTGTCAAGCTTTACGGTTTCATGATAAAGTTCTGAACGAATACCGGCGTTTCTTAATTGCTGACAGAGTTCAAATGATTTTTCGCTTTCTGATTTTCCCATGTTAAAGAAAATTACCTGTGTGCCGATATGCACATCTGCGGGAAACAATTGCAATTCTTCCAGTACATCATAAATGCGATCCACCCCAAAGGAGATGCCTACACCGGGTATGCCCGGTACTCCGAATAATCCGGTAAGATCATCATAGCGGCCACCTCCGCCAATGCTGCCGATCTTTACTGAATGCGGTGCCTGAACTTCATAAATAGTTCCTGTATAATAGTTCAATCCGCGTGCAAGGGTAGGGTCAATTGTAAGCGAGGCAGAAGCGGGTTCATAGGCCAGGATATAGGCCAGTTCATCTAATCCTTTTCTTCCTTCCGGATTCTTGCCTACTAATTGCTCCAGTGAGGAAACAATTTCTTCATTTGATCCACTTATCGCCAAATAGGTTTCAATGATAGAAACCTGATCAGAAGAAAGCCCACGGGTGGTCAGTTCTTCCTTAACTTTTTCTATACCGATCTTATCCAGTTTGTCGATCGCGATTGTGATAGAAGTTAATTGGGAGGCACCGCCGGCAATATCTGCCAGTGCTGTCAGAATACGACGATGATTGATTCGTATAGATACATCGGGCAATCCCAGTTTATTAAATACATCGGCGTAGATATTCGACAGCTCCACTTCATTAAGCAGTGAATTACTGCCTACCACATCGGCATCGCACTGAAAGAATTCACGGTATCTTCCTTTTTGAGGTCGGTCAGCCCGCCATACCGGCTGTATCTGGTAACGTTTGAAAGGAAAATGAAGTTGATTATGGTTCATGGCCACAAACCGGGCAAAGGGTATGGTAAGGTCATATTTCAGAGCACGTTCAGTAATACCGGCCACATTTTTTCCTGACAATAATTTTTCAAAATCTTCCCTTGCTTTTTCCTGTTTTTCCGCGCGATCCAGTCCATTATTCAGAATTCGGAAAATGAGTTTATCACCCTCGTCCCCATATTTTCCCATCAGTGTTTCAAGGTTTTCCATAGCAGGGGTTTCCAAAGGCTGGAAGCCATAGAGTTCGAATACCGAACGAATTGAGTTCAGAATATGATTCCTTTTACGAACCACATCAGGAGGAAAATCACGGGTGCCTTGCGGCAGGCTGGGTTTGCTCATTATAATATAATGTCCGGCTTTAAGATTGGTACGCCGCAAAGATAAAGTTTAGCCAATAAGACATGAGGTTAAACCCTAACTGCCATGTTTTTATGGATTTGATGGGTATTAGCATCCAAATAAGGAGAAATTTTTCTATTTTTCACCTCCCGTTAAAGCCGGGGAAAGAAAACCAGGAATTGTAAAAGAAGAAAACCCTCGCATGTTTGAAGAATACGAAAAGCGGAAACGCAAACAGGTTTCGCTTACCCGTTCTATGCTAGATTATGGCATGGGTATTATCATTCTGCTAATTGGCATCTTCTTCTTTTTTCGAGACAGATTTGATCTCGATATCAATCGTGGTCTTCCACCCGACAGTACGGATAAAGTAATGGGCGTGGTGAGTATGATCTATGGCAGCTGGCGTATTTATCGTGGCTATCAGAAAAAGTATTTTAAATGAGTCAGCGTTTTTCATGAGGTTGTTCTGTACCATCTTCCTGCTTGGTATATTTTTCAGTTCCTGTAAATCATATCGGGAGCAGGAGAAGGAACTACCGGACAATAAGAATAAAGGAAGCATTCATGTAAGCGCGGATGAATCTTTTAAGCCCATCATCGATGAAATGGTGATGGTCTATCAGTCGGAGCATAATAAAGCAAGGATCCTGGTAGATTATAAACCCGAGGCAGATTGTCTCAAAGATCTTTTAAATGATTCAGTAAGAATGGTGATCGTTACCAGAACCTTTTCCCAGGAAGAATCAGAGGCTATAGTGGATTCGCTGAAGAAGGGCCCTAAGGCAATGACCCTGGCTTATGATGCTATTTCAGTCATTATGAATTCGGAGGATGAAGAAACCGAATTTACCATGGCGGATATCAAAGCCATCCTTTCGGGAAAGTTTAAGAATAATTTAATCCCGGTTTTTGATGGAGCAAAAGCAACCAGTACGGTACGTTTTGCCATCGATTCAATATTACGTGGGGATTCACTGACCCATTTGGCCATGGCGGCTAACAATAGTATAGGAGTGATCGATTATGTGAGCAATCACCGGGGAGTGATCGGGTTTATAGGAGTAAGCTGGATAGGAAACCCTGAGGATACTACAGCGATACGTTATTTGAAAAAAGTAAGGCAGGTTCCCCTGGAAAGCACCAGGAAAAGGGAGAAAGGGGTATATGTTAAAGGATCACAACTTAATATTTTCCTAAAGAGGTACCCAATGGTACGGGATTTGAATTATATAGTAAAGGAGAATTACAAAGGGCTCGGAACAGCGTTTGCTGATTTTATGAGCGGAGAGTTGGGACAGTTGATTTTTAAGAGAGCTTACCTGGTACCGGCGCAAAAAGATTTTACAATAAGGCCGGTGAGGTTAAAAGAGTAGGATAGGAATATTTACAAACTTTTTAAAGAAGAGAAAATGAAGAAAACCGCAATCAAATTTTTAATCTCCGGAATGCTTTTCGCTACCGGACTTAAAGCTCAATCCATACAGGAGGGGGTGAACAACCTGTACGCGGGGCGGGTAAAAAGCGCAAGTAGTGTTTTTGACAAATTACTGGCTGTAAATCCAACGAATATTGATGCTATTTACTGGCAGGGCCAGGTATTCCTGGATGATGAGGAGATTCGGTCTTCCCGTCTGGCGAATGCACGTGCATGGTATGAAAAAGGTATCCAGGCCACTAATGGCGCACCCTTGCTCCAGGTAGGTCTTGGTCATATTGAATTGCTGGAAGGCAAATCAAATGAGGCTCGTCAGCATTTTGAAACAGCCCTTACACTTACACGTGGTAAAAAAGGAGATGATCCTATAATTGAGACTGCTATTGGCCGCGCCATTTCTGATGCGAAAAATGCGGATTATGATTATGCCGTTCATTTGCTGGAAGATGCCGCTAATAAAGATCCTAAGAATACGCAAACCCTTCTTGAATTAGGTAATGCTTATCGTAAAGCAGGTAAGGGAAATGGTGGTGGTGCCGCCTTTGCTTCCTATAAAAAAGCACTGGAAGCTGATCCAAATTTCGCACCAGCCAGCTATAGATTGGGTATGCTTTTCACTTCACAGAAGAATGATGAGCTCACACTTGAATACATGAACCAGGCTGTGGCTAAAGATCCAAGGTTTACAAAAGCCTGGTATGAACTATTTTATTATTATTTCTACCGGTTGAAATTTACAGAAGCAGAAGATCAGCTCAAAAAATATATTGACAGTAAGGCTCCTGATACTGATCCACAAGACCAGTTCCTCTATGCTCAGCTTTGCTATGCGAAAAAAGATTTTGATTGTGCAATTAACAAAGCTGAAGCGGTGGTAGCAGTAGCGGGTGCCAACACGAAACCTAAAGTATATCGTTTGCTTGCCCACGCCTATTTTGATAAAGGCGATTACCAGAATTCAAAAAAATTCAGTGATATGTTCTTTGCCAAAAAAAATCCGGTTGAATTTCTGCTGCCTGACTATGAAGTAAGGGCATTAAGTCTTGCCAAACTGGGTTCATCTCCTGATGATGTGGTTAAAGCCTATATGGAAGGTATCAAAGTAGATACTACCATAGAAGCAAAGCTGGGATACCTGAAGAAAGGAGCCACTTATTTTAAGGACCAGAAAATGCCGGAAAAACAAGCAGTTGTTCTTGCTAAGATCCTTGAGCTAAAACCTAAGCCTATCATTAATGATTATTTCGACCTCACACTGGCCTATTATTTCAGCGGAGCTTATGATAGTTCAAGAAATCTGTCCATGCAAATGAAGGATAAATTTTCTGATCAGGTTTATGGATATCTCTGGGCATTCAATAGTGCTATTGCAGTAGATACCATCAGGCAGGATAGCATTGCAGTACCTGATGCATTGGTTTTATATGAATTCGCGCAGAAAGACACATCGAAATTTAAGCCGCAATATATCAGCGCAGTGAAGTTTCTGGCCGCTTATTATATTAATAAGGCCAAAGACAAAGAGAAATCACTGGATTTCTTCCGAAAATGGCAGGCCGCTGATGTGAACAATGCGGCTGCAATTCAGATCTATATCGATCAGATTGAAAAAATGCCTGCGGGTAAACCGGCTACCAAGCCTGGAGTTAACCCTAAAGGAACCGGACAAACCGGAACTCCCAAAGTGGGTGTCGTAACAAAAACAAAAACAAAGGCAAAAACAAAATTGCCGCCTAAGGCCGTGGCCAAAGGCGGATAAACTCGGTTTTCTTCTTTTACAATAAAAAGTCCCTTGCCTTTTTGGTGGGGGATTTTTTTATCATATCAGGGCATGATTTTTTTCGCGAATTTATTGGCCCCATCGCCTTAATTTTGCCCGACTGCAAAATAGAACAATGATTTACCTTCTTCAATCCGGTTTGAACAATGCTGATTCCGGCTCTTATCTGCCTGTGGCGATCCAACTGATCTTCGCGGTAGGACTTGTGGCATTCCTGATGGTGGTTACTCACCTGCTGGGTCCTAAAAGAAAAACAAGTGATAAACTTCAGAATTTTTCAAGCGGAATTGAGACCCATGGAGATGCCCGCCAGCCAATGGCCATCAAATATTTTTTAACAGCGATTCTCTTTGTACTATTCGATGTAGAAGTGATCTTTTTCTATCCTTATGCGGTGAATTTTAAGATGCTTGGATGGGATGGATTCCGGGCCGTTTTATTATTTGTAGGATTTTTTCTATGTGGATATATATATATAATAAAACGAGGGGCGCTGAACTGGGAGGATTAAAATAGCGGTTCGTAATTGTGAAAAAACGAGCTGAGAATAACATTCAATCGGTATGGTTGTTATAAAATTCGATAGAACTAGTTCTCACATAAAATAATTGCATTATGTCTCGTCCGGTTTCATATAATCTAAACAATAAACCGCTGGTCACAGATATCAGCCTGGCAGATATGCCGGAAGGTTTACAGGGGGAGGGGTTTTTCGCAACTTCAATGAATAAGGTGATCGGACTGGCCCGAAAGAATTCAATATGGCCCCTTCCTTTCGCTACTTCCTGCTGCGGTATTGAATTTATGGCTACCATGGGTTCGCACTATGATCTGGCCCGTTTCGGATCAGAAAGGGTTGGTTTTTCTCCTCGTCAATGCGACTTGCTGATGGTGATGGGAACGATTGCCAAAAAAATGGGTCCTGTAGTTAAGCAGGTCTATTTACAAATGGCCGAACCACGTTGGGTTATGGCTGTGGGCGCCTGTGCCAGCAGCGGAGGCATTTTCGATACTTATAGTGTTTTGCAGGGAATTGACCAGGTAGTACCGGTGGATGTTTATGTTCCGGGTTGTCCTCCAAGGCCCGAAGCGATCATTGATGGCGTAATTCGTATTCAGGATCTGGTAGGAAAGGAAAGCCTGCGACGCAGAAACGGCGATCAGTATAAAAGCCTGTTGGAAAGCTACGGCATCCAATAAGCCACCAAATAAAGAACATGTTGACAAATGAACATATAAAACAAAGGCTCACTGAAAAATTCGGAGAACAAGTAAAACAGTTTGAAGAGCCTTATGGTATGCTAAGTTTTGAGTCTCACAAAGACCTTAACCTGAAGGTTCTCAATTTCCTTTATGATGATGAAGAATTAAAATTCAGATTCCTCACCGATCTGTGCGCCGTTCATTATCCCGATAAGATCGGACAGGAACTGGCTGTAGTTTATCATTTGCATAACCTCGTTGACAATGTAAGAATACGTTTTAAAGTATTCACCGATATTAAAACACCTGATGTATATACGGCTACCGGATTATTTTCCGCAGCCAATTGGTTGGAAAGAGAGACCTATGATTTCTACGGTGTCAATTTTCTTGGTCATCCAAATCTTAAACGCATTATGAATGTGGATGAAATGGATTATTTCCCCATGAGAAAAGAGTTCCCACTGGAAGATCAGAGCAGGATAGATAAAGATGATGATATGTTTGGTAGAGGAGGAGATAGAAGGGTTTAGGGAGTTGAGGAAGTTGAAGAGGTTGAGAGGGTTAAGAAGGCAAGTTTAGAAAACGAAAGGAAAATTAGAAATGTCAGAACATCATATAAAGCTTCCTGAAGGAAGCATTGAAAAAACTACTACTACGCTTAATCTGGGTCCAACGCACCCGGCCACGCATGGTGTGTTCCAGAATATCCTGGAGCTGGATGGAGAAAGGATCGTTTCTTCTGAGCAAACCGTAGGATATATTCACCGCGCTTTTGAAAAATTGGCGGAAAGAAGACCTCTATATCAGATCACTCCACTCACAGATCGTTTGAATTATTGTTCCTCACCATTAAATAATATGGGATGGCACCTGACCTGCGAGAAATTGCTGGGAATCAAAACGCCAAAACGAGTTGACTATCTCCGCATCATTATCATGGAGCTGGCACGTATCTCCGATCACCTGATCTGCAATTCTATTGTGGGTGTCGATGCAGGTGCCTATACAGGATTTCTTTATGTTATGCAATACCGCGAACTGATCTATGAGATCTATGAAGAAGTTTGCGGTTCAAGACTAACAACAAATATTGGACGCATTGGAGGATTTGAAAGAAATTTTAATGATATCGCTTTCCAGAAACTTGAAAAATTCCTTGCCGAATATCCTGCTGTATTAAAAGAATTTGAGAACCTGTTTCAGCGTAATAGGATCTTTATGGATAGAACACAGGGCACTGGAGCGATCAAGGCAGAAAGAGCGCTTAACTATGGATTCACGGGTCCAAACCTTCGTGCAGCCGGAGTTGATTATGATGTAAGGATCCATGCTCCCTATTCCAGTTATGAAGATTTTCAATTCAATATACCTGTAGGAACTACCGGAGATAATTATGATCGCTGGCTGGTTCGCGGAAAAGAAATGTGGGAAAGCCTGAGCATTATTAAACAGGCCTATCAGAAAGTACAGGAATTCAAAGGAGCAGAAGCGGATGTTTTTCATGCTGATGTACCTGAATATTTTCTCCCTGAAAAAGAAGATGTGTATACGAAGATGGAAGCGCTGATCTGGCATTTCAAGATCATCATGGGAGAAACAAAGATCCCAGCCGGTGAAGTATATCATTCTATCGAAGCGGCTAATGGTGAACTTGGATTTTACCTGATCAGTGATGGCGGAAGAACACCTTATCGTCTTCATTTCCGTCGTCCTTGTTTTATTTATTATCAGTCCTATGGGGAACTGACACAGGGAGGAATGTTAAGTGATGCTATCATGACCATGAGTAGTTTGAATCTGATCGCAGGAGAAATGGATGGGTAGGGGGAGAAGTGAATAGTGAATAGTGAGTTGTGAGTTGTGAGTGGAGAGCAATTAATAATAAAGTATAAAGATCTCGATAATGACTTTCTCTGCAGAAAAAATACAGGAGGTTGAAAAGATCCTCAGAAGTTATCCTGAAGGCAAACATAAAAGTGCCCTGATACCTGTGTTGCTCCTGGCTCAGAGGGAATTTGGTGGATGGCTTGGCGTAGAAACCATGGATTATGTTGCCTCCCTGCTGAAACTGGAAACTATTGAAGTATATGAAGTGGCTACCTTCTACAGCATGTTTAATCTGAAACCAGTAGGTAAACATCTTTTCGAAGTTTGCCAAACCGGTCCCTGCATGCTCAATGGCAGTGATGATATTATAAAATATATTGACGATCGCCTGGGTATAAAACCCGGTGAGACCACGGCTGATGGCCTGTTCACGTTGAAAACGGTGGAATGTTTAGGTGCCTGCGGATACGCGCCTTTGTTACAACTTGGAGATCATTATCGTGAACACCTGACCAAAGAAAAAGTAGATGCGCTGATCGAAGAATGTACTAAACAAACAGTCCGACAGAATTAAAATTGAAGAAACTAATAACCATATTATCCCTTTTTGTTTCAGTTGTTTCTCTGGCCCAGAACGATGAGGTCAAACTGACCAAAACAATTAAAGAATTTCACCAGGCAATGGTGGATGGTAATACGGTTTCTATAAATCAGCAAACAGATAAAATGCTGAGCTATGGTCATAGCAATGGATGGATCCAGTCAAAGAATGACCTTATTAATGATCTGAAAAGCGGACTTATTGACTATTCAGGATTTACTGAGGATAGTTTACTGGTCAATATCAATGGTAATCTCGCGAATGTTCGTTTTATTTCAGTTGTGGATGGTACCATGAAAGGAGTTAGATCAAGTTATAAATTAAGAGTATTGGAAGTGTGGACTAAAAAGTCAAACCGATGGGTGCTGTTCGCAAGACAGGCTCTGAAATATTAGAAACAAAAGTGCACCGGTATTTCCGGATCGCTTTATAGAATATGATTCAATGGGAAGAAAGTTATTATTAGACAAAGCACAGGTTGAAGGCATTCGTTCCTTTGATGTATACCGTCGTGAAGGTGGCTATCGCAGCGTGGAAAAAGCGCTGAAAACCATGAGTCCCGATCAGGTGACAGAAGAGGTAAAGAAAAGCGGACTTCGTGGCCGCGGTGGTGCCGGTTTTCCTACCGGAATGAAATGGGGTTTTCTGGCAAAACCTGAAGGAGTGCCACGTTATCTCGTAGTAAATGCAGATGAAAGCGAACCCGGAACCTTTAAGGATCGCTATCTCATGGAATTCATTCCTCACTTATTAATTGAAGGGATCATTACTTCCTCCTATGCATTGGGTTCTTCCCGTTCCTATATCTATATACGCGGAGAATATGCGTGGATAGTAGGCATACTTGAACAGGCTATCACAGAAGCGAAGAACAATGGTTTTCTTGGTAAGAATATTTTAGGTTCAGGTTTTGATTGTGAGATCTATATACAACGAGGTGCCGGTGCTTATATCTGCGGAGAAGAAACAGCCTTGCTTGAATCTTTAGAAGGAAAAAGAGGCAATCCCCGTATAAAACCACCATTTCCTGCGGTGAAGGGTTTATGGAATTGTCCTACTGTAGTGAACAATGTAGAAACGATCGCAGCAGTAGTTCCAATAATAAATGATGGTGGTGAAGAGTACGCGAAGATCGGAATCGGAAAATCTACAGGAACAAAACTGATCTCGGCATGTGGTAATATTAAGAACCAGGGCGTGTATGAAATAGAAATGAATATCAGTGTAGAAGAATTCATCTTCAGTGATGAATACTGCGGAGGCATGGCCAATGGTCGTCAGTTGAAAGCCTGTATTCCCGGTGGATCCTCTGTACCCATTCTTCCTGCAAATCTTTTGTTGAAAACAGCGAAGGGTGAAAGCCGTATGATGACCTATGAAGGATTGGCTGACGGAGGATTTCAAACAGGATCCATGATGGGCTCAGGTGGTTTTATAGTTATGGATGATCGTCAGTGTGTGGTAAGACATACCTATACGCTGGCACGTTTTTATCGTCATGAAAGTTGCGGACAATGCTCTCCATGTCGTGAAGGAACCGGATGGATGGAAAAGATCTTATTGAATCTTGAAACAGGAAAAGGAAAGATGAGTGATATTGATCTGCTCTGGGATATTCAGCGCAAGATCGAAGGAAATACTATTTGTCCCTTAGGTGATGCTGCCGCATGGCCCGTAGCTGCGGCGATCCGTCATTTCAGGGATGAATTCGAATGGCATGTTACCAACCCCGACGATGCGCAGCGGCGCAATTATGGACTGGCCAATTATGGTGCAGCCATTTCGGCGGGATAAAAGATCGGTAACTAAATGTTATAAATGTTTAAAAGAGTTTTATATCAACTGATAACTGTAATGATCCTATTTTTTTCTACAGTTAGTACAACCCAGGGCCAGGATAAATTCCAGGACCGCAAAGCCGGAAGAGTATTTGTCTCCTGGGGTTGGAACCGTGATGCCTATGGCAAAAGCACCATCAGTTTCAAGGGAGCGGATTATGATTTCAGACTGGAGCATCTTACCGCCCACGACCGACCTACAAGGATCAGTTATAATAATTACCTGAAATTTTCACGACTCACTATACCGCAGACCAATTTGCGCGTGAGTTATTTCTTTAAAGACAATCTTGCCATCTCTTTTGGAGATGATCATATGAAATATGTGATGGATAATGATCAGATCGCGATGATGAAAGGAATTATTACAAGACCCGGCGCTTTCCTGGGAGAATATGATCGCCCCGTAAAAGTGACCCGTGATTTTCTGCTATTTGAACATACAGATGGATTGAACTATCTGAATTTTGAATTAGAAAAATATGCAGATCTATTTCGCCCGGGTAAGAATGTAATCTTTTCCTGGTTTTTTGGAGGTGGAGCAGGAGTGCTGATGCCAAAAACAAATGTGACCCTGCTGGATTATGAACGCAATGACCGTTATCATGTTTCAGGTTTTGGTATTTCTGCCAAGGCAGGATTAATGATCAATTTTTTAAAACATATTCATATTAAGCTGGAAGAAAAAATGGGATATATAAATATGCCTGATATAATCCTTCATAAAAAAGGAATACCTGGCAGGGCCCATCAATCTTTTGTATTTAATGAATTTTACGGAACCATCGGTTTTAATCTTAGGTTGACAAAACCGCACACGGTAAAAAATAAGAAGTAAAGAGGAGTAGAAAAATGTCTGAAGCACCCAAATTATTGAAAGTTACTATTGACAATATCACGATCGATGTGGAGCCGGGTACAACTATTCTCAATGCAGCTCGCCGTATCGGAGGAGAAGTAACACCTCCGGCCATGTGTTATTACAGTAAGCTGGAAGGCAGTGGTGGTAAATGTCGTACCTGCCTGGTAGAAGTGGCTGCAGGCTCTGCTGCTGACCCTCGTCCTATGCCTAAACTGGTGGCCAGTTGCCGCACTACTGTTATGGATGGTATGGTCGTTAAAAATATTACCAGTGATAAAGTAATGGATGCGCGTAATGGGGTGGTAGAGTTTCTGCTCATCAATCATCCATTGGATTGTCCTGTCTGTGATCAGGCAGGTGAATGTCACCTGCAGGATCTTAGCTATGATCATGGTAAAGAAGGCACACGTTATGAATTCAAGCGCCGCACCTTCGAGAAAGAAGATATTGGTCCATATATTCAATTGCACATGACTCGTTGTATACTTTGCTATCGCTGCACTTATGTAGCCGATCAGCTCACGGATCATCGAATGCATGGGATTCTGGATCGTGGTGATCATTCAGAGATCTCTACTTATATATCAAAAGCTATAGATAATGATTTTAGTGGAAACATGATCGATGTATGTCCGGTGGGAGCACTTACCGATAAAACATTTCGATTCAAAAACCGCGTATGGTTTACCAAACCAGTGAATGCACATCGTGATTGTCCAACCTGCTGTGGTAAGGTCACACTCTGGCAACGAGGCGATGAAGTATTAAGGGTAACTGCCAGGAAAGATGAGTGGGGTGAAGTGATGAGTTATGCTCGTCCCGAGGACAAAGGAGGAGGGAACCATCCTGGATGGATATGTAATACCTGCCGCTTTGATAAGAAAAATACAAGCGATTGGGTAATTGAAGGACTTAGCAATATCAATCGTCATTCAGTGATCTCGCAGGGAAAATATCCCGGACTGGTAATGCCGAAAGAAACTATTTCAGAAATAATGGGAGGAAGAGATCCGAAACTGCTGATGGATATTCATGATATAAGCGGAGTGAACGATCCGGAAGTGGATCTGAGTAAAGTGGCCGGATCGGCAACGAGTAAAACGTTTGATAAGAAAGAACAATGATCAAGATGTATCTATTAACAATGGATTGGGGGCTGGTCCTTGAAAAAGCGGTTCTCGTATCGTTCATCATTACTATTTCGCTGGTGATTGCTATGTACACAACCTATGCTGAACGGAAAGTGGCAGCCTGGTTGCAAGATCGCCGTGGTCCAAACCGCGCAGGTCCATTCGGACTTTTTCAGCCATTGGCGGATGGAGGAAAACTTTTCTTTAAAGAAGAGATCATTCCTGTAAACTCATCCCGTTTTCTATTTATACTGGGTCCTTCATTGGCAATGCTCACCGCTCTGCTTTCCAGTGCGGTCATTCCATGGGGAGGTTCTCTTCATTTATTTGGAAGAAATATTTCCCTGCAGATCGCAGATGTGAATATTGGAATTCTATACATTTTCGGAGTAGTGAGTTTGGGTGTATACGGAATTATGATCGGTGGCTGGGCCTCTAATAATAAATTTTCTTTGCTGGCCGCCATTCGTGGGGCATCGCAAATGATCTCTTATGAACTTGCCATGGGTTTGGCCCTGATCGCCGTGCTGATGCTTACAGGTAGTTTGCAGATGAGCCGTATCGTGGGCAGCCAGACGGAAGGCGGCAATTACTGGAACGTGATCCTGCAGCCTGTAGGATTTATTATATTCTTCGTATGCGCACTGGCAGAATGTAATCGTACTCCATTTGATCTGGCAGAGGCAGAGAATGAATTGAACTTTGGTTATCACCAGGAATATTCTTCCATGAAACTTGGTTTTTATCTTTTCGCTGAATACATCAATATGTTCATCAGCAGTGCGGTCATGGCCACACTGTTTTTTGGTGGATATGATATTCTGCCATTCGTAGATGAAACCAAATGGGGACTTGACCCTAATCTGCTGGGCATACTTGGATTCGCGGCCCTGATGGCAAAAACATTTTTCTTCCTGTTCGTATTCATCTGGATCCGCTGGACCGTTCCGCGTTTCCGTTATGATCAATTGATGAATCTGGGTTGGAAGCGTTTGATACCACTGGCTCTTTTGAATATGCTGATCACAGCAGCCGTGGTACTATGGTTGAAGAAATGAGAACAGGTCTCTTTATTGGTAAGCTCCGGCTTACTGATGGATGCCGGTATATTTGTAAATGATTATTAAAAGAAGGGTTTAGAAATATGTCACTAACAAACAGATCGATACAAGTGGACCGAAAGCCAATGACCTGGCTGGAGAGTATCTATTTGTGGAACATACTGAAGGGTATGATGATCACGTTCAGTCACATCTTCAAAAAGCGACCAACTATCAGCTATCCTGAACAGACAAGAAGTTTTTCTAAAGTATTCCGCGGATTACAAGTGTTGAATCGTGATGAAGAAGGAAGAGAACGTTGCACGGCCTGCGGACTTTGCGCCGTTGCTTGTCCTGCGGAAGCGATCACTATGGAAGCGGCGGAAAGACTGCCCGGTGAAGAGAATCTTTATCGAGAAGAAAAATACGCGGCCCGCTTCGAGATCAATATGCTTCGTTGTATTTTCTGCGGATTATGCGAAGAAGCATGTCCGAAAGACGCCATCTATCTATCCCAGACCTTCGCACCCGCCAACTACGGTCGCTCAGGTTTTATCTATAAAAAGAATGACCTCCTGATACCGCATCCGATCGAAGAACCGGAAGCTTATCAAAAAGCGCTGGGTGAGAAAGCATCCAAGAACTGATCAAGATTAACTGCTAAAGAGAATGAACATCGTACAAATATTATTCTGGTTTCTATCGATCCTTGCGTTATTCGGCGCATTAATGGTGATCAGCAGCAAAAGTCCTGTACATAGTGTACTCTGGCTTATCCTTACTTTTTTCTCTATCTCCGGACATTATATATTATTGAACGCGCAGTTCCTGGCTATCGTGAACATTATTGTGTACGCGGGAGCTATCATGGTGCTGTTCCTTTTCGTGATCATGCTGATGAACCTGAACAAGGAAACAGAACCAAGAAAAAATCGCTGGCTGAAAATTGCAGGGGCAGTGGCCGGTGGCGCTTTATTACTGGTGCTTGTTGCTGCGCTGAAAGATTCTGATTTGAAACAACAGGAAGCCTTAGTAAAAACCGGAAATATCGGATTGATCGAAGAACTCGGAAAACAATTGTTCAGCACCTATGTCGTGCCTTTTGAAATAAGCAGCATCTTATTTCTAAGTGCCATGGTGGGGGCAGTCGTGATTGGAAAAAAAGATTAATATGCCTATCAATTATTACATATTTCTTTCTCTCGCGCTATTCGCCATTGGCATCGTGGGGGTACTTACCCGTCGCAATGCGATCATCATCTTTATGTGCATTGAGCTTATGCTGAATGCGGTGAATCTTTTACTGGTAGCATTTTCAAAAATGCATCACCTGCAATTATCAATGAGCAATCCAACAGCGGGTAGTGAAGGACAGTTATTCGTATTCTTTATAATGGTGGTGGCGGCGGCTGAAGTAAGTGTGGGATTGGCCATTATCGTGATGATGTATCGCAATGTGCATTCAGTAGATGTGAATTTTCTCAACAGATTAAAACACTAGAGAGTTGAGAGTGGGGAGTTGAGAGTTGAAAAGATCATTAAAATAAGGAGCTGCAGCTCATAAGATATGGAGAACGTTTTACAAATAGTTTATCTCATTCCTTTACTGCCATTGATCGGTTTTCTGATCAATGGACTGTTTCGCAATTATCTTTCGAAGAGTATGACCAGTCTGATCGGAAGCGGAACCATCCTGGCCGCTCTCGCCATGAGCATCTGGGTATTTATGCATGTAAAAGAAGGTGGAGGTTATACAGCCACTTATTTTGATTTTATTTCTGTTGGCAAACTGGTCATCCCTTTTGAATTTAAAGTGGATGAACTTTCTTCTATATTTCTTCTGATCATTACGGGTGTAGGATTTCTGATCCATCTCTATTCCACTTCTTATATGCACGAAGAGAAGCCGGCACATTTTGCCCGCTACTTCGCTTATCTCAATCTTTTTGTATTCTCCATGATCTTGCTGGTGATGGGTGCCAATTTCGTTGTGATGTTCATTGGTTGGGAGGGTGTAGGTCTCTGTTCTTACCTGCTTATAGGATACTGGTTCAAAAATCAGGAATATAATAAAGCGGCTAACAAGGCCTTTATTATGAATCGTATTGGTGACCTGGCTTTTCTGATCGCTATCTTCTGGCTGATCAGCAAACTGAATACAGTTTCTTACGACCAGGTATTTATGGCAGAAAATCTTGCTAAACTTTCTACTACCGATATCACCGCAATTACGTTGCTTCTTTTTATTGGTGCTACTGGTAAAAGTGCCCAGATCCCATTGTATACATGGTTACCTGATGCGATGGCGGGTCCAACTCCTGTATCCGCACTGATACATGCGGCGACCATGGTTACTGCTGGTATTTACATGATCGCACGTTCCAACTTATTATATAGTCTCGCTCCGCTTACGATGAATATTGTTGCCATCATCGGACTTGCCACAGCTTTACTTGCGGCTACTATCGCGATGAAGCAAAATGATATTAAAAAAATATTGGCTTATTCTACCGTTAGTCAACTGGGATTTATGTTCCTTGCTCTTGGCTCCGGCGCCTATGTAGCGGCGGTATTTCATGTAATGACACATGCTTTCTTCAAGGCGCTTTTATTCCTTGGTAGTGGTAGTGTTATTCATGCAATGGGTGGGGAACAGGACATTCGAAAAATGGGTGGATTAAGCGGCAAGTTGAAAATCACTTTTATTACATTTCTCATTGGTTGTATTGCCATCGCCGGTATTCCTCCATTCAGTGGTTTCTTTTCAAAAGATGCCATCCTGCTTAGTGCTTATATTAAGAGTCCGATATTTTATAGCATAGCGCTGTTCACTGCATTGCTAACTGCTTTTTATATGTTCCGTTTATTCTTTATCAGTTTTACGGGCAGCTTCCGCGGTACAGAAGAACAGAAACATCATTTGCATGAAAGTCCATGGGCCATGACCCTTCCACTCATAATCCTCGCTGTTCTTTCTATTGTGGGAGGATTTATCGGTATACCTGAAGTCATAAGTCATGGTGGAGATAAAATAACTGAATTTTTAAAGCCGGTCATTCCAATTCATGAAGCCCATGAAGTATCTGCTTCTACTGAATATATGCTGATGGGATTATCCAGCGGACTGGTAATTGTGATGATCATCGCGGCATGGTTTGTTTATCGTAATTACAGCGCCAAAGAAAATACCGGGTTCGCAAAAGTTCTGGAGAACAAATGGTATGTGGATGAATTTTATGATTCAATCATTGTTAAACCACTGCATAGACTCGGTGGTTTTCTCGATAAAGTTTTTGAACGCACCGTGGTGGATGGTTTAGTGAATGGAGTAGGTAAGGCAGTTAATTATGGCAGCCGCCAGCTTCGCTTATTACAAAGCGGACAGGTGGGCAGCTATGTATTACTGATGGTGCTTAGTATGGTATTGATCTTTTTATTACAGTTCTTCCTGAGAAAATAAGTTTTAATGATCGCTCTTCTGCTTATACTGATTCCTCTTGTCGCTGGCTTCGCCTCCTTCTTTTTAAAGAATGAACGAATCGCCAGGGCATGGACCTTGTTCGCCTCACTGCTCACACTGACTGTTGTGCTGGCCGGACTGACTATTTATAAAAATAGTGCTGGCTGCCTGGCATTCACTACGGAGTGGCTGTCCATACTCAACAGCAGTTTCTCTTTGAAGCTGGACGGAATGGGACAGTTACTTGTTTTATTAAATGCAACTGCTTATCCATTGGTGTTTCTTGCCACATGGAAAACAACTTATAAAAAGGCGAATAATTTTTACGCGCTCATGTTACTGGCGCAGGCGGGTATGATGGGTGTGTTCCTTGCAATGGATGCGCTCTTGTTTTATTTTGCCTGGGAACTGGCGCTGATACCTATGTATTTTCTTTGTTCACAATGGGGCGGAGAAAAAAGGATCGCGGTTACCTTTAAATTTTTCGTGTATACTTTCCTTGGTTCATTGCTGATGCTGATCGGTATTCTTTTTGTGTATTCGCATACCACCACGCAGAGCTTTTCCATTCAGGCTTTTTATAATGTGAAGCTGAGTATCGGCGAACAACAAACCGTATTCTGGCTGATGTTTGTCGCCTTCGCTATCAAGATGCCGATATTTCCGTTCCATACCTGGCAGCCCGATACCTATGAGCAATCACCTACTGCCACTACGATGATACTGAGTGGGGTGATGGTGAAGATGGGTGTGTTCGCGTTGCTTCGCTGGTTATTACCAATAGTACCAATTGCCTCTTTCCAATGGGGAGATGTAGTGACATCCATGGCAGTGATCGGAATGATCTATGCTTCGTTGATCGCCATCAGACAGGATGATCTGAAAAGACTGGTGGCCTATTCTTCTATCGCGCATATTGGATTAATGGCCGCTGCTATTTTTTCTGAGAATAGCAGTTCGGTACAAGGTGCCATGATACAGATGTTCAACCATGGTATCAACATTATTGGTTTGTGGATCGTGGTGGAAATAATTGAAAGACAATTTGGGACAAGAAAAATATCTGATCTGGGCGGATTGGCACAGAAAGCGCCGGCCATGGCTATATTGTTTGTAATAGTTGCGTTGGCAAATATTGCATTACCATTGACCAATGCGTTTCCGGGAGAATTTTTAATGTTCAACGGCATTTTCAATTCTAATATTACGCAGTACAGTAAACTGTTCACTGTGCTTGCAGGACTCAGCATTATCCTTTCGGCGGTGTACACATTGAATATGATCCGTAAAGTATTTTATGGTGAAACCAATGAACTCACGTCTCGTGCAGTGGATATTAGTATCAATGAAAAGATCGCATTGGCCCTGATCGTAGGGATCATATTCTGGTTTGGGATTTGTCCGCAGTCTTTGCTGAACCTGGCTAAAGACAGCAGTGATTTTATTTTGGAAAAGGCCAACGTGATACCATTATTAAAGAAGTAGTAAGCGCAATTATATGAATGTATTGATCATATCGGCTGTTTGGGGAGTACTGATGATGTTCAGCGGGATACTGCTGAAGGGCAAGTCTCCTGTAAGATTACTGGCCATCGCGGGTATGCTCGCGCTGGTGATTGTAAATGTGTTGGAAATGCAGGGAACCCACCTGTTTAATATTCCGATCACGGGATTAATGAAATATGATCGTCCTTCTCTTTTGTTCATTGGCATCGCCACATTCTCTACTTTTCTTTATTTATTATTATCGGCCCGCGATATGGAAAAAGTGGGCAATTATTATAGCGAGTACTTCGCACTTTTATTTTTTATTATCTGCGGTATCGACCTGGTTGCATCCTTCCAGTCATTGCTTATATTATTTTTAGGTATCGAGATCATTTCTATTCCGCTTTATATTCTTACTGGTTCCGACAAGAAAAATCTTAAAAGCAATGAAGCTTCGCTAAAGTATTTTCTATTGGGATCTTTTTCCACCGGACTGATGCTGATGGGAATCGCACTGATCTATGGAGCAAGGGCTTCTTTTGATCTGGGTTTAATCAATACAATCGTTGGAGAAAAACCTTCGGTATTATTGATAGCGGGTATGCTTTTATTAATGTTCTCTATGGCATTCAAAGCCTCCGTAGCACCTTTCCATTTCTGGACACCGGATGTATATGATGGAGCTCCAACTGTATTTACTTCTTTTATGGCAACCGTAGTAAAGGCGGCCGTGTTCTTTGCATTTGTTCGTTTATTCTCTGACGCATTTGGGAAATTCCAAAGTCAGTGGCAGATGATTGCGGGTATACTTACAGTGGCTACTTTATTCATTGGCAATATCACAGCCGTATTTCAACAGAGTGTAAAACGCATGCTGGCATATTCAAGCATCGCACAGGCAGGCTTTATGATGTTTGCTGTTTATTCTCTTAGCGCTGAAGGCAGGGAAGGATTGATGCTGTATGTTACTGCTTATAGTTTCGCAACCATTGGTATTTTCGCTGTGCTGATAAAAATGCAGGATTATACTTTTGAAGGTTTCAATGGATTTGCGAAACAGCAACCTGTGCTGGCCGTTACCACAACTATATTTCTTCTTTCACTTGCGGGTATCCCTATGACCGCAGGGTTTCTTGCTAAATTTTATATGCTCCGTGCTGCACTGGCCGGTGGACAACATCTCTGGCTGGTGATCTTTGCCGTATTGATGGCCGCCGTCTCTGTCTATTATTATTTTCGCGTAATCCAGGCCATGTATTTCTGCGAAAGCGAAACCGTCACTGAACCTCTCCAGGTTTCCGCGAGTTTTAAATGGACGCTGGTTATTCTCGCGGGGCTGATCATTGTGCTGGGGTTGTTTCCGGAAATTCTTATAAGCTGGTATTACTTCTGATCATAGTCAATAGGTGAATAGGTCAATAGGTGAATGGAATTCTGCCTGGTGATTACCAATTTCTCAATTAGCATGACTTTATTCACCTATTGACCTATTCACTTATTCACCCATGTTGTTCATATTCACCTATTGACCTATTTACTTATTCACCCATGTTGTTCGTATTCACCTATTGACCTATTCACTTATTCACCCTGACTATTGACCCCTCGCATATTACTATCTTTACGTCATGAAATTCGCGGACATCCTCGCGCTCGCATTTCGAACAGTAAGAAGTAACCGATTACGTACCGGACTTACGGTATCGATTATTGCCTTTGGTATTATGGCACTGGTAGGAATTATCACGGCCATTACGGCCATGAATCAAAAATTCAGCGAAAGTTTTTCTACAATGGGCGCTAATGGATTCTCTATTCGGTTTAAGGAAAGAGATATTCGTTTTGGCGGAGGGAACAATAACAAAATGACGGTTTCCAAAACAGGTAAGAAAGAAAAAAAATCTAACCTCGGAAGAAATATCACAAAGGATGAAGCGGAATTATTTGTGGACCGTTATGATTTTCCTTCTGTAAAAAGTATTTCCATTTTTGGAGGAAGAAATAATATCATTTCTTATCGCGGTCGTAAGACCAATCCTGATGTATTCATGTTCGGGGCCGATGAAGGCTATGCCTTGCTGAATGGATTTTCTATAAAATTTGGCCGCAATTTTAATAAGCTGGATGTGCGCAGCGCTTCCAATGTTTGTATTCTGGGTTATGATGTAGCCGATAAATTATTCAAGGCAGGAATTGAGACGGCTATTAATTCAGTTATCAAAATAAATAATATTCCTTACCGCGTGCTGGGTGTTTTAGAGAGCCGGGGATCGACATTTGGTTTCAGCCGGGATAATATGGTGATGACCACTTACACCAACCTGGACCAGAATTTCCCTTCTGGCTTTTCATTTGTAGTAGGTATTATGTCGAACGACCTGCTGAAAGTGGAGCAAGCAATGGGCGAGGCAGAGAGCCAGTTCAGGGCCATTCGGAAACTGGCCATCACGGAGGCAAGCAATTTTATTATCGACCGCAGCGACAGCGTAGCAGAGAAGGCCATGAACAGCCTACGTTTTCTGACTGTATCTGCCACGGTTATTGGACTTATCACGCTGATAGGAGCCGCAATTGGACTTATGAATATCATGCTGGTGTCGGTAAGTGAAAGGACCCGGGAAGTAGGACTTATAAAAGCGATTGGAGGCAAAAGTTACCTGGTAAGCCGGCAATTTCTGCTGGAAGCCATCATTATAAGTGTGATGGGTGCCATTTTCGGTATCATATTGGGTATCATGGTGGGGAATCTTTTCTCCATGGTTTTACATACAGGGTTTGTGGTACCCTGGAACTGGGTGTTTTATGGTATCGCCATCTGTACCGTTGTTGGATTATTAGCGGGCCTTTATCCCGCCCTGAAGGCAGGTAAACTTAATCCTATAGAAGCGCTGAGATACGAATAAGTGCTACGTATTTAAGTCTGGATTTTCCAGCCCCCTTCGATTTTTTTTTATTTATTTAGCCGGGGTTGTTTCAAATCAAAAAATCATTAACTTGACGCACGTTTTTCGCGGTTTTCGCAAAGAATTGTGCTCCTGAAAGATTAGTATACTAACATTTAAAAATTAAAAATTAAGATCATGGCAGAGATTAAACCGACTGCATCTGTTAAGGCTACTTCTGTTCAACCAAAAAAAAGCAGTAATCTGATCTCTTGGATTGCTCCTGTTGCTTGTATTATCGTGGGTTACGCTTTCTGGCGTTTTGTATTGGGTGATCCAGGCGGATTTAATGAACCTTCCTCTACAGGTGGTATCTGGCCCCAGCATAAAGGTCCAAAAGATGCATTGCACAGGATCTATGAGGGTGGTATCATTGTACCTCTGCTTCTCGGTATGTTCCTGATGGTTATTGTGTTCTCTATTGAGCGCTACCTGACCATTCACAAAGCTTTAGGTAGTGGCAATATCTCTGACTTTATCCGTAAAGTTCAATATCACCTGGCCAATCGTAATGTAGATGCGGCTATGAGCGAGTGTGACAAACAACGCGGTTCTGTAGGAAACGTGATGAAGGCCGGTCTTCGACGTTATAAAGAAATGATCAACGAAGGTGGTCTGAACATCGAACAGAAAACGATCGCTATTCAAAAGGAAGTGGAAGAAGCTACTGCGCTCGAACTGCCGATGTTGCAGAAGAACCTGGTATTCCTGTCAACTATTACGTCGGTAGGTACCCTGATCGCCCTGTTGGGAACGGTATTGGGTATGATCCGTTCCTTCGCTGCCCTGGGTGAAGGTGGTGGCGCAGGTGCCGCTGGCCAGCTGGCTGTTGGTATCTCTGAGGCCCTGTATAATACGGCCCTGGGTATCGGTACATCCGCCCTGGCGCTTATTATGTATAATGTGTTTACCACTCGTATTGACTCGATCACATATGGTATCGATGAATCAGGTTTCACCCTTACCCAAAGTTTCGGTTCACTTTATAAGTAAGAGGTCCGTTATTGTATGGAAAAACCTAGTTCATTCATCTCATTATTAAATCGTAGAAAACATGCCGAGTGTTAAAATAGCGAAGAAGAGCACGGATACGGACATGACGCCCTTTGTGGACATCGCGTTCCTGATCCTATCCTTCTTCATCATGGCGACCAAATTCAAGCCACCGGAGCCGGTAGAGATCACTACGCCTGGTTCCGTTCTATCTCAGGCGCTCCCTGAAAGTAACGCGGTCCTCATCTCCATCGATTCTGCTAATAAAGTATACTATGCTTTATTGTCTGAGAAAGAGCCGGAGAAGTTTGATGACGTTATTAACGGAGTGAATAGCACGCAGAGTTTAGGATTGACTCCCGCAGAATTAAAGGCCTTTCGTAAGACTTATATGGTTGGTGTTCCTTTCAGCGGACTAAAAGCCTTCCTGAATATTGACCCTAACGAACAAGCTAAAGCAGAGCAAGCTGGTATACCTGTACTGGATTCAACTAATAATCAGTTGATCTGGTGGATACGTCTTACAAAAGATGCATTTAAAGGGCAGGCGCTTAAATTTCTTATAAAAGGAGATGGTAATTCCAAGTATCCTGCCTTCGAAGCAGTGGTGGATGCCCTCCGTAAGAATGAGGAATTCAAGTATGAACTGGTTACTTCTCTGGAGGATGTTCCGGCGAAAAGCGAGCTGAAGAAAGTGCAGAAGTGGCAATCAAAATAATTAATTAAAAAACATTTTATATGGCTAGTATAGAAGGTGGTGATGGTGGCGGTGGTCATAAAAAAGGCCCGGGCGTAAAGAAAGCCAAGAAGCTCTCTACGCGGGTTGACATGACTCCCATGGTTGATCTGGGTTTCCTGCTGATCACGTTCTTCGTGTTCACAGCAACCATGCAGACCCCAACGGCCATGGACCTGAACATGCCAAAAGATAATAAGGATATTAAGGATCAGACTGAAGTTAAACAGTCAGGTGCCCTTACTCTTTTGCTTGGAAAAGGAAATAATATTTATTATTACGAAGGACAGCTTGAAGTAAGTGCCGAGAAAAATAATTTTCAGCAAACCACTTTTAAAGAAGTACGCAAGATCATCCTGGATAAGAAAGCATCGGTGATCAGTATTCACCGTCATAATCCGGAGATCTGTACACCGATCCAGGAAAGCGCCAAGAAAAAAGGCGATCCCGATTGGCAGGATGCATGTAAGGATGTGGACTTTGTGGTGATCGTTAAGCCAGATGCAGACGCGACCTATAAGAATACGGTGGATATTCTCGATGAGATGACCATCAATCAGGTAAAGCGTTACGCGATGGTGAAAATAACTGATGTGGAGCTGGGACTTATTAAGGCGACAGAACAAAGCAAGGGTATAAAATAACGGGCGGGGTTATGGATTTTGGTCCTGAACCGCATCTAATAAAAAATGGAATCATGGAAGCAAACAAGATCTTAAGTGCCGATATACTTGATCTGGTCTTTGAGGGCCGGAACAAGGATTATGGAGCGTATGAGCTGCGCAAGACCTATAATAAAAGGATCGGTCGCGCTCTCCTGATCACGGGTATTGTTGCCTTGCTGGCCCTTTTGGGATCATTGCTGGCAACGGCAAAATCGGGTCCTAAGAAGATCAAGACACAGGAGATGACCATTCAGAATCTGAAGACAGAAGAGAAAAAAGAACCGCCTCCACCACCACCGCCGCCCCCGCCAAAGCAGGAGCCGCCAAAAGTGGAAATGAAGCAGTTCACTCCTCCTGTAATTAAGAAAGATGAAGAAGTAGAAAAACCACCTCCACCACAGGAAGAGTTGAAAGATGTGAAGATCGATGTGAAGGACCAGGAAGGTGTGAAGGATGTGGGTATAGTTACGCCAACGGTTATTGATGAAGGTAAAGGCGTAGTAGAAGAAAAGAAAGTAGATGATGAGAATAAGATCTTCGATAAAGTGGAGATCGAAGCCAGTTTCCCAGGTGGTGATGCAAAATGGAAACGTTACCTCGAGTCAAATTGTAACGGACAGGTAGCTACAGATAATGCGGCACCAGAAGGAACTTATACAACCGTTATTCAGTTTGTAGTAGATAAAGAAGGAAACGTAAGTGATGTAAGATCACTGACCAATCATGGTTATGGTATG
>JBKJMI010000117.1:0-8447 GCA_046596515.1 Chitinophagaceae bacterium | reverse complement strand
TGTAGCAGAAACTAAAACGGAACCCATCACCACCGGGTAATCCAGCTTCTCCAGTGCATCAACGGTCACCTTTCCTATTCCCTGCCATCCGAAAATATATTCAACAAAAAAAGCACCTGCCAGTAACTCAGCAAACCAACCAGTTATAGCCGTGATCACCGGATTCAACGCGTTTCTCAATCCATGTTTCCAGATCACTGTTTGCCGGCTCAAGCCTTTGGCGTATGCTGTACGTATATAATCCTGATCCAATACATCCAGCATCGCGCTTCGTGTAAGTTGTGTTATGATGGCCATGGGGCGAATACCTAAAGTAATTGCAGGAAGTATCAGATTCTGCAAACTCAAACGGTGATGTCCCTGGTTATCTATTGCGAACCAGTTTCCCGCAATATGTAGTCCTGTAAAATCGCCCAATAAAAACCCGAAAACATAGACCATTATGATACCCATAAAAAAAGAGGGAGCAGATATACCTACAATACTGGAGAAAATGGCAGTACTATCCAGCCAGGTATGTTTTTTTACTGCTGCCAGTACACCCAGTGGAATTCCGATGAGGATGGCGATAAGCATAGCAGAGATGGCAAGTAAAATAGTTCCGGGAAGTGCCTGCATCAGAATAGAAGTAACGGGTCGCTTACTTTGATATGAATTTCGCAGGTAAGGAATTTTTAATCCGAACTTTCGATCTCCGCCAATAAATATCCCTTTCAATTCTTTTTTCTGGATATCCGTACGGTCATGTACACATAAAGGACTTACATCATTGAGGTAAAGAAGAAATTGTTTCCATTTAGGCTGATCCAGATAAAGTTCCTTCCTGATATTAGATTGAGTGGTTGCATCTCCTGATTGTCCCATTACCAAACGCGAAGGGTCGCCGAAACCCTGGAAAAGAAAAAACACGAGGATCACTACTCCCGCAAGAACGAGCAAACCATAGGAAAGTTTCTTGCCGATATAGCTTAGCATAGATCAGGTTAAGACATTAATTCGAAACAGGATTTAATCCACTGACTAATTTCTCTGCTTTTCCAAAATCGTGTTTGCTCCATTTTTCAAGTATGGTTCCTTTCTTCAGTACGTATAAGCAAGGATTAGTTCTGGCGGCTGTACGTATCGCAGTAAAATCACATTTATAAATGGTAAGTCCGGCAAATGTTTTTCCTTCAATTTTTTGCCTCGCTATTCCGGGTTCGCTGGTTACCAGGAATACAGGAATACTTTTTTTCACTGCGGCCTCATACACAGGATTAAATTCTTTTTCCCAATCGCTGACAGGCACTTTAAAATTTTCGCAGAAAATTAAGAGGGCGTATGGCTGCTCCATTACAAAATTGGTAGAATCCAAATTACTCTCTCCGGAAAGTTCAAACCCTTTAATAAGCGGTTCGGCATTGCCCTTACGAATAAGTTTATCTTTTCTGCTAACAAATTTATAGGTATCCAGATCTGATGGTAATTCTGAAGCGGTGAATTCATATTGCTTGCCAGCTTTCTCATAAACAAATAGTATCTCGAAACTATCTGGCCTGGCTCCCACAGGCATTTTCATTTTTTCAGTGATATTATTTCCTTTTTTAAATGGAAGACAATCAATAAAAGGCAAATAGTTCAGCGTGTACCACTGAATACCAAAACTAAAGATCGTTACCAGCAGAATGGCAAGTACAGACAAACCCGCCTTAAAGAGTGGTTTTATATATTTCTGTTGCCAGAAAATAAATATGATCAGTACCAGCAATATAAGATCCTTAATAAATGAAGTCTTTGATTCAATAGGTATGCAATCTCCAAAGCATCCGCAATTTTTAAATTGTCCCGAATAATAGGCATAACCTGTGAGGAATGTAAAGAAGATAATCAGCAACAATAATAACCAACTGATTACCCTGGTACCCCACCCTAGTAATAAAGCAAAACCAGCAATGATCTCAAATGCGTTCATCATTACTGACATGATCAGTGTCCATGAATTAAACTGGCTCATTCCCCAGAGATCAAAGAACTCCTGCATTTTGTAACTCAGTCCCAGCGGATCATTGGCCTTGATAAGTCCGGAGAAAATAAAAAGGACCCCTACAAGTACCCTGGCAATGTTTACCAAAATTTTCATATCAGATCAGAATTAATGCGAATGCCGCGTAATTAATTATATCAAGATAATTAGCATCAATGCCTTCACTAATAATAGTTCGGCCTTCATTTTCCAGTATCTGCCTGATCCTTTGCAATTTCATCAGGATCAGGTCAACAAAACTTTCCTGGCTCATACTTCTCCAGGCTTCACCATAATCATGGTTCTTATCCTGCATAAGTTGTTTAGCAGTACTCACATTTGAATTAAAAAGGGCGGAAACTTTGGAAAGCTCCATTTCCTCGGGAGCATCTGAAGGCAAGGATAACTGGATCAGCCCGATTACAGCATAATTCACGATGCCCTTGAATTCCGCACTGATACCATCCTTCACTTTCTGCATTCCTTTTTCCTGGATGGTCCTGATTCGCTGCGCCTTGATATAGATCTGGTCTACGATGGATATGGTGCGTAATACGCGCCATGCTGTGCCATAATCCTGGGCCTTTTGCAAAAAGATATCCCTGCAATCGCCGATAACTTTATCGTATTGTTGATTCGTGATAGTGACCTGATCCATTCAATGGTTAACTTTATCTTCAAAAATACGGAAGACCATCAATGTTCACACTTAATTGTAAAGGAAGATTACTGTTGATTGATCGCCCCCTTGTAATGGGTATTATTAATCTGACCCCTGATTCTTTTTATAGCGGATCAAGAATGGATGGACCTGATACATTGATGGCAAAAGCATCCCAAATGCTGGATGAAGGCGCCACTATTCTGGATCTGGGTGGACAAAGTACCCGTCCGGGCAGTTTGCGTATCAATGCGGAGGAAGAAATGTCAAGAATTCTGGAACCCATCCGGCAAATTCGAAAATTTTTTCCTGAGGTCTTTATTTCTATAGATACCTATTATTCGGAGGTGGCTCTTGCCGCCTCAGAGGCAGGTGCCGATATTATTAATGATATTTCCGCGGGTTCATTAGATCCATTAATGATCCCTACCGTGGCCCGTCTTAAAATGCCTTATGTATTGATGCACATGAAAGGGAATCCTTCCAATATGAAGCAGGAAGCGATATACGAAGATGTGACCCGGGAAGTATTCGATTTTCTTTCTTTTAAAATGGCTGAACTAACAAATGCTGGAATCCTTGATATTATCATAGACCCGGGATTTGGATTCGCAAAAACTATCGCACATAATTTTGAACTGTTGAAAAATCTGGAAGTATTCAAATTACTGGAAGTTCCTCTGCTTTTGGGATTAAGCCGAAAATCAATGATCCATAAAACACTTGGTATTTCTGCAGAGGAAGCCTTGAATGGATCTACTGTACTTCATACCATCGGCCTTGAAAAAGGCGCAAATATCATTCGTACTCATGACGTAAAAGAAACAATTGAATCCATTCGCTTATTGGAAGAAATGGGGCAAAAAAAATGATCCCGCTTTCGCGGGACCATATGGATACATTGTAACCAAAACCTTGGACATTGTCAGCCTAAGTTAATAGAATTAATCAGACCACCTACAGTAATATATCTTTTTTTTCAAAGGGTGTGGGATAGTTTTAGAAAGATGATGGACTAAAAACGGAACCTGTCAAAAAAAAATACCCGTCATTTTCATGACGGGTATAAAGTTCCGTATTTATTGCCACTCTACCCTTGAATGAAGTTGAGTTGCATCAAGTTTTTAAATTACTTAAGTCGTGGAGCAGGCGGAGGCGGTGGTGCAAGTGCCGGAGCGGGTGCCTTATCTTTTACATCCAATACTTCTATATCAAATATCAATGCTTCATAAGGTTTAATATTTGGAGATGTAGGACTTGGGCCATATCCCAGCATGGAGGGAATATAGATCCTTCCTACTGAACCTTTTTTGAAGAAGAACATTCCTTCATCAAAACCTTTGATCATGGGCTGAACGCCAATCACAAAATTCAATGGATCCATATGATGAAAACTACTATCTGTATTGCCATCAAATTTCTTACCTGACCAGCTGGTACCGGTGTATTTCACACTTACCCATTTGCCGGTGTCAATATTATTTCCTTCTCCTTCTTTTGTTATTGATACATAAGCTCCGGAAGGTGTTTTCTGTGCCGTGATCTTTTTGTCTGCCAGATATTTTTCTATTTTAACCCCTTCAGCAGCGGTAAAACCTTTTCGCTCTTTTTCCTCGTCAGCCTTAGCAATAGAATCACTTGGGAAAACTGCCAGTACACGAACTGAAGTTATAATCCTGTCACCATTTTTGAACTTTGGAGGAATGGACTGTGGTGAACGTTTGATAAAAGTATCCATCATCTGTGTCATGGTCACACTGTCACCGCGATGAAGACTGGTCCATAATTCAGAAACATCATAGGTCTGCGTGTTGGAATTGCTGATAAAAAGATAAACCGGAATACCATCGGAAGTGGTCATAGTAACACTATCATTGATCTTTTGCGTTACGTTCAGTTTTACATAAGACCCTGCATATACAGATTGGGTATCTTTACTGCGAATAATTTTGTAAGGCATGCCGCCGGCCGTTTTCTTCATTGTGTTGTTGTTACAGGCTACCAGGCTGGTAATGGCCGCCAATAGTACGATCAGATGCTTGTTCATGAATTGATTGATTATTGTAATAAATGCTGATTTTCTTTGATCACGTTCTTGAAATGTTCTACTGTTTTTTCCAGGGAGTCACTACTTCTTCCACCTGAGGCGCTGAAATGACCGCCGCCTTCAAAATATTTCCGTGCAAATGTATTGCAATCAAAATCACCTTTACTGCGGAAACTCCATTTTCTTTCTTCATCCCGGTCAATTACCAATGCCACCAGCTTAATACCGCTGATGGTCTGCGGAAAATTAACCAGCCCCTCTGTATCCCCGGTTCGGATCTCATATTTTAACAGATCGGATTTAGGAATAGCAATAAGTACCGTGTTGAATTCATAAAGTACTTCCATGCGATGCAATAATACCCAACCAGTGAACCGAAGCCGGTTTTCCAGAAAATTATCAAATAATTGTTCGTGAACCGGACTATGCACCAATCCCTTGGTTTTTAAATGTGCTACCATGGTATGCACTCCCGCATGCGCGGAAGCAAATCTAAAAGATCCGGTATCGCCCACTACGCCGGCATAAAGACATTCACCTATTTTCTCATTTATCAATTCTCCTTTTCCGGAGGCCATAATAAAATCATAGACCATTTCACAAGTGGAGCTTTTTGAAGTATCACTGATTCCATAATCAAAAGAAGCCGTATCCGGTTCCTGGTGATGGTCGATAAGTATTCTTGTGCAGGTTACTTTCTTCAGCTTCTCCGTCATCGTTTTGGTACGATGGAAAATATTGAAGTCGAGGCAGAACAACCAATCGGCCGAATCAATGATCCTTTCCGCCTGGGCCTTTTCTTTTTCGTAATTGATTACGTCTTCCGCACCGGGCATCCAGTTTACCCATCCTGCCCAGTTGGTGGGTGAAATAACAGTAACATCATGACCCTGGAATACCAAAAAATGTTTTAGCGCAAGGGAAGAACCCATGGCATCTGCATCTGGCTTCTGATGCGTGGTGATCACTATTTTTTTGGGGGTATCCGGGAGCGGAAATATTTCCTGAATTGGTTTCATAAAACGGGTGCAAAGATAGTCAATAAATGCTACCTTTGCGGCCGCAAACAAGAAATACAAAATATGAGCAATCGCACATTTACAATGATCAAACCGGACGCATTCCGTAACGGTCATGCCGGAGCCATCCTGGATCGCCTTATTAAAGAAGGTTATTCTATCAGGGCCCTAAAATTAATTCACCTGAGTGCTGAAAAAGCAGGCCAGTTCTATGCTGTTCATAAGGCTCGTCCTTTTTATGGAGAGTTGGTCGAATTCATGAGTTCAGGACCTATTATAGCTGCTATTCTTGAAAAAGAAAACGCGGTTGAATCTTTCCGCAAATTGATCGGAGCTACCGATCCATCAAAAGCAGATGAAGGCACGATCCGTAAATTATTTGCAACTTCTGTTGGAGAAAATGCCGTTCATGGAAGTGATTCTGATGTGAACGCGAAGATCGAAGGAGAATTTTTCTTCTCCGGACTGGAGCAATGCTGATAAAATTTATTTAAAAAACCCCGGTTCATTACCGGGATTTTTTTATATCTCATGATTTGCCTTCTTGTTTTCAACAGGCTCTACTTTATACCCTTCCTTGCGAAGCAATTCGATAACGCCTTTATCTCCGGGTAAATGTCCCGCACCTACCGCGATCACTAATGATTTTTCTTTCATCAGAGTTTTTAATTTCTCCACCCAGTTCCTGTTCCGGTGATATAAAAGTACTTCTGTGAATTTTGCCATTCCCGGATCCGCATCCATCATCAATGACTCCAGTTTTTTCAGATCCTGCTCACGATAGGCATCGAACATGGCTTTTAATTGGAGGTCCTCTTCATTATGTCCTGACTGACTGATATAATCCACTAATTGCTTTGCCTGGTAACTATAAGGAATGCTATCCAAAATTCCCGCCTGGTATTTCATTGTTTCTAATCCCTGCACTTTCTTACCTGTCTTTTGTGCTTCCTGCATGATCACCTGTTCCATCATGGTCGTCTTTTCACAGGGCAAAGAACCCTGCTCAAGTGTAGAAGCGGCCAGCATGGGTTTAAAAGTTTCAAGCATTGAAAAAGGTAAAAGGGATCCCTTGGATTCAAAATAATCTTTTACTTTATTATAGTCGGTTTCATTCAGCAGATCTTTCAATGTGGTATCTCCTCTCATCTTCATCTGATTCATCGCCCCCAATATTTCGAAGTAATTATCAAGGTCCACTTCAAAATATACCTCATCACAATCCTTAATGGCCTGAATAAAATTAGTGCTGAGTTCAGCATCCACAGTACAGATCATATGGATGGTGCCAAATAAATAGCTTGGCTTTGCCAGATCTTTACCTGATACTTTCCATAATAAAGTATTCGCCGGCGCCTGAGCCATCGCTCCAAGACTAACTAGTCCTGCCAGGAAAAACGTATTTAATTTTTTCATTGATTAATAGTTGGAGAATAGCATCAAATAGCTCACCAGAAAAAAACACTGACGGCCTGTCATTAATGGAATACTTCTTCCCAGTACCTTGAAAATTTAGTTCCCCATTGCACGTTCATATCTGAAGGATCTATAGGAATCCCCATTTCCTTTTTGACCGCTAATACTGGCAGATTGACACCAGCTCCCAGGCAAGCAGAGATGGTTCCCTGAACTCTTGGATTGATCTCCAGTAATAATGGGATACCATTTGCAGATCTTTTTATTTGTATGCCTATATTTCCATGAAGTTTAAGCGCAAAAATAATATTGCGGCAATATTCCAGAATCAGATGATCCTGCACGATCTCTCCTTCCACACTGATGCCATTGATCATTTTTTTTCTGAGACGGGGAATCATTATCAAGGTTTCTCCATTATGAGCCAGGCAATCCACCGAATATTCTTCGCCGGGCAGGAATTCTGTCAACAGCAATTCAGGAAAATTTCCCGATGAGAGAATTCGATGTGCATCCTCTATTTGTAAATAACCCGCACTGGGTTTATAATTAAATAGGAGATCAAGTTCATTTACTTTTTTTGAAAGAATACGAAATCCCCTGCTTCCATTGGAGGCAGAAGGTTTAAAACAAATTTCCTTTTCAGGAAAACCTAGTTCCTTTACTGCATTAGTAAACTGATCCAATGTTTCAATTACTCTGTACTCCGGTACAGGTATACCTCTCCATTCAAGGAATTGATATGTTTTGCTTTTATCATTGGCAATTTCCAAAGAGGAAGCAGATGAGACCAATACCCTGATACCTTTTTTTTCAAATGTTTCTTTGTGGTTCGCAAGCGGAATTAATTCTTTTGTTACCAGAGGAAGTATGGCGTGGATATTATTTTTTTCGCATAGCTCGATCAGGCTCTTAACATACAAGGGCGCATTAGCACGTGAATGGATCCTTCCTTCATTATAATTAATTGACTACGGCTTCTTCTCCGTACATCTGTCCCTTAAATTTAAGTGATGGAGAGATAATAAAATCTCCAAGACCCAGTTCCTTCCATTTTTTATCTATAGATTCAATGGTTTTCTCATTTGCTACAATGATATTGGGCCAGTCTCTTTGAAAATTATCCAGGGCTTTAGTTTTCCTCGTGCCATCCAATCCCATGCAAGCTGTATAGCTGGTATTTCCTTTTTTATATAAATATTTATCTCTTGTGGGATCCAGGTTATTGCAGAATCTCCATAGAGCTACTGTCAGGTCTGTTGCATCCACTGTATGTTCTACATAAAGGATCATTTTTACCGG
>JBKJMI010000060.1:0-2996 GCA_046596515.1 Chitinophagaceae bacterium | reverse complement strand
GGCAGATAACCTTTTGTTTGCCGCCCAAATGCATCATAGCTATATAACTGGATTAAATCTTTTCCCGCGGGCGTAGCTCCCTCAATGATATCCTGCAGCGGACGGCCAAAACCATCAAAATATTTATACGTCTTGATCTTGTCACTCGCAGACATCGCATTAGGCACCGTCATCTTCCCTTCTACATTCACCTGCCAGCTTATCACACGCGCAGGCTTGCTCAAATAATCAGCACCCGTTAAGGGCTGGGCAAATACTAATTCTACATTCACTCCAAACGCTAGAATTTAAAGAAATAACCAGAAAACATAATGAGGGCTTAATCAGTAATTGCTTCAGGAAAATCCAAAAATAAATTATGTGTAAAATGGAAGTTCGGATTTAGATAATATTAAAATATCTACCTTTCAAATTATTCGAAATTTATATAATGCCACTTTGAATAAACTAATTTTTCCTCGCCTCTTAAAGAATAATAATTAAAAATTAAACCAAATCGATATGTATTAGGTACATAACAAATTTTTCCTGTTGATTTAATAACGTGATCAAAATAATCTGTTATATCCCATTTTAAATGAATGGTATCCTCTTTTGTAAAGGCTTTAAGAATTTTCGGTTTAGAATATACTGGAAATGCACATTCTACTGTTCGGTTTTCGAAACAATCTTTATGCAAAACCTGAAATGCCATTATTAAACAACTGGTATTACACACAAATTCGCCATACCGAATGCTATCACAGATTTTTATAGGTTCCAGCTTAAAAGTGCATATTTCCACATCCATTAAAATTTTTTTATTAATTGATGAATCAATAGAAAGCCTAACAATAACGGAATCAGATTGGCCATTTACTTTCTGGAAAATAAAAGAAATTAAGAGAATAAATATTGGTACTTTTTTCATAGATAAATAATTAATGAATGTAGCTTCTTAAAGTTTTAAACATTTCTTGATACTCTGGCGTATTTCGAAGTGATTGTGGTAGCCTCCACCAATAAGCACCAATCTCAATTCCAACCCCAGTTGAAAGTACTCCTACACGAAGTTTGCTAAGATTAAATAAGGCGCTTCTGCATCTTTCATAGTCACTTTGCCGCGGTAAACTCTTATCTGATAACGAGATAAAAGATGCTAAAAATTCTCTTTGTGGCCTCTGTTCGGTCCACCACTCCATACTTGGCCAATTTTTGGAATTTCTTATTGTAGATAAAAGTCCTAAGGTTTGATCAACGTGAATAATTTCATGATAAATACTTCTTACTAGCGCACCAAAAGAAATTAAACTGTTAGCAAAATTATCAAGATCCCCTTTTGAAAATTTAGTCGTCATTTCAGCTCGCCTTGAATCATCATCATTATCAAAGTAATAAAGTTTAGTCAGATTGTCGCCATCATCAACATAATAATCCCAATTATTGGAATATTTTTGATAGATTGAATTAATTACACCATAATGATGAATTATTAAATCAATTGCCATGTGGTAATCTTCCATAACTATAGTGAATCTCACTAATTTTTCAATTAAAATATCTGCCGAACTACTTGTAAATGTAACGCCGCCCCCACTATAGGTTATTTCGTCATTTAATCCTCGGCTATCATACTCAAAATTATATATACCATTAATATAGCTGTAATCACCAAATGTAAATACAGTACCTCCCTCAGATATGTTTAATGAATTAAGATCTACCCCAGATAAGAATTTTAAAAGGCCTGAAACATCACTTGCTGCCTTTAAATTGCCATTAGGATCATTAAAGTTGACTGGATCATTTCCCGAGTAATGATAGATGGATAATTCCATGGTGGAGGTGGCCTGTGGGTCAACGCCATTGAACCTACCCAGTACCGGATCGTATTCCTTGAAGAATGTGCTGTAGTAATCAATGATGCCAGAGAACTCATCATGGAGTTCGCTTCCGGCATTGTAGAGGTGTTTGTTGGGACTGCTGGGTATCGTATTTCCCGGCATCGCCATACCAAAGGGATAATAACTGTTCTCCTGTCTTACCACCGCCGTGCCACTGCCATTGTCTTCAAAGCTCACCCTTACATTACCCTGGTGGTCGGTTATAAAGTATTCATAGGTGAAGGTGCCGCTGGCGTTCCTCACCCGGCCTTCGGCCATAGAAAAATAGCTTAAGGCATTGTTCTCATCGTAGAAGAGACCAGCGATATAATTAAAGGTCTTCGTAGTGGATCCATCGTAGACCGTTTTGCTCAGTCTTACTCCGGCCGCATCATATCCATATTCTACATACTTACTCGTAGAGGTCTGCGTGATCCTTACCGGCTTGTTCAGTTCATTATAGGTGATCGTCGTGCCTTTCTTGGCATCCGCTGTCAGGTTGCCATTATTGTCATAACTGTAACCGCTGCTGCTGGAAGTAAAATTGCGGTAGCCATAACTGTTGCTGCCCGCTTCCGTCATGTTCAGCAGCTTATTATTGTCTGCGGCTGTGCCGTAATCATAGCTCATGTCATCGATCGTCGTCACTGACCCGCTGATCACTGCTTTTCTCAGCATGGTCGCGATATTGCCATTCTCATCATAGCCTACCTCTTCATTATAGCCATCCGGGTGTTTGGTCCAGCCGGTGGTGCTATTGTTATAGGCAATGTATTTTGCAGCGCTCATTCGGCCCGCCAGATCATAACTATACACATAGGCCCGCTGATCCGTATTACCACCGGATACACTGGCCTTCCATTTTACTGCAGACAGGCGGCCCGTCCAGTTGGCCGTATTATTGATCACCGCTACATCACAGCTCCCTGGATTACAATACTCCTGTTGCTCATATAAAAGATCCATCCCCCACAGATCATTGCTTTCATCGTTGGTGGTGCCTCCATCGCTGGTCAGTGTACTGTTATTGATACTGGTTAGCTGACCCCGGATATTATAGCGGTAATCCACCGACTGCAGGTAATCCGTGCCATTGGTAGAATGAAGCTTCTTATCTACCAGGCTGCCCAATGC
>JBKJMI010000149.1:0-16827 GCA_046596515.1 Chitinophagaceae bacterium | reverse complement strand
CCTACACTAAGTATGGCCTCGAAAGAGGCCACGAATGTAAAACTCGGACAGATCACTTCATCTCCATATCCAATACCAAAGGCTGCCAGGGCAGTAGTAAGTGCCGCGGTACCACTTGAAACTAATTGCGCGTGTTTGACAGCGAAGGTTTCGCAAATGGCTGACTCCAGCTCTTTACTTTTCCAGATCCCATTGCGCATGCCTTCGAAACCATAACGCATCAGGATGCCTGTATTCAGTACATCGTTTACTTCTTTTCTTTCTTTATCGCTCCAGAGTTCGTAGCCAGGCATAAGGAAGGTTGAGGGTTGAGGGTTAGGGGGTATAGAAACTCCATTTTCTGCCGCCGGGTTGTACAAGAATAGCGATCTCGCTAAGATCGCTTTCATTATTATTCTTACTTACAGCAGTGATCACATAACGATAGGAAAAATGTTCAGAGCTCATGGTTTCTTTTAATTCAAATCCTTTGGGTTCCACTACGATTCGGGAAATGTAAGATGGTACATTTCCGAATGTGGCATCATGCGTATCGGCTGCATACTGGTACACAACATAATATTTAATGGCAACCAGGTTACGGGGATCTGGTTTTACTTTTAGCTGTATAATAGAATCGCTGATAATATTTCTTTCCACGATCGGCGGCCATGGCTTCTCATTATCTATCCAGCGCATGGAAGGTAATAAAGCCGGGTACTTATAATAATTATTTCTTAAACTGTCATTCCATCCATTGGGGTTCTTATCAAAACTTTTGCTGCTGAAATAAATGCTACCCTGCACATTTGGATAACGACGAAGTAGTTTTATCTGCTGAGGTATCTGATTAGGATCATTCCATGCAGCCGCTTTATCGCCGGCGCGGTAAATGCCATGACCAATATAAATATGGCGTCCATAACTATGACGGCTCCACCAGTCAAGCAGTTTTTCGTACGCTATTTTATCATGACCAATTTCCAGGTAAAGTTGAGGAGTCACATAATCGATCCATCCTTTCTTCATCCACAATAAGATATTCGCATAGAGGTCATCGTAATTTGTTTGTCCCGCTTTGCTATCGCTTCCATCGGGATCATCTTTAATATTTCTCCAAACGCTGAAAGGGGAGATACCAAAACGGCAATATTTTTTTTCTTCTTTAATAGCCAGGCTAAGTGCAAGTATGATGGAGTCTACATTAGATCTTCTCCAATCATCTTTATTTAGTTTGCTACCAGATGCGCGGTAAGAATCTTCATCGGGAAATTCTTTATTGGGAATACGATAAGGATAGAAATAGTCATCCATATGAATAGCATCCACATCGTACCTCTTTACAATATCTCTTACCACTTTCACCACAAATTGTTGCGCATCCTTATTTCCCGGATCAAAATACTTTTTATCACCGTAAGTCAGAAACCATTCGGGATGAATGCGGGTAATATGATTGGCCGCGATACTTGCGGTACTGATATTGAAATTCGCACGATAGGGATTTAACCAGGCATGAAATTCCATGCCTCTTTTATGAGTCTCTTCTATCATGAACTGCATGGGATCATAATAAGGAGAAGGGGGTTGACCCTGAACTCCTGTCAGCCATTGGCTCCAGGGTTCAAAATTGGAAGGATAAAAAGCATCAGCCGCGGGACGAACCTGCACGATCATAGCGTTCATTCCATTCTGCTTATGGAGATCGAGCTGGCGAATAAAATCGGCTTTCTGTTGTTCTGTAGTGGAACCTTTTTTGGGCCAGTCAATATTATCTACGGTAGCGATCCAAACCCCTCTGAATTCGTATTTGGGTTGGGCAATGGAAATAGTAGAAATGAACAGCGTACTAAGCAATAACCAGGGGAAAAATTTCATGGGCTTGTTTCGAATGAATGATAAAATTTCAGGCCAAAAATACATCATTCAGCGGCTTGACGAATCTTATCCAGGAGTTCCGAGAGGTACTGAGCCTCTTTTTCTGAAAGATTACCTAAAACCTTATCCATTTCGTCCTGTCTCAGGTCCAGCCTTTCAAGCAATTTTTTGCCTTTATCGGTAATGATCACATCGACCAGGCGGCGATCTGATTTACAGGTTAGTTTTTTAACAAGGCCTTTGGCTATCAGCCGGTCCACAATACGGCTGGTATCGCTCATTTTTTCGAGCATTCGCTCCCGGATCTGTAATGTAGAAAGTGGGTGAGGGTAACTTCCGCGCAGAATGCGTAGAATATTGAACTGCTGGGATGTGATACCCTCCGATTCGAAGAAACAACTGATCTTCTCCTTCATCCAACCCATTGTATAGATCAGATTGATGGAGGCTTTTTGCCAGGCATTGCGAAACCTGGTCTGTTGAATATCTTGATCGAGGCCCATGTCCACGAAGATAGGTTTTTTGAAAAAACAGATAAATGATCCGGGGCCGAAACCCCGGCACAATTTAATTATTATAGTAAAATTTCTCTTCTACGATCTTTCCGTTCTTCCAACGCTGTACAGCTATCTGGCGGTAATTGCGGACGCCATAGTCTTTATGTGTGAAATCCATCCACCATTCTACCACAGCAATATCATCGCTGATAATAGTGTTAAGTACTTTGGCTCCGCGAAACTCGACCATACCATTTACAAAGGCTTCTTCAAACTGGCGGTTTATTTCTTTACCGTCACGAGCGGGGTAATCATTATCCTGCATCACCACTTTTTCATCGTAGAATTTTTCAAAGGCATCCAATATTTTGCCTTCCAGGATCATTTGATTCAGCTGGTCCACTTCAGTTCTTAAATCGATCATAATATAATTTTTAAGGTGATTAGATATAAAACACAAAATTAGTGTTTAAACATTGAAAATAAGAAATTTTCTTTTATCCCTCTTAAATGGAAGAATACAGGAATCAAGCCATGTTTAGAAATTCAGGATTCCCAGACCCGGGTTCCCTCACTGCAATTGCTGCAGATATCAATGTTCTTCCTGCCGGTAAGGATCTTTTTTCTGAAATCACGGTAGGCACCATTCTTCCAGATCTCCTTAAAAGAAAGTTGCTTGAGATCCCCCATCTGATGCTGGGCATCCTTATCAAAACAGCAGGGCGCTACCAACCCATCCCAGGTAATTACCGGATCATGCCATAAACGCCAGCAATGGTTGGCCAATTTCCCTTTGAATGCATGTCCGTTCTCTGTTTTTTTATAACGACTGTATTTATCAAGACTTGGGATCAGCTGATGAGGATCATTTTGAAAATCGTAGATCTGCGCGGTCTTGAACCATACATCATCTACTCCAATTTCTCTTGCCAATTCTTTCACTTCTTCGATCTGGTGTTCATTGGGTTTAACTACCAGGAATTGAAAAACCACCAATGGCGTTTTACTTTTTAGTTCTTTTCGCCACTTAATAATATTACGCGTGCCTTCCAGTACTTTATCCAACTGACCACCCACACGATACTGCTGATAAACTTCCTGGGTAGTACCATCAATAGAAATAATCAGGCGATCCAGTCCGCTTTCAATAGTCCGTTTCGCATTCTCATCATTTAAATAATGCGCATTGGTGGATGTGGCTGTATATATTTTCTTTGAGGAAGCATATTTCACCATATCTAAGAATGCAGGATTTAAAAACGGCTCACCCTGGAAATAAAATACCAGGTACCAGAGATGCTTTTCCATCTGATCGATGGTCTCCCTGAAAAAATCTTTTTGAAGCATACCGGTGGGGCGGGTAAATGCTCTTAGGCCGCTGGGACATTCGGGACAACGAAGATTACAGGAAGTAGTAGGTTCAAAGGAAATAGAAATAGGATAACCCCATTGAATGGGTTTGCGGGTCCAGCGACTTACATAATAACTGCTCAATACACTGATGCCATTCCAGATCCTGGATAAATTGAGTTTGGAAATAAGATTTAATTGGTCCCTGCGTACTGCTTTCATTTCTTCTGCAAAGTTAACAGTTACCAGTAACTTCATAATATGGCCCCAGCCCTCTTCCCTTTAGGTGATTCTGCCATTACCATTGATTATGGAAATATCATTGATGAAGATATTAATGATAAGGTGCTGGCCCTTTTCCGCGATCTGCAGCGCCATCCTTTAAGAGGCATGATCGAAGCCATACCAGCCTATGCTTCCCTGACTATTGTATATGATGTTTTTTTACTTCGTGATGAAGTGAAAGAAACCAGTGTTTATGAATATATGTGTGATCAGATCAAAGAATGGTTGAATCACGGGATCTCAATTGTAAAAGAAGCCAATCGCCATATTCGTATTCCAGTTGATTATGATGGTGCTGATCTTCAGACTGTGGCCGAAATGATTGGCATTTCTGCTGATGAAGTGATCCGAATACATACGGAAGGTAGATATCGGGTCTATATGCTGGGCTTTCTTCCGGGCTTTGCCTATATGGGCAAACTGGATGAGAAATTACAATTACCAAGGAAAAATCAACCAAGTTCTATTCAAGCCGGAGCTGTGGCCATTGCGGGAAATCAAACAGGCATTTATCCGTTGAATTCACCCGGTGGATGGTGGGTGATCGGAAGAACAGATCTACTATTATTCGATGGGGATCGATATGAACCTTGTTTATTAAAGGCCGGTGACATCGTGGAATTTTATTCAGCCACTCAATGCGCATTATGAATCGCATTCTGCATACTATATTGACAATTGAAAAAGCCGGTGTCCTGGATACGATACAGGACCTGGGTAACTATGGTCAGCAACGATCAGGAATAAACCCCTGTGGAGCTATGGATGGCTATGCCTTGCAGATGGCGAATGCATTGGTAGGTAATTTACCAGAAGAAGCGGGACTGGAACTTCATTTTCCTGCTTCCGTTTTCAAAGTAGAACATCCGATGCTGATTGCTCTGGCTGGTGCTGATATGGATGCACAATTAAATGGTCGGCCAGTTCCTCTTCTCCATCCCATAAAAGTGATGAAGAATGATATTATCCATTTCGCAAAACTGCGCTTGGGGTACAGAACTTATATGGCCTTGGAAGGAGGTTTTCATTTGGCAGAAGGAGGATATAGTTCCAGCACAAATTTAAAGGCCGGCTATGGAGGATTCGAAGGAAGAGCCCTTCGAAAAGGGGATACACTTATGGCCTATGATCCTGCTGATGCATTTATCGCCGCAGGAGTTTTACCCTGGACCATTGATCCCGATTTTGAAGAACCAGGTAAAACTGTAAGATTTCTTCCCGGTCATGAATGGACTCAGTTAAGTCATGCGGAACAGAATAAATTTCTCGAACAGGAATTTATAATAGATAAAAGATCTGATAGAATGGGTTGCCGCTTATCTGGTGAAGCCCTGATAATTGAAAAAGGCGATGAATTGGTTTCTTCCGCCGTAAATTTTGGAACCATTCAATTATTGCCTGATGGTTCTCCCATAGTATTAATGGCCGATCATCAAACCACTGGCGGATATCCACGAATTGCACATGTGATACATGCGGACCGTTCAAAAATGGCGCAGAAAAAACCGGGGGACCCGGTTCGATTCACCATGGTCACTCAAAAGCAAGCTGAAACAACTTTTATAAAGCAGCAGGAATATCTTTTGCATTTAAGTAAAGTACTTCGATTAAAAATTTCGCATCTTGATCATAAACTGTGATATGGGAGAAGGTATTGGCAATGAAAAGCAGATCCTGCCTTTTATTGATGCGGCCAATATTACCTGTGGATATCATGCGGGGGATGAAGAAAGCATGCGTACTACTGTACAATTATGTATTGAACAGAAAGTATTGATCGGTGCCCATCCTTCTTTTAATGATCGGGGGAATTTCGGAAGAAAAGAAATAGATCTGCCTTTGCCGCAGGTTTATCAATTAATAAGAGATCAATTGCATCTGATCGAAAAAATTATTGTTGAAGGGGGTGGACGAATGAATCATGTAAAACCTCATGGTGCGCTTTATAATATGTCTGCAAGAAATAAAGATCTCGCAAGTACAATTGCCAGGGCAGTGAAAGATCATCATCCCGATCTTATAATATATGGTTTGCGCGGAAGTCATTCTATTTCTGAAGCTGCCGAGTTGGGATTAAAAACGGCTGCTGAAATATTCGCTGACAGAACCTATAAAGCAGATGGTCATCTGACCCCTCGCACTGAATCCGGTGCCTTAATAAATGATCCCGAACAAATGATCGCTCAATTGCTGCAAATGAAAGAGCAGCCGGATACGGATACGGTTTGTATTCATAGTGACGGAGCTCATGCGATCGAATTCGCTAAACTTATTCATCAAACCTTGCATCAAAACCAGTGAAAAAAAATTCTGCCATTCTTGGTGCTGCATTTTTAATGGCTACTTCGGCTATTGGTCCGGGGTTTCTGAACAATACCAGTTTGTTTACCCAGCAATTGCTCAGCAGTTTTGGTTTTGTGATACTGGTCTCAATTATTATTGATATTGGTGCGCAGCTAAATACCTGGAGAATTATTACGGTAAGTGAATTACGCGCATCAGACCTTGCCAATAAAGCCATTCCCGGTTCGGGATATGTTTTATCCCTGCTGGTGGTATTTGGAGGATTGGCTTTTAATGTGGGAAATATTGCAGGCTGCGGCTTGGGCCTGGAAGTTTTGACCGGATTAGATGCAAGATGGGGTGCGGCTATCAGTGCGTTAATCGCTTTATTTATTTTCTGGAGTAAAGATGCAGGTAAGTTTATTGATGTATTTGTAAAAATTCTTGGCCTGGCCATGATCGCTCTTACGATCTATGTCATGTTAATTTCTCATCCTCCCTATTTAAAGGCACTGCATCATAGTTTTATTCCGGAGACCATTGATCTCAAAATGATCGTGGCACTTGTAGGAGGAACAGTGGGTGGTTATATAAGTTTCGCAGGAGCGCATCGGTTGCTTGATGCGGGCATTAAGGGAGAAAGATCTCTTCCACAGGTGAACCAAAGTGCAGTTTCGGGAATTCTTATTACAGCTACCATGCGTTTTGTTCTTTTTCTGGCTGCTCTGGGAGTAGTAACTAATGGAGGCTTACTTGAAAAACGAAATCCCGCTGCTTCTGTTTTTCATCTGGCAGCAGGAGAAGCAGGGTTTAAATTTTTTGGTCTTGTGCTATGGGCCGCGGCTATCACTTCGGTGATCGGTGCTTCTTATACTTCTGTTTCTTTTCTTCGAACTTTTCATAAACGGATCGAACAAAAAGAAAAATGGGTGATCAGTATTTTTATTTTGCTATGCACTATTATTTTTATCCTGTTAAAACAAACTCCTTCTTCCATACTGGTGATGGCCGGATTATTGAATGGATTTATACTTCCACTGGGACTGGCCATTTTATTATTGGCAGTAAATAACCGAAAAATATTTCCCGTCTACCGACATTCTATTTATTTGCAGATCGCCGGATGGATCGTAGTAGCCATCATGACCTGGCTTAGCATTGCCAGTTTATAAAAACAAAAAAGCCCAATCTTTCGATTGAGCCTTTTGTTATCATCCATCCTTGTTATGTGTCCAATAAATCGTTGATATCGCCATATCTGTTGATCATATAATCATCTTGAACAAGGATGTTAAATAGCTTTTGCCGGTATGGATAACCGAAGATCAGTTGACTGAGCCGAAAAGAATTGCGTGCTGAGGTGAGTAACAGATAACAGGACGTTATCTGCCGGAATGAGCAGTCTCACTTGGTACGGTTTTTCTAAAGGGTGTCAGGTTTTTTGATCCTGAGTGATTCGTCTGGTTTTAAACGGTCACTGAGGTAAAAATAGTATGCGATGTTTTCAAATCAAAGCATTAATGCCTTGTTTTTAATGGTATTACGAATATTTACTTATCCTACTACTGAAAAATTACTATTGATTGATTGTAACTACGTTTTTCTTATCAAACCTTTACTTGTTTCCACTTACCCTTTTTAAAATACCAGTAAGCGATCAATGCAAGAAAGGTTTCTGCAATGGGTATAGCGAGGAAGGCACCTGTTGGTCCCATTTTCATCGTCTTTGAAAGAATATATCCCATAGGTATTTGAATCAGCCAGAAGCAAATAAAATTGATCAGCGTGGGCGTGCGCGTATCACCGGCACCATTCAATGTTTGCATCATGACCATTCCCAATCCATAAAAAATAAATCCGGAGCCAATGATCTGCAGGGCCTGTATGCCATAATTTCTAACAATAGGATCTGAAGTATAGATACTAATAATAGATGGAGACAAGACCAGGAATATGATCGTAACAAAAGCCATAAAGCCCATATTATATAGAGTAGTGAGTCTGGCACTCTTTTCTGCCCGATCAGGAAGTTTGGCTCCCAGGTTTTGTCCGACTAAAGTGGCAGCCGCATTACTTAATCCCCATGCAGGAAGTATAAAGAACACCACGTTTCTTATGGCGATCTGGTACCCTGCCGATGCATCTGTTCCACCCGTAGTAGCCACGAGCATCGCAATCACCATCCATGAACCTGATTGCAAAAAGAATTGGAAGGTGGCCGGAAGAGAAACATGAATGATGTTTTTCATTACGGGCAGGTCAAATTTAAAATGCGACCATTTTACTTTCAGACTACCATCCCCTTTGAATAAATGATAGCATTGATAGAGTACTCCCGTGCCGCGTCCAATCGTAGTAGCGATAGCGGCGCCTTTTAATCCAAGTTCAGGGAAGGGTCCGTAGCCATTGATCAGCAGGGGACATAAAATAATATTCAGCAGGCTGGCGATCCAGAGACTTTTCATAGCCATGGCCGCATCACCGGCACCGCGAAAAATTCCATTTATTAGAAACAGGAGGATGATGACCAGTGAACCACCCATCATGATGCGTGTAAAGGAGGCGCCTTCTTTAGATACTTCCGCACTGGCACCCATGATATGAAGAATATCTTCAGCGAAGATGATTCCGAAAATGCTGATCAGGGCCGAAACGACAAGGGCGATCAGCAGAGATTGCATACCCGCATGCGTGGCCGCGTCCGGATCTTTTTCACCGATTCGTCGCGCAACGATCGCAGTGGCACCGGTACTTAATCCAAGTGCCACGGTATATATTATAGTGATAGATGCTTCGGTCAGGCCAACTGTTGAAATAGCGTTGGGTCCGAGTTTACCAACGAAGAACATATCTACCACGGCAAATACCGATTCAAGACTCAGTTCAAGTATCATGGGAACGGCCAGTAAAATAATGGCCGTGCGAATATTTCCCTGGGTATAGTCATGCTCTTCGCCTTTGAGGGCGCGTTTTACAAGGGAAAAGAAATAGGTAAGCCTGTTTGATTCAACAGATCGCGACATGGTAAAAAATTGTTGGTTTGTTCTGAGGCATTCAAAAGTTCAGCATTACAAATTACGAACAATGGGATATTTTTATTTTTAATTTAGTTGCGGTCTGATTTTTGCACTCCAATTGAGCATTATAAAATTGTTTCCTGGTTATTATGCATTATCATAACTGCTCCTTTTAAATTCTTCCAATAATGCAGGCTCCCTGCATTATACAATCCCTTTGATAAGGGCCTCTCAATAGCAGTACATAGGCCTTAGGATAGCCTCTCAATAGCCTGACATATCATGAGCTACTTACCTGTTGGCATTATGCTGCTATGCTGTAGCTATAGGGTTGCTATTAGGATGCTTATAGTTTGTCGGGGATTAATGGTAGACGTCGTAGTCATATGCTTCTGGCGGTTCGCTTGAATGTTCCTAATAATTGGGAATACAATTATTTATGATTAATTCTTTCTGTATTTAAACTTATGTGAAAAATGAGTGCATAAATATTCAAGAATAATTTTATTTCGCTATTAAATAAATAGTTTAAATTTATTATTCTTTCGATTTAAAATCCTTCCCTCGCTTCTAAGGCCTTGATGAATTAGCATTTTTAAAAAATTCTGGTTAAGACTTCATTCATTACTAATGTAATGAGATAGCACCTATTTGCTTAAAGAAAAGTCTACCATATGCCTTTGCCATCATTTCGCTATTTAGCCTTATTCGTGTTTGTCTGTGTTTCACAAACATCTGTAGCACAAAAATTAGTAAACGTTAATCTCCTAACGGGTGCTGGTAATATTCCAATTTCCCTTGGTCAGGTCACAGCAGGTGATATTTCTTATCCACTGGCTTTAAGTTATTATGCCGGCGGTTTAAAAGTAAATGATTACGGGGAAAGATATGGTCTGGGATGGTCAAGCACCATTGATGCCGCTATAATCAGGCAGGTAAAGGGTTTTCCTGATGATATAGAATATAATGGAGGAACTGGTTATTCTACTATTAAGGGTTGGATCCGTCCAGGGACAATTTCTGCCAATGTAGAAGGGTTCAGTATAGCCAATGACACTAATGCTGTGACTTGCTCCGATGAAGTGAGTGATTACACTTATATGGCAACCTATGTCCCGGATAATTATGATAGTGAGCCAGATATTTTTACAGTAAATGTTCCTGGATTGTCATTTCAATTCATATTCGACAAGAATCAGAATATCAAGATTACTCCTTATGCAGACATCCTTATTGAAAAAACCTTGGATGGCACCTCAGGACAAATTATTTCCTTTGCGGTCACAACTGATAATGGGACAATCTATAAGTTTGAAAAACCAGTTCTTTCTTACGTAAACATTCCCGAGGTTATTACTCCCGGTTCTTTGCCCGCTTTTAACCGTGATTATTACTTTTATCGTCATGATATTTTTAGCAGCGGAGTTGGTTTTTATTCTCAATGGAATCTAACATCTATTACTGATATAAAAGGAAATCGGCTGGTTTTTAATTATGAGAATTATTCTATAAACAATCAATATTTTTTAAATGCTGAAAGTTTGGATGTACTTGTTTACAATCCCTCTACCAGCGTCTTTGATAAAACACATTTATATACCAGGTATGTTCGTACGGAAATTCAACCGCGCATGGTGCAAATATTGAGCGAAGAAGGCGGAATTGGAACGGAGGTTGCTAAGATTAGTTATGCAAATGGAACAGTCACTTCTTCACTGAAAGAAATCAAATTTCTAAAAACTGGCGTTACCACAGGTCTTGAGGTGAAAGGTCCTTATAACAAGACCAATGATGTTAATCAGAATGGGCGGTATTTTTTGAAATCAGTTTATTTAAATGCCACAAACTGTAGTTCTCTTACAGAGGAATGGAAATTTAAATATGATGATGTTGATTTTTCGACTGGTACCACATATCTTTCTGGTCTTGATAGCATTACCAATGCACAGGATTATTGGGGGTATTTTAATAATCAAACAAGTAACACCAGTTTGGATCCGGCCATCTGGGTAGTACCGGGGGAAGTGAATGACAAGTTTAAAATGCATAACATGTCTGGCTATTCAGGCAGTGTTTATGCACTCTCAGGGGCTAATCGTACGATAAGCAGTTCTGCAATAAAAGGATCACTAACCCGAATTTTTTATCCCAATGGCGGGGTCACTGATATTGAATACGAGAATAACGACTATTATGATGGTACTTACAATGGAATTGTATTAGGAGGTGGCTTAAGGATCAAAAAAATTACTGATAACGACGGATTAAACAACACTGAGACCTATAACTACATTTACACCGATCCTTCGACAAATCTCAGTACAGGAAAAGCTGTCGCCATTCCTGAATTTGCCTTTACAATATCAAGTTCAGCAAGTTTTAGTTCTGTTTCGGATAAAGTAAACAAAACTACCTATAGAACAATTTCTGACAATTCTGAAGACTTAGAGCAAATAATATATGGAAAGGTAACAGTGCAAAGAACAAATGGCGGAAAATCGATTTACGAGTTTAATACCTCGGGCACAAGATGGTCTGCTGCTAGTGGAGATTGGGCAGAGACCATAAACTACGTTTGCCGGAAAATAACTTCCGCGCCGACTCCCTGTGGAGCCATCAGCCCTGACATACTCACAGTAACCAAACACAGTTTGCCTTTTGCCATTAATTCCAATTTCAGTTATGAGAGGGGCTTATTAACTAAGGTTTCAAATTACAATGAATCAGGAGGACTAGTTTCGGATGAGACAATGACATATAGTCCCAGTCATAGTTCTACCACCAAAATTTGGGCTTTGAAATTTGATGATTTGGCAGGGGTAAGGGCCTATTCGTTATATCCTTTATTAGTTTACCAGAATAATCTATTAGCTACTAAAACATCTAAGGCTTTTAATTCTACTAGTCCTGGCTCTTCTTATTTCACCAGCGAGACAGAAACCCTGACATATCCTAGCGGTTCTACAGCCTACCGGCTTCCTTTTGAAATTTCAAAAACTAATAGTGATGGTGCTTTGACAAAGATCAGGATGAAGTATGTTAAGGATTATTCTACTACTGGAAGTGGTGATGATATGGAAAAAGCCATTCATTCAATGAAGGCAAAGCAAAGAAATGCCCTGATTGAGACATATACTTCTATTATACCCGCTGGCGGCTCAGAAAAATTTATATCAGCATCATTTACCAAGTACAAGTTAATTAACGATGGTGCAATCGTTAATATTCCATTGCCATCCGAAAATTATGTTTTTAGCAGCTCAGCTGGTAATTCAAGCTTTACACCTTCTTCAATTTCCTCTGGGAACTTTACTTATGATGGGGCCTATTACAAAACGGGCACTATTTTAAAATATACAGATGTTGGGAACCCAACAAGCGGAATAGGTATATCGCGCATTGCAAATACTAGTTTGTTTGCTAGTCCTCCTAACCAACTAAAAATTTCCGAATTTTCAAATGCGAAATTTGGAGAAGTCTTATACACAAATTTTGATTTTGATGGATTGCGTGCCATGTCTTACTCTGGCGCAGATGTCCATAAAGGAGGTCGTCATAGTACCAGTTATTTGACCATGAAGACTGCGTCTAATATTGTGGGTAGTATTACAAATGCTTCCACAAATAATAATATTGTGTTTTCCTGTTGGCTTTCCGGTCTTAATGACGCTACATTGACAGTTAATTTGGATGATCATACCTACAGTAATGATTATACAATTCCATTTTCAGCTGGTGGTTGGAAGTATTACGAATTAACAATGCCCAAACCTGCAGGCTCTACTGTTACTGTTACTGTCACAACAAATAATGACATTAATATTGAAGATGTATTGGTCTATCCGGAGAATGCTGCTGTGAAAACATATTCTTATACCAGGTATACAGCTACGCGGGGTTCTTCAACTATTTTACTTGGTATCAGAATGACTGCCGAAACAGGAAGGAATGGCATTGCAAAATACTATGAGTATGCCAACAACTCTATTCCCTATATTATTCGAGATGTGGATGAGAATATAATGCAAATAAACGAGCAGCGATCATACAATCAGGATTTTGGTCCTGCTTTATTTAAAATAAATAAAATAAGTTGGTCCACGCCTGCTCAGATAAATGTTCCAGTAGATATTGATGTAATGATAACGACACCTTGTAACGCTTCCGTTACATATGCTTGGAATTTTGGTGACGGTAGCGCAACAACAGCTACTTCATCTCCTTTTACCTCCCATACCTATACAGTTAGTGGAAATTATACTATAAGTTGTACCATTAGTGCTTCTGGATTTACCTCTGATACCTATAGTAGTCCGACCATTACAAATGTAAAAGCTGGGCCTACACCCACATTATGTCAAAATGGAATAATAGATTATATCGCTTCTTCTTCCACATATACTTATTCGTATTGTCCTCCGGATATTCTTCCATCTAACGCGACGACATTTAAAGTTAGCGGATTGGATGGCGCATTAATTTCTGAGGCCACAAATTTTCGCTTTGAAAAGGCTGCCATAGGTTCTGGTACCTGGACAACAATTTATAATGGGACCAATGATTATGTAACCGTTTCGTTTTCGGCGGGCACTACTACATCTTATAAGGTGCGATGTACGGCCACGGTAAACGGCCAAACGGCCACCTCTGCAGATTATACAGTAATAGTTCATTAATTAAAACAACTGTATGCGAAACCTACGAATCTGTTGTTTTATTTTGAGTTTGATACTGCTGGTAATTAGTTATAATTCCTATTCTCAGTTAACAGGCGCTGATTATTTAAGCAAGCCTGCGCGTGTGATCAGCTGGCAGGTGAATGTGGAGGGTATGATGACGGTAGCGGATGCGATGTCTGCGAGTGACAAGATCAAGACGTATAAATATTTTGATGGTTTTGGCCGTCCGCTGCAGGATATCATTGAAGGGGCTACACCAGCGGGAAAAGATTTGATCCAGTTATATAGCTATGATGCATTTGGGCGGCAAACAAAAGGTTATCTGCCAGTTGAATATACAAGTGTAAGCACGGGTGAACCCTACCAGGACCGGCCCACGGCGACCAGTAACCAGGCGAGTTATTATACCAGTGGAACGACGGCAAACAAAATACCTTATGATACCAAGCCCTGGGTGCAATCGGTGATGGAGGAGAGCCCGCTGCAACGACTATTAAAACAAGGGAGCGTGGGTAATGGGTTCCAGACGGATGAGCACTATAAAACGGTAAACTACCGGGCCAATGTAAGCGGGGACAATGTAAAAAAATGGGCCAGTGACGGCAGCAGCGCGTCCACTTACTCTGCCAATGAACTGCAGGTAACAGAAGGGACCGATGAGGGAGGAGCCAGCACCCTGGTATTTACCGATAAGCTGGGCCGGGTGGTGCTGAAAAGACAGCAGGCCAGTTCTACCCCTACCTGGCTGGATACTTATTATATCTATGACCTGCTGGGCAATATGGCCTGGGTGGTTCCTCCCAAAGCGGTGGCAAAACTCAGCAGTCTTGGTGGGACCTGGAATGTAAGCTCGGTACCGAACCTGGTATTTTATTATGTATACGATTATAAGAACCGGGTGATTGAAAAAAAAGTTCCCGGAACAGGGGTGATCTATATTATCTATGATCCACTGGATAGGGTGGTACTGGTTCAAAGCGGCAACCTGCGTGCTTCGAACAAATGGCTGTACAGTAAATACGATGCGTCGGGCCGGGTGATCACCGAAGGCGTGTATACTGATGGTACTCATACGACTCGTTCCGGAATGCAGAGCTATGTAGACGGACTTAGTTGTTATGGATCGAGCAGCACGATCTATTATGAAGCAAGGACCACGGGCACCTCATCGTATTATACGAACAATTGCTTCCCTACCAGTGGTACGGAAGAAAGGCTGTATTATTATTACGATGATTATGACACTAATAATGATGGCAGTCCGGATTTTTCTTACAGCAGCCAGGGATTGACGGGGGAAGGGCCGGTGACGGATCTGACGCGAGGCTTACCTACTGCGATAAATAAAAGGATCATTGGTACCAGCAACTGGCTGAGAACAGTCAGCTTTTATGATAAAAGATTAAACCCACTGCAGGTTCAATCTGATAATCAACTTCGGGCCCTGCTGCAGGATCACATCACGACGGTAATAGATTTTGGAGGAAGGCTGACGATAAAAAATGAATATCACAGCACAAGCAGCACCGCTAATATTACGGTAAGAGCAGACTATAGCTATGATATCATGAAGCGGCTGACGGAAGTGGGGCAGGTGATCAATGGCTCCAGCCGGGTAATTGTAGCCAGGTATGAATACAATGCATTGGGCAGCCTGGTGGATAAAAAACTTCATTCTACCAATGGGACCAATTACCTGCAGTCGGTGGATTACCGCTATAATATCCGGGGCCAGCTAACGAGTATCAATAACAGCACACTGACCAGTGATGGAGGCACCACCAATGATGAAAGCAATGATGTGTGGGGGATGGATCTTTTATATGAACAACAGGAGTATTGCGCACCGGGCAGTTGCGATGTAGCGGTGATCAATAATACGGCCAACTGGACGGGCCGCCTGTCTGCAGTAAAATGGAAGGCCAGTGTATCCGGTGGTAATACGGATCAGCGGGCCTATGTGTTTAATTATGACCTGGCGGGCCGAATGAGCGCTGCAAAATACATTGCCTATACCAATAGCAGTACGGGTTGGACCAAACAAGCCAATGGCTACAATGAAGAGGTGAGCTATGATGAGAACGGCAATATCGCGACGATGCTAAGAAAAGCAGTGATCAGCGGGTCAGTGACGACGATCGATAACATGACCTATGATTACGGTACTGCTGCCGATAACAACCAACTGCTGAACATGGCGGAAACCGGCAGCAACAGTTATGGCTACCGCAATTTTACTTCCAGCAGCAGCGGTTACAGTTATGACAATAATGGCAACCTGACGGCGGATGCCAAGAAAGGCACGACGATCACCTATAATGAACTCAATAAGCCGGTACGGATCACGCAGACCTCTACGAGTAAGTATGTAGAATATGGATATGATGCCTCCGGTGTAAGACTGAGCAAGACAGTATATGATGGCTCTACGACGAAGATCTACAATTATATCGCGGGTCTGTTCTATGATGAAAATAATGCCTTAAGTTATTTTTCTATGGCCGAAGGCCGGGTAAGAAATAATAGCGGCACGTTTACGTACGAATATTTTATCACCGATCATCAAGGCAATGTACGGGTGAGTTTTGAAGATAATGGCAGTGGCACGGCGGTGGTAATACAGGAAAACAGTTATTATCCCTTTGGTATGGCGATGCCGGGAAACTACCTGCCAACAAATCCCAACAAACATCTGTATAATGCAGGAAGTGAACTCCAGAATGAGTTCTCCGGTATCATTGATTACTATAGCACGTTTTTTAGAGAATACGATCCGGTACTCGGAAGGTTCAATGGGGTAGACCCAAAGGCAAGCGCCACAATGGAATTATCTATCTATCATTACTCGGGAAATGATCC
>JBKJMI010000016.1:0-32260 GCA_046596515.1 Chitinophagaceae bacterium | reverse complement strand
TGAATGAAGCGGTCAGCGCTTTTGTAAAAGATCTGAAGGCCAATAACCGTTTCCAGGATGTTATGCTGTTTACATTCTCAGAATTTGGAAGAAGGGTTTCACAGAATGCCAGCGGTGGAACTGATCATGGTACCGCCAATAATATGTTCTTTATCAGCGGGGGCCTGAAACAGCAGGGCATACTGAACCCGATGCCTGACCTGGCAGATCTGGATGAGGGCGATCTTAAATACAATGTGGATTTTAAAAATGCCTATGCCACTGTGCTGAATAAATGGCTGGGTGCCGATGATAAAGCCATTCTTTCAAAAAAATATGATCAATTGAATTTTATATAATCTTTCGATCCGTATTCTATAAAATAAAAAGGTCACCAGCAATGGTGACCTTTTTTATGCGTAGTTGGCTATTAATTTTTTTTCTTACTGATGGCTACTTTAAATAGTATAAAACACATCATGGCAAAAAATCCAACGCCAAGTGCCATATAGCCACTTTTTCCCAATGAATGGCTAAAGCTTTCCTCCATATTCAACGACTTCATCATCGATTCGAAGAATACAGTGAGGATGGCCGCGATGACGCCAAATAAAGCTCCTCCCGCTACAAGGCCGGTGGCAAAGAGATTTCCTCTTCGAAGATCTTCCTCTTCATCAACCTCCTTGTTCTTTGATGCTTTTTTATCTGCAATACCACGAAGAAATCCTCCAACAAAAATTGGCAGGGTAGTAGAAAGCGGAAGATAAGTTCCTACTGCAAAGCTGAGCGATTTGACACCACAAAGTTCAAGCACAATGGCAATGAATACACCAACCAGAACAAACTGCCAGTCGAGATTGAAAGAAAGTATGCCTTTGATCAGTGTAGCCATTAGTGTTGCCTGCGGTGCGGAATAAGTTTCGCCGATTGCATGTTGAATTCCCTGGGCCGCAAGAGCGGAAGAAGGAGTATCAAGAACTTTTACCGTCCAGCCGATCACAATAGAAGAAACGATGGCTCCAATGAAAAGTGCGATCTGCTGATATTTTGGAGTGGCCCCGACCAGGTACCCTGTTTTCAAATCCTGTGAAGTGGCTCCTGCATTTGCTGCCGCCACACAGATCATTCCTCCAACTACCAATGCCATAGGTTCGTAAGCCTGTCCGCTCCATCCTACTCCGATAAATACCAGGCAGGTGGCCATGATGGTGGCAATGGTCATACCGCTGATAGGATTATTGGAAGAACCGATCAATCCTACAATGCGTGAAGAAACGGTGACGAAGAAAGCACCGAATATGATTACTAATAATCCAAGCAATAAACGACTTCCGATATTATCGCCGGGAATAATAGGAAGAAGCGCCATGATCAGAATAAGTCCGAGACTTCCAATTCCCACTACTTTAATACTAAGATCCCGATCGGTACGGGCTACTTCTTTTTTCCCGCCTCCACGTTTTACGGAACTCATGCTTTCTTTAAAAGAAGAAACAATGGTTGGAATGGTTTTGATCAATGTAATAAACCCGCCGGCGGCCACTGCTCCTGCACCAATCTGCCGAATATAAGCACGATAAAGTGCTTCTGCCGAATTCGCGAATTCATGCGTGGTAGCATCCCATCCATATTTTTCTGGCTTCAATCCAAGTTTCATCAATTGATGAAAAGTGGTATCACCGGGAATAAGTGTGGCAAGCAATGGGATCAGTACAAAAGAACTCAATACACCACCTGCTACCAGAATGCCCGAGATCTTTGGTCCTATAATATACCCCACACCCAGGTACTCCGGTGTGATCTCTCCATTTATACGGGCGGAAGGCAGATACTTATTTTTTAAATTAGTAACATATACAGGCGCTTCTGCAATGACATGAAAAACTTTTTGCAAAACAGCATACACCATGGCAAGGGCCATTCCCATAAAGGCAGTTTTGGCCAGGTCGCCTCCTTTTTCTCCAGCCTTTAGTACCGAAGCGCAGGCGGTTCCTTCAGGATAAGGAAGAGTTTCATGTTCTTTCACTATTAATGATCGTCTCAAGGGGATCATCATCAACGTACCCAGCATACCACCCAGAATAGCAAGGGTCATAATGGTAACATAATTAAAATAGGTCTTGCTATCGGGAGAGGAAAGAAAAAGAAATCCTGGAAGAGTGAATACTACACCGGCAGCTATACTTTCGCCTGCACTACCTGTAGTTTGAATAATATTATTTTCAAGAATGGTTGTTTTGAGAAATAATTTTCCAAGTGCGATGGAAAGTACCGCAATTGGAATGGAGGCGGAAACTGTAAGGCCGGCTTTCAGCGCCAGATAAACCGTGGCGGCGCCGAAGATGACACCGAAGATGGCGCCCATTAAAATGGATTTAAGCGTGAATTCCTTCATTTGCGTATCTGCGGACACAAATGGTTTGAAGATCGGTTTGTCAGGCATAAATATTAATTTATAGAAGAAAGATAGGAAAAAATAAAAAAGGAGTTGGACTTTCGAACAACTCCTTTTACAGTAATTTAATAGTTTATCAGGCGGAACCGGTCTTGTCTTTTACGATTTGATCAAGTGATTTTACACGGCTAAAGATCAACAGGCCGCCAAGGATCGCTGCAATGGCAATGACTCCAAAGAATATTCTTTTATCCAGCACATTATCCCATGAGCTGGCCATTACTCCGGCTACTTTACCACCAAGTGAAGTGGAAAGAAACCAACCTCCCATCATAAGTGCAGTAAGTCGTGGAGGTGCAAGTTTTGATACAAATGATAAACCGATAGGACTTAAGCAAATTTCACTAACAGTGAAAACTCCATAAGTCAGGAATAACCAGTAGGAGCTGGTCTTATGTAAATAAATACTCGGGACAGACATTACTGCGAAAACCATAACCAATGCGCTCAATCCTGAAATGACCAATGCCCAGGCAAATTTACTGGCAGTACTTATTGGTTTTCCTCGTCGCGATCGCCATGCGAAGAATAAAATGAGTAATGGCGTAAACGCAACGATAAAGAATGGATTGATAGACTGGAACAATTCAGTATTACCCACTTTTGCTACTCCATCTGCCGGCCATTTATCTTTTGGCATATTAGCAAAATATGCATCAGGTCCCATTGTTTTTATTGCATGACCTGAATCATCCGTTACCACCCTCATATAACTATCCAGACTGTCTGTTTGCTGCGGTATGGTTTCAAGTTTTTGTAATGCATAGACGGCGTCTGCAGGTTTTTCCATGAATGGAGGAATGGAACGGTCGGTGTGCGACTCTGCCCAAATAGTTAAACCAGTTGAGTTTTGGTTATATATTGTCCAGAATATTACGGAAACAGCAAAAACAAATAATAAGGCACCAATGCCTTTCTTGTCCTGCCCTTTTTCTTTTCTCCAGAGACTAATGTAGAAGAAAATTACCGGTACACAGGCCAGCATGAATGCATCAGCTGAATCGCTGCCGAAAAAATTACCAGGGATCATCCAACCCAGCACAGCAAATATGATCATAGGAACGAATACAGAGCCTAAGATTTTTTTAGTAGGCATATCTCCTTCCTGCATAGGTCTTTTTTGGTCGTAGGCTTTTATGTGTTTTAAGTTAATTGCAAGTGCGATCAGACCAATTATTAAACCAATACCGGCTGCTGAAAAAGCTGCCTGCCATCCGGTGATCCCTTCCCATTTATTCCGGAGAATAGCTGCAATAAAATTGCAAAAGAAGGCACCAATATTAATACCCATATAAAAGATATTGTACGCATTATCTTTTAAAGGTTTCAGATCTTCCCTGTTATACATAATACCCAGGAGCGTAGAGATATTAGGTTTAAAAAATCCATTTCCAACAATGATCAAACCCATAGATATATAAGTAGTATAAGCGCCAGGTAAGGCAATGGTTAAATAGCCCGCAGCCATTAACGATCCGCCTATAAATATTGACTTAATATATCCGAGATACCTGTCTGCCAATAAACCGCCAATAAAAGGAGTCAGATACACCAATGCAATAAAAGTACCTACTACATCTGAGCTCATGGCTTTTGGCAGGCCTTTGCCGGTGGTATTACTTAGGAAAAGAAAAAGAATACCAACCATCAGGTAATAACCAAAGCGTTCCCACATTTCTGTGAAGAATAAAACATATAGGCCTTTAGGGTGTTTGCCAGCTTGGGCGATGTTATTCATACAGCAATTTTTTATTTACTAATCAGATAGATAGAAGTCCGGCAACCAAAATACATAAATTTAACCACCCACGTATTTTTTCTAATTAACTTTAATAGATAGTCCGATATTCGCCTTACAAAACCCCTGATCTCTATATAATGAATATCCTTCTGCTTGGCTCTGGTGGTCGTGAGCATGCACTGGCTTGGAAACTAACCCAAAGCCCCCTTTGCAAAAAGCTTTTTATTGCACCTGGCAATGCCGGAACTGTTTCATTAGGCACCAATCTTCCTTTTGGTCCTAATGATTTTGATCAGATTCGCGCTGTTTGCATTGAAGAAAAGATTGACCTGGTAGTGGTGGGTCCTGAAGATCCGCTGGTCAATGGCGTTACAGATTTCCTGATAAATGATCCGCTGCTTTCTTCCCTGGATGTAATAGGTCCCGATAAAAATTCTGCTCAACTGGAAGGAAGTAAGGCTTTTGCCAAGGCATTCATGGCAAAACACGATATACCTACTGCCGCTTATAAAGAATTTACGCTGGAAAATTATAAGGATGGTGTAGAATACCTCCGAAATCATACGCTGCCGGTGGTTATAAAAGCCGATGGACTAGCAGCAGGGAAGGGCGTGGTGATCTGCGGCACTATTGTGGAAGCTATGGCCGAATTTGAACTGATGCTGCAACGATCAAAATTCGGCGAGGCAGGAAAAAAAGTAGTAGTGGAAAAATATTTGCCGGGAATTGAGATCTCTGTTTTTGTTTTGACAGATGGAACCGATTATGTGATCCTTCCCGAAGCAAAAGATTATAAAAGAGCAGGGGAAGGAGATAAAGGTCCAAACACAGGAGGAATGGGCGCGGTAAGTCCGGTGCCATTCGCTACTGCTTCGCTGATGAAAAAGATCGAAGACAGGGTGATAAAGCCTACGGTGGAGGGATTGAAAAAGGAGGGATTGACTTACTGTGGTTTTATTTTCTTTGGTCTCATGATCTATAATGATGAACCTTTTGTAATAGAATATAATTGCCGCATGGGCGATCCTGAAACGGAAGTAGTGATACCCCGTTTGCAAAATGACCTGGCTGAATTATTAAAAGCCTGCGCAGATAAAAGACTAAAAGATATAAAACTGGAAACCGATCCCCGCACTGTTTGTACTGTTGTGGCGGTAAGCATGGGTTATCCGGGAGAATATCAGAAAGGGAAAGAGATAACAGGTATAGAAAATGTGAACCTGGAAGATAGTATTGTTTTTCAAATGGGTACTAAACTTAAAGATGGTAAGATACTGACCAATGGGGGCCGTGTACTTTGCATGACCTCCTATGGCCGTTCTATTTATGATGCGGTTTCGATCTCAAAGGAAGAACTTCAAAAGATTAATTATGAAGGGATCGTTTATCGTCACGATATTGGTTACGAGTTTGAATGATATATTATGCCTGAAGTAAATTATCATGATTATCTGCAGCTGGATAAGATCCTGAATGGCCAGTTTCCTGAAAGTGAAAAAAGGGAAATGGTTGCTCATGATGAAATGCTCTTTATTATAATCCATCAGACCTATGAACTCTGGTTCAAGCAGCTTCATCATGAGGTAGATTCTATTGCCGGGATCATGTCGCAACCGGAACTGAACGATAATTCTCCCGAGCTGCAGACGGTAGTGCACCGCCTCAATCGTTGTATCACTATTCTTCGCGTATTGGTTCATCAGATCGATATTATGGAGACCATGACGCCAATGGATTTCCTTGATTTTCGTGATATGCTTCGCCCGGCTTCCGGTTTTCAAAGCTGGCAGTTCAAAGAGCTGGAGGCTAAACTGGGATTAAAATTTGAACATCGTCATGGGCAGGAATATTATGTGGCCCAGTTGAGAAAAGAACATGTTGATCTGATCAAAAAAGCGGAGACCGGATTTTCCTTACTTGAACTACTGAATAAATGGTTGGAGAGAATGCCTTTTCTTCAGGAAGAAGGGGGTGGTTTTCGTTTCTGGGAGCATTATAGAAGTTTGTATGCAGGAAGCCTGGCGGAAGCTGAAAAAAATAACCTGGAAGCATTCGATCGTATTTTTGGTTTGCCTGAAAAGGAAGAGCGTAGTTTATCGCCTGAGGCTTGTCGCGCAGCACTGTTCATTATGTTGTACAGAGGATATCCATTAATGCAACTTCCATTTCAGTTATTAAATTGTTTGCTTGAAATAGATGAGCAACTCAGTTCATGGCGTTATCGCCATATGAATATGGTGCATCGAATGATCGGTACCCGAATTGGCACTGGTGGAAGTACCGGAAAAGATTATCTGCGTGCTGCTGCTGATAAACATTATATATACAGAGAGATCGCACAATTAAATAGTTTCCTCATAGAAAGAAGAAAGCTCCCGGTATTACCCCAGGAGCTTGAACAAAAATTAGGTTTTACTCATAGTTAAAAAAAGCGGGCCTGCGCATCAAAACTCCGGTAAGGTGTTTTGAAGAATTGATCTATCTTATTATTGAATTCATCTTTGTATACTAATGGCGTGCTATGGCCAGAATTGGGCAGGATCCAGAGATAGGCCTTTGACAGGGTACTATAAATATGAAATGTGTGTTCCACTTTTATTACATCATGATCGCCACCAATAACCAGAGTAGGACAACTGATCGTTTTTAATTGCATGTCGCTGATATGTGGTTCATCACATAGCAGGTTAAGTAATTTTAATTGTGCTTTTTCAGAAATTTTTTTATTTGCTTTTGCTTTTAATTCTGCCTGTGCGGGGCGAACCATATCCCATATTTCCTGGGGAACAGCCGTATTATCAGGCACCAGGTTGGCACCAGTGATTGCTAGTTTTTTTACTTTTTCAGGATGACGGATCGCCAATAATAATCCGTTAATGCCTCCATCACTCCAACCGATCACATAAGCTGAATCAATTTTCATCGCAGTCAGCAAAGCGGCATAATCATCAGCCATCATTTCGTAAGTAAGACTGTCTTTAAAATCAAAAGATTTACCCTGGGCGCGGCTATCGGCTACGATCACTTTATAGTTCTTGCTAAAGTAAGGGATCTGGTAAACGAAATTATTGATGGAACCTCCGTTGCCGTGAATGATCAACAGGGGTTGACCGCTGCCATAGGTTTCCGCGTACATTTTGAATCCCCTGATATCATAGAATTTTCCTGCCTTTTTATCCTTACCATAAGTAACAGTAGAATCTTTCAGCATTTTCGTCAGGTCATCTTCTATTTTTTTTATATCCTGTGCCCGAAGCAAAGAACTGATCAGCAGCAAGGCCAGGAGACTAATTTTTCTCATATTGACAATTTTTCTAAATATATATAAAAAAAAAGGGGTTGTAGTTTGACACAAACCTTTCTCATTAATTTTTAAAGATCTCGTTATTTCAGAACTATGCCAGGTTCAGTTTTTTTGAGAGCGAAATATAAAATAAATACATACGACAAGCGTGATGGCGGCGGTAGTCAGGAAGGTGGCCGCATGGCCGGCATTGGTCCAGATGGCTCCAGCGATCACACTAGCCATCATTGTGCAAATACTTTCACAGCTGGTATAAAATCCTACGGCAGTGGCGGTATCCGCATTTTGAGAAAGATTGGTGATCCAGGCCTTGATCACGCCTTCGGTAGCGGCGGCATAAAGTCCGTAAATGGCGAAAAGCAAGAAGATGATGGAAATAGAATTTACAAAGGCAAAACCAGTATAGACTCCGGTGAAAACTAAAAAGCCGAATATAATAACCTTTTTGGCTCCGAATCGGTCGGCAAGGGCTCCCATAGGATAAGAACCTGCTGCATAAACAAGGTTGTATACAATATAAGCAGCGATCGTGATGGTATCTGAATTGAAGGAAGTACCCAGGAGGGTGAGTGTTCTTCCATTCAAAACTTGCTTGGTAACAAGTAAAAGAAATATATCTGAGCTATTGAAAAGAGCAAATAGCAACAAACCAGGAACAATTGATCTGAATTCAGGGCTGGCGATCCTCCAATATTTGAAATAAGAGAAGAAATTGCCTTTTCCTAAAGTGGAAGCCGGTTGTTTTTTTTCTTTGAGCAGAAAGATCAGCAAAATGGCGATGACACCCGGAAAAAAAGCCAGGTAAAAAAGAGACTTATAGTGCCCGGGAAAATTAAAAAGGAAGATCAATGCAAGCACAGGTCCTATAGCTGCTCCTACGGTGTCCATACTTCTGTGAAAACCGAACACTCTTGCCTTGGTTTGAGGAGTAGCCTGCTGGGAAAGCAGTGCATCGCGAGCCGCAGTTCTGACTCCTTTTCCCAATCGGTCCAGCGTTCTTACAAAGAAGATCCAGGCAGGGAAGGTAAAACTCGCCATCAGGGGCTTCGAAATATTACTAAGCAGGTATCCTAATTTTACGAAGGGAAGACGCAAACCTCTTTCATCACTTTTCTTACCAAAATAACCCTTACTGATACCCGCAGTGAAACTAACCAGTCCTTCTAAAATGCCAATCAAGAAAACGCTGAAGCCGATTTCCTGCAAATAGACAGGGATTACGGGGTAAAGCATTTCACTGGCGATATCAGCCAAAAGGCTCACCATGGACAAAATAAATATGGTTCTGTTGATAATGCGCATGAATAGGCTTGAAGTTACTTGAAAAATCAAATTATTTCCTTCAACTTTACATATCCTGTGTGACGGCCCGCTCAAATGAAGTGCGGCGAGCATTCAGGCAAATCCAATCAGAGAAATTAATGGGACTTTTTAACTGGTTTACGCAGGAAATCGCAATGGACCTTGGTACTGCCAATACCCTGATCATACATAACGATGAAGTAGTGGTGAATGAACCGAGCATCATTGCTTTGAATCGCAACAATCCGAAAGAAGTGTTGGCAGTGGGCAAGAAAGCATTGATGATGCATGAAAAAACCCATGAAAGTATTCGTACGGTACGTCCATTGAAAGATGGCGTGATCGCCGATTTTAATGCAGCGGAACTGATGATCCGTGAATTGATCAAATTGGTATATCCTAAAAAACCATGGTTTGCTCCTTCATGGAGAATGATGATATGTATTCCTTCTTCCATTACAGAAGTTGAAAAGAGAGCAGTGCGCGACAGTGCCGAGCAGGCAGGTGCTAAAGAAGTTTATCTTATACATGAACCTATGGCCGCTGCATTAGGTATTGGTATTGATGTAGAAGAGCCCGTAGGAAATATGATCATAGATATCGGAGGTGGTACTACTGGTATTACTGTTATTGCACTTGCAGGTATTGTATGCGATCAATCTATTCGTATCGCAGGAGATGAATTCACTGCTGATATTATGGAAGCACTTCGTCGTTATCATAGTTTACTGATCGGTGAGCGTACTGCTGAACAGATCAAGATTCAGGTAGGTGCCGCTACGAAAGATATCGATAATCCACCAGATGATTTTCCTGTAAATGGACGTGACCTTGTCACTGGTATTCCTAAGCAGATCATGGTGAGTTATCAGGAGATAGCTGAAGCGCTGGATAAAAGTATTTTCAAAATTGAAGAAGCGATCTTAAAAGCATTGGAGCAAACTCCTCCTGAGCTGGCCGCGGATATTTATCGTCGCGGTTTATATATCACCGGAGGTGGTGCATTGCTTCGTGGTCTTGACAAACGTATCAGCAATAAGATCAAACTTCCTGTGCATATTGCCGATGATCCATTGAAAAGTGTTGTTAGAGGAACTGGTATCTCACTCAAGAATTACGACAAGTATCCTTTTGTCATGAGATAATGCGAAACGTATTCCTTTTTCTTCGTCGTTACCGAACCTTTATCAGTTTTATTCTGCTGCAGGTGATATCGCTTTGGTTCCTGTTCAGCTATAACCGCTTTCACCGTGTTAAATTCCTGGGTGTGGCCAGTGAAATGACGGGGCGCATAAATACCCAATACAATAAGATAGAAGATTTCTTCGCGATGAAAGAAGAGAATCGTCGTTTACATCGGATGAACGATTCACTGATGAATATTTCACGAAGAAATTTTTATGTGCATGATACCAGCGTAAGTATTATTCGTGATTCTGTTCCTTTTGATACGCTGGGACATTACAGAAGATATTACCTCCGCTCGGCTACCGTAATATATAATACGGTGAATTTTCAAAAAAACTATTTCCAGGTTGATCGGGGAGCAAACCAGGGAATAAAAGATAATATGGCAGTGCTAAGTTCAGATGGTGCGGCAGTAGGTGTGGTGGTAAGTGTAAGTCCCAATTTTTCTGAAGTAATGAGTTTGTTGCATATTCAAAACACGGTAAGTGTGGCTCTTAAAAAGACCGGCGACCTGGGTACAGCTGAATGGGATGGCAATGACCCCCGCTATTTGTTGCTGAAAAGAATTCCCAAAACTGCGGAGGCAAAACCGGGTGATACAGTACTAACCAGTTCTGTTTCTTTTAATTTCCCTCCGGGATATATGGTGGGTACTGTGGTGGATGTAAAACTGGATAACGCTACAGGCATGTATTTACTGCGATTAAAGACTGCGGCTAATTTTTACAATCTCCAGCAGGTACATATCGTTGAAAACCTCGATCTGGAGGAACAGACCAACCTTTCCCAGGATACTAAAAAGAAAATTGAGGAACCTAAAAAAACGATCAGATGAGTGATTTCCTCAGAAATATCGTGAGGTTCGTATTCTTCATCCTCCTGCAGGTCTATGTCCTGAACAAAGTGCCTCACCTGCACAAGTATATCACGCCCTATATATATTACCTTTTTATACTTTGGCTGCCATTTGGAATTTCCCGTCAATGGTTGCTAGTGGTAGGTTTTTTAACCGGACTCACGCTGGATTATTTTATGATGACACCGGGCCTGCATGCGGCTGCCAGTTTGCTTGTTGCTTATATAAGACCATTCCTTATCCAGATTCTGACTCCCCGGGACAGCAGTGATTTCAATTACCGCGAACCCTCACCCAAGGCAATGCAATGGACGCCATACGCGATCTATGTTTTAATACTAACCTTGCTTCACAATGGCTACCTGGTGTTTCTGGAATGGCTGAGCTTTGGAAGTTTTCTTGATTTTCTTATCAAGCTCGTTGCTACTTCGGGTATCAGTTTATTACTGGTAGTTACCTTGGAATTGTTGTTTCCAAGAAAATTGAAGTTCAGGACCAACACTGCCTGATCATTCTCTACTTATACACTATTCACAATTATTTCCAAATTCATGCAAATAGATTTGGAAGCATTAATGTCTAATTCGAAATTTGCTCTCGATCCTGTCAAAACGATCTCTCCCCACATCACATGCCTGCTTTCAACCAATCAAGAAGCCGTATCATACGCCTCCTGTTTCTGGTTTCGTTCATTATCATCATCGGGCAACTTTTTTATCTGCAAATCTTCTCCGGTAAGTATCAGCGTCTCGCTGATGAGAATGCCATTTTAAGAAAAACGGTTTATCCTCCGCGTGGATTAGTACTTGACAGAAAAAAGCAGGCCGTAGTGACCAATACACTGGCCTATGACCTGATGGTAACCCCTTCTCAAACCAAAAGAATGGATACGGCATTTTTCTGCCGTTTGATGGACATCGACACATCGGAATTTAAAAAGAGGATCGTCACCGCAATAATAAAGAATAGTTCACAGAAGCCATCGATTTTTGAGGCATCGCTTCCCGCACAGAAATATGCTCGTATCCAGGAAAATCTCTGGCGCTTTCAAAATGCTTTTTATATTCAGGAAAGACCCATACGTTCTTATCCATTTGATGCAGGTGCTAATATAGTGGGCTATCTTGGCGAGGTAGATACTAATTATTTGAAAAGACATAGTGAAGATGGTTATGTAAGCGGAGACTATGCAGGTATGACCGGCCTTGAGTTCAGTTATGAAAAAGTATTGATGGGCGAAAGAGGAACGCAATACCTGATCAAAGATAATTTCAGTCGAATACAGGGATCTTATGAGAAGGGTAATTTAGATGTTCCCGCAAAAGCCGGTTCTAATCTTTATACAGCACTTGATGTCACTCTTCAGCAGTTTGGAGAAAAACTCATGAAGGATAAAGTTGGATCTATTGTGGCCATTGATCCGAAGACCGGTGGTATTATATGTATGGTGAGCAGCCCCACTTATAATCCGGGTTACCTTACAGGTTCAGAAAGGAGAAAACATTTTTCTGAACTCTATTCTGATCCGCGTAAGCCGTTGCTTAATCGCGCGGTGAATGCCAGTTATTCTCCCGGTTCAACTTTCAAAACATTACAGGCCCTGGTAGGATTACATGAAGGAATGATCACTACTACAACTACGTTCAGTTGTTCCGGCGCTTTTTATGGTTGCGGAAATGGTAAGCCGATGAAGTGCCTGGATCCGGGAACCTTCTATCTGAAGACGGCGATCACTCATTCCTGCAATACTTATTTCGCAAATGTGATGCAACGAGTGATCAATAATCCAAAATATCCGAGCATGGATAGCAGTCTGCGTTCATGGGATCGATATATGTATGCGTTTGGTTTGGGACATAAACTGGGAGTGGATGTACCCACAGAAAGAAGTGGAAATATTCCTACTCCAGATTATTTCAATAACCCAAAAAGATTTGGTCCCGGTCACTGGAACTTCTGCAGTTTCCGTTCTGTAAGTATCGGACAGGGAGAAGTGAATGCCACTCCATTGCAGGTGGCAAATGAGATGGCCTATATCGCTAATAAAGGATGGTATATCATTCCGCATATTGTAGACTCTATTGAAGGTGGCGACAAGTTTGGATTGCTTGATAAGTATAAAAAGAAACTGGTACCTATCGATATTCCGGACAGTATTTTCGAAGCGGTTCATGATGGTATGCAGGGTGTAATGGAAAGCGGAACAGGAAGAGGTGCACAGGTGCCGGGTATTACTGTATGCGGAAAAACAGGTACGGTAGAGAATTACGCTGTGATAAAAGGAGAATTGGTGAAGCAACCCAATCACTCATTTTTTGCGGCCTTCGCTCCCCGTGATAATCCAAAGATCGCCATCATGTGTGTGGTGGAAAATAGCGGACGATTTGGTGGAACCTATGCAGCGCCTATTACCAGTCTGATGATTGAAAAATATCTAAATGATACTATTGCCGCCAACAGGATGCCATTAGTAGAAAGAATGTCAAACACCAATCTGATCCCGCCATTGATGGTGATCGAAATGCGGAAAATGGATTCGCTGAAGAGAAGCAGGGAACAAGCCCGCGAGTTGGAAATAGAATTGAATAATATTAAAGATACCCTGCAATCGGATGATAACCCTTCACAGGAAGAAGTCAGGGAAGGAAAAACAGGTCGTCCGGTAAAAGATACAGGCAATAAAAAGAAAATTGATAAGCCAGATATGAACCTGCCAGATAAAAAGAAGAATTATAAAAATTCGGATCCATCCCGCCGGGCATGACACAACGCGATCCCGCCATATCAAAAGGAATAGACTGCAGTCTGGTCTGGATCTATTTTTTGCTTGTTGCTATTGGTGTCATTGCTATTTTCGCGGCAACCTATAAAGAAGGCGATCCCATTCTTCAGAGTTTTCTTCGATTCAAAACTGATTACAGTAAGCAGTTTTATTTTTTCATGGCGGGAATCGTGCTTGCTTTATTCATACTTCTTACAGATAGTAAATTTTTTCCTGCCACAGCCAATCTCGGTTATGCACTGGGGATATTTCTGTTATTGCTGGTTTTCCCTTTTCACTCAAGGATCAAGGGAACAGAGTCCATTATCAAATTAGGTGCATTTAATTTTCAACCAGCAGAATTTTGTAAGGTCTTTGTGGCGCTGGCTCTGGCAAAATATCTATCGAGACCGGACACTAATTTTACGAAGACCCGATCACAACTTATTGCCGCTGCCATTTCTCTTCTGCCTGCGGTGCTGGCACTTATGCAGAATGAAACCGGACTATCGCTGGTTTATTTTTCATTTTTCATTGTGATGTACAGGGAAGGACTTCCTGCTGCTGTATTGCTTATCGGATTTGCACTGGCGGCCCTGATGATCGCTTCTATTCTGATAGCACCAGATACACTTGCAATTGTCCTTACTGTAGTTGCCTTACTATTTCTTTATTTACAGCGACGAATGGTAAGGAAGAAAAAAGGCGTGATGATAACGGTGATTCTGATCTGGGCCCTGTCCGTAGGCATACAGCGATTTGCCGTGCCTTATGTATTTGGGCATGTTTTACAACCACATCAGGTAGAAAGGATCTATGATCTGTTTGGTAAGGATAATCCATATTCGGAAAGTACTGCACCTACAGAAGAAGAAAGAGAAGAAGCGAAAAAGAAAAAAGAAAGTAAAAGCAGTTATAATGTGCGACAATCCAAGATCGCTATTGGCAGCGGTCGTTTATGGGGAAAGGGTATATTGAAGGCCACGCAAACCCGATATGATTTTGTACCGGAACAAAGAACTGATTTTATTTTTTGTACAGTAGGTGAGGGATTCGGTTTTCTTGGAAGTTTTGTTTTGCTTGGACTTTACCTGGTCTTATTATTCCGGATCGTGACCATTGCCGAAAGGCAACGAAGTGTTTTCAGCCGAACCTATGCCTATGGTGTAGCCAGTGTTTTCTTCTTTCATATTTTCATCAATATATCTATGACCGTAGGATTAGCTCCTGTGATTGGAATACCACTTCCATTCATTAGTTATGGAGGTACTTCGCTGCTTACGTTTACGATGTTGCTTTTTATTTTATTGAGATTGGATGCGGACAGGCAGATGGTTTTACGATAAGGTTAGGGGTTAGAGGTTAGAGTTTAGCGTGTTGAGAGGGTTGAGGAGTTTAAAAAGTTGAAGGTTGAATAATGAGTAATGAATAATGAGTAATCACAATGAAGATCATTCCGTTATCAGAAGGGAGTTTTACTATTGATAAATCAAAACTGTTTGTGCCTTTTGATGAGAAGGAGCATGACCTGCTGAAAAGACCTGTGGGTAGTTTGCTGGTGGAGATACAACCCTTTCTAGTCATCACTTCACGTGATATTCTTTTGCTAGATACAGGTCTTGGTTTTTCTGATGAGCAGGGGAAGATGCAAATACATCAGAACCTGATGGCTCAAAATATCAATCCTTCGGAGGTGACAAAAATTTTAATTAGTCATTTGCATAAAGATCATGCAGGGGGGATAGGGGGGTTTCCTAAGGCCACTTATTATATTCAGCAAAAAGAACTTGATTTTGCTTATGAAAAAGGGTTTCCTTCATTTGTTACCAGCGATCTGGATTTTCTCAAAGATAATAAACAGGTAATAAAGCTGAATGGGGATGGATTTATTGATGATTATATTGAATACAGGGTCAGTGGGGCACATTCTCCTTTTCACCAGGTATTCTGGATCAGGGAAGAAGGAGAAACAATATTCTTTGGAGGAGATGAAGCGCCACAACTACAACAAATGAAACATCGCTTTATAGCCAAATATGATGCAGATGGAAGAAAGGCGATGGAATACAGAAGGGCCTGGTGGGAAGAAGGGAATAAGGAGAAATGGAAATTTTTATTCTATCACGATATTAAAACGCCGGTCTGGAGTTGATCCCGGATCGATCCCTGGATTAATCTAATAAGATACTTCTATCTCTTCTTATCGGTTTGTCCATAATATCACGGCGATTCTCTTTCAGAATACGGACTGCCTCCTGCCGAAACTCATCTTCGTATTTAAATACTTTATTGGCTCTTTGCTCATCCATTACCTGGCGGAATTCAGTGCGGTAATGCAGGCGTAGTTCAATAATTTTTTGCTGAAGGACCAGTCGGTCATCGCGGAAACTGCGATGCGTTTGAGCGAACTCACGAAAATATTTTACAAACAGAGGAGTGAACCTATCCGCTTCATTACGGGATAGGCCAAGCCGGTTCTGAATATATTCCCTCATTCTTTCCTGGATCTTGTTCTCCTGCACAGGTTGCTGTTGTTTATCCTGCGCGAAACTTCTTCCAGGAAGGAAACTAATCAAGGTCAATAATATGATCACACATTTTTTCATTCCACACTAATTGGTCATTAATACATCAGTAATATCTTCTGTCTGCTCCTGAAAATCTTTTAACTCATCTGCAGGAATATCATGAAGAAGCGCTCTTATTTCGTTTGTTTTGATCTCCGCATTGTTATTATGGGCTTGCTCCTTACCGGTAAGACCCGCATCAATGAATTCAATAAGATTGTCTTTTTGCGTGTCATTCATTTTTTTCACGTCGCGGGAGAATTTCGCCATCGGGGCCTTATCAATACTGCGACCGGTAAAAATATAAAAACCCGACATCACAAAAATACCGGTGATCATCGCGGCGGCGGCCATGCGGAACCAACGGGTATGGGTTATAGAGATCACCCTTGCCTTTGGTTTTACCTGCAGATTTTCAAAATAACCGTCAGGTACAGAATAAGGTGTCGTTTTATCCAGGCTACTTAGCAACGGAGAAAGAAAAGCTAATTCTTCATTTGCATTTTTGAAATCACCTGTTGCTACAGAATTTTCTAGAGAATCAAAATAACCAGCAGGTACTGAATAAGGATTCACTGCTTTAAGTGAACTTAAAAGAGGAGAAAGGGTAGCGATCTCATCAGATGCGATTTCCATATTTCCGGCCCTGATCCTTTTTAAAATCGTTTCGGCCAGGGTATCAAAATAACCAGCAGGCACAGAATAAACCTGTTCCCGACCAGTGTTGGCCAGGAGGCTGTTCAGTTCAGCCAGTTCTTTCTGTATTTGGTTATTCTCGTTCATAATCTTTTGCTCAGAGTTTTTACTTTAATTGGATGGTTCTCAGTTGCCAAAGTTTAATGGTTCAGGATATAGTCCTCAACTTTTTTAACAGCATGATGATAGCTGGCCTTCAGGGCACCTTCACTTGTCTCCAATACCCGACTCATTTGCTCATAAGGCATTTCATCATAATAGCGCAAACCAAAAACAATACGCTGTTTATCAGGTAGTTGCTGAATAGCTAGCTGTAATTTCCACTCCAGTTTCTGAGGGTCAAAATATTTGTCGGCCCTTATTTTATTTTCCAATCCGCTTTCCACTTCAGAGAGGGAAACTGCTGATCTTTTCTTCTGCTGTTCCAGAAAAGTAAGGCATTCGTTAGTAGCCACCCTGTAAAGCCAGGTGTAAAGCTGACTGTCTTCCCGGAAGTTCTCCAACCCGTTCCAAATTCTTATTAATACATTCTGTAATACATCATTCGCATCATCATGTTCAACAACCATGCGTCTGATATGCCAGTAAAGTTTTTCCTGATATTTCCTGATGATGGAGGTATAGGCTTTTTCCCGTGTAGGCGGGTTACGAAACTGTACGAGCAATTCGCTATCACTAATCAGGGTCAATGACATAGGGGGCTTTGTTGGTCTTTGACAAGATTTGAACGGAAATGTTTAATGAGTAAATATACGAGGAAAGGTTGAGGGGTTGAGGAGTAGAGGGGTTGAGCGAACATTCGAAATAATTTGGGCGTTCACTCAACTAAGCCGAAGGCTCTCAACCTCTCAACCTCAAACTTTATTTCCTCTTCATCACCTTTTCAGCTGCATCTACAATATCAGAAACATCCATTCCATATTTTTTCAGCAATTGCGCAGGGGTACCGCTTTCACCGAAAGTATCTTTTGTACCAACGTACTCAAAAGGAACAGGAAAATGTTTTGCTGCGCATTGTGCGATCATATCGCCCATGCCTCCAATAATATTATGTTCTTCGGCCGTAACGGCACATTTTGTTTTTTTGATGGAGTTAATCACCGCTTCTTCATCCAATGGTTTGACTGTATGAATATTTATCACCTCTACGCTATATCCCTTTTCCTCTAACTGTGCTCCTGCCTGGATCGCATTCCATACCAGGTGGCCACATGCGAAAATGCTGACATCAGTTCCTTCAGAAAAATATTGGGCCTTACCAATAACAAAATCTTCAGCCTTTGTAAACATAGGCCATGATGGTCTTCCAAAACGAAGATAAACCGGACCCTTATGATCCGCGATAGCGATGGTAGCGGCTTTAGTCTGTGCATAATCACAAGGAACGATCACCGTCATGCCCGGAAGCATTTTCATCATTCCAATATCTTCTAATATCTGGTGCGTGGCGCCATCTTCTCCTAATGTAACACCCGCATGAGAAGCACAGATCTTTACATTTTTACCGCTGTAAGCGATTGACTGCCGTATCTGATCATATACACGACCGGTTGAAAAATTTGCAAACGTAGTAGTAAAAGGAATCTTTCCTCCAATCGTAAGTCCTGCGGCAATACCCATCATATTGGCTTCAGCAATTCCTACCTGTATAAATCGATCAGGAAATTCTTTCATGAATTGGTTCAGTTTCAATGAACCTGCCAGGTCGGCCGTAAGCGCAACCACATTGGGATGGGTTCTGCCCAGTTCAGCGATACCATCTCCGAATCCACTTCGTGTATCTTTATTACCTGTTGAAATAACCTCTTTAAGCATAGTTTTAAAATTGCTGCAAAGTAAGGGAAAGTTGAGAAGGTTGAGAAGAGTTGAGAAAGTTGAGACCTAAACCATCTCAACTTTCTCAACTCACTCAACCTGTATTAATTCAGTCCCGGTATCATCCTGTTCTGCTGGTCCTCCGATTTTCTTTTCAGCTCCCATTTCCAGGCGGTCAGCATCATTTCATCAAGACTAAACTCGGGGGTCCATTTTAATTCTTTTCTGGCCAGATCATTATTTGCATAAATGGACACAACATCTCCGGGACGGCGGGGGCCCATCTCATAATTCAGATTTACCTGGCTCACTTTTTCAAAAGCTCGTATGGCTTCAAGAACAGTAACTCCATTGCCTGAGCCTAAATTAAAAATATTTATATGATCCTTTCCTTCCATTTCCTGCAAATAATCCAGTGCAAGAGTATGAGCAGCGGCTATATCACATATATGAATAAAATCCCGAACGCAGGATCCATCACGGGTAGGATAATCCGAACCATGTACATACATTTTCGGTAATAATCCAATGGCTGTTTGCGTAATTGCAGGAACCAGGTTCTGAGGTTTACCTACAGGCGTTTCGCCGATTAGAATAGTTGGATGTGCACCTACCGGATTAAAATAACGAAGTAAAATAAAATGAGTGCCGGCAGCATGCGCAAATTGCTCAACGATGGTTTCCCCCATTTGTTTGGTAGAACCATAAGGAGATTCAGCAGATTTTATTGGAGTTTGCTCTGTAACAGGGACATTTTCAGGATTTCCATAAACAGTGCAGGAAGAAGAAAAAACAAAATGCGGGATAGAGAATTCCTGTACGCATTTCAGCAGATTGATCAGGGAAACAAGATTGTTTTCAAAATAAAGAAGGGGTAATTCTACCGATTCGCCGACGGCTTTATAGGCGGCAAAATGAATGATTCCGGTAATGTCAGTATTCTCCTGGAAGATGGCAAATGTGTCATCGTAATTACAGAGATCGACCTTATAATTCTTTATTTTTTTACCGGTGATCTGTTCAATGCCATTCATCGCCTCGGCACCTGAACGTGAATTATTATCTACCGAAATCACCTCATAACCATGTTCGATAAGATCCACGATCGTGTGAGAACCGATATATCCGCAACCACCGGTAACAAGGATTTTTGCCATGGGGCAAAAATCCTCCTTTTTGAGCAAGTATGGATTAAAACAGCGTTACAATTTTATAAACACCTGCAGCAAGCAAGGCGCTTACCGGAATAGTCAGGATCCAGGCCCAGATCAGGTTAATAGTTACTCCCCAGCGTACTGCAGATAGTCTTTTTGTAGCACCCACACCCATAATGGCTCCGGTAATTGTATGGGTAGTACTTACGGGTATTTTTAATGCTTCTGTTATAAACAATGTCAGTGCACCCGCAGTTTCAGCAGCTACACCTTCAAAAGGAGTTACTTTAGTGATCTTGGTACCCATGGTCTTTACGATCTTCCAACCACCGCTCATTGTACCCAGACCAATAGCAGTATAACAGGCAATAGGTACCCAATTAGGCATATGAGCTATATCTGTGATCTGTCCTCCTGCTATTAATGCGGCCGAGATAATACCCATTACTTTTTGAGCATCATTACCACCATGACCTATACTAAAGGCGGCGGAGGAAACCAACTGTAATTTTTTAAACCATACATGGGCCTTATGCGCATTCAGATGACTTAGAAAAAGAGCAAATACTGCCATCACAGATAGAATAAAACAAAGCAGGATCCATTTAAAGTTCTTGGTATAAAAAATTACCTGCATGATATAAGAATCGTAATGCGTTTTTCCTTTCAGAGATTCCGCGCTGGTTACCAGATTATGATTAAGAAACCAAACCACAAAAATCAAAACAGCCACTGAAAATATCTTGGAGGTCCAGCCCGTTTTAAACGAACTCAGGAACCATAGCGACATAATAAATGCCATGATCATACCGACCAGCGGCGCTGCGATAATAAAGCTCGCAGTTTTAATGATTATCTGCATATTGATGGCACCGAATCCCGCACTGGCAATAGCAGCTCCCGCAAATCCTCCGATCAATGTATGAGAAGAAGAAGAGGGTATGCCTAACCACCATGTCAAAAGGTTCCAGCATATAGCGGCAATCAGTCCTGAAAAGATCACATTCATCATTACGTGACTTCCGCCAATGATATGATCCGCTTTTACGGTCTTGGAAACGGTATCCGCAACTCCATGATCTTTAAAAATGAAAAAGGCAAGGGAGTTAAAAACAGCAGCCCAGATTACCGCCTGAAAAGGAGTTAGTACTTTGGTAGATACTACGGTTGCTATCGAATTTGCGGCGTCATGAAATCCGTTGATAAAATCGAATACCAGCGCCAGCACAATAACGGTGATAAGAAAACTTGTCATAAGGCAGCTTATGCGTATTTAATGATAATGGACTCTATCACATTGCTCGCGTCCTCACATTTATCGGTAACAATCTCCATTACCTGGTAGATATCTCTTTTCTTTATCACCTCTTTTGCATCGTCTTCAGTATTGAATAGTCTTTCTATACTGAAATCAAGAATATCGTCGGCCTGGTTCTCGATGCTGTTGATCTTTACCAATGCTTCAGTGATCTTACGCATATTCTTCATGTTGCGAAGTTCGCCCACCGCTATTTGTAACTGATTTGCTGCTTGTTCGATCAGCTCAGAGAATTTCTGCATTCCAGGATCATTCGGATTTACTTTATAAAAGTTGATCTTTTTGCCTGCAGCATAAATATAATCGGCCACATCATCCAAAGAGGTAGCCAGATAATGTATGTCTTCACGGTCGAATGGAGTTATGAAATTTCTACCCAGTTCAGTAAACAGGTTATGGGTCAGTTCATCATTTGCATGTTCGAGGTCCTCTAATTTTACGATTATAGCGGCCCTTTTATCAAAATCCGGTTCAGCCACTTCATCTCTTAGCAGGCTGCCCATTTTGGCTGCATTGGCTGCCACTTTTTCAAAAAGGTCATAGAATAGATTGTTCTTCGGCATGAAGATCTTCAGGAAAGAGTTAAGTGCCATGGTTAAAAATTTTATCCCTTTAGAGTCGGGAGGTTTTACGAAAATACCGGGTTGGATCGGCAGGGTCAGGCCAGGAAGGGAGAATTAATGATTTATTAATATAGAAATAAAGTTAGGGTAACGATTTAATAACATGGAGTTCTACTTTTGACTTATCTCCAAAATCAGGACGTTATGCTCAGGTCTGCTTTCCGGCTATTTCTGTTATTGTTTTCCGTAGGCATTTATAATGAGGGAATCTCTCAGCGATACTTAAGCGATCTGGATACTTCACTTTATTTAAAAGATACCATCAGACCTGTTTTACAACGATTTGAAAACCTGAGGATTTCCGGTTATATGCAACCGCAATACCAGGTTGCACAGTCGGATGGGGCAGCAAGCTATGAAGGGGGGAATTTTTCCCAGTTCTCCCGAAGTCGTTTTATGCTCCGCAGAGCAAGGGTAAAGATCGATTACCTGCTGACTGCAAAAAACAACATGCCCAAGGCCCTCTTCACTTTTCAGATCGATGCCACAGAACGAGGAGTGATTGTCAGGGATATGTTTATCCGATTGTATGAGACCGATCACAATGTTTTCTCTTTAACGGCAGGTTTTTTCGCGCGCCCCTTTGGCTATGAGGTCAATCTTGGATCTTCTTTTCGTGAATCGCCTGAAAGAGGGAGAATGTCACAGATCCTTATGCCAGGAGAACGTGATATGGGAGTGATGGGAAGTTTTGACCCATTGAAAAAATCTAATAAACTCTATCATTTCAAACTGGACATGGGATTTTTTAACGGGCAGGGCGCATCGGGCACAACAGATTTTGACAGTCATAAAGATTTTATCAGCCGCTTTACAATAAAACCTTTCAGTATAAAAAAATGGGAAGTTTCTGGTGGGTTATCGCTTTTAAGAGGCGGGTGGAAAAACGCTACGAAATATGTGTACAGTAGTGGACTGAATAATCTTGGTAATAAAACTTTTGTAGTCGATTCTTCTGAAAAAAATTATGGCCGTTCCTCACCTCGACATTATTATGGAGCAGATATGCAAGTCAAATGGCATCATAAATGGGGTGAAACTGAAATGAGAGCGGAATATTGGTGGGGCACTCAGCCTGGAACGGCGAATTCTACAACTAACCCGGGAACACTACCCATTGCACTGCCAACTTACCTTCGCCATTTTGATGGGGCATTCATTTATTTTTTACAAAATATCGTGAATCGTAAAAACCAGCTCCTGCTGAAATATGATTGGTACGATCCCAATATCAAAGTCAAAGAAAATGAGATAGGGATGTCTGGAACCAGTCTCAGTTCTGCCGATATAAAATTTAAAACCTGGGGAATCGGTTATATCTATCATTTTAATTCTCAGACCCGCATCACGTTTTATTACGATATAATCAAGAATGATAACAGTCAACTTACGGGATATACTAAAGACCTTCGGGATAATGTATTTACCTGCCGTCTGCAGTTCAGATTTTAGTCGGTAATATTCGCTTAACATTGAGGTCATAATTGCTTAACCTGCCCGTAACTGCCGGTTAACCTTGCGATGCTTCCTTTGCCACAAATCAACAGATCATGCAGGCAGGGAAAAGGACCATCTTCTCATTATTATTTTCAACCATTTTTTTTATTGCGGCCCAGGCGCAAACCATTAAGCTTAGCGGCAAGGTGCTGAATGAAAAAAACGAACCCGTTACTTCTGTATCTATAAAGATTTCTGGTACTAATATGGGAGCAACAACTGATGGGGAAGGAAGATTTTCTCTTAACCTTGAACCAGGAAAAAAATACCAGTTGGAAATATCTGCCATTGGATATGAAGCAAAAACCATCACTGATGTAGAAGTTATTGCCGGACAGTTGAATGAATTGAACCTTACACTGAATATAAAAGTTAAGTCTGGTGAGAATGTGATCATAACGGCTAAGTCTTCAGTGAGAAAGGAAACGGTGAATGCAGCGATCTCTTTTCAAAAGAATACTAATACAGTCGCCCAGATCATATCTGCTGAAACTATCCGCAGGGCACCCGACAGAACTACCAGTGAAATCCTTAAAAGAGTTCCGGGTACTTCGGTGCAGGACGGAAAATACCTGATTGTGCGGGGACTAAGTGACCGTTATAACCAGGCCATGCTGAATGGTATTTTGCTAAGCAGTACAGAGCCCGACCGAAAGACATTTTCATTTGATATTTTTCCAGCCGCTGTTATTGATAATATTACCATTAACAAAGCTTTCATTCCGGAGTTACCAGGAGAATGGGGTGGTGGATTAGTGCAGGTGAATACAAAGGATATTCCATCCCAGAATTTCCTGACAGTACAATTAGGAACAGGCTTCAATACAAATGTGGCAGGAAGAGATTTTTACCAATACAAAGGCAGTAATCTTGACTGGTTGGGATTTGATAATAAAACAAGGGCTCTTCCTTCCGGCATACCGCTGAAATCAACTTTTGATCAACTCAGCGACAATGAAAAAATAGTCTGGGCAAAAAAATTTCCTAACAACTGGGCAGCAAATAAAATCGCTGTCAGTCCAAATACTTCGTTACAGATTGGTGGAGGTCTCAATACTAAATTATTCGGAAAGAAGTTTGGAGTGAGCTTCGCCCTAAACTATAACCGCAGCCTTCGCCACCAGGATTTCAAAAATTCATTTTTCTCCATAGCAAATAACAAGGCTACTGCTGATTTCATTTATTATACTGACCGTTATTCTCAGGATGTTTTGCTGGGTGGCATGGCGAATTTTGCTATGCAATTCAATAATAATAATAAGATCACTGTTCGCAATATCATAAATGTAAATACTACTGATTTTACTTCGCTTCGTACGGGTACTGAATATATCAGTGGTGTTGATAATGTTCGTTCCAGAGAACTGGGTTTCCGGACAAATACTTTTTACAATACACAGGTTTCTGGTGATCATTATTTACCAAAGCTGAAGACGCGCTTCACATGGTATGGTAGTTTCAACATTTTGGATCAGTATATTCCTTCACAGAGAAGAGTAGAGTATATTCAAACAAACCAGGTAGGACCTTTTGAAGCAAGAATTTCTACCGGGCAGTCGCAGAAATCAGGCAGCATATTATATGGAAATCTGTCTGACTATATTTATACAGCTGGCGGCGATATAAACAAATCATTTATACTTGGAGGAAAGAGTCAATCCGTGAAAATGGGCTATTTCTTACAGGTGAAGGACCGTCTTTTTGATACTCGTCCCTTCTTTGTAAAGCTTTATGATAATAGTTTAAAAACTTTATCTGAAGACCAGCTTTTCGCTTCATCTAATTTTGCCCCTGGGAAACTTGGCTTCGATGAATTTATCGGTAATCAATATCGCTACCTCGCAAATAGTATTATGAATGCCGGCTTCCTGCAGTTCGACAATATGCTAACCAGTAAGCTGCGTGTAGTATGGGGAGCCCGTTATGAATATTTTGATCAGGTAGTTGGCAGCATGAAAAAAAGCGATCCACGTTTTGTGCATTCTGAAAAAGGTGACCTGCTTCCTGCAATCAATTTTACATACAAATTGAACAGCCGTACCAACATACGCCTGGCGGGATCTAAAACTGTGGTTCGACCTGAATTCAGAGAGTTATCCGATTTTGCATTCTATGATTTTGAATTAGGTGCAACTGTATTGGGTAACCGCAATCTGGTTAGGACACAGTTGTTAAATGCTGACCTCCGTTACGAGATTTATCCGCGTCCCGGAGAGTTGTTCACCTTTGGTGTTTTTTATAAATATTTCCAAAAGCCTATAGAGTTATACTTTAATCAGAGTGGTGCTGGATCCAGCAATACTTTTAATTATCTCAATGCCGATTATGCGAATGGTTATGGAGTAGAATTTGAAATGAGAAAAAGACTTGACTTTTCTTCTGCACTTAAAAATTTCACCTTTACCTCTAACTTATCTTATATCTATAACAGGGTGAGGAGTGCTTCCACCAGCCTCGACCGTCCTATGCAGGGACAAAGTCCATATCTGGTGAATGCCGGTCTTCAATTTGATCAGGAGAAAAAAGGGATCAGCAGCACCTTACTATTTAACATCATTGGAAAGCGTATCGCCTATGTGGGCAACGACCAGGTGCCAGCTATCTGGGAAAATCCAAGACCATTATTGGATTACCAGTTCGCCAAAAAAATATTAAAGACTAAAGGAGAGCTTAAATTAAATGTCAGCGACATCCTGAACAAAAGAGCCATTTTTTATCATGATATCAATGACGATGGTAAATATGGAATGGGCAAAGATGCATTAGCCGTTCAAAGAAAATTCGGAACAACTTTCACAATAACCTTCGGATATAATTTTAAATAAAAACTAGAAATACTCAATCAATCAATATGAAAAAGAGAAGTCTTTGGATCATTTTAATTGTCACAATGTTTACGGGATCAGCCTGCCGTAAAATTGAAATAGATGGAAACACCAACAATAACACAGGCGGTGGCGGTACCACAGAGAGCACCATTCTTTCCGGTAAAATAAATACGGACAGAACATTAAAGGCTACTAATACTTATACGCTTCGCGGACTGGTATATGTAACTGATGGTGCTACGCTGACCATTGAGCCAGGAACAAAAATAGTAGGCGAAAAGAATACAAGAGGCGCACTGATCATAACCAGAGGATGCAAGTTGATGGCAAACGGCACAGTAGACAAACCAGTTGTATTCACTTCGGATCAAAGTTCTCCTCAGCGTGGAGACTGGGCCGGAATTGTATTGCTTGGCCGTGCGAGGACCAATTCATCATATAACGGAACTTCAGGGTTAGGTGAAGCAGAAGGTGGTATTAATAATGGCGATGGCCTCGGTTTATATGGTGGAACTGACGATAATGATAATTCCGGTGTTTTGCAATACGTAAGAATTGAATATGCAGGATACGCTTTTCTTCCTGATAAAGAACTTAACGGACTTTCCTTGTACACGGTAGGAAAAGGAACTAAAATTTCTTATGTACAAGTTTCCTATGCCAACGACGACTCGTTCGAATGGTTTGGAGGCAATGTAAACTGTGATCATCTCATTACTTACAAGGGATTAGATGATGAGCAGGATTCTGATAATGGTTTCAGCGGCAATGTACAGTTCGTGATTTGCCAGAGAGATAGCTCAGTAGCAGACGTTTCTGGCTCTAATGGATGGGAAAGTGATAATGATGCCAATGGTATCGCAGTGATCATCCCTAGTGGTCAGACGGTTACACAGCCTCAGACCAAAGCGGTTTGGAGTAATATAACCATGATCGGCCCCCGTGCAACGACTTCAAATATTGGAAATTCTCTTTTCAGAAATGGCGCACAGATCAGACGTAACTCTGCAATTTCAATATTCAACTCAGTTATGATGGGCTGGCCTGTAGGTCTATTTATAGATGCTACTACTGGTACACCTACTGATGTGAACATTACAGGAACACCTGCTGTTGCTAATCAAACTATAAACCTTTTCTTCCAAAACAATATTATTGCAGGTTGCGCCCAGCCTTTAAAATATAGCGCAAGTTCAACCGCTCCAACCGGATGGACACTTACGGATCTGACTAATTGGTTTAATACTGCTTCCTATAATAATTCCATTCTGCCAAACTGTTCAGATGTGAAGCTGGCGGATGCATTTAACAATAGCGGTACTCCGGATTACACTCCGGTAACGGGTTCACCCCTGCTTACTGGTGCAAGCTTTTCGCATCCCAAATTGGCGACTATGACATCAGTAAGCTATCGTGGTGCAGTAGGCCCTGGCGATACCTGGTGGAAGAACTGGACCAGCTTTAAATAAAGTATGAAGTATTTTTTTTTGATAACCCTGATATGGCCTTTATTTTCCTGTAATTCCAAAAATTCGGGCAAGGAGGTGGTGAAAATTAGAAAGCAATGGCTGGACTCTATTATTAAAAAGAGTGACACTTCCTGGACTAAGCCATACAGGAATAAGGAATATGTGATGAGTGATTATTATGTAGACAAAAAGGATAGTATCGTGACCCAGATAATGCGAGATTCCTTAAATACGATCAGACAGATCCTTATAGCTAAGTATGATATGCGGAGAAAATTTTATGGAGAATATTACAGTAATGGTCAGCTAATGGCCCTTCTTCCTCTTGACAGTATGGGCAGATATAATGGTGAGGCCAGGCAATATTATGAAGACGGTAGAATTAAAGCTGAGGGTAATTATTATCAGGGCTTTTTTGCAGGGAAATGGAGTTATTATTCGAAGAGCGGAAAATTCTTACGCATGGAGGAATATGATTCTTCAGGGACTTTAAAACATTAATTGTTACTTAATAAAAGAATTGGTGCAGGGAAAAAATAATAATCGAATTTTACTTCTTCATCTTTCTCATTGGTAGCCGGTACACTCCGGTAAGTTTTTTTAGCAGGTTTTAAGCAGTCAAACGGCCACTCCTTTTGTTGGGTTAGAGGAGTGGCTTTTTAAATTTTGTTTCATCTTTGCCAAATGAAAAATCTTTTTATATGCCTGGTCCTCGCAGGATTTATTAGTTCCTGCAGCAGTCCCCTTTCCGAAACCGCAAAAGCCGTTTCCGGTGCCGACAGCATTTCTATAAACTTTAACCGGGTGATGACAGACTCGATCGAGAAAGTCATGAATACCACTGATGCGAAAGCCATTAGTGAGTTAGTGCATTTTATTAGTGGAGAAAAGAAGCCCGCAATAAAATGTCCGTTGGATGGAAATCTTCTTTTTTATCAGAAGGGAACATTGTTGGGTGATTTTTCATTTAGCTATTCAACAGATTCTTGTCGTCAGTTTATCCTCGTGGAAAAAGACGGTAGTTTCAGCAGTATTAAAATGAGTGATAAAGCGGTTGATTTCTTAAAAAGTCTGGCAGAAGGAAGACCCTGGTATTAATCTTTTCTGGAATCGAGCGTAAAACCAACGGTGGTTCCCACATTCTCCGTACTGCGCACATGAATGGTTTGTCCATGGGCCTCAATAATATGTTTGCAAATGGCAAGTCCCAATCCGCTTCCGCCCTTATCCAGACTACGACCCTCATCGGTACGATAAAAGCGTTCGAATATTCTGGATAAATGTTTTTCTCCAATACCAATTCCTTCATCACTTATTTCTACCAGGATATGTTTACCGTCGGTATTGTAAACACTGGCAAGGATCTGTCCGCCCTTCTTTCCGTATTTGATGCTATTACCAACAAGATTTGTAAGTACCTGTCTGATCTTTTCTTTATCAGCGTAAACAAGCAGCGGCGATTCGCAACCTTTTTTTAGTGAAAGCTGCATCTCATTATTATCTGATTTGGGAACCTTGGAATCAAATACCTCTTTTATCAAATCCTGAATAACAAAACTCGATTTGTTAAGCGTTAATTCTCCTCTTTCCAGTTTTGATATCTGATCAAGATCATTCAGCAAATGCGTAAGACGATCCACATTTTTTGCCGACTTTTCTAAAAATCTTTTATTTACAGCGGGATCCTCAAGTGCGCCTGATAATAAAGTTTCAATATATCCCTGCAGGGCAAATACCGGCGTTTTGAATTCGTGAGAAAGGTTTTGAAGAAATTCTTTTCTGAACTGCTCGTTATGACGAAGGATCTCCAGTTCTTTTTCATTTTCCTCGGCCCATGCTTCCACATCTTCTCTTACCTCATCAATACTTTTCTGTGGCAATACATATTTATAATAGGTTTCTTCCTTACGCGTGGCCTTTGTGCGATTGATAAATTTATAAACCAGTTTGATCTTGCGGTAAATGAATCTTTCAAGAATAAAAGAGATGAGCAGAAAGGCTCCCGATGAAAGAATCAGCAAAGCAGAAACAGCCCATAGCCAGCTATGTTCTACCAGGTAAACTAAAATGCTCACTGGTATGGCCAGTACAATAGCCGTAAAAGCAGATAACTGTCGCGGAGAAAGATTTTTAGTTGAGAACAAGAAGCGTTTTTTTAGATCTGTTTAAAGTTAAGCAGCCTCCAGTCAAAGCTCAAATTTATAACCAACGCCTTTTACCGTGGTGATACAATCGATCCCCAATTTCTGGCGGATCTTTCGGATATGCACATCAATGGTACGATCGCCTACGATCACATCATTGCCCCATACCTGGTTAAGGATCTCATTCCTTAGAAATACTCTTCCGGGTTTCAGGGCCAGGAGATATAATAATTCAAATTCTTTTTTTGCAAGGATTATTTCTTCTTCACCTTTTAATACAATGAATCGCTCAGGGTCCACAGTCAGGTTCCCGATCTTCAGGATCCTGATCTCTGTTTTGTTTATACGACGAAATAAGGCACTTACACGACTTAGTAATAATTTCGGACTGATAGGCTTGCTGATATAATCATCTGCTCCTGTTTCCAGACCCCTGATCTGTGTGCCCTCATCATTTACGGCGGTTAGAAATATGATCAGTGTTTCGCGGAAAGCGGGTTGCATTCTTAAAAGCTGACATACTTCCACACCTGTTTTTTTAGGCATCATTACATCCAGAATGATCAGATCAGGCAGCATGCGACGTGCTTTTTCCAGCGCTTCATCTCCATCTTTCGCTGTGGTCACCTCATAGCCTTCGTTGGAGAGATTATATTTAAGGATCTCCAATATGTCCGGCTCATCATCTGCGATGAGTATTTTTCTGAGCACGGTCTTTTGGTTCTCCATCAACTAATTTTTTGCAAACCTAGGCTGAAAATGGCTGGCAGTCCAATTTGTGGTAAGCTCTTTACGCAGACTTAATGGAAACTTAATATGTTGGCCCCGGACATCTTTACCCGTTTTTGACCGTCATAAGGGGGCTATGTCGGTCAGGCTCTTTACCTTTGAACAGCATTTTTATGATAGCATTGAAGCGATATCTTATCCTTTTCATATTATCTGGCATCCTAACTGATTCTTTTTCACAGGGTGTAAGTATTTCTGATACTGTGGTGATCCCTCAGGGCTATAAGCCTGAGTTTCGCCGCCTGCGGAACCATGAGGTAATTGATGAGGAACAAAAAGGGATTTTAAACTCCGATGGAAAGGCGGATAATCTATTTACTCCTGCTAATGATGGAGATATCGATCAGATCCTGACCCGTTTTATCACAAAAAAAGTAGACGCCATTCAATATATGATCGAATCTGATAAAGTTTTCGATCATCGGTTAAAGGTGAATTATCTGTTCGGACTGGAGAACCTGCTCCGTTATTTTCGAAGTAACTGGAGAATAAGGTCCGGAGAGAAAAAAGTTAACTATACCAGCCTTCCTTCGATCATTATAGCTTATGAACAATGCATGAGCCTTGACAGGAATAATGCGTCCATTGAACCTGTGGTGGCCGACCTGAGTTATGATGCGGGACTGGCCATATTGGCATCCAATATTTTTGGAAATAATGCGGGCTATCAACGTTGTTTTGACCGGATGATCCTGAAGTATTGCGCGCTGAATCCTTCAAAAAATCTCCAAACGCTGACTGCCTATCCGGATGTTTATTTTGCTGATAGCCTGATCAAGGTGGTAGCAAAAAGGAATCCCAAAGAATTATACGATTACGCGCAGGCCGGAAATAAACTTGGTTCTGTAATCCGGAATATTAATGATGATGAGCTGGTGAAGACCATTGTGCGAATTGCAAGAAGTAAGGATGGTCAGCAGTATTTCTGTTTCCTGGATAATATTCTTCATAAGAAAATAAATTTCGAACAGATCGATGCCGCCAAGGATGATACGGTACTATATTTTCGTTTGCTGGTAAAAACCCGGATGGACTATTTTGCCCGTGTCATTGATAAGGATACCGCTTATGAATTTGATATCCTTCAAAAAAGACTAGAGCAAAAAGCAAAAGATAATTTCATCAATGTGATCAACGGACTTCACACTGAAAGAAATGAGGATGTCCGTTTTGCTTCTATACAGGCCCTTACCGCCGAAGAACTTTATTACCTGGCTGTAAGCAGTGATGGTTCTATTTATACTTCTAGTTTTGTAAAAGGAGTCTATCCACTTATGATGAAGAAGATCAATAATCACGGTGATTCCCTTTTATTATCCCTGCATTTTGACAAATACCGGAAGATGATTAAGATGTGCGCGGGATTCAATACACTGGATAATTTCCTTGCCAGTTTCCCTGTCAGTAATGATCCTGATCTGGAAGATCCCGCTGTAGTATTGATGAAAGCATTTGTGAAGAACCTGGAAAAATCGGATGGATTGGAAGATGGTGTTGACGTAGCTGATTCCTATGCGTCGGTGGCGGAAACATTGAAGCCGATCGCGGATGAGATGCTCAGAAATATTCAGCTTAATTATGAAAGGAATAAAGATGCCGGCAACCGCAGGGGAATAGCTATCTATAATATTTTAAACAAACTTTTTCTTTCTGCTGATACCTCACAGAAGATTGACCTTACTAAAGAATTAGGAATTCCTCCTGTTTATGAGGTGCCATTTAAATCATTGATCAATGATAGCGGTCGAGTGATCGTTCAATTATTTATTTATGG